>CATYDM010000005.1 GCA_958405195.1 uncultured Collinsella sp.
GGAAAGCACATTAAGTGCTTTCCTTTGCGTGCGGAACTCGCGACAAACTTAACCCGCCCCGGCCCCCGATGGCCCCAGACCTGCCAAAAAGGAACAGGTTTATTTTGGGCGGTTTTATCTGGGAAGATGCCAAGAGCACGGCTATCGACAATTCAGAGAATAAGAAAACTGAATAGACAATCTGACAAAATCGCAAGCAGCACCCACCAGCCCTTTTGCTATTCCCGGCGGGGGCCGCGGGTAAAGTTTATCGCGAGTTCCGCACGAGCCGGAGAGCACTTAATGTGCTCTCCGTGCGAGCAGGACTGTAGAGCAGGAAACTTTACCCGCGGACCCCACCGGGAATAGCAAAAGGGCGACCCCCCTTAGGAGTCGCCCTTGTTGAGCTGCTTATGTGTAGCTGTTACTCGGCGTCGTGGTGACGGCGGGGCTTGCGGCCTCCGTTGTCGCCGGGACGGCGCGGGCGATCACTGCGCTCGGAGCGCTCGCGACGCGGACGCTCACGGCGCTGGAAGTGCTCGCCGTCGCCCTCGGAGGCACCCTCGGCGCGAGCCGGGGCCTCGGGCTTGTCAAGACGATCGAGCGAGATCTTGCCACGATCGTCGACCTCAATGACGACGACCTTGACCTCGTCGCCGACGTTGAGGACGTCCTCGACCTTCTCCACACGGCCCTTGGCGACGCGGGAGATGTGCAGCAGGCCATCCTTGCCGGGCAGCAGGTTAACGAAGGCGCCAAAGGGCTGGATGGAGACCACGCGACCGGTGTACTCCTCGCCCGGCTCGGGAACCTTGATGATGAGCTTGATACGCTCGACGGCCTGGTCGACGGACTCGCCGGTGCCGCCGACAAAGACGGTACCATCCTCCTGGATGTCGACCGAGGCGCCGGTCTCGTCCTGGATGCCGCGGATAACCTTACCGCCGGAACCGATGACGTCGCGGATCTTGTCGGTCGGAACCTGGATGGAGACGATACGCGGGGCGGTGCTGCGCGTGGTGTGGCGCGGCTCGGGAATCACATCGAGCATCTTCTGCAGGATGAAGGCGCGACCCTCCTTGGCCTGCTGCAGAGCGCGGGCCAGGATGTCGAAGGTGAGGCCGGTGGCCTTGTTGTCCATCTGCAGGGCGGTGATGCCCTCGGTGGTGCCGGTGACCTTAAAGTCCATGTCGCCCAGGAAGTCCTCGAGACCCTGGATGTCGGACAGAACCACGGTCTTGCCCTCCTCCTGGATCAGGCCCATGGCGATACCGGAGACCGGGCGCTTAATGGGCACGCCGCCGTCCATAAGGGCGAGCGTGGAGCCGCAAGTCGAAGCCATCGAAGAGGAGCCGTTGGACTCCATGACCTCGGAGACGACGCGGATGGCGTAGGGGAACTCGTTCTCGTCGGGAAGCACCGGAAGCAGAGCGCGCTCAGCCAGGTTGCCGTGACCGATCTCGCGGCGCTTGGGGCTGCCCATGCGGCCGGTCTCGCCGGTGCAGAACGGCGGGAAGTTGTAGTGGTGCATGTAGCGCTTGCCCTCGGTGGGCTCGATGGTATCCAGACGCTGGCCCTCGTTGAGCATACCAAGCGACAGGACGGAAAGCACCTGGGTCTGGCCACGCTGGAACAGACCAGAGCCGTGAACGAGCGGCAGGTAGTTGTCCTTCACCATGATGGGACGGATCTCGTCGGCGGCACGGCCGTCGACGCGCTCGCCGGTCTCGACGACCATGGTGCGCATGGCCTTCTTCTCGAGCTTCTTGAGCGCCACGGGGATCTCGCGCTCCCAAGCGGCCTGCTCCTCCTCGGTGAACTCGGCACGGATGGACTCCTTCAGAGCCTCGACCTTACCGATACGGGAGAGCTTGTCGGCGTCGCGAAGGGCGGCTGCCATCTCGTCGTAGTGGGCGAAGATGCGCTCCTGGACCTCCTCGACGGGCTGGTCGAGCGGGTACTCCTTCTTGACGATGGCGCCGTTGACCTGCTCCCACTCGGCGACGAACTCGTCCTGAGCCTGACAGAAGGCAGCAAGGGCCTCCTGGCCAAACTTCATAGCGGCGAGCATGTCGTCCTCGGAGATCTCCTCGGCGCCGGCCTCGACCATCGAGATGAAGTCGGCAGAGCCGCCCAGCTCCAGGTCCAGATCGGAGTTCTCGCGCTCCTCATAGGTGGGGTTGACGATAAACTCGCCGGTCTCCACGTTGCGGCCGATGCGCACGCAGGCAAGCGGGCCCTCGAAGGGCACGCCGCCGAGCGTCATGGCCAAGGAGGCGCCCATGACGTTGATGACGTCGAAGGGGTTGACCTGGTCAGCGACGAGTGAGGTAGCGACGATGTGCACCTCGTTACGGAAGCCGTCCGGGAAGCTCGGGCGGATCGGGCGGTCGATCATGCGCGCGGTGAGCGTGGCCTTCTCGCTGGGACGGCCTTCGCGCTTGAGGTAACCACCCGGGATGCGGCCGGCGGCGTACATCTTCTCGTTGAAGTCGACGGTCAGCGGGAAGAAGTCGTAGTTCTTGCGCTCCTTGGAGACGACCACGGTGTCGAGCATCGTGGTGTCGCCCTGCTTGACCAGGCACGCGCCGGTGGCCTGCTTGGCAAGCTCGCCCGACTCAAAGGTGTAGGTCTTGCCGTACAGCTCAAAGGTCTTGGATACGAGTGTCATTGTTCTCCTTTACCCCGCAGACCCCTTGTCTGCGGGCTTCTCATGTGACGCGAGCCCCCTGCCCCCGCCACGCTTCAGAGCGTGATTGTTCACGCCCTTACACAAAAAGAGCGCCCCGCTGCGCAGGACGCTCTTAGCATGTACAAATCCTTACTGGATGTTGTCGCGGATGCCCAGAGCCTTGATGAGCTCACGGTACTCGACGATGTCGCTCTTCTTGATGTAGGAGAGAAGACGACGACGACGGCCGACGAGCATGAGCAGGCCACGACGGGTGTGGAAGTCCTTCTGGTGGGACTTCATGTGCTCGGTCAGCTCCTTGATGCGCTCGGTCAGGATGGCGACCTGAACCTTGGGGTTGCCGGTGTCGACCGGGGTGTTACCGAACTGGGCAGTCAGCTCCGCCTTGCGCTCTTTGGAAACAGTCATTGTTTCACCTTTCGTTTTACGTCGCCAACGGGCGACTCGATTCGCCTCGAACTGGGAAGCCGCCGGTGGAGCGAGCAACCAAGGTCGAGGTACCAACAGGTCGGTATGTTACCACAAGCAGCCCGCGCCTGCGCATCATCACCGACCCAACATGAATTCCATCGCACGGAGGCGCTGATCGGTGTGCGTCGCAGCCCACACATGCGAAAGCCCCAGCAAAAAGGCTGCGGTATGGGGGTCGATCCTCTCGGCCATGAGTGCATCGAAGGTCATGAACATGAGGGCGCGCAGCCAAGCGACCTCACCGGTCGACACCAGCTCGGCACCCGGAACGCTCGAAGCGCACGACCCGCACATGAGACCGCCCGCCTGGGGCGAAAAATACGACAACATGGGGTCTCCGCACAGCACGCAGGCCGAAAAATCGGGGCGATAGCCAACGTGCGACAGCAGTTTAAAGACAAAGGCCGCCACGAGCAGGTCCATATGCGCCGAGTCGAGCCCGCTGCCGACAAGCGTGAGCGCCCGCTGCGTGATGGCAAAGGTAAACGGGTCCTCGGCGTCCTCGAACGAGCACACGCGCGCGACCTCGGCAATCGCGCTTGCGGCGCAAGTCGTCTCGTAATCGGGCGCGGCGCCGAGCGGCGCTTCCATAAGCTCGGCCTGAGAAACCACGTCGAGCGACCGTCCATGTGCGAGCAGCATATCGACGGTACAGAACAGCTCGCAGCGTGCCGCCAACCGCCCGCCGGGCTTACGCGCACCCTTTGCCACGGCACGAACCTGCCGACCCCGCTCGTCAAGCATCGTCAGGATCAGGTCGGTCTCTTTGAGCTTGGTCTTATCGAGGACGAGTACCTTTGTGCGATATGTCCGTGAGCCTGCCATGAGCGCTGCGCGCCCTTAGTCCTCGGCGTTGTAGCCAAAGCGGCGAATCTGCGCTTCGTCGTCGCGCCAGCCGGCCTTGACCTTCACGTCCAGCTCCAAAAAGACCTGGGTGCCAAAGATGCGCTCAAGATCGCGACGGGCGTCGATACCGATATGCTTGATCATCTCGCCGCCCTTGCCGATGATGATGCCCTTCTGGCCCTCACGCTCAACGTAAATGGTGGCATGCACGCGCAGCACCTTCTTGGTCTGCTCGAGCGCATCGCAGATCACGCCCACGGAGTGCGGGATCTCGTCACGGGTGCGGCGCAGAACCTTCTCGCGCACAAACTCGGCCACAAGGGTCTCGTCGGAAGCGTCGGTACCCATGTCCTCGGGGAACCAACGCGGACCCTCGGGCAAAAAGTGCGAAACGGTATCGATAAAGGCATCGACGTTGAAGTTCTTGACCGACGACGTCACAATCTCGTCGTCATATTCCATGAGCTCGTGGGCGGCCTTAAGCTGCTCCATGACCTGTGCGGGGTCGGCCTCATCGGCCTTAGTGAGCACGAGGACCTTCTTGGAACGGGCGCATCTGACGCGCTCGGCAACCCAAGCGTCTCCCCTGCCGATCGGTTTGGTGGCATCAATCAAAAACGCGACGACATCGACATCGTTCAGCTCGAACAGTGCGCTCTTGTTGAGCTCGGATCCCAGACCGTCCTTGGGCTTATGAATACCCGGGGTATCGACAAAGACCAGCTGGTAGCCGGGACGGTTGACGACGGCGCGCATGCGGCGACGGGTCGTCTGGGCCACCGGCGAGGTGATGGCGACCTTTTTGCCATAGCAGGCATTAAGCAATGTGGACTTGCCTGCGTTGGGGCGTCCGACCAGGGCCACGAAGCCGCTGCGGAAACCAGGCTCAACGTCGCCAAAGCCCGCGAGGTTGTCGTCCTCGTCGCACAGGGCGTCGAGCTCCTCA
Source organism: uncultured Collinsella sp. (assembly GCA_958405195.1). GTDB lineage: Bacteria > Actinomycetota > Coriobacteriia > Coriobacteriales > Coriobacteriaceae > Collinsella. The sequence continues at coordinate 4,935 of CATYDM010000005.1, forward strand.
TCGCTCATGCCCTCAAACGGGTCGAACTCCTCGACATCCTCGAGCCCCTCGGTATCCACCGCGTCCAAAGTCTCGTCGTCCAGGATCTCATCGGTAGGCAGCATATTGTCGGACATGGGAATCCCTTTCTAAATAAAGCCGAGCGCGTGGGCAAATACCAGCACGCCCACAATCGCGGCGGTGATGGAAAGAATGTATACAGAGGCGGCGGCGATGTCCTTCGCACGCTTGGCCAGCGGATGGAGCTCCTGGGTCGCCAGGTCGACGATAGACTCCATAGCGGTGTTACACAGCTCCCCGTGAATCACCAGGCCACAACAGATGATAATCGTGGCCCACTCGGCAATGTCGAGGCCCACGATACAGCCGGCAATGACGGTGCACACGCCCGCCACGAGCATGACCTTAATGTTGCGCTCGGTCTTGACGGCGGTGACGAAGCCCTCCATGGCGTAGGAAAACGACTTTAAGAAGGACGGATGGTCCTTGTTCGATCCGGGAATCATAGACGGCTCCTAGTCGTGGGCGTGGTTGGTGATGGGGCCGACGTGGACTAGCTTGGGGTCCTCGCCGCGCTCGAGCGCCAGATCGCGCAGGATGGCGTCCTCGCGGGCCTCCATGACCTCGGCCTCGTCGTCCTCGATATGGTCATAGCCCAGCAGGTGCAGCATGCCGTGTACGAGCATCAGACGACACTCGTCAGCGGGGCTATTGCCAAAACCGGGGGCCTGACGGGCAATAACCTGCGGGGCCAAGATGATATCGCCGAGCTCGAGCGTCTCGTCGGCGGGAATATCCTCGTCAAAGGCCGAGTCGCATTCAAACGAGAGCACATCGGTGGTGCGGTCGATACCGCGCCACTCGTGGTTGAGCTCATGCATCTCGTCCTCGTCGACATACGAAAGGGAAATCTCGACTTCACGCTCAACGCCCTCGGCGGCAAGCACAACCTCGCAGATGTGCTCCACCTCCTGCGCGTCGAGCAGCGTATCGAGCTCGGCATCGTTGCTGATCAATACACTCAACGGGACTCCTTTCGGTCACGTACGCGTTTCTCGCGCACATCATCATAAGTATCGTATGCCTCGACGATACGACCCACCAGGGCATGGCGCACCACGTCGGCACGCTCGAGGTGCGAAAATGCGACATCATCGACACGGCCCAAAATCTTCTCGACATCCGCCAAACCACCACGACGACCCACCAGGTCACGCTGGCTCAGGTCGCCGGTAATCACGAACTTGGAGTTGAATCCCAGGCGCGTCAGGAACATCTTCATCTGCTCGGGCGTGGTATTTTGCGCCTCGTCGAGCACCACGAAGGCATCACTCAGCGTGCGGCCGCGCATGTAGGCAAGCGGGGCGATCTCGATCACGCCGCGCTCCATAAGGTCATCGGTGCGCTCGCGATCCATCATGTCAAAAAGGGCGTCGTAAAGCGGACGCATGTAGGGATCGATCTTTTCCTCGAGGGTGCCGGGCAAAAACCCCAGATTCTCCCCCGCCTCGACAACCGGACGCGTCAAGATCAGACGGCCCACCTCGTGACGCTTGAGCGCGGCAACGGCGAGCGCCATAGCCAGATAGGTCTTACCGGTACCGGCAGGACCCAAGCCAAACGTGATGGTATGCGAGCGGATGGCATCCACATAGCGCTTTTGCCCGAGCGTCTTGGGGCGAATGACGCGGCCGCGATACGAAAGCAGCACGTCATCGCGAAGCGACGTAGCCTCGTGCTCACCGTCGCGCAAGACGGCCAGGCAGCGAGAGACATCGTCGGCAGACAGCGTGCGCCCGGCGGCCGCCTCGCGAAAAGCGTGCTCGAAAAAGCGCGCCACGAGTTCGACCTCATCCGGGTCACCGCTCACGGCGATGCTATCGCCACGGGCGACCACATGGGCGCGAACCAAGTTCTCGAGTGCACGAAGGACGCCGTCGCCGGCGCCCAAAACGCGCGAGGGGTCGATACCCTCGGGAACGGTAAGTCTAATCTTCGAGGCTTCCATGAACCTCCCTGCGCGCATGGACCAAGCCGGAATCATCGACTCCGATGATAGCAACATCGAGCAGGCACGGGGCTGTGAGTCCACAGGTATCGTCAAGACGGGCATGATGGAACGAGCCGAGCGTCAGGTTGTCGCCGTACTCGAGGACGGCACGCTCGACGGTGCCCACGCGACGACGAGCGTCGGCAATGGCGAGTTCCTGCGCCACGGCTCGCATACGACGGCTGCGCTCGGCCATAACCTCGGGCGGCACCTGGTCGGGCATATCGGCAGCAAAGGTACCGGGACGCTTGCTATAGCGGAACACGTGCATACGCGAGAAACCCACACGACGGCACAGCGCCAGCGACTCCTCGAACTCCTCGTCCGTCTCACCGGGAAAACCGACGATGACATCGCACGAAAGAGACGCCTGGGGCAAGTTGGCGCGAATCATACGCACCGTGTCCTCAAAGGCCTCGGCGCTATAGGGACGGCCCATGCGATGCAGGGTCGCCGTGCAGCCGGACTGCACGGGCAGGTGCAAAAACGGGGCGATACGCTGCGGATAGCGCGCCATCACCTTAAGCAGGCGCTCAGAGATATCCATGGGCTCGACCGAGGAAATGCGCACATGCGGAATAGACGTGCGCTCCATGATGGCCTCAAGCAGCTCATCGATTTCGACATGCTCGTCGGTCGCGCTCTTGCCATCGTAGGCACCCAGGTTCACACCGGTCAGCACCACCTCGGGCACGCCGGCCTCCTGGGCCTCGCGAACTTGCTCGAGCACGGACTCGACGGGCACGGAGCGCTCGGGGCCGCGTGCCTTCCACACAATGCAATAGGTGCAGCGATGGTTGCAGCCGTCCTGAATCTTCACGCCCAGGCGAGAGCGACCGAGCACATCGACCACCTCGCCATCGCTGCAGGCGGGAACGCTATCGGACTCAACGCCCAGCACCTCGCAGACACGTTCGGCGACATCGATCTTGGACGGCTCGGCGATCACGCGATCCGAAAGCTCCAGCAGCTCCTCGGGATGCAAATTAACCACGCATCCGGTCACGACCACATAGGGCTCGTTTGGATAGGCCAGCGCATGGCGGACGGCCTTACGGGTCTTGGCCTCGGCCTCGCCCGTAACAGCACAGGTGTTAATGACGATCAGCTCTGCATCCTGGGGCTCCACAATAGCAAAGCCCAGGCGCATAAGATCGGCAGTGATACGGTCAGACTCAACCCGGTTGACACGGCAGCCGAGGTTGACAACGGAAATATGGGGTGCGAGCACGCGGGCTCCTTAATCGAGGATATCGTCGAGGGCACTCTTGATACGGTCGGTCACCGACTTCTTACCAGAAACGACGTCATCGCCCATCGCATCGGCAAAAGCACGGAGCAGTTCGCGTTGCTTATTGGAAAGATTGGTGGGAACGACCACGCGCAGTTGCACGATCAGGCGGCCACGCGAACCGCCACCGCCAATGCGCGGCATGCCGTAATTATTAACGCTCACGGTGTCGCCGTACTGGGCGCCGGCGGGAACCGTCACCTTAACGACCTCGTCGGGCATAATGCCCTCGACCTCGATCTCGCAGCCGAGCGCAGCCTGCGCAATCGAGATATCGCTCACCAGGTACAGGTCGTCACCGTTGCGCTTAAAGCGCTCATGGTCGGCAACACGCACGTTGACAATCAGGTCGCCCGAGGGGTCGCCGCGAAGGCCGGCCTCGCCAAAGCCGCTCACGCGCAGCTGGCGACCGGTCGAAACGCCGGCGGGAATATCGATGTCGGTCTTTTCGTGCGAAGGCGTGCGGCCCTGACCGTCGCAGGTCTCGCAGGGATGGTCGATAACCGTGCCCTCGCCATGGCAGTCGGGGCAAGGCGAGGAAGACTGAACCTGGCCCAGGAACGAACGCTGAACCGTCGTGACGTAGCCCGTACCGTGGCAGCGGCCGCACTGCTTTTCCTGTGCGCCCTCTGCCCTACCGGTGCCATTGCAGTCCTCGCAAGGAGCAAGGCGGTCATAGCTGATCGTCTTTTTGCAGCCAAGCGCCGCCTCCTCGAGCGTCACCGAAAGCGAGATGGCCATGTCACGTCCGCGACGACGCTCACGACGGCTGCGGGCGCCACCGCCGGCACCGCCGCCAAAGAACGACGAGAACAAGTCGTCCATGCCCATGCCACCAAAGATATCGTTGATATCGACGTAACCCGAACCACCAGGGCCGTCGGCGGTGCCGTAACGGTCGTAGTTAGCACGCTTCTGCTCATCGGAAAGAACGGAATAGGCCTCGTTGAGCTCCTTGAACTTGGCCTCGGCCTCGGGGTCGTCCGAAACGTCCGGGTGTACGGTACGGGCCTTCTTTAGAAACGCGCGCTTAATCGTCCGCGCGTCGGCATCCCTGTCGACGCCAAGCACCTCGTAGTAATCCCTATTTTCCGACACGACCGAATCCTTCCGACTTTCATTATTGTCACAGTGCGTCCTATACCCAAGCTGGGCCGGCCGCAAACAGAGGGTTTGATGTTATTGCATTTGGTACGGCGAAAGCATGGCCCGTTGCGAGCAGCTCGCGAACCAAACCGACACGAGCGCGAACATGAAGCCGTTGGCAAAACCGTTGGCAAACTGCATCGCACCGCGCTTCCACCACAGCAGACTGCGATGAAGCACACCGTCCGAAAGCACCATGAACAGGCCCATGGTAAACGGAATAAAGCACATCACGGCAAAGGCCGAGAACACGCCCGAGATGGCCGAGAGTACCAAAAACGGCGCCACGATGCCCATCAGGTAAAAACCGGTACGAGCTTTGCCTTCCAAGCGCTCGGCCTCAACATGGGCACGGCCGACCAGGTCGCCGCCCGCGGCACCGTTGGTGCCAGCATGACCCATGCCGCTAATGCGGACCTCGTCGCCATCGTGCGTGCCGGCAGGAAACTCAATCGTCTGCTCGGAGGTTACGCGAGTACGACCGCTGCCACCGCAATCAGGGCAGGGGTCGGCCACAACTTTACCGGAACCGCCGCACTCGGGGCAGACCGACTGGAACGTGCCCGCACCAAACAGGAAGGACAGGTCGACGTCGATGTGGCCGCGGCCACCGCAGCTCGGGCAGGTATGGGCATGCTCGGAGGAGACAGAACCCGAACCGCCGCAGTTGCTACAGGTATCGAAGCGCGTGTAGCGGACGGTCTTGCGGGCACCGCCCTTGGCCTCCTTGGCGTCGAGTTTGATATCGACGACCACGTTGGCGCCGTTCTCGGGATTGTAGGCAGCCTGCCCACGACGCTGCTGGCCCCAGGCGCCGCCAAAGGGAAAGCCGCCCTCAAAGGGATTGCCATAGCCCGCGTTGCCGGCGTAGCCGCCACCATAGGGCGAAGCCGTAGGAGCACCGGCAAAGGGATTGCCAGAACGCATGGCGTCGTAGCGCGCACGTTTTTGCTCATCCGAAAGCACGGCGTAGGCCTCGGAAACCTCTTTAAACTTTTCCTCGGCATCCGGCTCTTTGTTGACGTCCGGATGGAGCTTGCGGGCCTTTTGCTGAAAGGCCTTTTGAATATCACGCGAGGTCGCGTCCTTGGAGACGCCCAGAATCTCGTAGTAATCTTTTTCGTTCATCGTCGCCATGCGAGGCAACCTCCTGCTCACAGCAGCGTATATATTCCGGTAATTCTACCCGAGCGGCCTAAGCTAGATCCCAAAACAGCTCGAACAGAACATTTCCATCGAGCCAGCCCAGGTGGGTCGGCGCCAGACGAGCGCGAACGTGGCCCGCGAGGACGTCAGCCGAATTGAAGGGTCCCTCATGGACCCCGAGCGTCTCGGGCACCCAAGTAGCAAGACCCAATTCAAGCGCGCGATCGCAGGCAGCTGCCAGCTCGCCCGTTGGGATGACGTAAGCTGCACGAATCAACAGGTCGGACGCAACACCGCGCGTCATGCGACAAGCAAGCATCAGGTCCTCTGCCGCGGCCTCGCGCTGCGACAGATATTCAGGCTCAAACGCCGTCGCGTCATCGTCGCGCTGAACCAAGCGCACACGGTACCCATCGCCTCGAGAGGACACGCCGGGGAACAAACCAGCAAGACGGTCGAAATCCTCGGCATCGAGCATGCCAGCGGCAGAACGGCCCAGGCCCAGGTAGCACCGTCCAGTCCAATAAGCAATGTTATGGACGCACTCATGGCCGTCGAGCGCGTAGCTCGCCACCTCATACGGGTGATAGCCCGCCGAACTCAACCGCTCGCGCGCAACGTCCATGCATGCGGCCTGGAAATCCTCATCGGGCTCGAGCGACTCGTCACGGCACGCCATGCGATAGAGCGGTGTGCCCTCCTCAAGCGTGAGCGGGTAGACCGACACATGATGCGGAGTCGCCGTGAGCACGCCATCGAGCGTGCGCTGCCAACTCGCCGCCGTCTGCCCGGGAAGGCCACACATAAGGTCGCACGACACATCGAGGCCAGCGTCCTTCACCGTCGCGATGGCAGCGAGCGCCCGATCGGCATCGTGAATACGGCCAATAGCAGCCAGTTCGGTGTTATCGAGCGTCTGCACGCCCAGAGAGATGCGCGTGACACCCGCCTCGGCAAGCGCGGTGGCGAGCTCAGCGGTCAGCGACTCAGGATTGGCTTCGCAGGTAAACTCAACAGGGGCGCACGACGCACGAATACGCCGCGCCAGCTCCACCAGGCGCTCCCCCGCCAGCGACGGCGTACCGCCGCCAACATAGACGGTGCGGATCTGGTCAAGGGCCCCAGCTTTGCCAAAAGCATCGAGGCGCGCGTACAACTGCTCAAAATAGGCATCGAGCGCAGCGCTCAGGTCGCACGGAGCAAAACTGCGCGAGTCAAAGTCGCAGTACCGGCACTTTTGAGCGCAAAACGGCACGTGCACGTACAGCGCGGTAACGGCCACCCTTAAGCCTCCAGCGGATGAGGGGGCACCGATTCGCCGGCGGCAAGTGCGGCCTCGCAGGCCACCACATCGCGCTCGATCTCATCGACCAGCACCATAAACTCCTCGTATGTGGAACAGCGCACCACATGGGCACGCCAAGCGGCGGCATGGGGCATGCCTTTTAAGTACCAGCTTGCGTACGTGCGGGCACGCGACATGAGCGGCAGAAGCTCATGCGTCAGCGTTAGGTGTTCACGCAGGGCGTCCAAGCGCTCGACGGAGCTGCGCACCGGCACCGGTACGCCATCGAGCGCAAGGGCTCGAGCATCACCAAAGACCCAGGGATTACCGTAGATACCGCGCGCGATAAACACCGCGCTGGCACCCGAGTTGCGCAGATGCTCCGCGGCGTCCTCGGCGCAGAACACGTCGCCCGAACCGATCACAGGTATCTCGACGGCATCTGCGACCTCATCGACGACTGACCAATCGGCCTGGCCCGTGTAGAGCTGCGTGGCGCAACGACCATGCACGGCGACTGCGGCAGCCCCTGCACCCTCAAGCATCTGGGCAAATGTCGCGGCATTGCGGTCCTCGGCATAAAAGCCCTTGCGAATCTTGACGGTCACGGGCACGTGCGCCGCACCCACCGTGGCCTCGACGATCTTCTCCGCCAGGTCAGGCGTGCGCATAAGCGCCGAGCCCTCGCCCTTAGTAACGACCTTGCGGGCGGGGCATGCCATATTGATATCGATAAGCGACAGGCGATCGCCAACGCGCTCCTCGACGGCGGCGACGGCACTCGCAAACTGATTGGGCTTGGAGCCAAAGAGCTGCACGCAAATCTGCTGTTCCTCGTCGGCAGGTAGCACCAGACGCCAGGTCTTGTTGCTGGCATAGGCAAGGCCCGCCACGCTCACCATCTCACTGTAGGCAAAGTTGGCACCGCGGCGGCGGCACATGATGCGGTATGCGGGGTCGGTCACGCCCGCCATGGGAGCCATAAGGAACGGCTGCTCGACATAGGCGCCCAGCAGCCGCTGACTATATTCGGAAAGCGCCATAGACCTACTCGTCCACCTTGAGGATCGCCATAAACGCCTCCTGCGGGACCTCGACCGAGCCGATGGCCTTCATGCGCTTCTTGCCCTCTTTCTGCTTCTCGAGCAGCTTGCGCTTACGCGAAATATCGCCGCCGTAGCACTTGGCAAGCACGTCCTTGCGACGCGCCTTGACGGTGGAGCGGGCAATGATCTTGTTGCCGATAGCACCCTGGATGGGCACCTCGAACAGCTGGCGCGGAATGATCTCCTTGAGCTTGTCGCATAGGCCGCGGGCAAGACCGTAGGCCTTGTCCTTGTGAACAATAAACGACAGCGCGTCCACCTCGTCGCCCGAAAGCAGGATGTCGAGCTTCACAAGCTCGGATGGACGGTACTCGTTGAACTCGTAGTCCAACGAGGCGTAACCCTTGGTGCGACTCTTGAGCTGGTCAAAGAAGTCCAAGATGAGTTCGGCGAGCGGCATATCAAAGCGCATCTCGACCGATTTGCTCGTGAGATGGATCATGTCAGTCGTCACGCCGCGGTGCTCGATGGCAAGCTGCATAACGGCACCCGTATACTCGGGCGGACAGATGATCTTGGCCTTGAGGTAGGGCTCCTCAATGCGCTCGATACGCGTAGCCTCGGGCAGATCCTGCGGGCTGCGGACATCGACCATCTCGCCATCGGTCTTGTACACGTGATAGTCGACCGAAGGACTCGTGGCGATGAGGTCAAGGTTGAACTCACGCTCGAGGCGCTCCTTAACGACCTCCATGTGCAGCAGGCCCAAGAAGCCCACGCGGAAGCCAAAGCCGAGCGCCACGGACGTCTCGGGCTCCCACACCAACGACGGGTCGTTAACGTGGAGCTTATCGAGTGCGTCGCGCAGGTTCTCGTAATCCTTGTTATCGATCGGGAACAGGCCCGTATAGACCATGGGCTTGGCCTCGCGGTAGCCCGGAAGCGGCTCGGGGCAGGGGTTCGACGCCCAGGTAAGGGTGTCGCCCACGCGAACGGCCTCGGGGTCCTTCAGGCCCGTGACTACGTAGCCCACCTCGCCGACCGTCAGAGCATCGACCGGGGTCTCGGCAGGACGCTTGACGCCCACGCCGTCGACCAAAAAGTCACCCTCGGCCTGCATCATACGCAGCGTATCGCCCTTTTTGATGGAACCATCGAAGACGCGCACCGTGGCCACCACACCGCGATACTCGTCAAAGTACGAATCCAGAATGAGCGCTTTGAGCGGAGCGTTTGCATCGCCCTTAGGAGGAGAGATCAAAAAGACGATGGACTCCAGCAGATCGTGAATGCCCTCGCCGGTCTTGCCCGATACGCATACGGCATCGTCGGCGGGAATCGCCAGGTCGTCCTCGATCTCGGTCTTGACCTCGTCGGGATGGGCCGAGGGCAGGTCGATCTTGTTGATGGCGGGCACGATATCCAAGTTGGCGTTCATAGCAAGCGTTGCGTTGGAGACAGTCTGTGCCTCGACACCCTGGGTGGCGTCAACGACGAGCACCGCGCCCTCGCAAGCGGCCAATGAACGCGAGACCTCGTAGGTAAAGTCTACATGGCCCGGCGTATCGATGAGGTTGAACTGATACGTCTCGCCATCGTCGGCGTCATAGGACACGCGAACGGCATTGGACTTGATTGTGATGCCGCGCTCGCGCTCGATATCCATGGTGTCGAGCAGCTGCGACTCCATGTCGCGTTCGTCGACGGTATGGGTGAGTTCGAGGATACGGTCACTGATCGTGGACTTGCCATGGTCGATGTGCGCAACAATCGAGAAGTTGCGGATGTGGGAAATGTCAATTGAAGTATTCATGCGGACTATCTTACCCGAGCGGTACAAAAAATGGAGCCTGTTCCATAAAACAGGCTCCATTTATGCGCGTAATCTGTGTGGTGTGAAATTTACAACTTAAGCGTTGATGCTGTTCACGAGCTTGGCAAGACCGGACTTGCGGTTGGAAGCCTGGTTCTTGTGGATAACATGCTTTGCGGCAGCCATGTCGAGACGCTTGGTGACGGTCTTGAGGGCAGCCTGGGCCTTCTCGGCGTCGCCCTCGGCGACGGCGGACTGGACGTGCTTGGTTAGCGTCTTGAGCTCGGACTTGACAGCCTTGTTACGCATGCGAGCTGCCTCATTGGTGCGGATACGCTTCTTCTGAGACTTGATGTTTGCCACTTCTGGAGTTCCTTTCGAGTTCCTTGCAAAAAATGTATGACACCTCTGAGACACGGTGAGGTCATGCAAGCGCCTACTATAGCACGCTCCCCCTCAAAGGGATAGAACGAATTTGTCAAATAGGCAGGTATCATCACGATTTTCTCAAGATGTTCGTAATCCAGAGCAAAAGCGCGGTCTGAGAATCGGCCGAACCCTTGAGCGCGAGCTCCACATCAACGGCACCCTCGAGCGCTGCGACGAGCTCTGCCATCGAAAAGCGACGTGCCCAGGTCAGGTGATTCTTGACCTGCCAGGACTGGAGTTTGAGCGTTGCGGCCAGCTCACGACCCTGTCCGCGCGCATCGAGCGCCTTGGCAACGATAAGCTCGCGAATGCGGCCGCACAGCAATGTGTACGTCCACACGTAGCTCTTGGCGGGCATTAGATTGAAGAGCTCGAGCGAACGGCGCATGTCACGGGCCGAGACCGCATTGAGAAAGTCCCAGGGTTGAACCTCGGCCGTTCGTACAATCCAGCGCTCAACGTCGGCAAGCTCAATCTGGGGCGCCTCGACCATCTGGGCAAGCTTAGCCAAGTCGTTATCGAGCATGCGAGTGTTTTCACCCGAACGCGAAACGAGCTCCTCGGCGGCCGCCGTCGAGATCGACTTGCCGTGCTGCGTCGCCATCTGTTGCACGCGGCGCGGTAACTCCCAGCGCTTGGTGCCGGAGCAATCGATCACGGCCTTCTTGTCGATTTTGGCGATCGCCTTATACAGGCGCGTGTTCTTGGCAAGCGAGTCGGCGATGATGAGGCAGACCGTCGTGGGGCTGGGACTCGCCAGATAGTCGACAAGCGACTCCGAGACCGCCTTAGCGAGCTTTGAGCAGCCATCAAGGATTACCAAGCGAAACTCGCTGCCCATCGGAAAGGTGTTAAGCGATCCGATAATGGACTCGATATCGGGGTCCTTGGTCATGTCGCGCTCGTCGAGGTTGAACTCGACCATTCCCGACTTTTCCAGACGCGCCTTCATACGCGAGACGGCGTGATCGCGCTTGACGCCGTCGGTACCGACGATCAGATATGCCGGCAGCAGACCGGTTTCGGACATTACGCTCCCCTCCCGCAGGCCTTCGTATTCGTTCCGTGCCATTCTAGCCCAGGGGCCCACCACACGCCATCGACATCGTCACGGTCGCTGGCATCGCATCGCAAAGCCCTTTGCGGTCGGGCTGATGGTGATATCACCATGTTCGATGGTGCATGCGAACGCACCGCCCGCTTCCTGAACGGCATCGATGCAGGCATCCGACGGATGACCGTATCGATTCCCCTTGCCGGCGCTCGCGAGGGAAAGCTCGGGTCTCAGGACATCCAGCAACTCACCATCGACTGAAACCTTGGAGCCGTGATGCCCAAGTTTAAGGACATCGATATCCCCCACCTCCTGCACGAATTCCCGTTCTTGGTCGAGCTCGGCATCACCAGTGAGGAGCATACGCAGGCTCTTGCCTTCCTGAACATAAGAGAGTAGCAGGACAAGCGAGTCCTCATTTCCCTCGCCATCTACGGACTCGAACGGCCACATCACGCGGGCACAAAATGAGCCGATGTCGACCGTATCCCCACGGCGCACCTGCCGATACTCAACGCCAGGTCGATTCAATACCTCGGCAGGAGCATCCTCCAACGCATCCGCCGCCACGGCAATCGTTCCGACCGAAAACTGTTCGAGCACGGCAGGTAGACCACCCCAGTGATCCTCATCCCAATGCGTCACAAAGACGGCATCGATATGGTGCACGTTATTGCGAACCAACGCCGCTACCACGCGCTCATCGAGCCCGCAGTCGACGAGTGCTAATGCGTCGCCCTGGCGGATAAGAATCGCATCCGCCTGGCCCACATCGAGCACCGTCACCGAAGGCGGAGCGAATCGATCCCAGTAGACGTACGGAATCGCAGCCAAGAGCACCAGGCATGAAAGCCCCACCGCCATAGGACGTGCACGGGGACGCGGCCACCAGACCAACAGAACCGCCAGCAAACACGGCACTAGGTAAATCCACATGCTATCGGGCGGCACACTCACAGATACACCAGGCACGGCGGCAAACAGTTGCTCGAAGAACAGTGCGCAACGGGCGGCAACCATGGGCACAACGAGCGCCCAAATCCGCAACGGTTCCACGAGCGAAAAGGGAACCAGCACGATCGACACAGCAAGCAGTACGCTCACCACCGGACCGATGACTGCATTTGCCAGCGGAGCAATGAGCGAGAACGTACCGAAGGCAGGAATGGTAATGGGAAGTGTTGCCAGTTGCGAGCACAGCGTGACGGAAAGTATGTTGGCAACGCCCGATGGCACACCCAGCTCACCCAAAGCGTAGGTCGCATAGGGGCAAAAGCACAGAATGGCTAAGACGCTGGCACACGAGAGCTGAAAGCCCATCTCGAACAGCACCGTCGGCCGCAGTAGCACAAAGATGGACATGGTTACGAAGAGTGCCGATGCGCCGTGCCGGCGACGCCCCGCGCCGTTTACGACAAGCGTCGCGAACACCATGCAGCACGCGCGCACGGCCGAGGGAGACGCGCCCGTAAAGGCAGTGTAGCCCACAAGCGCCATCGCCAATATCGCCCGCTGAACACCACGTGAGCAGCGAGTCTTTTGCAATACACCCTCGATTACAAATCCCACGATAGCCAAATGGCTGCCCGAGACGGCGATAAGATGCGCCGTTCCCGCTACCGAAAACCAGTCGCCCGCCGGCTGGGCGCGCAGTTCGGCCGAACGACCGCAGACGACACCGGCTATGAGTGCACGCGCCGGGTCGGTCGCAGGCGCGATGGACGCAAGCAGCCCATTTCGCAGCCGAAGCAGCGGTCCCGGAGAGCCCTCATCGGCCGACACAATCCGAACGACTTTAACCTTGCGCACCTCGCCTCGGAGCACGCGCGATCGTCCATACGCATCGTTCTCAAAACGTGAAACGCGACCGATAACACGCACGTACGCCCCGACCTTGAGCTCGCGGTCGCACGATAGGCGAACCGTTGCCAAGTTCTTACCGTCCGCGCGTGCCTCGCAGGTATAGGAATACACGTCGTCGTTTATGGATGGATCGCCCTGCACGATAAACTCGAGGCCGCTTGCCGCTCGACCGTCGAGCGCCTTCGAGGCGCTGAGCGCACCCACAGCCCACCACGCCGAGACGACCGCTCCCGCCACGAGACCGACGGACGCGGCATACAACCACCGCTTCAAAGGGGCAAGCCGCGCACAAGATTGAGCCAGCACAACGAATACCGTCGTCGCAACGGGAATGGCCCATAGCAGCCCGACCGCCGGCGCCTGCTCCCTCAGCAGCGCATCAGCGGCCACGTTGAGCACCGAGGCGCAGCTCATGCACATGCCGGCACACAGGGCCATCGTCCACGGCATCAGGGGCCGCGGAGGCATCACATGCTCGCGCTCGGTCGCACTCATACGCAGATGCAATCTTTGATTTTGGCAAGCTTCTTCTCGCCGATTCCCGATACACGCATCAGATCGTCAACCGAGGCAAAAGCACCGTTCTTTGTCCGCTCATCGATAATCGACTGTGCCATGGAGGGACCGATGCCCGAGAGCGTCTGCAGTTCTGCCGCGCTTGCCGTATTGATATTTACTAGGCCTGTTGCGCCACTCACGCCCGATGATGCGAAAGCCCCACCATCAACACCGGCTTCCGCAATGGACGTCTGCTGCTCCCCTACCGTTGGAACGTGAATCTTCTGTCCATCGACGACCTTAGATGCCCGATTGAGCCCCGTAACGTCTGCCTCAGGCGCCAGCCCGCCGGCGGCATCAATCGCCTGAGCCACCCGCGCGCCGTCTTTGAGCCTGTATACACCGGGCGACACAACAGCGCCATCAACATCGACATAGACTTCTGCCGCGGCAGACGCCTTAGACGAAGAGCCTTCGGATGTCTTTCCGCTCGAGGCATCGCCGGATCCCGGCTCCACCAACGAGTCTGAACCGTCAGTGCGCTCAAACGACACGCCGCCGGCACCGCCGCCAAGGTTCGCCATCGCCAAGCCGCTCGCCATCGCAATGACGACCAGTATCGCCACGACCACCGCCTTATGACCGAACAGCTTGTCCGCCAAGCGGTCCATCTTTTTGACCCGTTCGTGTTGTTCGCGCTGCGCCATAGCAAAACCTCCCAACACCATCGTGTCAGGAAAGGAACTCCGCAACAGCTACGCTCCAAAACCGGTTTTAGCGGTCAAACCAAAAACCGACCAAAACCTTGCACAAATCTGTCCATTTATTCAGGCACACGTCAGCAAATGAACACTTAGCCGCAAAATGCCCAGATAGCAAAAGACCGACGATGCAGGCGCATCGTCGGTCTATGCACAAATTTACTCGTGATCTTGGTAAATCTCACGCGGAGCAAGCTCCGAATGTTTGCGTTTTAAGGTCTTGGGGGCCTTATACGTGTTGCTCTCGAAGTCGATGTACTCGGTCTGTTTGAGCAGGCGCTCGATCATCTCCTCGTGATCGAACAACTCCCAGGCCTCATGCACGGCATCGAGTTTAGCGTGCGTCTCGGGACGGCGCGGCATAAATAGCGTGCAGCAGTCGGGAGCGGCCTCAGTCGAGATATCGAACGTGCCGATCTCCTCGGCGCGCGCGATGATCTCCTGCTTGTCCGAACCGATGAGAGGACGGAACACGGGGATCTTCACGGCCTCGTTGACGGCCATGATGTTCTCAAGCGTTTGGGAGGCAACCTGCCCAAGTGATTCGCCCGTAACGATAGCCTTGGCACCCTCGATGTGTGCAATGCGCTCGGCAACCGAATACATAATGCGGCGATACATAATCACGCGCAGGTTGCTGGGACAGGTGACCGAAATCTCACGCTGGCAGTCGCCAAACGGCACCACGTACAGGCGGCCGATCTGGACACCCGGCTCAAGCGCACGGATGATGTCCTGCACCAAATACTCGCTCGTATCGGGCGTCTGCGGACGACCGGAGAAATGTACCGGCACGCACACCGCGCCGCGACGCGCGAGCATCCAGGTCGCCACCGGAGAATCGATACCCGACGACAACAGCGTCACGACCTTGCCGGCAGAACCCACCGGCAGACCGCCCACGCCACGCTCGGAGCGCGCATACACGTAGACGCTACCCTGGACCACCAGTACGTGCACCATCGCATCGGGGTCGTGCATTTGAACCTTTTTATCGGGGAAGGCCTCGCACAGTACCTCGCCCACCTGACGATTGATATCAATCGAGGTGAGCTCATAGTCGGTATTGGAGCGCTTGGCGTGCACCTTAAACGAATCGAAAGGACCAAACTCGCGCAGCGCCTTGACGGCGGCGGCACAGTACTCCTGCGGGTCGCGGTTAGTGTGATACGCCAAAGATACACGGGCAACGCCGGGAACGGTGCGAATGACACGCGCCGCCTCATCGGCCTGATGCTCGTTAAAGGTCACGAGGATATAACCGGAAATTCGAGACACGGCATTCACGGAAAAGGCGGCCAAGGCCGCCTTGATGTTATCCATGAGGATATGCTCAAAATGTGCGCGGTTCTTACCCTTCAGTCCAACCTCGTGATAGTGGACCAGGCAGACGCGAGCCGCCATTTAGGCTTCAGCAACCTTGTGGCCGAGCGCCTTCTCGTAACGGGCCTCGTCGTAAGAGATGTCGCCGTCGACAATCTCGTCCATAGCCATCGAGATGGTATCGGCACCGGAAAGCCCGATGGTGATGTCATCGACATCCTGGACGGCAAGCACGCGGTTGTGCTGGCCACGCAGCATGCTATTGATGTCGCAGGCGCGCTTGGAGGCAAGCGAAGCGAGCAGGAAGCGGTTGTGATCGGTCTTCTCCAGAAGATCGTCAATGCAAGGCTTTACAACGGACACGGACCTCAGTTCCTTTCATGCATATCGAGAACGCGAACGAGTTCATCGGTCGCGCGGTCGAGATCGTCATTAACCACGACGTCGTCGTAGCGGTCGGCAAGGGCAAGCTCATCGGCGGCGTTTGCCATACGCAGCTCAATCGTCTCGGGCGTCTCGGTACCGCGACCGACTAGACGCTCGCGGAGCACCTCAAGCGAAGGCGGCTTGATAAAGATCAGCACGGCCTCGGGGAAACGCTCCTTCACCTGCAGGGCGCCCTGGACATCGATCTCCAAAATCAGAGACGCGCCCGAGGCGAGCTTGGATGTGACCTCGCTCACCAACGTGCCGTAGCAGTTACCGTGGACCTCGGCCCACTCAACAAACTCGCCGTTTGCCACGCGGCGGTCGAACTCCTCGCGCGTCAGAAAAAAGTAGTTGACGCCGTCGACCTCACCTTTGCGTGGTGCTCGCGTGGTAGCCGAAACCGTCAGGCCCAGGTTCGAGCGGCGCTCGCGCACACGAGTGACGAGCGTACCCTTGCCTGCGCCTGACGGTCCAGAAATCACAAAGAGCTTGGAATCCTGAGCGCTCACTTATTTGGTCAGCTGCTCGAGGAGCTGCTCGCGCTGACGGACGCCGAGGCCCTGGACGCGACGGGTAGCGGAGATACCGAGCTCCTCCATGATCTTGGCGGTCTTGGCCTTGCCATAACCAGGGAGAGACTCGATGAGGGTGGAAACCTTCATGCGGGAAGCGATGGGGTCATCGGAGTTGAGCACGGACTCAAGGGACTTCTCGCCCTTCTTGATCTGCTCGCGAAGCTCAGCGCGGGCGTGACGTGCGGCAGCAGCCTTCTCAAGAGCCTGCTTGCGCTGCTCATCGGTAAGCTGAGGGAGTGCCATTCGTACCTCCAAGTAGTTGGGTTATATCTGATTCAATAATTGGCATTTTAGCACGTAGAACGTACAAAATGCCCAATCGCGGCTCCATAGGTTAGACGATACCCGCAAAAAGTGCAATATACTGCGCCCAAAGTTAAGCCCCTGACCTGCGATTCCACACAAAGGATGGGAAAGTTTACGCAGGCACAGGGGCTATTTTGTGCTAATGAAACCCAAAAGTGGTGACTTAGGGGAATCTTTTACGCGACGTTTTCGACCAGCTCAGCGACGATGGCGTCAAAGGCGGCAACCGGATCGTCGGCACCGGTGATGGGACGGCCCACCACAATGTGGCTTGCGCCACGCTCGATAGCCTGGGAAGGCGTCGCCACGCGGGACTGGTCACCTAAGGCGGCACCCACCGGACGCACACCCGGAGTCACGATCAGGGCATCAGGGCCCAGCAGCTCACGCATGTCGTGAGCCTCCATCGGCGAGCACACGATGCCATCGATGCCGTTGGCCTGAGCGAGCTTTGCCAGGCGGGCGGCCTCCTCGGCCACGGGCGACTCGACGCCGATCTCGCTCAAGGCATCCTGATTCATGCTCGTGAGCACGGTGATGGCGACGAGCTTGGCGCGGTCCTCGCGCGCCTCCTCGGCACCCTCGCGGCTGGCAGCGAGCATGGCGCCCGAACCCAAGCCGTGAACCGAGAGCAGGTCGGCACCGGCAAGCGAGGCCGAACGGGCGGCACCGCGAACCTGATGCGGAATATCATGGAACTTAAGGTCGAGGAAGACCTTAAAGCCCAGGTCCTTAAAGGTCTTGACGATCTCGGGGCCCTCAGCGTAATAGAGCGTCATGCCAACCTTGAGCCAGGCGGCATGGCCCGAAAGCTCGTGGGCGAGCTCGAGCGAACGTTCACGATCGCAGTCGAGGGCGACGATTACGCGGTCGCGGGCATCGGTCTCTAGCATTCGAAAGCACCTACCAGCTCGTTGATGTCCTTTACGCCCTGGGACTCGGCCCAGGCCTCGAGCTCATGCGCGATCTTGAGCGAAGCGCACGGATCGACGAAGTTGGCCATGCCGACCGACACGCAGGTGGCACCGGCCAGGATAAACTCAGCCGCATCCTCACCGGTCATGACACCGCCGACACCGTTGATGGGGATATCGACGGCCTGGGCAACCTCCCAGACCATGCGCACGGCGATGTGGTGGCACAGCGGGCCCGAAAGGCCGCCCTTGGGCTTGGCCACGCGGGACTTGCGGGTATGGACGTCGATGGCCATGCCCTGAATGGAGTTGATGACCGAAAGGCCGTCGGCGCCGGCAGCCTCGAGGGCCTTGGCGATCTCGGCGACGTTGACCGGCGCCATCTTCACGAACAGCGGCTTATCGGTCACCTTGCGGCAGGCAGCCATAACGGAAGAGGCGCCCTCGGGCGTGGAGCCCATGGCGGCACCGCCGGCGGCGATATTGGGGCAGCTCACGTTGATCTCGTAGCCGGCAGCCCAGGGGCACAGCTCGACATACATCTCGAGTGCGCGGACAAACTCGTCAACGGAGTGGCCGGCAACCTGACAGATGACCTGGCAGCCGTCCTTGGAGAGCTGCTCGAGCCACGGACCGGACTCGCGAGCAAAGGCGGCCACGCCGGGGTTCTGAAGGCCCACGGAGTTGATCATACCGCCGGGGATCTCGGCCATGCGGGGCGCGGGGTTACCGGGCCAGGGCTCGGCTGCGCAACCCTTGGTGGTGATGGCGCCCAGTTGGGAAACATCAAAGAAGTTCTGGAACTGCCAGCCGTAGCCAAAGGTACCGGCTGCGGTGTTGATGGGGTTTTGCATCTTGACGCCGCCGAAATCGACGGCCATGTTCACGGTACCCACTAGAAGACCACCACCTTGGAAGCATCGAACACGGGGCCGCACATGCAAGCGCCCTTCATACCGTCGACCGTCTCGACATTGCAGGTGTTGCAGGCGCCAAAGCCACAGCTCATCATGCGCTCAAGCGACACCTCGCAGTACGCACCGGCCTCGGCGGCAGCGGCGGCGACTTTCTTCATCATGACAGCGGGGCCGCAGCTGGCGACGTAGTCGTAGCCGCCCTCGCCGAGCAGCTCGGCGGCAGGATCGGTACAAAAACCGTGCGTGCCGAGCGAGCCGTCGTCGGTGCAAACGTTGACCGTGGCGCCCAGCGCGCGGAACTCATCGACACCCACGGCCTTGGAAGCGGTGCCAAAGCCCAGGCACACGTCAACATCCACGCCCTGCTCGGCAAGCATACCGGCAAGACACAGCACAGGCGGAACGCCGATGCCACCGGCGACGAGCAGGGCCTTCCTGGTGCCCTCGGGTACCATCCAGCCACGGCCACCGGGGCCCAGCAGGTTAGAGGTGGAGCCAGGGCCCATCTGGGACAAACGACGGGTATCGTCGCCCACGACGGCGTACCACAGCTCGACGGTGCCGGCCTCGGCGTCGGCGCGGTAGTAGCTCAGGGGCACGCGAAGCAGCGAGGACGCATCGCCGGGTACGGCGATGTTCACAAACTGACCGGGCTTGAGCGCACTTGCAAGCTTGGGGGCCGAGATGACGAGCGAGAAGATGCCGTCGGCGATCTTCTGGTTCGAGACGACCTCGAAGTCGTGCATGCGTGCAGTGGAAGGTGTGGGCATAGACGCTCCAATCCCCCATGCGGTTGCATGGTCAAAACGAACAGAAAGCGCGGCACCGCAAGGGCGCCGCGCACAAAAGCGATAAGGCTATGCTAGCAGATGCAGCCGTCGGCAAGCGTCTGCTTACCGCCGACAAACACATCGGTGGCACGACCGGTGAGCGTGCGGCCGGCAAAACCGGAGTTCTCGGCGCGCGACTCGTAACCGTCCTCGCCAACCGTCCAGGTGGCGGACGCGTCGAACACGGTCAGGTCGGCAACGGAGCCCGCCTTGACCTGAACCTGGTCGAGGCCCAGGATCTCACGCGGCTTGATGGCCATGAGCTCGACCATACGGCCCATGCTCATCTTGCCCGTGTTGACCAGCTCGGTGAGTACGAGCGACAGCGAGGTCTCGAGGCCGATCATGCCAAAGGGCGCAAGCTCGAACTCGCGGGCCTTCTCCCACGGGGTGTGGGGAGCGTGATCGGTGACGATAACGTCGACGGTGCCGTCGATGACGCCCTGACGAATGGCCTCGGCATCCTCCTCGGTACGCAGCGGCGGGTTGACCTTGAGCGAAGTGTTGTAGGTCTCGTCCAGGTCGTTCTCGGTCAGGAACATGTGGTGCGGGGTGGCCTCGCAGGTAACCTGAACGCCAGCGGCCTTACCGGCACGCACGATCTCCAGACCATGGGCGGTGGAGATGTGCTGGATGTGCAGCTTGGCACCAGTCAGCTTGGCGATCTCGATGTCGCGGGCGATCTGGAGCTCCTCGCCGGCAGCCGGCCAACCCTCGAGGGCCAGACGGGTCGAGACCTTGCCCTCGTTGATCTGGCCGTGGCCGACCAGATCCTCGTCCTGGCAGTGGCTCATAAAGACCTTGCCGAACATCTTGCCGTAGTCCATGCAACGACGGAGCATGCCCGCGCCCTGCACGCCGCGACCGTCGTCGGTGAAGGCGACGGCGCCGTGGGCGACCATATCGCCCATCTCGGACATGGCCTCGCCCTTAAGACCGCGGGTCATGGCGCCCGACGGATAGACGCGGCAGTGACCGACCTCGGCAGCACGGGACTTGACGAACTCCACGACGGTGCCGTTATCGGTGACGGGATCGGTGTTGGGCATGGCGCACACGCCGGTAAAGCCGCCCTTGGCAGCTGCGCGGGTGCCGCTCTCGATGTCCTCTTTGACCTCGTAGCCGGGCTCGCGAAGGTGAACGTGCATATCCACCAGGCCAGGGACGAGGTACTTGCCGGAAAGATCGCGGACCTCGGCTCCCTCGACGGCGAGATTCTCGCCGACCTCGGCGATCTTGTCGCCGTCAATCAGGACGTCAACGACACCGTCAAGCTCGACGGACGGGTCGACGACGTGGGCATTCTTAAGAAGCAAGGCCATTATCGGCACCTCCAAGCAGCAGATACAGGATAGCCATACGCACGCAGATACCGGCGTAGACCTGCTCCAGGATGACGGAGCGTTGCGGGTGGTCGGCCATATAGGAGTCGAACTCGACACCGCGGTTGATGGGGCCCGGGTGGCAGATGATCGCGTCGGGCTTCATGAGCTTCTCGCGGTCCTTGGTCAGGCCGAAGAGCTTGTGGTACTCGCGAATCGTGGGGAACGGGGCACCCTCGAGGCGCTCCTGCTGCACGCGCAGCATGTAGACGACGTCCAGCTCGGGCAGGACGGAATCGAGGTCGCTCGTCACGTGGTCGCAGCCCAGGACCTCGGGCGCCGGCGGCAGCAGCGTGCCGGGGGCGACGGCGTAGGTCTCGCAGCCCATGATCTTAAGGGCGGGGATCAGCGAGCCGCAGACGCGGGAGTGCGCGATATCGCCGACGACGGCGACCTTCAGACCGTGGAAGTCACCCTTGTGCTCCCAGATGGTGTACAGGTCGAGCAGGGCCTGCGTGGGGTGGTTGTGCTTGCCGTCACCGGCGCAGATGACGCTCGCGGGCGAGTTCTGCGTGACGATGTAGGGAGCGCCGGCGTGCTTGTCGCGCACAACGATGCAGTCGATCTTATAGGCGTTGAGGGTCTCGACGGTATCGACGAGGCTCTCGCCCTTGACCGTGGAGGTCGAGGAGCCGCCAAAGTTGAGGCTGTCGGCCGAAAGACGCTTCTCGGCGAGCTCGAAGGAGCTACGGGTGCGCGTCGAGGGCTCGTTGAACATGTTGACGATGGTCTTGCCCTTGAGCGTGGGGACCTTCTTGATCGCACGCTCGTTAACCTCGGAGAACGCCTTGGCGGTCTCGAGGATGAGCTTGATGTCCTCTTCGGAGTACTCGGTAATGTCGATCAGGTGCTTATGGTTGAACGCCACGGTACTACTCACCTCCCAGCGGCGCGGAGCCCACGTGGGAACCCGGCGCGACGTCGTTAATCTCGACGGCGGTGTGGCCGTCGACTTCCTTCATATATAGGTGCACGTTCTCCTCATGCGACGAGGGAACGTTCTTGCCGACAAAGTCCGGCGAGATGGGGAGCTCGCGGTGGCCGCGGTCAACGAGGACAGCCAGCTCAATGCGGTTCGGACGGCCCAGGTCCATGACGGCGTCGAGAGCGGCGCGAATGGTACGGCCCGTATACAGGATGTCGTCCACCAGCACGACGCGCTTGCCGTCGACGCTAAAGGGAATGTTGGTGGCGTGGATCGCGGGAGCGAAATTGGTCGCATAGTCATCGCGGTAGAAGCTGATGTCGAGGCTGCCGAGCGGAACGTCGACGCCCTCGATCTCCTTGATCTCCTCGGCGAGCTTCTTTGCCAGAAGGTCGCCGCGCGTGACGATGCCGACCAGAGCGAGGTCTTCACAGCCCTCGTTGCGCTCGAGAATCTCGTGCGCGATGCGGGTCATCGCTCGATTGACGGCGGTCTCGTCCATGATGACCGCCTTGGGGGAAGTCGTGCCCATCGATCTCCTTCCTCACATGTCTTGACTGCTGACACAGTCAAAAAAATAGATGCCCGACCGCTTAAAGCGGACCAGACACCCACAGGAAGGGCTGCTCTTTGGGCAGCTATGTAATTCCATGTGGGTATCTCGTACCCCTTTAATGGTCATGGGATAGTGTAGCCAACCTCGAGCTTAATTGCGAGCATAAATACAGAGCAATCCGTAAACGGAGCCCAAAGCTCAATAAACCTATATATTTGTGGGACGAGCTTGAAAACGCACGCACGAGCTGGCATAATTCCCTCTGCTGCACGCAAATCGGATCTACGTCCAGGGCCGTGGCGTGAGCACTATCGCCAAAAGAGGAATATCTCTGTGTAGATTGCGCACAGGGAGCGACTTCTGTGCTATAGTTCAGGCTTGTTTGTTAACGCGACATGTTCGTTTGTCGCCCAAGGAGGGTCAGTTATGTCCAAAGTTTGCGAAGTTTGCGGTAAGCACCCCGTTGCCGGTCGCTCCATCAGCCACTCTCACCGCGTCACCAACCGTAAGTTCCGCCCCAACATCCAGCGCGTTTACGTCGTCGTCGATGGTCACCGTCGCAAGATGAACGTTTGCTCCACCTGCCTCAAGTCCGGCAAGGTTGCGCGCTCGTAAATAAGGTCTTACCAACAAGTACCTCGGACTCTCCGGGTCAAAGACCTCGCGTTCATATAGAACTTACCAAAGGCGCCCTCCCCTACGGAGGGCGCCTTTTTGCACTCATTGGGGACAGACTTATATGAGGGTTTGCAGATGTCAAAGGGATCATAGCCCAGCTGGTATGCCTTGTAACTAACGGTACGCCTCGAGCGAGTCGGACGCACCTTACACGGGATTGAAATGGATGTAATCGAGTAGCTGCACCGCCTGTGTGTCCGACTCAACCGCGACCCGCGAATAGCGATCATCAAACAGATGTCCCGTTTTCCCATTGAAATACTCATGAGAGTCTGTACCCAATGAGCGGGGCGATGCAGCAGGCAGATAGTTTTAGTTAAAACGCTTCAGTTTATTGAAGCGTTTTAGTGTGCCTTTTACAGGAATCTTACCGTTCGCCGAATAATTTCTTGCTATCATGCAAGGCGTAGGGTAAATCTCCGATCGCAAGGAGACACAAATGGTGAAAAAGTCACCGGAAAACACTACTCCCGCAATTGTGGACAACGTAGAGGCGCTTGAGGCCAAGCTCGCTCAGATGCGAGAGGCCCAGGCGCTTTTTGCTACGTACACGCAGGAGCAGGTCGACAAGATCTTCTATGAGGCCGCCATGGCCGCCAACAAGGCTCGTATCCCGTTGGCGAAGATGGCCATCGAGGAGACCGGCCGCGGCGTTCTTGAGGACAAGGTCATCAAGAACCACTACGCCGCAGAGTACATCTACAACGCTTACAAGAACACCAAGACCTGTGGTGTCCTGGAGCGCGACGAGGCTTACGGCATCACCAAGATCGCCGAGCCCATCGGCATCGTGGGCGCCGTCATCCCGACGACCAACCCCACCTCCACCGCGATCTTCAAGACGCTGATCTGCCTGAAGACCCGCAACGCCATCATCATCTCCCCGCACCCGGCTGCCGCCAAGTGCACCATCGCCGCCGCCAAGCTCGTGCTTGACGCCGCCGTCAAGGCCGGCGCCCCCGAGGGCATCATCGGCTGGGTCGATGTCCCCTCCATCGAGCTGACTAACATGGTCATGCGCGACGTCGACATCATCCTCGCCACCGGTGGCCCGGGCATGGTCAAGGCCGCTTACTCCTCGGGCAAGCCCGCCCTGGGCGTTGGCGCCGGTAACACCCCGGTCGTCATCGACGACACCGCCGACGTGCTGCTCGCCGTCAACTCCATCATCCACTCCAAGACCTTCGACAACGGCATGATCTGCGCTTCCGAGCAGTCCGTGACCGTAATCGACAGCATCTATGACCAGGTTAAGGCCGAGTTCCAGAAGCGCGGCTGCTACTTCGTCAAGCAGGGTGCCGAGATGGAGGCCCTGCGTGCCGCCATGTTCAAGAACGGCGCTCTCGATCACCGCATCCCCGGCATGGCCGCTGCCAAGATCGCCGAGCTCGCCGGCATCGAGGTTCCCGCCAAGACCAAGATCCTGATCGCCGAGGTCACCTCCACCGACCCCGCCAAGGAGGAGTTCTCCCACGAGAAGCTCTCCCCGGTCCTGGCCATGTACCACGCCAAGGACTTCCAGGAAGCCGTCGACAAGGCCGAGCACCTCGTGCTCGCCGGTGGCCCGGGCCACACCGCCTCTCTGTACGTGCACCCCGCCCAGGCCGAGAAGATCAGCCTGTTCGAGCACGTCATGAAGGCCTGCCGTATCGTCATCAACACCCCGTCCTCGCACGGCGGCATCGGTGACCTGTACAACTTTGGCATGAAGCCGTCTCTGACCCTGGGCTGCGGCTCCTGGGGCGGCAACTCCGTCTCCGAGAACGTTGGGGTGAAGCACTTGATCAACGTTAAGACTGTGGCCGAGCGCCGTGAGAACATGCTGTGGTTCCGCGCTCCCGAGAAGGTCTACTTCAAGAAGGGTTCCACGCCCGTCGCCCTCGACGAGCTGGGCAACGTCATGGGAAAGAAGCGCGCCTTCATCGTTACCGACCAGTTCCTCTTCAAGAATGGCAACACCCGCGCCATCGAGGCCAAGCTCGACGAGATGGGCATCGCCCACGACTGCTTCTACGACGTCGAGCCCGACCCGTCCCTGCAGTGCGCGCGCCGTGGTGCCAAGCAGATGGCTCTCTTTGAGCCGGACGTCATCATCGCCGTCGGCGGTGGCTCAGCTATGGACGCCGGCAAGATCATGTGGATGATGTACGAGCACCCCGAGTGCAAGTTTGAGGACATGGCCATGGACTTCATGGACATCCGCAAGCGTATCTTCACCTTCCCCGAGATGGGCAAGAAGGCCTACTTCGTCGCCGTCCCGACCTCCTCGGGTACCGGCTCCGAGTGCACGCCGTTCGCCATCATCACCGACAAGGACACCGGCATCAAGTGGCCGCTCGCCGACTACGCGCTGCTGCCGAACATGGCTATCGTCGACGCCGACAACTGCATGACCGCCCCGCGCGGCCTGACCGCTGCCTCCGGCATCGACGTCATGACCCACGCCATCGAGTCCTACGTCTCCATCATGGCTTCCGACTACACCAAGGGCCTCTCCGAGCGCGCTGCCAAGCTCGTCTTTGAGAACCTGCCCTCCAGCTTCACGAACGGCGCCAAGGACCCGCACGCCCGCGAGGAGATGCACAACGCCTCCTGCATGGCCGGTATGGCCTTCGCCAACGCCTTCCTGGGCCTCAACCACTCCATGGCTCACAAGCTCGGCGCTTTCCATCACCTGCCCCACGGCATCGCTAACGCCGTCATCCTGACCCGCGTCATGCGCTACAACGCCGCCGAGGCTCCCGTCAAGATGGGTACCTTCTCCCAGTATCCTTACCCCAACGCGCTGCACAACTACGCCGAGATGGCCAAGTACTGCGGTATCGAGGGCAAGGACGACAAGGAGGTCTTCGAGAACTTCATCACGAAGCTCGAGGAGCTCAAGGACTTCATCGGTGTCAAGAAGACCATCGCCGACTACGGTGTTGACGAGCAGTACTTCCTCGACACCCTCGACGAGATGACCGAGCAGGCATTCAACGACCAGTGCACCGGCGCTAACCCGCGCTACCCGCTCATGAGCGAGATCAAGGAGCTCTACCTGGACGCCTACTACGGCCGCGAGCCCCAGGACTACGCCGTCTGCTAGTTTTTAGCACGGTTTTTTGCGGCGGGGGTGCACGGGTGTTTCACACACCCCCGCCGTCGCTTCTATCGCATCGTTGAAAGGATGCAACCATGCTGCTACCCGATTACAAGACCGAGCTCGTCCGCCGTGGCAACAAGGTCGTTTACGACCTGGGCGACAAGATCGTCAAGGTCTTTAACGAGACCAAGCCTGTCTCCGACGTGTTCAACGAGGCTTTGAATCTTGCCCGCATCAATGAGTGCGGCATCCGCAGCCCCAAGGCTCTCGAGGTTTCCCAGCTCGAGAACGCCAACGGCTGGGCGCTCGTGACCGAGAAGGTTCCGGGCACCACCCTTGCCGAGAAGATGACTGCCGAGCCCCAGCGCTTTGGTGAGTACCTCGAGATGTTCGTCGACCTCCAGATCGAGATCCACGGCTACACCTCCCCGCTGCTCAACCGTCAGCGCGACAAGTACGCCCGCATGATCGACAGCCTTGATCAGCTCAATGCCACCACGCGCTACAACCTTCAGGAGCGTCTGGACGGCATGACCAAGGAGTTCAAGGTCTGCCACGGCGACTTCAACCCCTCCAACGTCATCGTCGGCGACGACGGCCAGCTCTATGTGTGCGACTGGGCACACGCCACCCAGGGCTCCCCTGCTGCCGACGTTGCCACCACCTACCTGCTCTTTGCCCTCAACAGCAAGGATCAGGCTGAGGCCTACCTGGAGCTCTACTGCGACCGCGCCGACATGCCCATGCAGGTCGTGCGTCAGTGGACGAGCATCGTCGCCGCTTCCGAGCTCGCTCGTAAGCGCAACGTGAACGATGAGTTCCTGAAGAACTGGATCGACGTCGTCGATTATCAGTAATATCTGAGCGATTTATTTCGCATCGGAGGCACAAGGAAAACCCCGCAGCTCGCATGGGCTGTGGGGTTTTCCTTTTAGATATCGAGGATGCCACAAGATAAAAGGACGGCCCCGCATCTCCCCGATCTGGAGAAATGCGGGGCCGTCCCGTATATCGAACTACAAGCGAAATCGTCGATTAACGGCGTGCTGCCTTCACAAGCTCGGCGACCTTGGCGACGACCTCGTCGATCGCCACATCCTCGCGCTCACCCGTGGCACGGTCCTTGAGCTCAACGGTGCCATTCTTAAGGCCACGCTTACCCAGAACGACCTGATACGGGAAGCCCATAAGGTCGTTGTCGGCAAACTTAAAGCCGGGACGCTCGTCGCGGTCGTCGACGACAACCTCGATACCCTCGGCGCACAGGCCATCAACGATCTGCTCGCAGACGGTAGCGCACTCCTCCTTCTTGGGATCGAGCGGAATCACCGCGACCTCGTACGGGGCAACGGAGACCGGCCAGACGATACCGTGCTCGTCGTTGTGCTGCTCCACGACGGCAGCAAGCGAACGGGACACGCCCACGCCGTAACAACCCATGATGAGCGGCTTCTCCTTGCCGTCCTCGTCCATAAAAGTGGCACCCATGGCCTCGGAATACTTGGTGCCCAGCTGGAAGACCTGGGAGACCTCGATGCCGCGAGCAGCGGAGAGCGGCTTGCCGCAGTGCGGGCAGGGATCGCCGGCAACGACGGTGACCAGATCGGCCCACTCATCGACGGTAAAGTCGCGCTCGGGGCAGGCACCGGTAAAGTGATAGTCGACCTCGTTGGCGCCGCAGGCCCACTGCTTGGACTCACGCAGGCTCTCGTCGCACACCAGACGAATGCCCTCGGGCAGGTTAACCGGTCCGATAAAGCCCTTATGCAGACCATAAGTCTGGAGCTCCTCGTCGGTCATCATGCGATAGCCCTTGCCAAAGACATGCTCGGCCTTGCAGTCATTGAGCTCGTGGTCGCCCGGAACAATGGCCACGACCGGCTTGCCCTCGGCGTCGATGAGTGCCAACGACTTGCGCGTGCCGTTCTCGGGGAACCCAAAGAACTTAGCAACTGCCTCAATGGTGCCCATGCCCGGAGTCTCAACCTTGGTGAGCGTACCGTCACCAGGACCCTCGGTCACGACGACCTTGGTGCTTGCCGCCTCGTCATCGGCAGCAAAGCCGCAATCGTCACAGTAGACGAGCGAAGCCTCGCCGGCGTCGGCCAAAGCCATGTACTCGACGGAGGTATCGCCACCGATCTCACCGGAGTCGGCAACAACGGGCAGGGCCTTGATATAGCAGCGCTCGCAGATGTTAGCGTAGGCCTGCTTCATCTTGTCATACTCCTCCTGCAGGCTCTCCTGCGTGGCGGAGAAGCTGTAGGCGTCCTTCATGATGAACTCGCGACCGCGCATCAGGCCAAAGCGGGGGCGGAACTCGTCGCGGAACTTATCCTGGATGTGGTAGAGGTTAACGGGTAGCTGCTTGTAGGAGCGCAGCTCATTGCGCACCAGGGCCGTGACGGTCTCCTCGTGCGTGGGGCCCAGGACGAACTCGCGACCGTGACGGTCGTCAAAGCGCACAAGCTCCTTGCCATAGGCGTCGATGCGGCCGGACTCACGCCACAACTCGGCATCGACCATGATAGGCATCATAAGCTCCTGGGCGCCGGCGGCGTCCATCTCGTCGCGCACGATGTTCTCGATCTTGCGAATCGAGCGCCAAGCAAGCGGCAGGTAGGAATATAGACCGGCGGCCTCCTTGCGGATCATGCCGGCACGGAGCAGCAGACGATGGCTGGCGAGCTCAGCATCCGCCGGATCCTCTTTAAGCGTCGGCGCATAAAGCTTAGACATATACATTGCTCGGGTCATTTATTTCTCCTCAATAAGCTTGTCGACCTCGGCCATAAGCGCGTCGACAATTTGGTCCTCAGCTACTTTACCAATGATCTGGCCATGCGAAAAGAGCAAGGCCTGACCACGTCCGCAAGCAACGCCCAGATCGGCATCAGAAGCCTCGCCGGGGCCATTAACGGCACATCCCATCACAGCGATCGAAAGCGGCGCGGAGTAGTTCTTAAGCCGCTCGGTAACCTCCTCGGCAATGGGAATAAGGTTAACCTGACAGCGGGCGCATGTGGGGCACGAGACAATCTCGGGGCCACGGCGACGCAGGCCCAACGACTGCAGAATACCCCAGGCAACCGGCGGCTCCTCAACCGGATCGGCTGTGAGCGACACACGCATGGTGTCGCCAATGCCTTCGGAAAGCAAGATACCCAAGCCTACAGAGCTCTTGATGGTGCCCTGGAGCTTGGTCCCCGCCTCCGTCACGCCCAGGTGAAGCGGAACGTGGGGAATCTCACGCGACAGGGCTCGATAGGTATCAAGCGTCGTTTGCACGCTATGGGCCTTGGCCGAAAGCACAATGTTCGTAAAACCACGGTCCTCAAAGTGCTTGACGAAGCGCTCGCTCGACATCACGAGCTTTTCGGGCTGCGTGAGGTCGTCGCGCTCGGCGATATCCTGCTCGAGCGAACCGGCATTGACGCCGATACGAATCGCGCACCCAGCGGCGCCCGCGGCATCGATCACGGCATCGACCTTAGCCCAATCGCCGATATTGCCGGGATTGATGCGAAGCTTGGCGGCACCAGCCTCGACGGCGCCGATGGCGAGCTTATGGTTAAAGTGAATATCGGCGACGATCGGCACCGGAGACTCGGCACAGATGGTGCGGAAACCCTCAAGCGCGGCCTCGGTGGGCACGCTCACACGCACGATATCGCAGCCAGCCTGCGCCAACGCGCACACTTGCGCAAGCGTTGCCTGGGCGTCAGCGGTATCGGTGCAGGTCATGGATTGGACCACCACCGGCGCGCCGCCACCGATCTGCACACCGCCCACATGCACGGGGCGCGTCAACTCGCGAGGCAAAGGATGGGATAAAGACAATCCAAACACTCCCCTACAGGATAAATCGAAGGACGTCGGAACGAAGCATATAGACAAACAGCAGCGCAAAGAGCGCGATGCCCACATAGCTCACAATCGTCTGGACCTTGAGCGGAAGCTCGCGGCCAGCAATCTTTTGAATGATCTCGATGACCAGCTTGCCGCCATCGAGTGGTGGGATGGGCAGCAGGTTCATAAAGCCAAGCGAGAACGAAATGAGGGCGGCAAACGAAAGGAACGTGGCAGGGCCGGCAGCAGCAGCCTGTGAGGACATAACGCTAATGCCCACGATCGAAGAAGACTGATCGAGAATCTCCATCGTATGCTGCGGCTGGAGCAGGCGCATCACGCCCTCCGCTGTCTGCACGACATAGGAGAACGAAAGGCGAGCCGACGTGATGGGGTCTAAACGGACCACCTGCGTAGAGGCATACACACCTAGGCGCTCGTCCTCTTTGAGCGCAACCGAGGTCGAATGCTGCTTGCCGTCGCGCTCATACTCAATGGCGATATCGTCCTTACCGGCGGCCTTGCCGATGGCATCGTAAACGTCCATCCAGGTAGAGCACGATACTCCGTCAACCGAAAGGATCGCGTCGCCGCCCTCGATACCCGCCTTGGCGGCAATAGACCCCTCGTCAACCTGACCGATCACGTTGGTATCCATCGGCACGGTGACACCCGCAATAGAGTAGATGCTCATAAGCAGCAAAAAGCCCGTCAGGATATTGACGAGAATGCCCGCGAGCAGCATAAAGGCGCGCTTGAGAAAACCCTGGCCCAGATAGGTATGCGAACGCTCTTGCGCAAGGAACTCGGCTTCGCCGCACGGCAGCTCCCACACATCGCCCTCGGTAGTCGCATGCTCTCGATCGAAACGGCGGCCGTCAAAGGTGGTGTAACCCGCCGCGTCTCGTGGCAGCGTCTGATACTTGGTGGGATAGTAGCTCGGCGAGGGCTTCTCCCCTTCCTCATACCAAGGCGCGATAGAGCCCCAACCCAAGAGCAAGGCGCATGCCTCGAGCACAACCTCCTCGGATAGCTCGAGCTCGGCGGCAAGGTCGGCCACGGTCACGCGACCATGACGATAGATAGCCGCGAGCACGCGATCGGCGCACGAGACGTCGGTCGGATCCATACCGCAGATGGCAGCGTAGCCACCCAGCAGCAGCGGGGTCACGCCAAACTTGGTTCCAATGCGACGTGACGTGTAATGGATGTCAAAGCGACACGGCAGGCCCAAAAAGAACTCGGTCACACGGACGCCGCAGGCACGCGCCGCCAAAAAGTGGCCGCCCTCGTGCAAAAACACAAGGACGGAAAGCATCAGCAGGCCCCAAAAGACCGATGAGAGAACGCTCAGAACAGTATCCATAAAACGAAAAAGCAATCCTTATGGGTTAGGAACGGGTTGCGGCGAGCACCTGCGCAGCCTTTTCACGCGCCCATGCATCGATGTCGCGAAGCTGCTCAAACGAATCGACCGCCTGCATATCGTGAGAATCCATGCAGGATTCCACAATGCGATCGATATCGGTAAAGCTGCAGCCATCGTGCAGGAAGGCATCGACGGCGACCTCGTTGGCGGCATTGAGCACGCACGGCATGGTGCCACCCGTCTTGCCGGCACGTTCGGCCAGTGCCAGACAGCGGAAGGTATCCATGTCGGCAGCATCAAACGTGAGCTGCCCCAGCTCGCGGAAATCGATACGAGGCGCCGGGGTATCCCAACGCTCGGGATACGAGAACGCGAACTGGATGGGAATACGCATGTCGGAAGCACCGAGATGCGCCATCACGGAGCCGTCGGCGAACTCGACCATAGAGTGAATCTTGGACTGACGCTGCACGACCACGTTAATGAAATCGAGGTCGCAGTTAAACAGATGCATGGCCTCAATGCGCTCCAGGCCCTTGTTCATGAGGGTGGCGGAGTCGATGGTGATCTTGGCACCCATGGCCCACGTGGGATGTGCGAGGGCATCGGCACGCGTCACGCGGTCGAGCTCGTCGCGGGTGCGGCCAAAGAACGGACCGCCCGAGCAGGTGAGCCAAATACAATGAGCCTCGCGTGGGTTCTCCCCCAGATAGCACTGGTAGATGGCGGAGTGCTCAGAGTCGACTGGAATAAGCTGGCCCGGTTGCGCCAACGGCATAAGCAAGTCGCCGCCGACGACGAGGGACTCCTTGTTGGCAAGGGCAAGACGCTTATTAGAGGTCAAGGCCGCATGGCTCGCCTCGAGACCGGCGGCGCCCACAATAGCGACGAGCACGCAGTCGACATCGTCGCGACGCGCGAGCTCGCAAACCGCCTGCGCGCCAACGCCGAGCTTCGTTCCCTCGGGCAACTCCTGCAGCACGGCGTCATCGCCATGAGCGACATCGGCCACGGCAACCGCCGGAACCGAGAACTCGCGGGCAGCGGCAACAAGCTCGGAGGTACTGGAGTTAACGGACAGCGCCGTCACCTGCAGGCGATCGGCATGCTGGCGGCACACATCGAGCGCCTGGGTGCCGATAGAGCCCGTACAACCCAGGATGGCAACACGGAGACGTCCATCGGGGCCATACGTCGTCTGGAAGGACATTACAGCACGCCTCCGATCATCAAAAGCAGCTGCGCGGTAATGCAGCCAAAGATAAGCGAATCGCTACGATCGAGCATGCCGCCGTGGCCCGGGATAAGGTTACCGGAATCCTTAACGCCCACACCGCGCTTGATGCGCGACTCGATGAGGTCTCCGATAACGCCCAGGACGGACACGACCACGCCGCACAGCAGCGCATAGGGCAGGCTGAGCTTGTAGAAGTGCGTCGCCCACAGGATGAGCCAAATCAAAACCGAGCCCAGGATGCCGCCGACAAACCCCTCCCAGCTCTTTTTGGGAGAGATCTTGGGAACCATCTTGTGCTTGCCGATACGGCTACCCACGATGTAGGCAAACGAATCGGAGACCCAAAGGGACGCGCAAACGCCCACCGAAAGCAGGGCGCCGGCAAAACCGGGCACGGCATCGCGCAGCAGCACGATAGCCGACAGCATAAAGCCAGTGTAGATGGGACCCATGAGCGTCACGGCCACATCAGAGATGCGGGTACGCGGCGACCAAACATACCAAATGCCCACAGCGAGCATCAGGGCAAAAAGCAGGGCATTCAGCAACATCGAATCGCCCAACGCCGACAGCGGAAAGAGTAAGGCGGCAGCGATACCCATGCGCTCGTTAGCCATCTTGCCATCGAGCCTCGTCATACGGAAAAACTCATAGCAGCACAGACCGCTCATGACAGAAACAAAGATGGCCGTGGGCACAATACCCAAAACCAGGCACAGGATAAAGACAACGGCGTAGACGATACCAGCGGCGGCACGGGTAATAAAGCCCGCCAGCCACGAACCGGTGCCGTTCTTCGCTGCAGGCGCTCCCGCAGTGGCAGCTTTACGCGCAGGCGTCTTGGGAGCAGATGCCTTGGGACGATCGGACACGATTAAGCCTCCTCGGTCTTGCTCAGTCCACCAAACCTACGGTCACGGCCCTGATAGGCCAAAATGGCGTCGACAAGGCCCCAACGATCAAAGTCAGGCCAATAGGTATCGGTGACGTAGAACTCGGAATAAGCCACCTGCCACAGCAGATAGTTCGAAAGGCGCAGCTCACCAGAGGTGCGAATCACAAGCTCAGGATCGGGAAGACCGGCGGTATAAAGGTGAGAAGCCACCATGTCGTCATCAATTGCGGCAGGGTCGATCTTACCGGCGGCAACGTCGAGTGCGATCTGACGGACAGCGCGAGTAATCTCGGCACGCGCGCCGTAGTTGACGGCAAGCGCCAGCGTCATACCGGTGTGATCGGCGCACTCGGCAAGACCGCGTTCAAAAACGTCGCGGGTCTTCTTGGGCAGCGCGGAAATATCACCCAAAAAGACAACGCGCACATTTTCGCGCTTTAGAAGCGGCAGCTCGTCAATGAACGTCTTGGCAAACAGATGCATCAAGACGTTGACCTCATGCTGCGGGCGGTTCCAGTTTTCGGTAGAAAACGCATAGGCCGAAAGCACGTCGACGCCCAGACGCACGCAGGCGGTAATAATCTCACGAAGGGAGACGATACCCGCCTTGTGGCCCTCGGTGCGTGCGAGACCGCGCGACGTGGCCCAACGACCGTTGCCGTCCATGATGCACGAGATATGGTGCGGAATGTTATTGAGGTCAAGGTCGGAAAAACCGACGCCCGCAGGGGCGTCGGCAAAGTACTCGACCAGTTTATGCTCGTCGTATTGCACCTTAGATCTCCATGACCTCGGCTTCTTTTTCCTTCAGAAGCTCCTCGACCTTGGCGACATACTCATCGGTGTGCTTCTGGACCTTGGCCTGCTCGCGACGGACATCGTCCTCGGTGAGCTCCTCATCGCGCTCGAGCTTGTTGTTGAAGTCGCGACGGATGTTACGGATAGACACCTTGGCCTGCTCAGCGTACTCGCGGCACTCCTTGACGAGCTCGCGACGGCGCTCCTCGGTGGGAGCCGGGAACGGCAGACGAACGACGGTGCCATCGGAGTTGGGGGTAATACCCAGATCGGAAGCGCCGATGGCCTTGACGATAGCGTTGATGAGTGCCTTGTCCCACGGCTCGATGAGCAGCATGTGGGCCTCGGGGGTCTTGACGGCGGCAACCTGCGTGACCGGCGTGGGAACACCGTAATAATCGACGGTGATGTCGGACAGAATGTTGGCATTGGCGCGGCCGGTACGAACCTTGGAGAAGTTATGCTTGAGGGACTCGAGCGACTTGTCCATGTGGGCGGTGATGTTCTCTGCCATGCTTAATCCTCCTGATAGACGAGCGTGCCGACGGGCTCACCCGAAAGCGCGCGCTTGACGGTGTCCTCGCCATCGATGTTGAGGACCAAAATCGGCATACGGTTGTCCTGGCACAGTGCCGTAGCCGTGGAATCCATAACCTGCAGACCGCGGACGAGAACCTCGTGATAGGTAATCTTGTCAAAACGGACGGCATCGGCGCACTTGACGGGATCCTTATCGTAGATGCCGTCAACCTTGGTGGCTTTAATCAGAATCTCGGCACCGATCTCGCACGCACGAAGAGCCGCGGCGGTGTCGGTCGTAAAGTACGGATTGCCCGAACCGGCGGCAAAAATAACGACGTTGCCCTTGGAAAGGTGGTTGATGGCGCGACGGCGAATATAGGGCTCGCAGATCTCGTTCATCTGGATAGCGCTCATCACGCGGCAGGGAACATCGTTATGCTCGAAGGCATCCTGCAGGGCGAGCGCGTTCATAACGGTTGCCAGCATGCCCATGTAGTCGGCCTGAGCACGCTCCATGCCACCGGCAGCGCCGGCCATGCCGCGGAAAATATTGCCGCCGCCGACAACGACGCCGACCTCATGGCCAACGGCTAGCAGCTCCTTGACCTGCTTGGCAAGATGGTCGGTAACCTTGGGGTCGATGCCATATTGGCCGTCGCCCATCAGTGCTTCGCCGGAAAGCTTAAGAAGCACGCGTTTATATCGGATGTCGGACAAAGCGATCCTCCTTTAATTAGACTCTCAATATGATATCAAAGGCTCTGATAAGAGCCATGAAAAAGCAGGCTGTGAGTAAAACCCACAGCCTGCTCATTACCAGCTACAAGAGCTTATTTACTCGCCACGGACCAGACGGTCAAAGGCAACGACGGTAATGGTGTCGCCGAGCTCCTTGGAGACCTGCTCAGCGTACTTCTTGATGGTGAGAGAGCTGTCCTTGATGAACTCCTGCTCGGTGAGCACGGACTGCTTGTAGAACTTCTCCAGACGGCCGACAGCCATCTTCTCCTGGATAGCCTCGGGCTTACCGGACTCGGCAGCCTGAGCCATGTAGATCTGCTTCTCGTGCTCGACGGTCTCGGCCGGAACCTGATCGCGGATAGCGCAGATCGGGGCGACGGCGGCAACCTGAAGGGCAACGTCGTGAGCGAAGGTCTTGAAGGATTCAGCCTGAGCGGTCTCAGCCTTCTCGAAGGCGAACTCGACGAGGACGCCGATCTTACCACCCATGTGGATGTAAGAAGCGAGCGCGCCGTTCTCAGCCTTGCGGGCAGCGAAGCGGGAGATCTTCATGTTCTCGCCCATGATGTGAATCATCTCGGCGAGCTCGGAGGAAACGGTCTCCTCACCCATCGGCTTCTCGAGCAGAGCGTCGACGTCAGCAGGCTCGGTGGTAGCGACAACCTCAGCGACCTTGGAAGCAAAGCCGGTGAACTTGGCGTTGGAGCCAACGAAGTCGGTCTCGCAGGAGAGCTCGAGCAGAGCGCCGGTCTTGCCATCCTCGGAGACGAACGCGGCGACAGCGCCCTCGTTGGTCTCACGGCCAGCCTTCTTGGCAGCCTTGGCAAGGCCGTTCTTACGCAGAACGTCGACAGCGGCGTCCATGTCGCCGTCAGCCTCGACGAGAGCCTTCTTGCACTCCATCATCGGGGAGTCGGTCATCTCGCGGAGCTGCTTGACCATAGCGGCGGTAATCTGGGCCATTGTGGTTCCTTTCAAAGAGATGAAAAAGAATTAACTAAGACTGATTTACTCGGCCTTGGGCTCAGCGGCCATCTCGGCCTCGGAGACCTGCTCCTTGCCGGAGCCAGCGAGGCAGGCGTCAGCCATGAGCTCGCACATAAGGGTGACAGCGGAGATAGCGTCATCGTTGCAGGGGATGCCGTACTCGACCTCGTCGGGATCGGAGTTGGTGTCGATCAGGGCGACGACGGGGATGTTCAGGCGCTGAGCCTCCTTGATGGCGTTCTCCTCGCGCTTGGTGTCGATGACGAAGAGAGCCTGGGGCAGACCCTTCATGTCGCGGGCGCCACCGAGGTTGGTCTGGAGCTTGGTGAGCTCCTTGCCGAGAACAGCCTGCTCCTTCTTGGGCAGAACAGCCATGCGGCCGTCCTCGACCATGGCCTCGAGCTCCTCCATGCGGTTGATGCGGGAGCGGATGGTGACGAAGTTGGTCAGCATACCGCCGAGCCAACGCTGGTTGATGTAAGGCATGTTGGCGCGCTCAGCAGCGTTCTTGACGGCCTCCTGAGCCTGCTTCTTGGTGCCGACGAACAGCACGTTGCCGCCCTTGGCGACGTTCTTGACGAAGGTGTAGGCCTGGTCGGCGTCGAGGATGGTCTGCTTGAGGTCGAGGATGTAGATGCCGTTGCGCTCACCAAAGATGAACGGCTTCATCTTGGGGTTCCAGCGACGGGTCTGGTGACCGAAGTGGCAGCCGGCCTCGAGCAGGGTGCGGATATTAATCTTGGTAGCCATGTTAAACCTCCTGTGGTTTGCCTCCGCGCGGGGTCATCCTCCAAAACCAACCCGGACATGTGCTACCAAAGCCCGGGCACCACGGTATGAAGTAGCCGCACGTGCGTGATAAAAACATGTTGCCGTGAAGCAACCCGATGAATGATAGCAGGAATGCCTCTTCCTGCCAACCCGCAATCAAAACCACACACCTGAGTGCGGCGCGGGACGTCCCAGCCACTATTCGCCGCGGGGATGGGCTTGAGCCACGGCACGTTTGAGCCGATCGGGTGTGAGATGCGTGTAGATTTGCGTCGTGGACAGGCTCGCATGACCCAGCAGCTCTTGAACCGAGCGCAGGTCCGCACCGCCCTCAAGCAAGTCGGTCGCAAAGGTATGGCGCATCGCATGCGGGGCGATGTCGGCCGGAATGCCGGCGAGCGTCGCCAGCGTATGGAACCGCCGCCGGAGCATGGCGGCGCTCATGCGATTGCCACGCGCCGATATAAGCAGCGGATGCGGCCCAGTAGCGAGGTCGCGGCGCTTTGCCTGAGCGAGCAACTCCGGCCTCCCCTCCTCAATATAAAGGCGCGTCGCCTCGAGCGCACGACGATACAGGGGGACAATACGTTCTTTGCTCCCCTTGCCCCACAGGCGCAGCGTGCGTTCGGTCCAAGCGATGGACTCCACATTGAGTGCTGCGAGCTCAAAGATACGGGCGCCGGATGCATAGAGCAGCTCGAGCATCGCAGCATCGCGCAGTCCCGCGGGTGTCGAGGTATCAGGCGTCTTGAGCAGCGCCTCGACCTGCTTGGTCGTAAGGACGCCCGGCAGGTCACGCGGCAGCTTGGGCGATGCGATCGCCGAGACCGCATCGCCCTCGACAATCCCCTCGGCAGCCATCCAGCGATAGAGAGATCGGATAGCCGACAGGTGCGCCGCAAGCGTTCGGGGAGCCACCTGCTCACGCGAAAGCTCGGCAAGATAGCGACGAATGGTGCGCACGTCGGCAGCGAAAGCATCAATATCCTCGCGCTCGCACCAGGCAGCAAAGCGCTCTAGCCTCGAGCCATAGGCCGTCACCGTGTTGGGAGAAAGCCCCTCGACGCGTGCGATATAGGCGATAAAAGAGTCGACGGTGTCGTACAGGTCAAAGGCTATGACCGGTCGCCTCCAAACAAGTCGGAACGCGTGGCCAAGTAGGCATCGAGGGCCTCGAGCGCACGGTCCGCATAGGCCTGGTAGCGGTCGCGCTTGCTGCGGCGCTTACCATCCTCGAGTGGCGGCACCAGGCCAAAGTTGACATGCATGGGCTGATAGCCCACGGTGGCAGGATCGGTCGCATAGCCCACGAGCGCACCCAGGGCGCCCACACGCGGCAACTCGACGCCCGCGGCACCGATAGCCTCGGCATAGGTGTTGAGCGCCGCGAGCAGACCTGTCGCCACGGCTTCCATGTACCCCTCGGTGCCGGTGATCTGACCGGCCAGGCGCACACCGGTACCGGGCACGGCAAAGGTGCCATCGAGCACATGCGGGGCGTCGACAAAGGTATTGCGGTGCATGACACCGTAGCGGAAGAACTCAGCGTTCTCCAGGCCCGGCACCATATGGAAGACGCGCTTCTGCTCGCCAAAGGTCAAGTTAGTCTGGAAGCCCACCAGGTTATAGGCGGTCTTCTCCTTGTTCTCGGCACGCAGCTGAATCGCCGCCCAGGGGCGACGTCCGGTACGCGGGTCGGTGAGGCCGACGGGCTTCATGGCGCCAAAGCGAATGGCGTCCTTGCCGGTGCGCGCAACTTCCTCGGCAGGCTGGCAAGCCTGGAACAGATCGCCGCCCTCAAAGTCTTTGAGCACCACGCGGTCGGCCGTGGTAAGCGCCTCGATAAAGGCCTCGTACTCCTCCTTATTGAGCGGAGCGTTGAGATAGTCGCCGCTCCCCTGCTCCTCGTAGCGCGACTGCGAGAACAGCACGTCCATATCGAGCGTGGAGGCATCGACGATCGGCGCCGCCGCATCAAAGAATGCCAAGGCATCGCCACCGACGAGCTTCATAACCTCTTCGCTCAGCGCCGGTGAACACAGCGGGCCCGCGGCAATGACCACGTGACCCTCGGGAATCTGCGTGACCTCGCCGTGCACGACCTCGATATTGGGACGAGCGGCAACCTCGGCCTCGACAAGCTCGGAAAACTTGACGCGGTCGACCGCCAGGGCACCGCCGGCGGGAACAGCCGCGCGATGGGCGCAATCGAGCAGGACTGAACCCATGCGCTCAAGCTCAGCTTTCAGCAAACCAGCCGCGGAATCCGGACGGGTCGACTTAAACGAATTGGAGCAGACGAGCTCTGCCAGGTGATCGGTATGGTGAGCCGGGGAGCTCACCTGGGGGCGCATCTCGCACAGCTTTACGGCAAAACCGCGATCTGCCAGCTGGATCGCGCACTCCGAACCCGCCAGACCGCCACCGATAACTGTCACCTGATCGAACTGCATCTGCAAACACCTTTCTAATTGACACGTTTTCCATTGTGACCGAAGGGTGTCTGGGCGTGAAGGGCAAACTTGGAGGGCGCATACCTTCCATCCATCATGCGCTCGATAAGACCCTCGAGTTCAAGCGAACCCAAGAGTTTGAGTACGCCGACAGCATCGAGCGAGACGAGCGCCGCGATGTCGTCGACCTTGAGCGGAGAGGCGATGAGCGCATGCATCACGGTCTGCTGCGTTGGATCCAGGTCGGCAATGCCGGGAGCATCGGGGCGCGAGTAGCGCAGGGTGCCGTAGATGCGTGAGATAGCCATCTCGATAGATTCCTCGTCGATGATGCAGCAGGCACCGTTCGCAATGAGGTAATTCGTGCCACGCGACTCGGGCGATAGGATCGACCCCGGCACGGCAAGAAGTTCGCGCCCCAAATCCATAGCAGCCTCGGCTGTAGAAAACGTCCCGGAAGGCATACCCGCCTCGGATACAAAGAGGGCTTGCGACAGGGCCGCGATCACGCGATTGCGGCGCGGAAAGGCAAACTTGCGCGGACCCATGCCCCACGGAGAGATCGACACGACCGCGCCACCCGTATCGAGCGTGCGCGAAATAAGCCCCGCGCTCGAACGCGGGTAGACAACGTCGGCGCCCGTCCCCAGCACCACGACGTGTTTGCCGCCGGCATTGATCGCAGCCCAGCCCGAGGCCTGGTCACAACCGACCGCGCCGCCCGAAACTACCGTCACTCCCGCCTCGACCGCCACCTTTGCCGCAAGCTCTGCCACGGCAAGACCATACGGCGAGGCCTTGCGCGCGCCGATGATGGAGAGCGCGGGCGTCGAAAGCACCTCGGGGTTGCCGCGCACATAAAGCGTCTGGGGTACATCAGATAGCTCCAAAACGGTCTCGGGATACAACGCATCACCTGGATGCAGCTCAAAGGCCCCCTCGGCCATCATTGGTCCCTCCTTCCCTGGTACATCGCCGCCTCGAGCACGTGGTCCTGCGTCACTTGCTCGCTCTCGGCGACATCTGCGATCGTGCGCGCAATGCGAACCAGGCGCACGATGCCACGCCCTGTGAGATGTGTGCGTTTGGACAGACCGAGTACGCATTTCTCGGCAGCATCATCGAGCTCAAAGGTCGAAACGACGCCGTCAATGGACCGCGTCTCGTCATCCTCGGCCTCGGCATCCGCATCGTCCATACGGGACTCGCGCCAGGCGCGAAAGGCGCGACCGCGCACAACGTAGTCACGTAACTCGGCCGACGACATACCCTCCGCACCCTCGATAATCACTTGGGGGTCGGGACGGGTCACATCGATCATCATGTCGATACGGTCGGCCAAAGGACCGCGCAGTTTAGACCGATAGCGCTCGACCATCGCCGCCGAGCAGCGACACGGCACCTCGCGATCGCCCAAAAAGCCGCAGGGGCAGGGATTGCTCGCAGCCAGCAGCTGAAAGCGCGACGGGAAGGTAAAAGCCCCGTCGACGCGTACGATCCTCACGTAGCCGCGCTCGATGGGCTGACGCAGCGTCTGCAGCACGCCAGTGGGAAACTCGGCAAGCTCGTCCAAAAAGAGCACGCCGCCATGAGCAAGGCTGATCTCACCTGGGTGCACCGGGCGTCCTCCGCCAATGAGGCCCGCCGTTGAAATACTGTGATGGGGACTGCGGAAGGGCCGGTGCCCCGCCAACAAGCCATCAATGTTCTCACCCAAAACCGAATGGATGCACAGCGCCTCCTGTTGATCCTCAACGGAAAGCTCGGGCAGGATGCCGGTCATACGACGCGCGAGCATCGTCTTGCCCGATCCCGGGGACCCGATCATGAGCAAGCCGAGTTCTCCTGCCGCCGCAAGCGCCATGCCGCGTTTAGCGACTTCCTGCCCCAGTACGTCGGCATAGTCGAGCTCAGGCTCAAAGGTCGCCTCGACGCCCTCAGAATCCAGGTAGTGCCGCGCGGCATCGCCCATACCATGAGCAACCTGAGACAAATGATCGATAAATCCGCAGTCAACGCCAGCAAGCGGCACATGCTGGTCGGACCTGCCGGCGATAAAAGACAGCCCCATGTCGCGAGCCAGCAGCTGAAACGCCACCTCGCCCTTGACGGGAAGCACCGTACCGTCCAGACCAAGCTCACCTGCGATAAGGCAGCGATCGAGGTTGTCACGGGGAACCTGCCCATCGGCCGCTAGAACCGCGATGGCGATGGGCAGGTCAAAGCCGCTACCGGTCTTGCGGATATCGCCGGGTGCCAGGTTAACGGTAATGCCCGAGCGCGGGATCTCGAACCCGGCGGAGCGCATCGCGCAGCGAATACGACCGCGTGACTCCATCACCTCCATACTCGGAATGCCGAGCATCTGGATGCCCGGAACGCCACCGGCAAGCGAGACCTCGACCGTGACGTGAATCGCCTCGACGCCGCGGATGCAGGCCGCGTGAACGGCAAACGTCTCGAACGCCATCACGACACCTGCCAATCGAACGCGTTGTACTGGTGCTCGATCTCGGCGATATGCCCGCCGCGAATGGTGACACCAACGGCATCGAAGCGAATCGCCTTGAGCGGATAATGCTCCATGAGATAGCAACTTGCGATGCGGCGGTAGCGGCGTTGCTTTTGGGCGTCCACGGCCTCCTCGGGAAAGACCCGCGTGCTGCAATCCAGGGCGACGCGTCTGGTCTTGACCTCGGCCATCACCACGACATCGTCGAGCTCATCGAGCAGCACCAGGTCGGCCTCGCCCTCAGTGCAACGATAACCCTGCTCCAGCAAGGTGTAGCCGCGCTCGTTAAAGTAGTCGATGGTGATCAGCTCGCCCAGCATGCCCAGCTCGCGGGGACTGAGTCCCTTGATAAACTCGGGCGTCATCGCCCCGGAGTCGAGCTCGCCGTTTTCCCAACGCTCCTTGAGCTGCTGCGTCTTGCTCTTTTTGCTTGCGGCACTCATGGGATCTCCTTTCCCGCACACTGCATTGCCCCGATGATGAGGGCACCTTTCATGCGGGTAAGTACCGGAAGCAAACCAAAAGCTGACCAAATGCCGTCAAAAAACGGGCCGTACGCAACAATGGTGTTGCACACGGCCCGCTACCAGCTGGTTTACAAAACTCCAGAAGTCCCTGTCTCCACAATTGACCTAGAAAAGGCGCTCAGTCTGCAGAAAGTTTCCGCAAAAGCTCACGCGGTGCAGCGGACAAAGTCCATGTTTTCGAATGGCCTCGATGTGCTCGGGGCTCGCATAGCCCTTCGACTCGGCCAGATGGTACTCGGGATACTCGGCGTCGTACTCGACCATCATCTCGTCACGCGTTACCTTAGCCATGATGGACGCCGCGGCGATGCAGGCGATTTTGGCATCGCCCTTCACCACATCGCGCTCATTAGGAACGGCGCCCAAGGGGTTGCCATCCATGAGGACGCAGTCGGGCTCGAGCCCCGTATCGGCCACGGCGCCCGCGACAGCAACGCGGATGGCACGGGCCATGCCCATCTCATCGATATCCTTAGGCGCGATATGGCAAAAACCGATCGCCGTCGCCACCTCGGCAATCTTCACTGAGAGCAACTCGCGGCGCGCCGGCGTGAGCTTTTTGGAATCGTTGATGCCCCAGACGCGCGGCTCCATAGGAAGGCAGACAGCGCATACCGTCAAAGGACCGGCCACCGATCCGCGACCCACCTCGTCGACACCAACGACCACCCCATCGCCGCCAAGCTCATGCATAAGCTCGTACATGTCATTGACGCGCTCGCGCTCGGCAAGCTCTTTGGCATGGCGTTTGAGGGCGCGTTCGCAAGCCTTGATCACCTGCTGGCGCGGGTCCTCGCGATAATGCTCCACGAGGGCGGGAATCTCCTCAAACGTAGCGCTCGCCAACTCACCGGCAACCTGCGATGCCGAAACCGAGCTCGTCATGTTGGCCATACCAGGCCCTCCTTGCATGCAAATCAGATAAAAAGAAGGGCCACCCGAAGGTGACCCTTGTGTCCAAACGAGTGGACAGACGCTGCGATCTTCTTAGCGCTTCTCGGGGATGCGAGCAGCCTTGCCCACCTTGTCGCGGAGGTAGTACAGCTTGGCGCGACGGACGCGACCATGACGAACGACCTCGAGCTTGGCGATCTTGGGGCTGTGAAGCGGGAAGGTACGCTCAACACCGACACCGAAGGACATCTTGCGGACGGTGAAGGTCTCGCGGGCACCGGCGCCGGCCATGCGGATGACGTCGCCCTGGAAGACCTGGATGCGCTCGCGGTCGCCTTCCTTAATGCGGTAGTGAACCTTGACGTTGTCGGCGACGCGAACCTGAGGAATGTCCTCGCGGATCTGCTGACGCTCGATTGCGCGGATGTAATCCATGTGCAATTCCTTACTCTTCTAGAGGTGCCGTACCACCATGGCCGGCACGTAGTTGAACAAACGTATTCTAGTATACACGCGCGGGTTTCTGCTGCAAGAACAATTTTTTACGCAGACAAAAAGACAAAACCCGCACATGATAACCGCCCGTCTCACAAATGAGACGGGCGGCATGAAGGGGGGCTACACTAGGCGTCTACGCCCAAAACGTTAGGCGGAACGCTTGGCCTCGAGCTTGGCCCGGGCGGCCGCAAGACGTGCGAGGGGTACGCGATAGGGCGAGCAGGACACGTAATCCACGTCGGCCACGTTAAACAGGCCCTTGATGGACTTGGGGTCGCCGCCGTGCTCGCCGCACACGCCAAAGTGCATGTCGGGATTGGTGGCGCGACCCTTCTCGACGGCC
The DNA here is from genome assembly GCA_958405195.1 of uncultured Collinsella sp. Lineage (GTDB taxonomy): Bacteria > Actinomycetota > Coriobacteriia > Coriobacteriales > Coriobacteriaceae > Collinsella. The sequence goes on from CATYDM010000005.1 coordinate 49,633, forward strand.
ATGCGCACCAGCTCGAGTACCGCCGAGTCGATGGTCTCGAAGGGGTTGTCCTTCAGAATTTTCTTATGCATGTACAGCGGGATGAACTTGGCCTCGGCATCGTCACGGGAGAAGCCGAAGGTGGTCTGGGTCAGGTCGTTGGTGCCAAAGCAGAAGAAGTCTGCGTGATGGGCGATCTCGTCAGCGACCATGCAGGCGCGCGGCAGCTCGAGCATCGTGCCCACGGGAATATTGAGCTCGACACCCTCTTCGTCGGAAACCTCGGCGATTACGCGCTCGATGACCTCGCGAGTCTGGACATGCTCAGCCGTGATGGAAACGAGCGGAACCATGATCTCGGGATGCGGGTCGACGCCCTCCTTGATAAGGCGGGCAGCGGCCGTGGCGACGGCGCGAACCTGCATGAGCGGCAGATCGCTAAAGACGACGGACAGGCGAACGCCGCGCAGGCCGAGCATGGGGTTCGACTCGACCATGCCGTCGATACGACGCAGGCGGGCGCGCAGGGCTGCAAGCTCTTCCTCGCTGGCGCCGGCGGCTTCCTTCTTGGTGATGGCGACCTCGAGCTCGCGAGGATTATCCAGGAACTCATGAAGCGGCGGATCGAGCAGGCGGACGACCACATCGCGACCGGACATGGTCTTGAACATCGCCAGAAAGTCCTCGGTCTGAACCTTGAGCAGGTCGGCCAGGGCCTGCTGCTTCACGGCCTCATCGTCAGACAGGATAAAGCTCTGGATGATGTTCTTGCGGTCGCCCAGGAACATGTGCTCGGTGCGGCACAGGCCGATGGCCTCGGCGCCAAACTCGAGCGCAAGCTCGGCATCCTCGGGATTGTCGGCGTTGACGCGCACATGGTTGGCATGGCCACAGGTCTCGTCCAGGCGAATCTCGTCGGCCCAGGACAGGATAGTGTCCAGGTCGCCGGTGAGCTCGGCGGAGACCAGGTCAACGGCGCCGTCGACGACGATACCCCGGGTACCGTCGATGGAGATAACATCGCCCTCGTGCAGCACGCGGTCACTGCCCTCGATACGCACGACCTTCTCGGCGGCGTCGATGTGGAAACGCTCAACGCCGCAGACGCAGGGCGTACCCATGCCGCGGGCGATAACGGCGGCATGGCTCGTCTTTCCACCGTGGCTGGTCAGAATGCCCTCGGCGGCAACCATACCCTTCAGGTCGTCGGGGTTGGTCTCCCAACGAACCAGAATGACCTTTTGGCCCTCGTTGGTGCGCGCGACGGCGTCGTCGCTCGAGAACACGACCTCGCCCACGGCGGCACCGGGGCTGGCGTTCAGACCGCTGGCCAGCGCCTCGTACTTCTTGGAGGCGTCAAACTGCGGGTGCAGGAGTTGGTCGAGCTGCGCGGGATCGATGCGGCTCACGGCCTCCTCGCGGGTGATCAGGCCCTCCTCGACCATTTCGATAGCGATGCGCAGGGCGGCGGTGGCGGTGCGCTTGCCCACGCGGGTCTGGAGCATCCAGAGCTTGCCCTGCTCGATGGTGAACTCGATATCGCACATATCGCGATAATGATCCTCGAGCGTCAGGAACACGCGCTCGAGCTCCTCACCTGCGGACTCGAGGCCCGGGGTGGTCTTGAGGTCGGCAATGGGCTCGGTGTTGCGGATGCCGGCGACGACGTCCTCGCCCTGGGCGTTAACCAGAAAATCGCCGTAGAACTCCTTGGTGCCGTCGGCCGGGTTGCGCGTAAAGGCGACGCCGGTCGCAGAGGTCTCGCCCTTATTGCCAAAGGCCATGGCCTGGACGTTGACGGCGGTGCCAAGGTCATCGGAAATGCCGTGCTGCTTGCGGTAGATGCAGGCGCGCTCGTTCATCCAGCTGCCAAAGACGGCTTGGATAGCAAGGCGCAGCTGAAGCTCCGGATCGTGCGGGAAGACGGACTTGCCGTTGGCGACCTCGAGCTCGGGGTACAGGGCGGCCTCGACGTTGTCGGAGAAAATGCCCTTGAACGTCTCAACGAGCTCCTGCAGGTCCTCAGCCGAAAGCTCGGAGTCGACCCGAACGCCGGCGACCAGGCGGGCCTGGGTCAGGGCATTCTCGAACAAGTCGGCATCGACACCCATGACGACGTTGGAGAACATCTGGATAAAGCGACGATAGCTATCCCAGGCAAAGCGCGGGTTCTGCGTCTGGGCGATAAGGCCTTGGACGGAGTCGTCATTGAGGCCCAGGTTGAGGACCGTGTCCATCATGCCGGGCATGGAGAACGGAGCGCCCGAGCGCACCGACACGAGCAGCGGATCGGAGGCGTCGCCGAGCTTCTTGCCGCAGCGGGCCTCGAGGTCCGCCTCGGCGGCAACGATCTCGTCGAGCGCGCCCACGGGCCACACGTTGCCGGCACCAGAGTACTCGACGCAGGTCTGGCAGGTAATGGTAAAGCCACCGGGAACCGGCAGGCCGATGCGGCTCATCTCGGCAAGATTAGCGCCTTTGCCACCAAGCACGAAGTTCATGGACTTGTCACCCTCGGTGACACAAGTGCCCTGGGCATCGGTTCCAAAACGGTAAACCCTCTTGCAATCGCTCACGATACTTCCCCTTCCATGCGCTCTCGCGCGCGACCGTGGTAACGAATCGACCCGCCGGATGCGGGCCGTGAGGGAACTATACGGCGGGATTTGAACGGGCTTGAGCAGAGGATACGCGGTTTGGTAAACGTGCTAAAACTGGCGGTAAACGGTAGGTAAAGGTGGTTACCTTATGAAGATACCACTGTAAGAAAGTGCAGGTCAGATGCGATATTTTTGCTAAATCGCTTTATCAAAATGCTGCTACTATTAGGCTCAACGGGCGGCGCGGCGGGCACGGGCTTCTTGGATTTCCTCCAAGTGGCTAATGATCTCGGCAGCGCTTTCCTCGATGGCCTTGCCGTCGGTACGCACCACAAAGCAGCCCAGGCGCTTCATGAGGGCACGGGCTTCCTCGAGCTCGCTGCGAACACTCTCAGGCTCGGCATAGGAGCCGGCGACGGCGCGCGCGTAATCATCGCCTAAGCGGCTATCGCGAATTTCAGAAATAACGTCGACGGTTGAAACCAGGCCGAACAGGCGCATCGGGTCGACCTCGTAAATTGACTTCGGCGGCTCCATGCCATGGGCCAAAGGAACATTGGCAACCTTGTAACCTTGATAGGCCAGATACATCGACAGCGGCGTCTTGGACGTACGGGATACGCCCAGCAGCACGATATCGGCACCCGACAGATCGTCGCAGCCGCGCCCGTCATCGTGCTCAACGAAATACTCCATGGCCTCGATACGATGGAAATAGCGGTCATCGGTCTTGTGAATCACGCCCGCAACGCCCTTGGGCGGCACACCGATGAGCGACGACAGCACGGCGAGCGTCGGGCCGATCAGGTCGACCGAGCGAATATGCAACATACCCAGGTAATCGAGCACACGGGCGCGAAGCGCCGGATCGACAATGGTATGGAACACGGCAATATCGCGATGGTCCGCATCGACACGCGGACCCACAAACGACTTGACCAGCTCCACAAAGTTCACCTTGGGCAGGCGCAAGAGACGAAAAGCCCCTTCATCAAATTGCCCGGACGCCGCAAGCACCACCTCACAAGCGGTATCACCGAGCGAGTCGGAGATAACGATAACGGTGGGACGAGCGGTGACCGGGCAATCCATGCGGGGCTCCTTTTGCGCTTATGCGCAGGCTGGCTTACTTTTTGCGGGCAAGCTCACCGATGTTGGCGATGCCGGAGAAAACGGCCTCGAAGCGGTTGAGCAGCTTAAGGCGATTATCGCGGAGCTGCTCGTCCTTGTCCATGACCATGACCTCATCGAAGAAGCGGTCGATGGGCGCGCGCAGGGCGGCGAGGGCGGCAAATGCGGCCGGGTAGTCCTCGGCAGCAAGGGCAGCATCGACAGCGGTCTGAGCGGCCTCGGAGGCATCGGCAAGCGCGAGTTCGGCCTCGCCCATCAGGCTGCGGTCGTACTCCGCACCCAGCTCGGGCTTGGAGATGTGCGAGGCGCGGGCATAGGCGGTCGCCAGGTTGTCGAAGGTCTCGGCGTCATTCTTGCGGGCCTCATCGAGCGCGGCGCAGCGGGCGAAGAAGACGGACGGGGCGATGATGTGCACCGCGGAGACGGCGGCGACGGTATCGGCCGGAATCTTCTCGTCGCGGGCCATGCTCACCAGACGGCCGTGGAAGAAGTCACGGACCTGCTGGGCGACCTCGGCGGCGTCGAACTCAATGCCCTGCTCGCTATAGAGCTCGAGAGCGAAGTCGATGAGCGACGTGGGGTCAATCGGCAGACGATCGCGCAGGATGTTGATGATGCCGATAGCGGCACGACGCAGCGCGTAGGGGTCGGAGGAGCCGGTCGGGGGCTCGCCGATGGCAAAGATACCGGCGATGGTATCGAGCTTGTCGGCGCAGGCCACGATGCAGCCAGCGGTGCCCTCGGGTAGCTCGTCACCGGCAAAGCGGGGACGATAGTGATCGCGAATAGCATGAGCGACCTCGTCGTTCTCCCCCATCGCGGTGGCGTAGTAACCGCCCATCACGCCCTGCTGGCTCGTGAACTCGACGACGGCGTTAGACACCAGGTCGGCCTTGCACAGGTGCGCGGCGCGAGCAGCGTCGGCGGCAAGATGGGCGCCCAGGTGAGCCTCGCGGGCGATAGCGAGCGCGAGCTGCTCGATGCGCTCGGACTTGGCGAGCACGCTACCGAGCTTCTCCTGGAAGGCAACCTTGGCCAGACGCTCACGGAACTCATCGAGGGAGATCTTCAGGTCCTCCTCGTAGAAGAACTTTGCGTCGTCCAGACGGGCGCGCACGACGCGCTCGTTGCCGTCGATCACGCGCTCGGCGTTCTCGGGCATGCTGTTGGAGACGACCACGAACTCACGCGTGAGCTTGCCCTCGCCGTCATAGATCGGGAAGTAGCGCTGGTTGGTGAGCATGGACTCGCAGATGATCTCGTGCGGGACCTTGAGGAACTCCTCATCGAAGGTACCGACGAGCACCGTCGGCCACTCGCAGAGGTTAATGACCTCCTCAAAGACCTTCTTGGGCGTATCGACATGGCAGCCGGGACGGGCGGCCTCGACCTCGGCGATACCGGCGAGGATGGCCTCACGACGGCGCTCGGCAGAAAGCACGCCGGCGTCCTCGAGCACCTGCTCGTAGACTGCGGGGCTGGCAACCACATGGTCACCAGGGCCAAGTACGCGATGACCGCGCGTGGTGTTGCCACTCGTCACGTCGGCAAACGACACGGGCACAACATCCTCGCCCAGAAGGCAGCAGATCCAACGGACCGGACGCACGAACGTCGCGTGCTCGTGGCCCCAGCGCTGGCTGCGGTAGTTGGGCCACTGCAGGCCGGCGATGGTCTTCTCGCACAGAGCAGTCAGAATCGGCGTAGCCGGTGCGGAGGGAATATTCTTCTCGGCGAACACATACTCGCGACCGTCGGTGTCCTCGCGACGGACCAGGTCCTCGGCAGCCACACCGCACTTGCGGGCAAAGCCCTGGGCGGCCTTGGTGGCGTTACCGTCAGCGTCGAAGGCAATGTTGGCCGCGGGGCCACGCTTGACCTCGTGAACCTCATCGGTCGCGGTGGCGACGTTAGCCACGAGCGCAGCCAGGCGACGCGGGCTCGAGATCACGCGGACCTCGCCGTGGGCCAGACCGGCCTCGTCGAGACCCTTGGCGATCATGGTGCCAAGCTGCTTGACGGCATTGTTCAGCGGCGCGGAGGGCATCTCCTCCGTACCGATCTCAAACAGGAAATCCTTAGCGTCTGCCATGGCTTACGCCACCTCGCCTTCCTGATCGGCATTCTCGTTGACTCCGGCGACCTCGGCCATATAGGCCTCGCAGCACGCCTTGGCGACGGCGCGGACGCGCAAGATGTAGTTAGCGCGCTCGACCGCGGACAGGGCGCCACGGGCATCGAGCAGGTTGAAGGCGTGGCTGCACTTCATGACGCAGTCATATGCCGGCAGCGGCAGCTTGCGCTCCAGGCAGGAGTGGCACTCGGCCTCGTAGTCGTCAAACTTCTGACGCATCATCTCGACGTTGGCGACCTCAAAGTTATAGGCACTGAACTCGCGCTCGTTCTCGAGGAACACGTCGCCATAGGTCATGGGCGTTCCGTCGGGCAGGTAGCTCCACACCAGGTCGTAGACCGAGTTGACGCCCTGGGCGTACATGGCGATGCGCTCCAGGCCATAGGTGATCTCGACGGGCACGGGGTCGACCTCGATGCCGCCCACCTGCTGGAAGTACGTAAACTGCGTGACCTCCATGCCGTTGAGCCAGACCTCCCAGCCAAGGCCCCAGGCGCCGAGCGTCGGACTCTCCCAGTCGTCCTCGACAAAGCGGACGTCATGGTCGTTTGGGTCCAGGCCAATGGCGGCCAGCGAACCCAGGTAGAGCTCCTGGGCGTTGACCGGCGAGGGCTTGATGAGCACCTGGAACTGATAGTAGTGCTGCATGCGGTTGGGGTTCTCACCGTAGCGGCCGTCGGCGGGACGGCGGCAAGGCTGCGCATAGCAGGTGCGCCACTCGGCGGGACCGAGCGAGCGCAGCGTGGTCGCGGTATGGAAGGTACCGGCACCGACCTCGGAGTCATAGGGCTGCATAATGACGCAGCCCTGCTCGCCCCAGTACTGCTGGAGGCGCAGGATGATGTCTTGGAAGGAAAGCGATGAAGCGTTCATGCCTCTAATATCCCCTCGTCGAAACGATTACACGGTTAGGTACTGTACTATAGCGGTTTTTAGTCGATAGCGCCCAGACGGTTGAGCGGCCAGTAACGCACGAGCGCCACGGCGATCAGATCCGAACGGTCGACGGGACCAAAGTAGCGTGAGTCGGCAGAGTTTTCGCGGTTGTCGCCCATCACCCACACGCACCCGTCGGGAACGGTGTAGGGATAGCTTACCTGAGCGCCGGGCGCTTGGACCGAAAGTGGCCAGCTCATGCCCGTCGTATAGTCCTCGTCGAGCGCTTGGCCGTCAACGACCACCTTGCCATCCTGCAGGTCGACCGTCTGGCCGGCCGTGGCAATAACACGCTTGACAAGAACATCATGCTCGGAGGTGCCATCGGGGTTGTGAAACACCACGATATCGCCCTGCTTGACGGGCTGACCGAGCTCGAGGCTCACCTTTTGTGCCAGGATCTGGTCGCCAATCTCGATCGTGGACTCCATGGAGCCGGTGGGCACCACAAAGGGCTCGACCACAAACGAGCGAATCAAGAAGGTGGCGACCAGTGCGATCGCGATGACCGCGATCCACTCAAAAGCGCCCCTCAACGCGGAATGCTGCGATGGAACCATTCTCACTCCTCGCTCTGCGAATACGAAGCGTCCAAAATCTCCTGCGCGTAAGCGCGCTCCTCGGGCGTGAGCCGCGCTGTCTCGATCAGATCGGGACGCCAGCGGCAGGTGCGCTCGATGGCGTTCTTGCGACGCCAGGCATCGACCTTGGCGTGATCGCCGCTCACAAGCACCGGCGGCACGCCCTCGCCGTTGAACTCGGCGGGACGGGTGTACTGCGCGTACTCGAGCAGGCCTCCGTCCTCGGCGGTCGAGAACGACTCGTCCACATTGCTCATCTCGTCGCCCAGGGCGCCGGGAATCAGGCGTACGACGGCATCGGTAACGACCATAGCGGGAAGTTCGCCGCCCGTGAGCACATAGTCGCCGATCGACAGACGCTCATCGGCATACGCATACGCGCGCTCGTCGACGCCCTCGTAGCGACTGCACACAAACAGCAGGCGCTCACTTTTGAGCAGGCGCTCGGCCACATGCTGCGTAAAAGGCTCGCCACAGGGGGTAAAGAACACCACAGTAGGCTTGGGACCCTCTGCGCTAATGGCCTCGATGGCCTCTGCGATAGGCTCGACCTTCATGAGCATGCCCTGCCCGCCGCCGTACGGCTCGTCATCGACGGTACGATGGCGGTCGTGCGTCCAGTCGCGCAGGTTATACGCCTTGAAATCAAAAAGGCCGGCCTTGCGGGCGCGGCCCAAGATCGATGTGGACATGACGGGCTCAAACATCTCGGGAAAGACCGAAAGGGTCTCGATCAGCATGTTGTCCTCCCTACTTGTCCATATCGATCAGGCCGTCCATCACGTGGACGGAAATTGTTCCTGTGTCGGGAAGATCGAGCACGACCTGCTCAATCACGGGAATCAGTACCTCGCCGTACCGATCACCCTCGACAACCCAAACATCGTTAGCGGGCGTCGACATGATCTCGACGATCGTGCCGAGCGAACCGAAGCGCTCGTCGACCACCTCGCGACCCATCAGGTCGGTATAGGCAGCGTCGAGCGAATCGAGCTCAAAGTCGTCACGATTTGCCAACACATAGCATCCCGTGATGCCCTCGGCGGCCGTCAAGTCGTCAATGCCCTCAAACGAGACCAGATCGCCATCGCCCGTATCGGTGACGGACACGACCGTGCAAAAGCGGTCGCGCTTGAGCGCCGGCGGCATCAGGGCGACGCGCATACCCGGCTCTAATACAGAAGGAAGCCCCCGCAGCGGCTGCGCGAGGACCTCCCCCTTCCTTCCGTGCGGCTTGACCACACGGGCGATGTTTTTGTACTGGGACCTCAAGGTCCTAGCCCAGAACCTCTACCTCGACAGCAGTGTCGAGGCGAGCGGCCAGTGCACGGGCGAGCGTGCGAATGGCCTTGATGGTACGGCCACGACGGCCGATGACCTTAGCGACGTCATCCTCGGCGACCGAAACCTCAATCGTAGAGGCGTCGTCACCATCGATGACCTCAAGGCTCACGGAATCCGGGTCGTCGACGATCTGAACAACGAGATATTCGACGAGATCGGCGATGCGATCTGAGAGCATTGCCTCACCCTCGAGCTGTGCAGCGTCAACCTCAGGCACGATTTACTCCTCGGCGCCCTCAGCGGCCTCAGCGGCAGCCTTAGCGGCCTCGGCCTCTTTGGCGAGCTGCTTCTTGGACTTCTTGACGACGGTCTCGGTCTTCTCGCCCTCGTTGGCGGCCTTGACCAGAGCAGCAACGGCGTCGGTGAGCTGAGCGCCCTTGGACTGCCAGTCGGCGATCTTCTCGAGATCGAGGTTGATGGTCTTGGGGGCGGTCATCGGGTTGTAGCGGCCAACCTCCTCGATGATACGACCGTCACGCGGGGCGCGGGAATCGGCGACGACGACACGGTAGTACGGACGCTTCTTAGCGCCGTGACGAGCAAGGCGAATCTTGACTGCCAAAGGAAACTCCTCCAACCAAGCAGCTTTAGGCTGCAACTACAAACAAACAGTTGAACATAATACGCCATCGACGCGGGCAGGTGAAGTCCGTGAGACCAACTTCTTCGGTGTAGTCGAGGGCAAATCCATATCTTAGACAAGAATTCGCGATTTGCAAGCACATCCACGCACCCCACATGAGCTGCGCGGTATACTCATGACATGGAAAGACGCGAACATACATACGGTTATGAGGATGCCATGGGCGTCACGCCGCCTCCCTGGACGGGTCCGGCGGTTGGCCTCATGGACCTCGATGCGTTTTTTGCGAGCGTGGAAATGCTCGATCATCCCGAATGGCGCGGAAAGCCACTCATCGTGGGCGGGGACGCCGATTCGCGTGGCGTCGTGTCCACGTGTTCGTATGAGGCGCGGCGCTTTGGCGTGCACTCTGCCATGGCCTCGGCCGAGGCGCGGCGCTTGTGCCCGCAAGCCATTTGGACGCATGGGCATTTTGATCGCTATCGTGAGGTCAGCGCGCAGGTCATGGCGATTCTTGCCGAGGAGACGCCGCGCGTGGAGCGCGTATCCATCGACGAAGCCTTTATCGATATCACACCGGGTCGCTTTGCGCCCGAAGACCCGTTGCTGGTTGCGCGGCGTATAAGCGACCGCGTGGCAGCGCTGGGAGTGACGTGCTCCATTGGCGTGGGCTGCAACAAGACAGTCGCAAAGATCGCAAGCGAGCGGGATAAGCCGTTTGGGCTGACCATCGTACGCCCCGGAACCGAGCAGCGCTTTTTGGCCGCGCTGCCGGTATCTGCAATGAGCGGCATCGGGCGCTCGGCCGAGGAGCGACTGCGCCGCATGCGCATCTACACCCTCGGCGAGCTATCACGTGCACCGGAATCCACCTTGGCCTCTATTTTTGGCGTCAACGGCGAACGCATGCGCCAGCGTGCGCTGGGACTCGAAATCTCCGAAGTCGCGAGCCTCGATGAAGAGCGCGAGGTCAAGTCGGTCAGCAATGAACGCACCTTTGCTAAAGATTTGACTGAGCGTGGGGATATTGAGGCGGCGATTGCGCTGTTGGGAGAGTCAGTGGGACGCCGCCTGCGCCGTCAGGGGCTGACGGGTGCCACGGTAACGCTCAAGCTTAAGTATTCGTATGGCAGCGGGCGTACGGCACAGCGCCGGCTGCCTCATCCGACCGACGATGAGAACATCTTCGTGGCGGTTGCGCTCGAACTGCTCGACAACATCTGGCAGGATGGCATGCATGTTCGCTTAGCGGGCATTGGCATGAGCGACTTCGACCACCAAGGCGGCATCCAGACTGACCTGTTCTGCGAGATCGATGACCGCGGAGCCCAATCCAGCGACCGCCGCGACCTCTCCGTCGCCATCGACGCCGTCCGAGACAAATTCGGCGACACCGCCCTTTCCTTCGGCCGCCAATCCCGCTTCAACGATTAACCGCCTTTGGGCAAAAAGAAAGCCGGGCAGGCGCGGAAAACCGCACCTGCCCGGCGATATGCGTGAGGGTAGCTAAACCCCGTCTCAAATGAGCTACTAGAGGAGGTTGAGGGGGAGCTGGGGGGCGTCGCCCCAGAGCTTTTCTAGGCGGTAGAAGTCGCGGGCTTCGGGAGTGAAGACGTGGACGACAACCGAACCATAGTCCATGAGCATCCAGGTCTTCTGCTCGCGGCCCTCGATGGAGAACGGATGCTCGCCGCAAGCCTCGGCGACCTTCTCCTCGATCTCGTCGACGATAGAATCGACCTGGCGGTTGTTAGTACCGGTGGCAAGCACAAAGTAGTCGCACACATCGGAAAGCTCGGTCAGGTCGAGCACCTGAACGTCCTCACCCTTCTTGTCGTAGGCGGCCTGCGCGGCGGCGCGGGCAACATCCTCGGCGGCGACACCGCTCGCGGACAGCGAGGCGGCGGTACGGTCGGACGTGGCGGCGAAGCTCTTGTGCTCCACACGTTCAAGAATCTGCTCGTCGGTCATGGTCTCGTCGGCCATGGAATACCTCTTTCTAGACAGCCCGAGCTAGCGTAGCTGGGCGTAATGGTTGTAAATCGAAATAGCCGTGGGATAAAGATAGCGCCCGGACTGGATCACATAGACCAAACCCTGCGCAAAACAGGAGAAGAACAACTCGTCGAGCGTCGACTCCCCCACCATCTTGCGCAGTGCATGGGCATAGTCGCCGTGGCGGTTGGGCTCGATGGCATCGGCCACAAAGACCACCATATCGAGCGGCGTCATATCGCAGGCACCCACGGTGTGACGGTCGACAGCCTGAAAGACCGCCGGCGACAGCTCGGGAAAAAGCTGCGGAAGCTCATAGGCGGCAACAGGGCCATGCAAAAGCGGCGTCGCGGCGGAAGGAGAGCCGGCAATCTTAATGCCGTAATGCAGAGCGCGCGTGACCAGCTCGTCGTCGGAGAGCACTTTGTCCCAGTCATGGATCAGGCCGGCGGCAGCGGCATCAAAGCGGTCAACGCCGTAGACCTCGGCCAGATGAAGTGCGGTCTCGGCAACACCCAGCGAATGCACATAGCGCTTACGTTTATCCTTCATGCGAACATCGAGCAGCTCTCGAATGCGCTTGAGCAGCGCGCGCTCATCGCCCTCAAACTGATCCTCTACCGACAACGTAGACCCCCATCACTCAAAATCTTCTTGGCCCAAATCGGCATATAGCCTGCGTTTGCGAATGTAGCCGAGCACAGACTCGCTCGTAAGATAGCGCACGCTCATGCCGCGGGCAACTCGCTTACGAATGTTCGTCGAGCTGATCGCCAGCGCCGGAATCTGAATATAGCGCACGTCGAACGGCAGCCCCGACTCTTTGATTCGGGCACGCGCCATATCGATATCAAAGCCCGGTCGCGTCGCCGCAATAAAGGTAGCAAGCTCAGCGATTCGTTCGGCATCATGCCAGGTCACAATATCGATAATCGCATCGGCGCCCGTAATAAAGTAGAGCTTTACCTGCGGCGGGTAAAAGTCGCGAAGGGCATGAAGCGTATCGGCCGTATAGGTTACGCCCGGACGGTCGATCTCGAACCGGCTCGCCAAAAAGGCCGGGTTCGCGGCGGTGGCGAGGACCGTCATGGCATAACGGTCCTCGGCAGGCGTCACCGGCTTGTCAAGCTTAAAGGCAGGCGTGCCCGCCGGCATAAAGAGCACGGCATCCAAGTCGAGGGACTCACGCGCCTGCTCAGCGGTCACCAGGTGCCCGTAATGGATGGGATCAAAGGTGCCACCCATAATGCCGAGCCTAAACTCCTGCCCGTCCTCTAGAGGAAGCTCGGGCAGACCGATTCCACCGCGCAGCGACATGGCTTACTCGCCCTCCGAGGTCTCGGCATCGTCCTCGGCATCCGCCGCATCGACAACCTCGACGCCCTCATCCGCAGCATCGGCCACGTCAATGGCCTCAACGGCAACGTCCTCGCCAGCATCCTCGAGCTCCTCGTACTCCGAGAAGTCCTCGGCGCCCTCAAAGTCAAAGGCGCGCTGGCAAATGCGGACCTCGTCGCCCGCACGGCAACCGGCCTTCTCGAGCGCGTCGTCAACACCCATACGCGCAAACTTATGCTGCAGGTAAATGACGGCTTCCTCGTTTTCCCAGTCGGTCTGGATGACCATGCGCTCGATGGCACGACCGACCACGCGGAAGGTACCGGGCTCTTCCTGGACAATGCGGAAACGCTTCTCGCGCTGCAGGCGGCGACGCTCCCACTCCTCGTCGCGCAGATCGACCGGCTCATCAGGGACCGCCAGCTCGGCGCGAAGCTTAGCCACCTGCTCGCCCACGGCAAGCATCAGCGTGTTGAGGCCGGCGCCCGTAACAGCAGACACGGCAAAGAACATATGGCCATCGTCGAGCGCCGCACGCTTAAGGTCGGCAATCTTGTCGGCCGTGCCCGGCGCATCGCACTTGTTGGCAACGACGATCTGCGGACGCTCCGAAAGCTCGGCGCCATACTGCTCGAGCTCGCGGTTGATGATGCGATAGTCCTCAACCGGATCGCGATCCTCAAAACCGCCCGTCATGTCGACGACATGCATGATCAGGGCCGTACGCTCAATGTGGCGCAGGAACTGGTGACCCAAGCCCTTGCCCTCGCTCGCGCCTTCGATGAGACCGGGGACGTCGGCAACGACGTAAGAATATTCGCCGGCACGCACCATTCCGAGGTTCGGCACGAGCGTGGTAAACGGGTAGTCGGCAATCTTAGGACGGGCGGCACTCATGCGCGCGATGAGCGATGACTTACCCACCGAGGGGAAGCCCACGAGCGCGGCATCGGCCATAAGCTTCATCTCGAGCTCAATCCAGTGCTCCTCGGCCGGCTCGCCCAGCTGGGCGAACGCGGGCGCGCGGCGCACCGACGTCACAAAGTGCGTATTGCCGAGACCACCGGCGCCACCAGGGGCCACGACAACGCGCTCGCCATCGTGCACCAGATCGGCAATCTCGAACATCGGGGTCTGCGTCTCGGGGTCGAGCTCGCGCACCACGGTGCCCATAGGGACCTTGAGAATCAGGTCCTCGCCGCTCTTACCGTTACGACGGGCGCCCTGCCCGTGCGTGCCGCGCTCGGCGCGGAAGTGATGCTTAAAGCGGTAATCGATCAGCGAAGACAGCTGAGCATCGGCCTGGATGACGACATTGCCGCCACGACCGCCGTCGCCGCCATCGGGGCCGCCCTTGGGGACAAATGCCTCGCGCCTAAACGACATACATCCGGCTCCGCCGTCGCCGCCGCACACGCTAATGCGGCTGATATCGGTGAACTGTGACAACAGAATCGCCTCCTACAAAAAAGAGGGAGACCCTTGAATCCTAAAACTCAAGTGCCTCCCACATATGTGCTCTATGAAGGGTGAATTACGCGTTCGCGAGCGGGCGTACGCTGACCCTGTGCTTGATACCCTTGTGGAACTCAACGGTACCGTCGACCAGCGCGAACAGCGTGTCGTCCTTACCACGGCCAACGTTCTCACCCGGGTGGATGTGCGTGCCGTGCTGACGGACGAGAATCGTGCCCGTGGTTACCGTCTGGCCGGCATAGCGCTTCGTGCCAAGGCGCTGACCGCGGGAGTCACGGCCATTACGGGAGGAACCGAGTCCTTTTTTGTGTGCCATTGTGTATACCTACTCTTTCGTTACGAGTGTAATCTACTCGGCGACGGGAGCCTCGGCAACAGCCTCGGCCTCTGCCTTGACAGCCTTCTTGGCGCGGGACGTAGCCTGGACCTTCACGATCTTCAGCTTGGTGAGCTGCTGACGGTGACCCTTCAGACGACGATAGCGCTTACGCTTGTGGAACTTGAAGACCAGCTGCTTCTCGCCCTTGAACTGCTCAACGATCTGAGCGGTAACCTTGGCCTTGGCCAGCTTGTCGGGATCGGTGACGATCTTCTTACCATCGTTGAGGAAGATGACCGGCAGGGTGACCTTGTCGCCCTCATTGCCCTCGATCTTCTCGACGGTGATGACATCGTCGGTGGCGACCTTGTACTGCTTGCCGCCCGTGTTAACGATTGCGTACATGTTTACTTGCCCTTCATGCATCAGTTAGTGCAACAGCCGAATATAGTAGCAGGCGAAAATACCCCCGTCAACGAGTATGTGGAGCAAATCCACAAGTTCGCACAGGTATGGGGCTGACGAGTCGGCCCTCGTCGTCCTCGCATGCTTGATTCTGACGCTCGACATCGTAGGAGCAGATGGTCACGAGGTCTTGCATACCGGTGGAAACAATAGGTGCATCAACGCCCGGGGTCAAGCCCTGCAACAAAACATCAGCAGCAGAAAGCAAAATCTCCGGACGCATGGACCCCTCGTTGTCGGCGTGGGTGTCAAGCACGAGCACCAGATGGTCCGGACGCTCCCCCGCCGTGAGCTCATAGCCCACGAGCGTGTGATCCAAATCCAAGCGCTTGCTCTTTTTGCCGCGCGCGTAGTCGATGCCGTGGCCCGCGCGCAGCGTGTCGATCGCACGACGCACCTCATCGGCGCTCACGGGCGCCTCGGGATCCAGGTGTAAGTCGATGCGATACGACAGGCGCGTGAGCTGCGCCGTCAACGCCGGCGTGCGCACGTCGATGTACGCCGCCTCGATGGGCGCCAGATCGGCCGGAGACGCCGCAACCAGGCGCTCAAACGCCTCGTCGAGCGCCACGAACTCAGTCATAAACAGGTCATACCACTCGCAGGTCGATGACGTACCCACCGGTAGCGCCGAAGAGAAACCCACGCGCATGTGCGGAGAGAAGCCCTGCGTGACGGCATAGGGAAGCCCCGCACGGCGCACGATGCGCTCAATGGTATGGATTACTTCGAGATGGCCCAGGTACTTAAGGCGATCGCGCTTGCCATAGCGAACACGAAGCCTAAAGAGCGAGGGGTTGTCGGTCAGGCGCTCACTCATGCGCGATCACCCATCAATACATTCTTGGCGTGGAGCGTGGGACAGATTCCGCAGCCGGTGCACGACGTGCGGGTGCAGTCGGGAGTCGTGACGCCCTCGAGCGAGCGACGGTACTCGCGCTCGAGGAAGCCGCGCGTGCAGCCGGGGCTCACGTGCTCCCACGGCAGGCGCCAGTCCAACTCGTAGGGCAGGTGCACGAGCTCATTGAGGTCGATGCCGTTTTTGGCAGCAGCTTCCTTCCAGTTATCGAGCGAGAAATGCTCTACCCAGGCGTCAAAGCGAGAGCCCGAGCGCCAAGCATCGATGATGACGGGCGTCATGTCACGACCGGCGCGGGACAGCGCGGCCTCGATGAGCGAGGTCTCGGCATCGTGGTAATGCACGCGGACGGCACGGTTGCGAACGCTCGTGATAAGCAACTTCTGGCGACGCTTGACGTCGCCGTAGTCGAGCTGCGGGCACCACTGGAACGGCGTGGCAGCCTTGGGGATAAAGACCGAAACCGAGATGGAAACCGAGATCGAGCCGCGACGAGCCTTGGGCACCACGGAACGACCGAGCTCCAGCACGTGATCGGCCAGATTGGCGATGGCCACGATGTCCTCGTCGCGCTCGCCGGGAAGGCCCATCATAAAGTAGAGCTTCATGCGGTTCCAGCCGGCCTCGAAGGCCGCCTTGGCCGCACGGTCCAGGTCCTCCTCGGTCACGTTTTTGTTAATAATGTCGCGCATGCGCTGGCTGCCGGCCTCGGGCGCGAACGTCAGGCCGCCCTTCTTTTCGCCGGCAACCGACTCGGCCATATCCACGCCAAACGAATCCAGGCGCTGCGACGGAATAGACACGCGAATACCCGTATCCTCCAGGCGACGGTTGAGCCTGCCGAGCACGTCGCGAATGCAGGAGTGGTCGGTCGTGGAGAGCGAGGTCAGCGACACCTCGTCATAGCCAGTCTTTTCCAGACCCTGAATCACCGACGAGACGATCTGGTCGGCCGAGCGCTCGCGCACCGGGCGATACGTCATGCCGGCCTGACAAAAACGACAGCCGCGGGCGCAGCCGCGCAGGATCTCGATAGACAGGCGGTCGTGAACCAGCTGCGCATAGGGCACGCACGACTGCGACAGCGGATTCGTGGCGCCGAAATCCTCGACGACGCGCTTGTAGACCACGGTCGGCGCATCCTTGCCTTCACGCGGCACGGTGTAGCCATGCGGCGAGCAGGGCTCGTCGTGACGAACCTCATAGAGCGACGGCACATAGTTGCCGGCAATGGATGCAAGCTGCTCGACAATCTGCGCGCGCGGGACCCCTTCGTCACGCAGGCGGCGATGCAGCTGGCAGGTCTCGAGCAGCGATTCCTCGCCCTCACCGATGAGGATGGCATCGAAGAAGGCCGCGTACGGCTCGGGGTTGTACACCGAGGGGCCGCCGGCGATGATAATGGGGTCGTCCTCGGTGCGGTCAGCCGCTAACAGCGGAATACCAGCGAGGTCGAGTGCCTCGAGGAAGTTCGTTACCGCCATCTCGTGCGGCACATGCAGGCCGACGATATCAAACGAAGCAACCGGCGCTGCACCCTCGAGCGACAGCAGCGGAATACCCGCCTCGCGCATGGCATCACCCATATCGGGCCACGGCACATAGCCACGCTCGCAGGAGATGCCCTCGGCCTGGTTAAGGATGTTGTAGAGGATGGCGATGCCCTGGTTGGGCAGACCAACCTCGTACACATCCGGGTAGATCAGGCAGCAACGGTAGTCGGCATCGGCCTTGGAAAGCGTGCCCCACTCGTGATCGATATAGCGACTCGGCTTCTCGACCTTGGCGAGCAACGGCTCAATTAAATGAAAACAATCTTGGTACGGAACGCGCAACGGAAAACCCCTAAGCAGCGAGATCGGATGCGTCTTGGTAGGACGCCATAGGACGGGTAGCGCCCGCGACCGTGGTCACCAGATTGCGAACGCGGGAGAACGTGGCAGTGACCACCTCGTTGGCACGGCTGTAGTCGACATCGCGCTCGTAGAGCGAAACGAGCGCACGGCCCATGCCATAGGTGCCCGCGGCAGCAGTGAGCGCCTTGACGGCAAACCCAATATGCGGCGTCTGCTTGACGAGCGCGCGGGTGACCGCGCGGATCACCAAGCCGCCGGCAAGCACGCCCGCGACCTCGTAGCCGCGCTCGGGCTTAATGCCGCGTCCAAAGACGGCAGCGAGCTCAAAGAGCATGCCCACCTGCGCCAGCGCCATAACGGGATAATCGGCGCCCGGCAAAAACACCAGCGCACCGGTCGCCATATTGGTGAGCGCGCACGAGGTGATGATACGATTGGCCGCCGCGATGCGCATGAAGGCAAAGTTCGCCGCAAAAGCCGTTTCCTTATCGGTGCGATCGAGAATCCAGCGGGCAAGCGTCTCGAGCAGATACGTCTTATCGGTTGCCGCTACCACGCCAAGCATGGGCGTGGACTCCTCGATAAACGGCACCTCCACAGCAGACTCGGCGAGCACGCACACGGGCGCGCCAGCGATCACGAGCTCCCGCACGGCACTCTCCAAGCGGTCGGAACCACACGAGAGCACCAGCACCACATCGGTATCGGTCTTTGGAGCTATTCGCTCCTCCCCCAGACGCTCGACGCGCACAATGCCCGAGGTCGTCTGCGGCACAAAGGCGTCACGCACCGTCTCGGCCAGAAAGCGCGAGGCGGACGAATCCAGATAGACCGAGACGCGCACCGGCGTATCGGAATCCTTCTTAACGGACGCGCCCATCTTAAAAGCGCGGGTCAGCTTATCTACGGGAATTCTCATAGCAAACCCCTCCAGCGGTTACGCGGCGCCCGAACGATGCCGCCATATGGATTGTACGATACCCACCGTCAGCAGCTGGATCATCATCGAAGACGAACCAAAGCTAATAAACGGTAGCGGAATACCGGTAATCGGCATCATGCCGATGCACATGCCGATGTTCTCGAAGGTCTGGAATGCCCACATGCCGACGATACCTACGCACGACAGACGCAGGAACAGCGACTCGCACTTAAAGGCGACGCGAATCGTCGAAAAGATCAGCAGCACGTAGAGGCACAGCAGCAAAAAGGAGCCGCAGAAGCCAAAGGTCTCGGACAGGAAGGCGAAGACGAAGTCGGTGTGGAACTCAGGCAGAAAGCCGCCGGCCGACTGCGTCGCATGGCCCAAACCCTTACCAAAGAAGCCGCCCGAGCCAACGGCGATAAGCGACTGCTGCAGGTTGTAGGCATCGTCCGAATCGGCATTATCGGGGTCGATAAAGACCGTCAGACGGTTCATCTGATACTGCTTGATGAGCACATCGTGGCCGAGCAACGAATCAAAGACCGAATCGAGCGCCAGAACGAGGGCCACCAGGCCCACGAGCAGGGCCAGGGTCGACAGCACCCATTCGCGGCGTGCACCGCTCATACAAATGACAATGGCGCCCGAAACCAGCACGACCAGGCCCGAGCCCAGGTCGCCCATGGCAACGACGGCCAAAAACGGAATGGACAGCATGCCGCAGAGCTTGACGTAGTCACGAACGGTATCGATGCGACCGTTATACTGCGAGCCAAGCGTAGCAATAAAGAAGATGGTGATGAGCTTGGCAAGCTCAACCGGCTGGAATGTCAAGCCGATACCGGGAATCTTGATCCAGCCCGTCATGCCCAGACCGCCTGTATAGGACAGACCCGGAATCTTGGGCGAGAGGATCACGATCAGGTCGATGACGAGCAACGCCGTCGAGAAATTGGAAATACCGCGCAGGTCGGTACGCCAGACCAGCACCGCCAGCACCGTACCGATTCCAATTCCCAGCAGATGGCGTGAGAACGAAGCATCGGCCTTAAACTGCGAAGCCGACCAGATAATGATGGCACCGTAGGCGACGAGGGCCACAGTAGCCACGAGCACACCGATATGCACCTTTTGGCGAAACGTGCCGCGCGAGGCCGAAAGTTGCTTGTTGACACGGTCCAGGCTGCTGCGAGAGCCGGTCTTGGTTGAACGGAACAGATCCGCCGGAGAAAAATCCATCGCAACCTCCTATCGAACCGAAGAATCGCCCGAGGCCGAAGAGGTATCGGGCTCGTCATAAATCACGCCGAGCACGTCGCGCACGACATGCATCGCGGTATCTGAGCCACCGCCGCCCTGCTCCAGGACGGTAGCGATGACATACTTGGGGTCATCGGCCGGTGCATAGGCGCAGAACCACGCGTATTCGTCCTCGCCACTTTTCTCGCCCGTGCCCGACTTGCCGTATACCTGCGGCGTCAGGGTGCCAAAGTGAGCCGCCAGGGACGTCGATGCCGTGTAAATCACGTCGTGCATGCCGTTGCGAACAAGAGCCAAATCCGAATCGCTGTTGATCTTGGCCTCCAGGCGCTTCTTCTTGCCCTTGCCGTTGTACTTATAGGCATCGCCGTCGCCATCGCGCGACACGGCAGACAAAAACACGTGAGGCACGTACTGTTTGCCGCCGTTGGCAAGACCCATATAGGCGCACGCCATCTGCAGGGGCGTCACCAGGATGTCGCCCTGGCCGATGGCAATGTTGGTCATATCGCCGGCATTCCACTTGCGGTCCTCGGCAGAGGCGTCGGTGAAGTACGACTCTTTCCACTCGGCATCGGGAATACGGCCCGCGCCCTCACTCGGCAGATCGATACCGCAGGTCTTGCCTAGGCCCCAGCGACGAAAGACCTCCTGCAGGCCCTCGGAATGTTGCTCGTCATAAAAGAACGCCTTGCCCATGTCGTAGAAGACGGGGTCGCACGAGTTGGCGATACCCGACTGCAGCGTCATGGTGCCGTGGCCGGAATGCAGCCAGCAGTACTTGCCCCACGACTTGCCCAGACCCGTCCAATAGCCCGTGCAGTTGGTCGTCTGCCCCGACGTGTAGGTTCCAAACTCAAGACCGGCCAGTGCCGAGAGCGGCTTGATGGTCGAGGCCGACATGTACTGTCCGCTAATGGCGCGGTTGAGCAGCGGGTGCGAACCCTTGTCATCATTGAGCTCGGTCCACACGTCATTTGAGACGCCGCCAATAAAGACGGACGGATCGAACTTGGGCTGGCTCGCCATGCCCAGGATCTCGCCATTGTTGGGATCGAGACACACTACAGCGCCGTTGCCGGCATTGCTGTAGCCAGTGGTCTTGGCAAGCTCGATAGCGCTCGCCAGCGCCGTCTCGCAGGCCTGCTGGATCTTAAGGTCGAGCGTGAGCTTAATGTCGGAGCCGGCCTTCGCGGGCACGGCGCCGGCCTGACCGGTCACATTGCCCGAGGCATCGACCTTGACGGTCTGCTCACCACGAATACCCTGCAGCAGGTTTTCGTAGTAGCTCTCAACGCCCGCCTGGCCCACGATATCGCCCGACTGGTACGTAATCTTGCCAGCAGAAGCATCATCATCGCCAGAGGTTTTCTTATTCTGGGCCTCGAGCTGCTCGGAGGTAATGGTGCCGGTATAGCCCAAGATATGGCATGCCGTCTCGCCATATGGATACTGGCGCTCGGTACGCTCGGCAATCTTGACGCCCGGGAACTCGCCGGCATGCTCCTGAATATAGGCAACCGTGGAGCGACGGACGTCCGTCGCGATGGTATGCAGGCTCTGAGCGCCCTCTGTATTGTCCTGAATATTACGAAGGACCGCCA
Source organism: uncultured Collinsella sp. (assembly GCA_958405195.1). Classification (GTDB taxonomy): domain Bacteria; phylum Actinomycetota; class Coriobacteriia; order Coriobacteriales; family Coriobacteriaceae; genus Collinsella. The sequence goes on from CATYDM010000005.1 coordinate 71,018, forward strand.
CATAAGGCATTCCAAGCACGTTGGCAAGATGGCGAACCAGAACCTCATCCTCGGCAAGGTCGCGGTAGGCCACGACAGCAAGTGAGGGACGGTTCTGGACAAGCGCCACGCCATTGCGGTCGAGGATGCGACCGCGCACAGCGGGTGTTGTAACGGTGCGAGTCTGATTACTATTGGCCTGCTTCTCGTAATAGTCCGACGAGACCATCTGCATGCCCCACAGCTTAACGGCAAGCGCCGCAAACATCGCGCCCACACCCGCGGTGAGGATGGAAAAGCGGCCCTTAAAGGCGGTCGCCGCGGTATTGCCCTCGCCCTCGGTGGCGCGCGGGGCCGTTCCATGCTGCGTATCGTAGGTAAAACGGGAATCGCCCCGACGCATGATGACCAGCGCGACCACGATGGCCACGACCAGCACGATACCGGCGATAATAACCGTCATCTGGGAAGACATCTACGGGCCTCCCCTATTTGAGCTTGCGGGTCTTGGGCTTAAAGCGCATACCCGTCTGGCGTCCGCCACGTGCGGAGAATCCATAGCCGGACTGCGGCACGACGCCGGACATCAAAAACGGAATGGCAACCAGACCCGTCAGGATCGAGGACGGCAGCGCATGGCCGAAGATCGCCACAACAAAGCTCGTCTCCAAACCCATAAACAGCAAGATGATGCTGTAGATCACATTAATGACGAGCGCGAAGGCGCCCACAGTGACGCCGCGCGCACTCGGGGTACCGCCCGTCTGACCGACGGCGCTGTGCACCAGGGCAAAAGAACCCACGGTCAGCAGGAGCGACATAACGCCCACCGGCACGGCAGCGGACAGGTCATAGAACAACCCGCTGCAAAAACCGCACACGACGGCACGGGTCGGGTCGCCCGAGAACACACTCAGGCACACCAAGATAATCATGAAGTTGACGCGACCACCCGCAATGGAGATCTGCGGTGCCAGGCCTGCCTGCAGCAGCACGCACACGATGGCGGCGATCACAAACGTGCGGGAGCTCATCCCCTGCTCGTGTAGATCCATGGACATGCCCCCTATTCGTTCGAGCCAGAATCGGTCGTCTCGGACGTGTCGGAACTGTCATCCGAGCTCTCGTCCTTCGTCTTGGTTGCAGCATCGCGCGACGTTCCCTGCGGCGTGCTGTTGGCCGTGCTCACGTCCTCATCCGAGGCCGACTGTTCGTCGGTCAGCGAGGTGATGACCAGCACTTCCTCGTTGTTCTCGGCCGTGGTCTGAGCGCGCACCACAATGGTGTAGTACACGTCGTTTGCCGATTTCTCGACCGACGAGACGGTGCCGAGCGGAAGGCCCTTGGGGAACACGCCACCGATGCCCGAGGTCACGATGATGTCGCCAACCTTAACATCGGAGTCGACGCTCACGTACTCAAGACGCAGCGTGCCGTCAGCCTGACCCTGCAGCATACCCTGGGCGCGCGTGTCCTGCACCATGGCGGATACGCCGGAGTTCTCGTCGCCAATCAGGCGCACGGTAGAGGTCTTGGCCGATACCTCGATAATCTGGCCGATAACACCGGCCGAACTCGTCACAGGCATGTTGATGGTAAGCCCGTCGGCTGAGCCCTTGTCGATGGTGACGGTCGAGGTCCAGGCATCGCCCGAGGCACCAACGATACGAGCTGCGGTCGATTTGAGGTTGTAGGTCGACTGCAGGCCGACCAGGCCCTCCAGACGCTCAGCGGTCTTTTGAGCCTCGGAGAGCTCGGCAACCTTAGAGGTCAGTTCCTCGTTTTGTTTCTTGAGCTCGTCAAGCGTGTCCTGCGACGCCGTAAGGTTGGAGAACACGTTGCCGATCGCATTGAAGGGAGCCGCCACGGCCGAGCCCACAAAGCGCACCGGCGAGGTAATCGTCGTTACGCCCGAACGCACGGCATGAATCGGTCCTGCCTCGCCCTCGCGGATGTAAAACGTGAGCAGCAACACCGAAATCACGCTGAAAACAATCAACGGGCGCATACCCGTTGATTGTCGCTTGGTATTCAGATTTGTGGAGAAACCCGAAGATCGTGCCAAATGGAATCCACCTTTTGGAAATTAAGCATTGGTCTGGACGAAGCCGCCATCAAACGCATTGGCCTCGAGCACGCGGGCGCAGCCGTTAACGACGTTATCGAGCGCCGTGGGGCTGACGTTGACCGAAACACCGGTCTCATCGCGCAGGCGCACGTCGAGACCGCGCAGCAGCGCACCGCCACCGGTCAGCAAAATGCCGTAGTACATAAGGTCCGAGGCAAGATCGGGAGGCGTAGCGTCGAGTGCGTCCTTGACGGCCTTGGCCATCTCGTCGAGCGGCTTGTTGAGTGCGCGACGAATCTCCTCGCTCTCGATGCGCACGGTCTTGGGCAGACCGGTGATCACGTCGCGGCCGTTGACCTCGACGTCGAGCTCGTCCTTGAGCGGCACGGCGGAACCGACCTTGATCTTGATGTCCTCTGCCGTACGCTCGCCGATGGCCAGGTTGTAGGCATCGCGAACATGCGTGAGGATGGCCTGGTCGAACTCGTCGCCGGCAATACGGATGGACTGCGAGACGACGATGCCGCCCATAGCGATAACAGCGACCTCGGTGGTACCGCCACCGATGTCGATGACCATGGAGCCGGTGGGTTCCTCGACGGGCAGGTCGGCGCCGATAGCGGCGGCCATAGGCTCTTCGATCAGATAGGCCTGGCGGGCACCGGCCTGGATCGTGGCCTCAAAGACAGCTCGCTTCTCGACCGACGTGACGCCGGAGGGAACGCAGACGACAACGCGCGGACGCGGAGTCCACGGATAGCGCTTCTCGGACGCCTTGTCGATAAAGTAGCGAAGCATGGCCTCGGTAACATCGAAGTCGGCGATGACGCCGTCCTTCAGGGGACGAACGGCCACGATGTTGCCGGGCGTACGGCCGAGCATGCGCTTTGCCTCGATACCGACCGCCAGGATGCGCTCGTCGTTCTTGTCGATGGCGACGACGGAGGGCTCGCGGATGACGATGCCCTTGCCGCGCACGGAGACAAGCGTATTTGCGGTGCCGAGGTCGATGGCAAGATCGCCCGCATAGCTACCGAAGAACATATCCATCAAAGAAAACAACGCAACTCCTGATGTGTTGGATGATTGCTGGAAAACTACTAGCTCATCATACTAGCGCAAGCCCGGCACCTCACTTGCGGTGAAGCGCCGGGCAAAGCTAAATCCCATAAGGTCACTACTGGTTGTCAGCAGCCGAGAAATCCATATCGAGCGAGGAAACGGCCCAGCCGATATGGCTGTCGGAGCGCACGAATTTGACGGTGTACTCCTGCTCGCCGCCCTTGGACAGCGATGCCTTCACCTTAGCGGTCGTCTCGGTCATGGACTGATCCATGCCCTCGACGGACACGGTGGCACCCTGCGGAATCGAGGAGATGATCATCGACTTGGCGTCCTCGGACAGACTCGAGGCCAGGCAAGACTCGGCCTTTGCGGTGTCACCATCCCCGGCAGCCTGGAACAGATCGGAAACGACAGACTCCTGGGACGGGAAACCGAAGCCGCGCGTGTAGGCAAAGCCCAGACCGCCCGCGGCGATCAGAATGAGCAGAAGCAGCACGATGAAGACTTTGAGACCCGTGTGGCGATGGCGACGACGAACCTTGGCCTGCTTACGATCCTGACGGTCCTGCTGGACCATCTCGGACTCGGACAGCGTAAAGAAGCCGGTGTCCGAGGGATCGGGCATAAACTGGCCGGTCGCGCCCGTAGGATCGAGCGGATCAACGGCAGGAGCGTCCATCGCGGGCGCCGGAGCCGTGGCCATAGCCGTCTGGGCAGACAGCGCGGCAAGCGAATCGTGCACGCGGGCAAGCTCATCGGCCTGCTCGGAGGTGAGCTGGTAGATGCCATCGGCAGTAGCGGCGTTAAAGGCGTCGAGCGCGTCGGAGGGGCGGCCGGCGGCAGAAAGCGCCTGACCCATGCCGGCGTTGAGCGCACGCGTGTCGTCGCGGGGACCGGCAAAGTCGATAGCCGTGCGGTAGGTCTCCACGGCATCCGCCGGACGGCCGAGCTTAATGAAGCAACGACCGAGCTCGCCGAGTGCGGCGGCAGGAGCCGGATTGGCGCCGTCGATGGCAGCCTGACGGAAGGCAGTACCCGCGTTGGCATAGTCGCCCGACTGGAACAGCGCGTTACCCAGGCCCAGATAGGCCTTGAACGGCGTGGCATAGGAAGCATCCTGCGTAGCAGCAGAGAACGCCTGGGCGGCCGTCGTGTAGTCGCCCACGGCGGCGAGCGCCTTGCCGCGGTTGGTGAGCAGTGCGCCGCGCTTGCCGTAGGTGCCGTCGTTGAGGGCGGCGGCATAGGCCTCGGCGGCCTCAGCATACATGCCCAGGTGCATCAAGGCGTTACCACGAAGGTGATCGGCCTCGCCCATAATCTCATCGGGAGTTTTTGCCGCCCCAAGCATCTGGGCTGCAGCGGAAAAATCACCCGCGCGGTAAGCGGCGCGGCCCTGTTGGATCAGCTGGCTATTCAAGGAAGTCCCCTTTACTCGTGAACGATCTCGACATGGACGATCTCGTCGCCGGCACGCAGCTGCGAAATCACATCAAGACCCTCGACCGTGGTACCAAAGACGGTGTAACCGGAATCGAGGTTATGCTGGGCGCCCAGGCAGAAGTAGAACTGCGAACCCGCGGAATCGGGGTCCATGGAGCGTGCCATGGCAAGGGCACCATCGACATGGCTGTTGCGCGGATTGGTGGCAAACTCGCCCTTAATGCAGTAGCCGGGGCCACCGGTACCGGGCATGCCGTCGGGGCCCTCAAGACCGGCAGCGACGTCGGCGCCGGACATATCGCGGGTATTGGGGTCGCCGCCCTGAATGACAAAGCCGGGCACATAGCGATGGAACTTAAGGCCATCATAGAAGCCCATCGTGGAAAGCTCGCAGAAGTTCGCGACATGAATGGGAGCGCCCTCGCCGTCAAACTTGACCTTGATGGTACCCTTCGACGTCTCGATAACGGCGCACTCGTCGCCGGCAAGCTGATACTCGGGCGTGTAGAGCTCTTTCTTAAAACCAAACATGTGGTTCCTTCCTCGTGCGTTTAAAGCATATTTGTACGAATTGTAGCAATAAGCATGCGCTTACATCAATTGCGCACGTAGGTTATGCCGACTATGGCGAACTAATTTTAGGAACGCCGCTGCGGCTTCCAGGAGCCCACGTTGGCGTCGTACTGATTAAGCGCGCTGTTGCCACTCTGCGCGATGGGCGCCAGGATCTCGCTTTGGTGGGAACTCATCGACTCGCCATCGGGAATGGCCAGCGAGATGTCCCAACTCTGGCAGATCACGTCGACGCGCTCATACATCCACTCGGCAAGCTGCTTTAAGTGGGCGATGTCGTCCGCATAGACCGTATCGTCTTGGTACTTAAGGTTGTTGAGCTCATCTTGCGTCTTTTTGATCTGGTCGCGCAGGGCGTAAGCACTCTGTGACAGCTCCTGACGGGTGGACAGCGGCGTTCGGAGATAGCCGTTGTTAAAGGAATCGATGACCTCGCCGATCTGGTCCTCGTCACCGTAGGACACGATGGTCTGATACAGACCGTCGAGCCTGGTATAGAGCTGATCATCGGTCAGCACGGTTTCTTCCTGGACCACCTCGGCAGAATCGTCCTGCTTGGTATCGTCCTCAGTCGCCTCGCCCTTTTGGCGCGTGGGGAAGGTCGTCTGCGCGGCTTGGCCAAACTGGTCATAGAAGCCAGGCATGACACCCATGGGATCGGCCGTCACGAACCAATAGGCACCGCCGCAAACGACGGCAAGGACCGCGATGACGATGAGCGGCTTGGGAATATGACGCTTGTGCTTGTGATAGGCGTCCTCGTCGGGATGCACCTTGCGCTTGGGTTTTTGAGCATCGTCATGCAAGGAAACCGGCGTGGGAATATCGACCTTGGGGATACCGAAATCCTTATCGAAAGCCGGCAGCACGCAGGTCTCGTTAGGATCGGCGGCGTCCGAAAGCACCGCAGCGGCAGAGGCCGGCGCATGCGGCACCTCGGTATCGATCTGCTCTTGCGTTAGGCGCGGAAAGCCCGCCGTGCGGCCCGCTGCCAGGTCGGATGCGGCCGCGTCCTCGGAGAGGATACCCGGAGCGGGGCGTCCGCATTTGGGGCACGTACGATCATGCGGAGAAAGACGGGCACCGCAGCCCTCGCAGAACACGAACTCGGTGTGCTCGGGACCATCGCCCGGACCCACATAGGCGTTGCAGTAGGGGCAGAACGAGGCGCCGTCCTCGATAGTCTTAAGGCAATGCGGGCAGATCACGGCATCCTCTTTTCGAAGCAATTCAAACAATCGAGGTTAGAGCATAACATCGCCACGGCCCCACAGGAGCAAGGCACCAATTCAACATCGCCGCTCACCCCTAAGTTGCGGTGAAATAGGGACTGAATAGGAGGTTAAAACGCTTAAACGGGGGTGCGGACGATTTCTTGGACCGCGCCTAGGCGTATCCAAGCTTCCT
>CATYDM010000006.1 GCA_958405195.1 uncultured Collinsella sp.
CCTAAATCTGGCGCGTCTACCAATTCCGCCACGCCCGCATGAGCGCACAGACTAGGAATGATAGCAGATACGAACGGCAAGCGCACGCACACCTTTTACAAGCTCACGACCTCACCACGAGTGCAAAAGGCGGGACGAGTTGCCCCGCCCCGCCCATTACGACTTGTTCGCTGACCCGCTACTCCCCCAGCAGGGCCTTCTCGGGCGTGATCGGCAGCGAGCGCACCTGGTGGCCGGTGGCGTGCGCCACGGCCGAGGCAACGGCGGCGAGCGGCGTGTTGATGACGACCTCGCCGATCGACTTGGCGCCAAACGGGCCCGTCGGCTCGTAGCTCGGCTCAAAGGCCACGCGAATGCTGCCGATATCCAGGCGCGTGGGCAGCTTGTAGCTCATAAAGTTGCCGGTGCGCAGGCGACCGCGGTCATCATGCTCGACGATCTCGTAGAGCGCGTGACCGATACCCTGGGCAATGCCGCCCTCGGCCTGGACGCGCGCGAGCGCCTCGTTAATCACGGTGCCGCAGTCCACAGCCGCCGCATAGTCCACCACAGTCACCTTGCCGGTGGCCTTGTCGACCTCGACCTCGGCAATGCCGGCCATAAACGGCGGGGGCGAAACGGGTAGACAGGCAGAGGCATGCGAGGTGAGCGCGTCGCCGCCCGCGATGTTCTTGACGCACAGGTTGGCAAAGTCGCGCAGCGTGAGGTAGCGGTTCTGCTCGCGCGCGGCACGCTCGTCGGACAGGCGCACGTACTGACCATCAAAGACCACATCGGCGGCGTCCACGTCCCACATCTGGGCGGCCTTGGCGCAAATCTTCCCGCGCAGCTCGGTCGCGGCGTTCTTGGCTGCCAGACCCGTCACGTACGTGCCCGAGCTCGCGTACGAGCCGGCGTCAAACGGCGACACATCGGTGTCCACGCCGCGTACCACAATGAGCGAGCTCTCCACGCCCAGCTCCTCGGCGGCAATCTGCGCCAGGATCGTGTCGACGCCCATGCCGTTATCGGTAGCGCCGGTCGAAAGCGTAATGAAGCCGTCCTCTTCCAAGCGCATGTCGATGCCGGCGATATCCACGTTGGAAATGCCCGATCCCTGCATGGTAAGCGCGCAGCCCAGGGCGCGCACGCGGTCGCCCAGGTCCACAGCCAGCGGCTTGTCGCGCCAACCTATCATGTCCATCGCGCGCAGCAGGCAGCGGTCGAGCGCACAGGCGTTGAGCTTCTCGTTGTAGTACTGCGGCATGATCTCGCCCTCGCGCACGATGTTCTTAAGGCGCAGGTCGGCGGGGTCCATGTGCAGCATGTCGGCGAGTTCGTTGACGGCGCTCTCCACGGCAAACTGGCCCTGGGTGGCGCCGTAGCCACGATATGCACCGCCGCGGTTGGTATTGGTGTAGACGGCGTCCCAGCTAAAGCGGCTCGCCTTCACGTGGTTGTAGATGGGCAGGCTCTTGTGGCCCGAAAGGCCAATCGTCGTGGTAGCGTGCTCGCCGTACGCGCCGGCGTTGGACAGCGTGTGCAGATCGATGGCTGTGATGGTGCCGTCGTTCATGGCGCCCAGCTTGACGGCCATCTGCATCTGGTGGCGCGAGTTGCCCGCGGTGATGGTCTCCTCACGCGTGTAGCAGCAGTAGCTCGGACGGCCGGTCTGTTGCGTCACAAACGCAACGAAGATCTCGCAGCAGCCCGTCTGCTTAGAGCCAAAGCCGCCACCGATGCGCGGCTTAATGACCTGCACCTGCGACTGCGGAATATCGAGTGACTGCGCGACCATGCGGCGCACATGGAAGGGCACCTGTGTGGAGGTGGTCACCGAGATACGCCCAAACGCGTCGGTCGTCGCGAAGGCGCGGAAGGTTTCCATGGGCGCGGTCTGCGTGGCCTGGCTGGTGTAGGTGCGGGTGAAGACGATGTCGCTCTGGGCGAAGGCCTCGTCCAAGTCGCCAAAATCGCTCGTGCCGCTGCACACCAGGTTGCGCGGGACGTCGCCGCCCTGCGGGAACATAAAGGTCACGTCGCCCTCGGGGTGGACCACGATGTCGTTATCGAGCGCCTGGGTAAAGTCGAGCAGCGGCTCGAGCACCTCATAGTCGACCTTGATGAGCTTGAGCGCCTTGTCGGCAGCCTCCTCGGTCTCGGCGGCGACGATCGCCACCTCCTCGTTTTGGTAACGGACGAGGTTCTCGAGAATCAGGCGGTCGTAGGGACTCGGCTGGGGATAGCTCTGGCCGGCGATGGTAAAGCGGCGCTTGGGCACGTCCTCGTAGGTGTAGACGCCCACGACGCCGGGCACCTTCAGGGCGCGCGACGTATCGATGGAGCGGATCTTGGCGCGGGCATAGGGGCTGCGCTTGAGCTTGACGATCAGCGCGCCGGCGGGCACCAGGTCGCCCGTGTAGACGGGGCGACCCTCGAGCAGCGCCTTCGAGTCCTTCTTGGGCTGCTTGTGGGTGATCTGCTTGTAGGAGACGCCGTCGCAGCTGGTGTCGTTGACGGGCAGCTCGGGCATCTCGAAGCCCACCTGCACGCCGGACTCGTTGAGAAAACGGACGATGGCGCGCAGCTGGCTCTCGTAGCCGCTGCAACGGCAGAGGTTGCCGGCAAGCTGGCGCGAGAGTTCCTCGCGCGTGGCGACGAGGCTTGGGTCCTCCTTGGCGGCGCGGGCAAGCGCCAGCACGTTCATGATGAGGCCGGGGGCGCAAAAACCGCACTGCTCGGCGCCTTCGGCAGCCATCGCGCGGGCCAGTGCCTCGGATTCGGCCTTAAGGCCCTCGAGCGTGGTGATGGTATGGCCCTCAACACGGGCGGCGGGAACCGAGCAGCTCAGCACCGGATCGCCGTCGAGCCACACCGTGCACAGACCGCAGTTGGTGGTCTCGCAGGCGCAGCGCACCGACGCGCAGCCCTGCTCGCGCAGCAGCGCAAAGAGCATGGTATCGGGGGCAATCTGAACCTTGACCTTGCGGCCGTTGAGTGTAAAGGAAAGATCGATGAGTTTGGCAGCCATTAGCGCACCTCGCTAGAATCGACGCCGGGCACGCGGCGGCAGGAATACTCGTCCGTGGCAAACTTAGGAATCTGCACGCACTCGAGCTCGCGGGCAAGCGCGGCCGAAAGCTCGATGCCGGCGGCGCGACGCACAGCCTGGACGGCAAGCGGGGCCGAGATGCGGCGGCGGTAGTCGGCCGAGCCCCACAGGTTGGTGCCGTAGCTCAGTGCGCGCACGGATGCGGCCAGGGCGCGAAGCTCGTCCTCGGAAGGATGCTCGTTGGTAAGGCCGCACGCCTCGCCCTGCAGCAGGGTCGCACGCAGCGGGCGGGCGCCCACGGTGACATGCCAGCTGTTGTCCCACCAGGCAGCGGTGACGTTCAGCGAGGGGAAATCGGTCGCGGCCTTGCGCACGGCCTCGTAGCTCGCGCGGTAATCATGCTTGACGACCACGACATGCTCGATCACGTCGCGCACGTAGCCCATGTCCACGAACTCGGCGAACGGCACGCGACCGGCGCCCGTCAGCTCAACATAGGAATCGAGCGCGAGGAAGGCGGAGAGAACGTCCGAGAAGCCAAAGCGGCCGTAGATGCTGCCGCCCACCGTGGCGGTGTTGCGCAGCTGCACGCCCACGATATCGTGGACGGCGAACTCAAAAACATGATTGACAAGTGCGTTGAGCCCGGCATGACGCTCGAGCTGGCGCAGGGTGCACATGGCACCGATGCGAAACTCGGTCTCGGTCTCCTCGATCTGATCGAGTCCGCAGGCCGAAAGGTCAATCGCCGTCGCCACACGACGCGAACCCAGGCGCATCCAGATGCCGCCGCCCACAATCTTGTTATTGCGGTTTTTCTGCAAGAGCTCATAGGCTTCGGCCGCGTTTCCAACACGGACGTAGGTACCGAACTTGAGCACGTTCTCCCCCATCTCTTCACTTGTCCAGTACGTTTAAGTGTACCAAACGAGGGGCCGCACACCGTTTTAGGACAAAATCCACCCACCCATACATAACTTGCGGTGATATACGGACTGATTAGCCGTTCTGGGACGCAAAGCAGTCCGTATATCACCGCAAGTTATGAGGAGTCCTCCGGGATAGAAAAGGCTCCCAGCCGGATAGCTGGGAGCCTCATCACATGCTATGTCGAGCGAAGATTTAGCAGACGCCCTGGGCGAGCATGGCGTCGGCGACCTTCAGGAAGCCGGCGATGTTGGCGCCCATGACGAAGTTGCCCTCCTGGCCGTACTCCTTGGCGGTGTCGTCAACGTTGTGGAACATGCCGCGCATGAGCTGCTCGAGCTTGCCGTCGACCTCCTCGAAGGTCCAGGACAGGTGCTCGGCGTTCTGGCTCATCTCCAGGCCGGACACGAGCACGCCGCCGGCGTTGGCAGCCTTACCGGGCATAAAGGCGACGCCGTTCTCCTGGAAGTAGGTCGTGGCCTCGATGGTCGTGGGCATGTTCGCGCCCTCGCCGACTACCTTGCAGCCGTTGGCGACGAGCGCCTGGGCGTCCTCGAGCAGCAGCGTGTTCTCGCGAGCGCAGGGCAGCGCGATGTCGCAGGGCAGCTGCCACACGCCACGGCCGTCGCCCTCGTGCCACACGGCGTTGGGCTTCTCGTCAACGTACATAGCGAGCGTAACGCCCTTGTCGTGGCCAGAGCGCTTCTTGTTGTAGATGTGCTCGAGCACGGTGTAGTCGATGCCGTCGGGATCCTCGACCCAGCCGTGGGTATCGGAGCAGGCGAGCACCTTGCCGCCGAGCTGAGTGACCTTCTGGACCGCGTAGATAGCGACGTTGCCGGAGCCGTGAACGACGACGTTCTTGCCCTCGAAGGAGTCGCCGCGGCTCTTAAGGTACTCGTCCACAAAGTAGGCCAGACCGTAACCGGTGGCCTCGGTACGGGCGAGCGAGCCGCCAAAGGAGAGGCCCTTGCCGGTAAGAACGCCGGTCCACTCGTTGGTCAGGCGCTTGTACTGACCGAACAGGTAGGCAACCTCGCGGCCGCCAACGCCCAGGTCGCCGGCGGGAACGTCGGTGTTGGGGCCAATGTGGCGATAGAGCTCGGTCATGAAGGACTGGCAGAAGTGCATGATCTCGTTGTTGGACTTGCGCTTGGGGTCAAAGTCGGAGCCGCCCTTGCCGCCGCCCATGGGAAGGGTGGTCAGGCTGTTCTTGAGGATCTGCTCCAGACCCAGGAACTTGAGCATACCCAGGGTGACCGTCGGGTTAAAGCGCAGGCCGCCCTTGTAGGGTCCAATGGCAGAGTTGAACTCGACGCGGTAACCGCGGTTGACCTGAACCTTGCCCTGGTCGTCGACCCAGGGAACACGGAACATGACGATGCGCTCGGGCTCGACGAGGCGCTCAAGCAGGGCGGCCTCCTCGTACTCGGGATGGGCGTCGAGCGCCGGCTGGATGGTGCCGAGAATCTCAGTCGCGGCCTGGATGAACTCAGGCTGCTCGGGATAGCGGGCCTTGAGCTCTTCGAGAACTTTCTGCGTGTAGCTCATGCTTCCTCCAATTGATGGAAAAGAAAAGTGTCGTTCGAGGCGCCCCATGCGCCGCGAGCTTTATCGAGTATGGATAATATCGCACTGTTGCAGCAAAGTTTCGCATAAGCCGACGAGCAGATGTTTCGTTTTGATTACGATGCAGGTAGAAGCGTTTTTGAGTGCCCAACGCGCAAATCGCGTGTTTCGAAGCTGTTTCGTCCACATGTTCCAAACCACCACATTGGGCACCTTTGTGGTGGTGTTGGTGGTTAGAGGACGAGCTGATGGTAGTCGGCAGGGGTTATGCGGCCCTCGGTGGCGGCGCGGAAGGCGGCGAGCGCATCGCCCGAGAACGGCATGGCCCAGCACAGGCCGCAACCTGCGGTAATGGAGCCGGGCAAAGGCATAATGCGCCCGGGCACGCCGGCATCCAGGCAAAGCCGCTCGCACTCCATCACATCGAAGGTGCTGTCGAACGAAACGATAATCTTGCGTTCGTGGTCGAGGGCATCACCGGATGGGCCTTCGCGGTGTGCCTCACGATACGCCGCGGCGGCCGCTTCCTCTTCCGCAGTATGTCCACAGCCACCGCAGCCACAGGTACAGGGCTCGGAACCATCGCAAGTGCAAGGTTCTCCCGTGTCGGGGCAAATATCGTGAGACATGGCAACTCCAATCGTCTAGGCGAGTAACTCGGCCGCCGCAAACTCCTCGGGCGTATTGACGTTCTCGAAGCAGAGCGTCGAGCCCGCGGCCTTAACGATCTGCGGTTCATCCATATAACCAGCCTGAACGCGATTGATCAGGCAGCGAATGCGCTGGCGGTCGCAGGCGAGCAGCTCATGGGCAACCGGCGCACACGCGTCACAGCGCCAGACGGCGCAAAGCGGCTCAATCCCCCGCTCCTCGCACGGCACGCACACGTCGAGCGCCTCGGCCTCAACACGATCGGCAAGCGCGCCGATAAGTTCCGGCGAGACAAACGGCATATCGCAGGCGACGATGGCCACGAGCGGCAATCGGGCCGCGGCCAACGAGCTCGCGATGCCGCGCATGGCGCCCGCCGGCCCTTCAAGGTCCGCCACCACACGCGGCACCAGGCCGCCAAACGCGTGCTCCTCAAGATAGGCAAGCTCGCTGGGACGCGAAGTCGTCACGACCAACTCGCCGGCAACTGGCGCCAGCCGACCCAGCACGCGCTCGATGAGCGGCTCACCGCAAAACGCCATGCGCGCCTTATCGCAGCCCATGCGCGACGACAACCCGCCCGCTTGGACGACACAAGAAAGATCGGCCCGTCTTACGGTAGTCATACGGCAAACAACCCCCATCGGCATGCTCGAAACCCGATGCACGAAGCTAAATACAGCCGCCGAAATAGCGGCGCTACGAAAAGCTCGTGCAAAAACAAAACAGCGCCTTTGCGGCACGCAGCAAGACCGCGAGCACAAAAGCGCTGGTAGCGTATGGCGGGAACGTATGTGAATCGAACACATCCAAGACGTTTTGCACGCCTCGCAACGGTTTTGAGGACCGCGGAGCCCACCGGAGCCCATCCGTTCCCAAGTGCGCCGGTATTTTACCAAACCGAGCAGGCCCCATCCCAAAAAGACGAACAAGAAGTTGCGGTGGAATAGTTCCTGTATTTGCTGCCAAAGCCCCCAACTAGGAACTATTTCACCGCAACTGAGAAGGCGGGAGCGAGTGACCGGCCTAGCGCAGGGACCTCAGGCCGCCGGCGTCCTTGTCGAGCACCGTAAAGCGCACGGCATCCAGGTGCTCCAAGATGCTGATGGCGCGCTTGCGCGACACGCCCAGGGCCTCGCGCAGCACGCTCGTGGTGGCTGCGCCGCCGGCTGCCTCAATGGCGGCTGCGACGAGCTCACGCGCATGCGACTCCGCGGTGGCGGACAAGGCAACGTCGCGTTCGACCTTAACAATCGAGCGGTTAAGCGAAAGCTCGCGCAGGGCGCGCGTCATGGTGTCGCGATCGAGCTGCAGTTGCTCGCCCACCTCGGGCAACGTCGGTGCATCGAGGCCAGTTTCGTCCAGCAAGGAAACGATCCGCTCGCAAGCCTCTCGCACCACGCGTGCCGCCGCGGCGGCCGAATGCGGATCGAATACCTCGGCGCCCTCGGCGGCACACACGCCACGCGAGCAGCCCTCGGCAATCAGAGCCGCGGCAACGTCTTCGTCAGCGGTAGGCCACGCAGCATGGGCAACGGCGCCAGGCGTAAAGCCCGTCTCCTTGGGAGACGCCGCATGCATGGCTGACAGGGTCGCCGCCAGTGCATCCATCGCGGCGTCGAGCACCACGGCGTCCGCCAGGAGGTCCGCATCACCCACGACAAGCTTGCGAACGGAGCCCTGCGCCACCAGCCCGCGCAGTGCGGCATCGACCTCGCCGACACCAAGATCCAAAGCCTCGGCAACATCAACCGCCGTAACCGGCAGCGTCTGCAACGCTAGCCAAGCGCCCACACCGCCCGCGATATCGCCGGACTCGAGCGCCGCGTACAGCATGCACTCCCCCTCAGTAAGCTCGCGCGAGCGACGGCAGCGCGACAACAGCACGCGCCCGCCGCCAACAAGCATCACGGGCGAATAGGACAGCACCACGGCATGGTCCCCGGCACGTAGCGGCAGCGAGTTTTCCAAGCGCACCTGAACGATACGAGTCTCGCCCACCGCCATGGGGGCCTCGCCCTCCATGAGCATGATGCGGCCGACGACCTCGGCCGTACCGGCCATCACGTGCACGCGCGCACCCGACTCGAGCACACGCGGCTTGGCGCCCTCGCGGCCCAGGTAGGTGAACGTCATCAAAAAGCGCAACGTCTGACCAAAGCGGTCCGCCACGCCCAGCATCTCGCCACGGTCAAGCGCCGCGATACCGTCACCAACCAGGTTGAGCGCCACGCGTTGCCCAGGCAGCGCGCGCGGCGTATCGCCATGAACCTGAATCCCGCGTACGCGACAGGCCGTTCGCGACGGCAGTGCGACGAGCTCATCGCCCACCGCAACCGGCGCATCGTGCAGCGTTCCCGTCACCACGGTGCCGGCGCCCTTGATCGTAAAGCAGCGGTCGATGGGCAGACGCGGTGCGCCATCGGCGAGCTCGGCACGGGCACGGCAGGCATCCCAGCAAGCGGCAACCTGCTCGTCGAGCGCAGCCAGCAGGTCATCGATTCCCGCGCCGGTCTTGGACGACACAGGCACGATCGGCGCGTCCGCAAACACGGTACCCGACAAAAAGTCATCGACATCGAGCTCGGCAAGCTCGGTCATCTCGGCGTCGGCCAGGTCGCACATCGTCAGCGCGACCACCATGTGTGTGACGCCCAGCAGCTCCAGCACATGCACGTGCTCGCGGGTCTGCGGCATCACGCCTTCGACGGCCGATATCACCAGCACAGCAACGTCGATGCCCGTGGCACCCTGCACCATGGCGCGCAGATAATGCGCGTGGCCCGGCACGTCGACCAGGCCAACGATCTTGCCACTCGGCAGCGCCAGCTCGCCAAAGCCAAGCTCAACGGTCATGCCGCGACGGCGCTCAACCTCCAGACGGTCGGGGTTTTTGCCCGTCAGTGCCTCGATGAGCGCCGACTTACCGTGGTCGACATGGCCCGCCGTGCCAACGATAACGGGACACTCCACCAGCACTTGAACCTCACTCATCGTGCAACCGCCTTCTCAACGCACGCGACGAGCGTCGATGCCGCCGTCTCGATATCGCGGTCGCCCACGAGTGTGCGCACATCAAACAAAATGCGGTCGTGCGAGGCGCGCGTGACGACCGGCGTATCGAAGTCTTGGACGAGAGAGCGCTTGAGCGCGTCGAGGGACAGGCGCCCGTCGACCGGGCAGACGGCCACGCACATCGTGGGCAGCTCGACGGTAGGCAGCGAGCCGCCGCCGGGAGTCGACGACTCCTCGACGATTTCCACCTGCACGGCGCACGGGCAACCCGCCTTATCGAGGCCCGCCACCATCAGCTCGCGTAGTTTGCGTGCGCGACGCTCCAGATGAGCCTGCGGAAGCGTGAGCATATTGAGCACCGGCACCTCGCGATGGGCCACATCCGCCCCATCCATGTAAATGCGCAGTGTAGCCTCGAGCGCCGCCAGCGCGAGCTTGCCCGGGCGCAGGGCACGCATAAGCGGATGCGACCCGCAGGCCTGGACCAGATCGTGACGGCCCATGATAATGCCCGCTTGTGCGGCACCGAGCAGCTTATCGCCCGAGCACGACACGATATCGAGCCCCGCCGCGACCGAAGCCGGCGTGGTTTCTTCGCCGCCGCGCACCAAGATGTCGTCGGGCAACAGCGCGCCCGACCCCTGGTCCTCGTAGAACAGCAGACCATGCTTGTGGGCCAGGGCGGCGAGCTCCCTTGAGCTCACTTCCTCGTGAAAACCCTCGATGCGATAGTTGGAAGGATGAACCTTGAGGATCATTGCCGTTTCGGGCGTGATGGCGCGCTCATAGTCGCTCAAATGCGTGCGGTTGGTGGCCCCGACCTCAACGAGCTTGGCACCCGAGGCCTCCATAACATCGGGGATACGGAAACTGCCGCCGATCTCGACAAGCTCGCCGCGGCTGACGATAACCTCTTTGCCCGCGGCATGAGTCGCCAGCACTAGCAGCACCGCGGCGGCGTTGTTGTTGACCACGAGCGCGTCCTCGGCACCGGTAAGCGAGCGGATGAGCTGCGCGGCATGTTCCTTGCGCGACCCGCGCGAGCAGGTGTCCACGCTGTACTCGAGCGTGCTGTAGCCGCGCGCGACCTCGGCCACGGCCTCGGCGGCCGACTCCGCGAGCGGAGCACGGCCCAGGTTGGTATGGATGACCACACCCGTGGCGTTGACGGCGGGACGCAGGCTCGGCAGCGCGGAGCGATGCGCACGCCACTCGATGGCCGAGGCCAGCTCGCGCCTGGAACGCGGGGCGGCACCGGCGCGAATGGCGGCGCGCTCCTCGTCGAGCTCGGCCGTGACGGCAGCATGGACCACCGCGTCGCAGGTCTCCCCCGCCGCCTTCACCACCGGCCACTCGGCAAGCAGCTCGTTGACGGAAGGAATGGCGCGCAGGCGGTCGCGCACCTCATCGGACATGTTCTGGCTATCGCTCATGTGCAGCCTTTCAAAAGAAACGTGGATCAGTCGAATACATCAGCTGAGTCAATTACTCGTCATTATCCCCGCGCGCGACAATCTTTTCCACGCGAACGGCGTTTTCCTGAGTAAGCGCGGCACCCGTCAACGGGTCCCAGCGCAGCGGTGTGTGGTCGAGCGGCCCGACGCCCAGGGCCTGCCGGCCACCACTCTCAGCACCCAATGCGCGCCCACCGGGAGCAGCCGACGTAAAGATGCACGCCGGATGCAGATACGGCGTCGTCTCCACACGCACGCGGTCGCGGCCCATATCGCTCACGAGTTCGACGATCTCGCCGTCGGCGATGCCCATATGCGCAGCAGCATCGGCATTCATCTGCACGGCATCCAGGTCCGACCCAGCCTCGGCGGCACCTTGGGCTGCAAGCCTTCGCGAGGTGTGCGACTCAAAGGGACGGTTGCCGCTAATGAGGCGAAACATCCCCGGGCCAGGCTCCACCATGGGAGCGATCCAGTTGGGTACACGACACAGGCCGGCTCGTTCCCATACGTCGCTTGCCAGCGCAATTTTGCCGCCGGCAAGCGGAATCACAGGCTCGCCCGTACGCGACGGCAGCGCCACGCCCGTATCGGCCCAACCGCGCTCCTTGAGCTCGTCCAGATCAATCCCAAACGGCGCCACCTGGGCAGCAGCCAGATCGTCAGACGTAAAGTCAAAGCACTCGCCAACGCCGCAGGCCGCAGCCAACCCGGCAAAGATCTCCCGCCCCGATCTCGTGTCGTCATGCAAAATGGGCAGCACGGCGTTGCGGTAGAACACGCGCGCATCGTTGGCTCCCACGACCGTTCCCACACCGCGGTCGGCCTCCAGATACGTCACATCGGGCAGCACGAAATCGGAAGCTCGCGCCGTCTCGGACCAGCGAATATCAATCGTCACGAGCAAGTCGAGCTGCCGCAAGATGTCCAACCAAGCCTGTGCATTGCCATAGCCCGCACCGGGGTTACTGGCATAGACGATGAGCCCACGCAAATCGCCGGCAAGAATCGACTGACCGATAGTCGTGCACAGGCCGCGCACCGGATCGACCAGTGGATAGCGCTCGGACCCCAGCTTGGGCCCACGCGGCACCGGCGGCGTCGCAAAGCACGTGGGATCGAGGTCGCCCAACACAAGCGGCGTGGGCGGATTGAGCGCGCCGCCCGCATGCCCGATGCAGCCCAGCAGCACATCGACCAAGCAGATAGCTCGCGCCGTCTGCGTACTGTTGGCATACGCGATACCGATGCCACCATGAAAGCCAGCGTCCACCACCGCAGCAGGCGCCGCGGCAGCCAAATCACGCGCCGAGGCGACAATCTCTGCGGCCGGCACGTCGCACATCGACTCGGCCCACTCAGGCGTCCAAGCAGCGGCCGCCTGCGCCAGCTCGTCAAAACCCGTGGTATAGCGGTCCACGAACTCGTGGTCGAACAGGTCCTCGGCCACCAGCACATGTGCGATACCCAGCAGCAGCGCCAGATCGCATCCGGGACGCACGCGCAGCCAGCGGTCGGCAAGCGCAGCCGAGCCGCTGCGCCGGGGGTCCACGACGATGATTTTCGCCCCGCGGCGGCGCGCATCGTTGAGCGCATCAACGGCCCCCATCGTCGACGAATCGACAATGGAGCGCCCCAAATACATGATGCAATCGGTATGTGACAGATCGGAGGCGGGACTATAACCCAGGCTGTGCTCCCAACCCGTAAGTCGGCTTACCTCGCAGGCACCGTCGGCACCGTACACGTTGGGCGAGCCCAGCGCATGCATAAAGCGATAGGCCCAGTAGCGGTCGAACGAGGGCAGACCGAGTGTCATGCCCAGCGCACGAGGCCCGCACTCGTCAACAATCCCCAAAAGGCGCTCGGCAATCTGGGCAAACGCCTCATCCCAGGAAATCGCATCAAACCCCGAGCCATCAGCTCGGCGGCGCATGGGATGCAAAATCCGGTCGCGCTCGTCAAACGGCATAGACAGGCGATGCCGCCCGCGTGCGCACAGGGCACGCGCCGCGCACGGGTGCCCCGGCACCGGCAACTCGGCCACCACGCGACCGTCCTCAACGCGTGCCGTAAAGGCGCAATCGGCATAGCATCCCCCGCATGTGGTCACCACGGCGCGACCGTCACGCTTCACAGCAGATGCCATCTCGATTACCCCTTTCACCAGCCAAACACAACAGGCCAACAGCCCGACAACGAGCCACAGACCCAAAAAGCCTCCCGCACGGCAACGCCCCGCGGGAGGCCCAACGTCAAACAGACGGTACCTTACGCCTCGGACTTCTTGGCGTAGACAAACCAGTAGCCGAGCGCGATCAGAACCGCGCCGCCCACGATGTTGCCCAGCGTGGCGGCGGACAGGTTAAACGCAATGCCCGCAACGTTGAGTGCATCGGCGCCGGCGACGTCGACACCATAGCCGCACGCGTGCATCACGGCACCCATGGGCAAAAAGTACATGTTGGCGACGCAGTGCTCAAAACCGCAGGCCACAAAGGCAGCGATGGGCAACAGAATGCCCACAACCTTATCGACCACGGTCTTGCCGGCGGTACCGATCCACACGGCCAGGCACACAAAGATGTTGCACAGGATGCCGCGGAAGAAGATCGTCACCCAGTCGATCGTCACCTTGCCGGCGGCGACGCTTACCATGGAATTGGCGACCGCCTCGCCGTTGAGCTTGTAAATGCCGGCCATGTACACCAAAAAGACGATGAACAAGGCACCGACAAAGTTACCGACCCATACGACGACCCATGCCTTGAGCATCTGAGCCAGGGTGATCTTTTTGCTCTTGAGCGCGCAGACCATAAGCGAATTGCCGGTAAACAGCTCGGCGCCGCACACAAGCACCAGCACCAGACCCAGACAAAAGCACAGACCGCCCACGACGCGTTGGGCACCCCAGCCCAGCGTGCTGTCGCTCAAAAACACCGTAAAGAACAAACCGCCGAAGGCGATAAACGCGCCGGCGAACATTGCCAACAGAAAGGCCTTAGCGACCGGCAGGTTAGCCTTGGTCACGCCGGCGGCCTCGGTCTTGGCCTCGATCGCGGCGGGCGCCAGGCAATCGGGAGCGGGGAACTCCGCCTTGGAATCTGCCATGTCAATCACTTCTTTCCTAATCGGCAGGGACAAGCGCTGTTACAGCTCCTGCCCCAAGCGGACAAAGTGGGAAAAGTCGTTGGCGGCCACGGCGTCGTACACGGCGTCGACGGCCTCAAAGACCTCCGGGGACATGGGGTTGTAGAACTCCGTATCGCCCGGCTGAATCCCTATGAAGACGATATCTTCGCACGATTGCTCGATTTCCTCGATCAGAATCGACAAAGGGAGCGAATGCGTGGTGAACATCGACTTGCGAGCCACGTCACGTATGTCGAGCAAGCGGATGGCGCCAACGGGCAGCGCCATGTCGGCGGCATCGACCAAAACCAAACGCGGCGGACGCTCGCGCTTGACCTCGATGATGTCATCCTCGGGCGTTTGCCCGCCGTCGATGGTGTACCAACCGGCGATGGGCGCGTCCTCCATCTTTTTGGAGAGCACGGGGCCGGCGGCATCGTCTGCACGCAGTACGCTTCCCGCCGTGAGCACGATACCCGCAAATGGGGCGCCGTTCACACGACCATCCACAACGCGACCCATTACTGCAACCTTCCCGTCAGATACACGCCCGACACATCGCGCACGCGCTCAACCAGATCGCGGAACTTCATCAGAAACGCGACTTGCTGGGCATGCAGGCCAAAGTCGTCGTCGAACACCGAGATGCCGGCCTTGGCCGACCCGCGAAAACCGCGCTCGTCGAGCAGCGTGTCGCAGGCCTCGAGCAGCGACGGCACCGCCGCCTTGTCGAGCTGGCACTCGCCAAAGGAGCGGATGGCCTCGAACTTGGTCTTGGCCTCCCCCTCCGGCAACGCGTCGACGAGTGAATAGAACACATCCACCGGCACCGACAGGCGCGGCTCAAAGCAATCGAGCACGCCGGTGTGGTGGCCCACGGCGAGCGTGTAGTACAGCACGTCGCAGGCCTCCTGGGGAACGTCTTCCTCGGTCTCCACAAACTTACGCGTAAGCTCGTAGAAGACCACCTGGTCGGGCGCGTGGCCCAGGCAGGGGTCGGCGACGCCCTCGGCGGCCTCGTCGCTTGCGCGCGAGGCATCGCCAAAGGAGCCGCCGAGCATGCCGGGGCCCGCAAAGTAACCAGAGCGGTCCGTGAGCTCCATCTAGCGACCTCCGGCCAGCACCAGATCCTGCAGCGCCGAGTACACCTCGACGCGGCGCGGATCGTCCTGCTTGTCGATGAGCAGAGCCATGGCACCGCGGATATCGCCCTTGGGCGCGCCTTCGAGCGTATCCATAAACTCATTGGCCAGGTCGCGGCCGTAACGGTAGCCGCTCATGGCGCGAGCCTCGCGCTCGATGGCAACGCGCAGCTTGTACGGCACGCCGGGGTGCAGGATATCGGCCTGCTCGCCGGCGGCCTCCACCGTGGTCTCGGCATGGAGCTTTTGGTCCAGCAGACCGAGCGCCATGGCAAAGCCGTAGATGGTCTGCGCGGGGCTGGGCGGGCAGCCGGGGATGTAGACATCGACCGGCAGAATCTTGTCCGTGCCGCCCCAGACGCAGTAGTTGTCGTAGAAGATGCCGCCGGTGCAGCCGCAAGCGCCATAGGACACCACGATCTTAGGATCGGGTGCGGCCTCAAAAGCGCGCAGGGCCGGCATGCGCATGGCACGCGTCACGGCACCGGTGTACAGCAGCACATCAGCGTGACGGGGCGAGGGCACGACCTTGATGCCAAAGCGCTCGACGTCGAAGACGGGCGTGATGGAACCAAAGATCTCGATCTCGCAGCCGTTGCAGCCGCCGCAGTCGACACGGTAGACGTACACCGAGCGCTTGATCTTCTTAAGAAGGGTCGCCTTGGCCTTCTCGATGCTCTCGTCGAGCTCGATCTTGGTCGGGCGGTACTGAAGCCGCTCGGGCAAAAGCGTGGGTTCGGCCATGGTTACTCCTCCTTCGTATCAAAATCCATGATGATGCCCTCGACCGGTGCCGGACCGGCGGGAATCTCGGGCGCATCGGGGTTGAGCTCGCGGTCGATATACTCCGGGTTCACGCCGTGGCCGCCCAGATACTCCATGCCGGGGCCCTGGGGCTCACCGGACGCAAGCGTCTCGTTGGCAGCCATGCCGTGCGCGTTGCCGGTCTTTACGGCCGAGGCGGCGCGCAGGGCGTCGAGCTCGCGCTTGCACTCCTGGCACATACCGACGGTACGGGCGGCCTGCTCGGCCTCCATGCCGCCGGCCTTTTGCAGCAGGCGCTTGGCGTAGTCGATCTCCTTGTGCGGGGCGAACGGCTTGCCGCAGCGCGAGCAGTGCTCGAGCGTGTAGACGCTCTTGCTGGTGAGGTCGTCCTTGCTCATGACGGCCAGCTCAAACTCCTCGGTGAGCTTGATGGCCTCCATGGGGCAGGCTTCCTCACAGCGGCCGCAAAAGATGCAGCGACCGTAGTCGATCGACCAGGTGATGGTATCGGCCGCAAGGTCGGTGTCCATGCGAATGGCATCGGCCGGGCACGCCACGCCGCAGGCTCCACAGGCGATGCAGAGCTCGGCATTGTGCTCGGGCTTGCCGCGCATGTCCTTGTTGGTGGGGAACGGCGCAAACGGGTACTTGACCGTCGCGTCGCCGGCCTTGGCGTTAACCTTCCAAAGCTTCAGCATATTAGAGCGCCTCCTCATCGAGCGGAGCGGCCATGGTGCCCTCGCCCGCAAGCGGCGACTTGTCGCGCCAGACGTTCTCGAACTGCTCCTTGTCGAGCACGTGGTCGCGCTTGGCGGCGACATCGGTCACCGTCACGCGGTCGGTGCAGGAGTAGCACGGGTCGAGCGAGCCGACGATCAGCGCCGCATCGCCCACAGTGTTGCCGCGGAACATGTAGCGTAGGACCGGCCAGTTGCTGTACGTGGCCGCCTTGGCGCGCCAGCGGTAGCACTTCTGGTTATTACCGAGCATGGCCCAGTGCACGTCCTCGCCGCGCGGCGCCTCGGTGGCACCGATGGCGTACTTGTGCGGGGTGTACTCCCAATCCGTGGTGAGGATGGGGCCCGACGGGCAGTTCTCGAGCATGGTCTCGATCATATCGATCGAATCGTAGACCTCCTGGATGCGAACGGCGGTACGGCCGAAGGCATCGCAGGTGTCAGCCGTGGCGGCGTGCATCTTTTGGACGTCCGGATCGGCGTAGCCGTCGAAGGGATGGTCAAAGCGCACGTCGCGGGCATAGCCCGAGCCACGCATGAGCGGGCCGACCGGCGAGAAGTCGCGAGCGATCTTGCGATCCAGAATGCCGATGCCACTCGTACGCTCAATAAAGTTGGGCGTGGAGAGCAGCATGTCGACGAGTTCCTGAACCTCGGAGCGCAGCTGGTGGATGGTCGTGAGCGTGGAGAGCTTCTGCTCGGCCAAAATGTCGCGACGCACGCCGCCGATCACGTTGAGGCCGTAGGTCTTGCGGTGACCGGAGAGCTTCTCGGCCAGGTCCATGGACTTCTCGCGGACGCGGAAGAACTGCTGGAAGCCGGAGTCGAAGCCCGTGTAGTGCGATGCCAGGCCAATGTTGAGCAGATGCGAGTGCAGGCGCTCGACCTCGAGCATGATGGCGCGGATGTACTGGGCGCGCGGCGGGACATGAATGCCCTGGGCGCGCTCGACGGCCTCGGCATAGGCCACCGAGTGGGCGCAGCCGCAGATGCCGCAGATGCGGTCGGCGAGGAACGTCACGGCGTCATAGTTCAGGCGCGTCTCGGCGACCTTCTCCATGCCGCGGTGCACGTAGAACAGACGGTAGTCGGCGTCGACGATCGTCTCGCCCTCAACGAACAGACGGAAGTGGCCGGGCTCGTCGGAGGTAATGTGCAAGGGGCCCATGGGAACGAGCGTGGTCTCCTTGCCCTTGGTATCGGCCAAGAATTCGTAGTTTTCCATGTCGCTCGCGGGAGCGGGACGGAAGCGGTAGTCCATGGAGTCCTTGCGCAGCGGGTACAGGCCACTGGGCCAGTCATCGGGCAGCACCAGGCGGCGACGATCGGGCAGACCCTCGGGGATCAGGCCGAACATATCGCGCAGCTCGCGCTCGCCCCACACGCAGGCGGGAACGAACGGCGTCACGGACGGGAACGTCATCTTGGCGGGGTCGACCTCGGCACGCACGGTAACCCAGCCGGGGTCCTCCCCCTCCATGGAGATGACGTAGTACACGGCGTAACGGCCGCACAGGGAACGCTCGTCGTTGCCGACAATCACGGGAATCCAGCCGTAGCGCTCGTAGTACAGGTAGTGGACGGCCTCGGGCAGACGGTCCAGCTTGACGGTGATCGTCAGCTGGTCCTCGCACTGCCACTCAACCTTCTCGATAGCGCCCGGCACTGCGGCGCGCAGGGCCTCGACGTGGCTTTCGCAACGACGAGCGTAGTCCTTCTTTTCAGGTTCTGCCATGGTGCTAATTCACCTCGCTTGTCTTGGTCTGGGAACTGAACACCATGCGGTAGAGAGGAGCCTCGTGGAGCTCTTCGACGCTCTGGTTCAAAACGACGGACGTTGCATCCTCGACGCCGCTCGTGATGGCGACCGGGGTGGCGATACCGAACCACATGACCACGATCGCGAGGGCGATCTCGGGGATGATCATGAGGGCGGGCACCTCGTGGCGCTTCATGCCCTCGGGCGCCTTGCCGAAGATGGACTTGAGCGCGATGCCGGTAAGGGCAAAGTACACGCCGGTGAGGCCAATGGCCACGAGCACGACCACCCAGATGGGACCGGACTGGACGCCGGCCACGAAGGTGAGGAACTCGGAGATGAACAGGGCGAACGGCGGGAAGGCGGCGAGCGCGAGCAGGGCGATGATGGTGAGCGCTGCCGTGACGGGAGCGATCTCGACGACGCCCTTGATCTTGTTCAGGTCGCGGGTGTGGTAGATGTGCTGGATGTTACCGGCCATGCAGAAGGCGAGCGCCTTCGTGAAACCGTGGAAGATGCAGTGCAGCAGGCAGGCGGCGATACCGAGCGGACCACCGATACCCAGGCACAGCGCGACCACGCCGACGTTGTCGACGGAGGAGTACGCGAAGCGGCGCTTGATATCGTCCTGCTTAAAGATGCACAGGGCGGCCACCAGGATGGACAGCGTGCCCAGGATGAGCAGGAGCGTACGCGGATAGGTGTCGCCCACCGTGATGATGGACAGGGAGTAGAAGCGGATGATCACCAGCATGGCGCACTTGAGCAGCGCGCCCGAGAGCAGCGCGGAGACCGGGCTCGGAGCCTGGGAGTGCGCGTCGGGCAGCCAAGTGTGCATGGGGAACAGGCCCGCCTTGGTGCCGAAGCCGATGACGATGAACGCGAACGCGAGGCGCACGAGCATCGGGTCGAACTGGTCGGCGTAGGGCATGATGGAGGTGAGGAAGGCTGCCTCATGCGCGTTGGGCATGATATCGGCGGCGTTCGCGTAGATGAGCAGCGTGCCAAACAGGCCGAAGGCCACGCCGGCGGTGCAGACCATCGCGTACTTCCAAGACGCCTCGAGCGCCTGCTTGTTCTTGTAGATACCCACGAGGAACACGGTCGACAACGTGGTGGCCTCGACCGCCGCCCAGGTGAGGATGATGTTGTTGGACAGGCAGGCGAGCAGCATCGTGAAAACGAACAGGCTAAACAGCGCGTAGTACTGCTTGGTGCGCTCGGCCGGCATGGTCTTCTCCTCGATATCGATCTTGATATAGGAGATGGAGTACACGCCGGTGATGAACCCGATGATGCCTACCAGAAGGACGAAGATCGACGAGAGCGAATCGAGATGGAGCCACAGGCCCAAAGCGTCGATATTCTGCCCGCTCGAGAGCATGGTTCCCGCGGTGACGACCGAAAGGACGAGGGTCGCCGCGACGGAGATGGTGTTGAGCCCCGCAAAGACGCTGTAGGACGTCGTCTTGGGGAGCGCAGCCATAATCAGGGAGAACACGAGGGGACAAGCGAGCAGGGCGACCGTCAGCATTGAAACATCCATGGCCTACCCCTTCAATTCGGTCAGGTCGTGGGAGTCGAGCGACTTGGTGTCGTTCCAGATCCTCACGACGACGGCGGACATGATGATGACGGCGAAAATGGCGTCGGTGGCGATGCCGATCTCGATGATCTCGGGGGCCGTGGGCGCGAGCAGGGCGAGCGTCACGTGGCTACCGTTCTCCATAAGGCAGTACCCGAAGATTTGCTTGAGGATGTTGCGCTGGGAGATGATGCACGTGAGGCCGACGAAGAAGTGCGCGAAGCTGATGGCGAGGGCCGGAGTAGCCACCTCAGCGGTGGGCAGGCTCAGGCGCGTGACCACCGCGAAGCAGATGGCCACCTCCAGACCGGTGAGGATGATGGTCCAGGCCGGCTTGATGGAGGAGGTCAGCGTGCTATCGGCAGGCGAACCCATCTTTTTGTAGGCACGGTTGAGAATGAACGGAACGAGGATCACCTTGGTGACGAAGGCCGACGCGGCCCACATGAGAAGCTCGGTGGCACCGGTGGTGAGGCCCAGGGTGAGCAGCACGCCCACCAGGACAACCGACTGGATCGCGTACCACTTAATGGCGGACGGGATGGTCTTCGAGACGACCACCATGGTGGAGGTCACGATCAGAAGACCGCCCAGGATATTGACTAACGAATAACCCATGTCCTACCTCCTAACCCATCCAACTAGAGGACAGAGGACCGGCGACGACGACCATGATCATGAGGACGACGAACACGAACGCCATGGCGCGCGGAAGGGGCTGGCCGGCGGCCACGGTCTCGCTCGGCTCACCGGGCAGGACCTTACCCATCCAACGCAGGAACCATGCGAAGGTGGCGACGGTCTCGACGACCATGACGCACACGAGGACGAAGATGACCGTGTTGGAAGCACCAACCGCGAAGCCACCGGAAATAATCTGGAACTTGGAGAAGAACGTGCTCATGGGGGGCACGCCGGCGATAGCGGTCGCGGCGACCGCGAAGCCCACGCCCGTGACCGGGTACTTCTTCATGAGGCCCTGGATCTTGGGCAACATACGGGTTCCCAGCGTGAAGCTGAGGGAGCCGGCGATGAGGAAGAACAGGGTCTTGGTGAACGCGTGGTTGAAGATGTGCTCGACGGCGCCGTTGAACGCCATCTGGCTTCCGAACACGGAGAGGCCCAGGCCGAAGAACACGTAGGCGAGCTGCGCGATCGTCGAGAAGGCGAGCAGGCGCTTCATATCCTTCTGGGGCAGGTACATGAGGAAGCCGAAGAGCATGGTCACGACGGCGTCGATGATGGCGACCCAACCGACGATCTCGGGGATATCGCCGGCACTCGCAAGAGCGCGGGCGAACACGCACACGCCGACCTTCACCATGGACGCGCCATGGAGGTAGGCGGAAACGGGCGTGGGGGCCTCCATTGCGGAGGGCAGCCACATGTAGAGCGGGAACTGGGCGGACTTGGCCCAAGCGGCGAACAGGATGAGCAGCAGCACGACGGTCTTCATACCGGAATCGAGCTGGGAGATCGCGCTCAGCGCGAACGTGCCGGTTCCGGCGAACAGGAAGGCCGCGCCGATGTAGAGTCCCAGAGCGCCGATATGGGTGATGATGAGCGCCTTCATACCGGCCTTCTTGGCCGTGGGCGTCATGTAGTAGCTGATGAGGCCCCAGGAGCACACGCCGGTGATCTCGAAGAAAACGAGCTGGCCGACGATGGTGGAGCTGTAGGCGAGACCGGCCATGGCGCCGATGAACGTGGAGAAGTACACGTAGAAGCGGCGACGGGGCGCGTCGGGATGCTCCTTGTTCTTATCGCTCATGTACGGGAACGAATAGATGACGACGAGCAGGCCGATAGCGACGAACGCGGGTGCGAGCAGCGTGCTCATCCGGTCGAATATGAAGCCCATGACCAAGGTCTGGCCCATACTCGCCCAGGTTACATCGACCGCGTTCATGCCGTTTCCGGCAAACGTCGCGGCCAAGCCAACGGAAGCGACCGTGGCGATGCCGCCGGCAAAGGCGCAGATCCATTTAGCGTAGGGACGCGGCAGCATGACGATGAGCAGGGAGCCCAGCATGGGGACGGCGATCGCCACCATGGCAAAGAGGGACAAGCTCGATTCGATTGACATAGTTTCTCCCTTCTCCCTACACGCCTACGACGACGAAGACGAACGCGAGGACCGCGATGCCGACGACGGCCCAGGTCTGGTTACCGAGCACCTTGAAGCGCGAACGGGAAACGGAGTTCTCGAGCACGCCGCAGACAACGAAATCGACCAGGCACTTGACAAGGAAGACGACGGCGCCCACGAGAGCGGTGACGCCGATGGTCGCGGGCTCTCCCCAGGGGATGAAGATGGAGGTGAACCAAGCGACGACCACGACCTGCTTCATGCCCATGGCGAGCTTCATCATGGCCAGGGACGGGCCGGAGAGCTCGGCGAGCGGGCCCTCCTGGAGCTCCTGCTCGGCTTCGGCCTGATCGAACGGAAGCTTGCCGAGCTCCATATAGCAGGCGGCCGCGAAGGCGACGCCGGCGAGGATGACGGCGACGACGCTCGAGACGTTGCCCGTAACGATGTGCTGACCCATGGTCGCAATGTCCGTGGAGCCGCACACGGTGGCGACGGTAAACAGCGCGATGAGCATGGACGGCTCGATGAGCACGCTCATGAGGAGCTCGCGGATACCGCCGAAGCCCGCGTAGGCGTTGGAGGAATCCACGCCGGACAGCGCGAAGAAGAAGCGGGACAGCGCGAGCGCGTACATGATGGTGATGGCGTCACCAAAGACGGGCATGGGGCTCTCGAGCGTGAACATGGGCAGGCCCATGGCGAGCATGAACGACACCGCGAGGAACAGCGGCGGCATGATGCGCAGCACGAAGCTCGAGTCGGAACTCACGGACTCGGGACGCGCCATGAGCTTCGCGAGGTCCCGGTAATCCTGAAGGATGGACGGACCGCGGCGATTGTGCATCTTCGCGCGAATCACACGGGCGAGGCCGGAGAAGAAGGGCGCGACCAGCATGACCACGAGGCCCTGCGCTATCGCAAGAACGATGTTCATAATATCCTCTCCCCTCTCTAGACCATGACCACGGCGAGCACGAGGAAGACCACGAGCGCCGCGACGATGTAGCAGATGTATACGGAGTAGTTGCCGCCCTCGATCTTGGAGGCGAGGCCGGCCAGCTTATCGGCACCCTCGCTCGGTGCATCGACCAGGAAGCGGTCGGGCAGGGGCTCAACGCCCTGGGCGACACCGGTGAGCTTCTGGAACACGTGCGCGATGGACCAGCAGATCTTGGTGCATACCTCGCGCAGGGTGTAGAGCGGGCCCATGAAGAGCTC
Organism: uncultured Collinsella sp.; assembly: GCA_958405195.1. GTDB lineage: Bacteria > Actinomycetota > Coriobacteriia > Coriobacteriales > Coriobacteriaceae > Collinsella. Next base: position 23,078 of record CATYDM010000006.1, read on the forward strand.
TACGTCTGACGCGAAGCTCGTGGCGACGACGGGCATGTGCTCGTTGGGCTCGTAGCCGCACGCCCAAGGGTCGGTCTTCTTAGCGGGGGCCTTGGTGCCGAGGCAGGACCTCAACACGAACGCGAGGCCGGTGAGGACCACGAGCGCGATGGCGATCGCGGGGGTGGAGGTGGCGGCACCGGAAATCTCGTTCACCAGAGACACGCCCGAGGTGGCTGTGATGGCAGAGCCGGCAAGCACGCTCTGGGCGACGTCGCCCAGAACCGGGGCGATGACGGGAGAGCCGATTCCCAGCACCACGCAGATGGCCGCGAGGAGCATCTGCGAGAACAACATCGGAGCCGGGGACTCCTTGGCGTTCGCGGCCTCCTGGGAACGAGGGCTGCTCGCGAACGAGACGCCGTAGGCCTTCACGAAGCACGTGACGGCCAGGGCACCGGTGATGGCGAGGGCGGCCGCGGAGGCGACGGCGAACACCATGACGACCGGGTCGGAGAGCGTCGAGATGTTGAACAGGGACTGGTAGGTGAACCACTCGGAAACGAAGCCGTTGAGCGGCGGGATAGCCGAGATGGCAAGGGCACCGATGAGGAAGCAGACGGCCGTGACCGGCATACGGCGGAACAGGCCGCCCATCTTCTCCATGTTGCGCGTACCCGTGGCATAGAGCAGGGAGCCCGCGCCGAGGAACAGCTCGCCCTTGAACATGGCGTGGTTGAGCGTGTGGTAGAGGGCGGCCATGAGCGCGATCGTCGCGATGACGTCGTTGCCCAGGGCGTGCGCCGTCATGGACGCGCCGACACCGAGCAAGATGATGCCGATGTTCTCGACGGAGTGGTAGGCCAGCAGGCGCTTAATGTCGTGCTCGTGGAGGGCGTAGACGACGCCCAGGACCGACGAGATGGATCCGAAGACCAGGACCATGAGGCCCCACCAGAGCTGGACGCCCGAACCCGCGAGCAGGTCGAGACCGACCTTGAGGATTCCCAGGATGCCGATCTTGATCATGCCGCCGGACATGAGGGCGGACACGTTGGACGGCGCCTCGGGGTGCGCCTGGGGCAGCCAGGAGTGCAGCGGGATGATACCGGCCTTTGCGCCGAATCCGAAGAACGCGAGGACGAAGCACGCGGAGGAGACGGCGGGTCCAAAGTCATGCGTACGGAAATCACTGAAGCTGAAGGAACCGCCCACGCCGTTGGTCATGAGCAGGAAGCTCGCCATGATAAGGACAAAGCCCACGTGCGCGATGACGAAGTAGAGCCAACCGCCCCTAATGGAGTTCTTGTTCTCCTCGATAACGACAAGGAAGTAGCTCGTAAGGGACATGAGCTCAAAGGCGACCAGGAACCAGAACACGTTGTCGGCGGTGATGACGAGCATCATCGAGGCGACGAAGGTGTTCATGAAGAAACCGGCGCGCCCGACCTTGCCCGGGTACTCATCGAAGTAGGACAGACCGTAGATGAAGCCCGCAAAGGCGAGGATTGAGATGAGGACCACGATCAGGCCCGCAAGGCCGTTGAGCAAGAGCTCGAGACGGGCGAACGGGAAAAAGAAGACCGTGTTGAGGGACGAAACGTCGCCAAGCACGGCCTCGAGGCCCGCGATGAACGACAGCACGGCCGCGACGGCGCCGATCAGGCAGCCGGCGGTCTTGGCGGCGTTATCGGCCTTGATCAGTAGAACCGAGGCGAGCGCACCGATGCACGAGACGGCAAGCGATGCGATAAACAGCGTCATGCTATCCATTGTTTACGCTCCCTTCTGCTTTCTCGGACAGGCCCTGGGCCACAGCGGTAACGTCGACGACTGGACCGTTTTCGATCGAGCGCAGGCGCTTGGCCTCGTCGAGCTCGCGATCGGCCGCGCCGCCCATGACGGTCAGCGCCTTGGTGGGGCACGCCGCCACACAATGCGGGCCGTCCGGATCGAAGGCACACAGGTCGCACTTGACGGCGCAGGTGTACTGGCCAGGAGCCCACGTAAGCAGGCTGCTCAGGGACTTAGGATACGAAGGCGTCGGGTCGCACATGCCTGCGACACCGGCGATAGACGTGCCATCGGGATGGATGGCTCCGAAGGGGCACGCGATGGCGCACAGCCTGCACCCGATGCACTCCTGCTCCTTGACGTGGATGCGATCGCCATCGTGCTCGATGGCATTCACCGGGCAAACCTCGGCGCAGGGAGCACCCTCGCAATGGTGGCAGGCAAGGGCGGCCGAAATACCGCCGGTCTTCACGAGCGCCAGGCGCGGCGTATCCTGAAGACCCTGCATCCGGTGGGCGTCGGCACAGGCGGACTGGCATGTTCCGCAGCCGATGCACCTCTCCGGGTTGATGTCGATGAAGCGGTTCATCCCCACTTCCTTTCAAAATAACGGGCCGGGCTCCCGAACGTACGGGACGCCCGGCCCAAAAAGCCAACGAGAACGGGACTACACGATTTGATTCACGTGCGTCTCGTCGTCGAACTTGGCGGCGCCAGGCTCAACGTCCTGGGGAGCGGCGGCGTCCACCAGAGCCTGCTTGAGCTCGGTGTACTGACGCTCGACCTCGCCCTCAGCCCAGACCTGGTCGGCAATGGCGTCGACCTGGCAGGCGGAGAACTTGTCCTCGGGCGTATGCGAGACCGGGTCGACCTTGTGCATGGTCAGCTCGTTGCACTTGCCGATCCACCACTGATAGGTCATATAGACCGTGCCCTTGTTGATACGATCGCTCACGTCGGCACGGCTGTATACCTGGCCGCGGCGGCTGTGAATCGAGACGATGTCGCCATTCTTGATGCCGCGCGCCTGGGCGTCCGCGGGATTCATGCGGACAAAGCCGGGCTCGTCGGCAAGCAGTGCCAGCGTCTTGCAGTTGCCGGTCATCGAGCGGCAGCTGTAGTGGCCGACCTCGCGGACGGTGCACAGGATGAGCGGGTACTCATCGTCGGGAAGCTCGGAGGGCGCCTCCCAGTCGTGCGCCATCAGGTTGGCGCGGCCGTCCTTGGTGGTGAACTTGCCACCTGCGAACATGTCGGGCGTACCATGGTCGTTCACATCGGTGCTCTTGACCGGCCACTGGGCGTAACCGCCCTCGGGAGCCATCTTCTCGTAGGTCGCGCCCACAAAGTTGGGGCACAGGCTAATGCACTCGTTCCAGATCTGCTCGGTGTTGTCATAGTGCATGGGGTAGCCCATACGCGTGGACAGGTCCGCAAAGATCTCCCAGTCGTGACGGCACTCGCCCTTGGGCGGAACGGCCGCGTCAAAGTGCTGGAAGCTACGGTCGGATGCGGTAAAGACACCCTCGTGCTCGCCCCAAGAGGTGGCAGGCAGGATGACGTCGGCGAGCATGGTCGTCTGCGTCATAAAGATGTCCTGGCAAATGAACAGATCCAGCTCGGAGAGCGTCTTGCGCATTCCGGCCGAATCGGGCTCGGTCTGCACCGGGTCCTCGCCGTAGTTGTAGAAGCAGTGCACCTTGCCCTCGTCGACCAGGTGGCCCAGGTCGGTGAGCTTGTAGCCCTCCTCGAGCGGGAGCTTTTCCTCGGGCACGCCCCAAGCCTTTGCAAACTTGGCGCGTACGGCGGGGTCGGTGACCTTTTGGTAGCCAGGGTACAGGTTGGGCAGCATGCCCATATCGCAGGAGCCCTGGACGTTATTCTGGCCACGCACGGGCGCGAGGCCGGAATTGGGTTTGCCGATCTGGCCGGCAACGCAGGCGATGGAGGCGATGGTGTGCACCGTCTTCAAGTTCTGCTTCTGCTGGCACACGCCCATACCCCAGCCAATGATGGCAGAGGGCTTCGCCGTGGCGTACATCTCGGCAGCTTGGTGGATCAACGCGGGCTCGACACCCGTGATGTCCTGTACGGATTCGGGAGTGTAGTTCTTGATGGTCTCCCACCACTCGTCAAAGCCGTTCGTGTGCTCGGCGACGAATTCCTTGTCGTAGAGGCCATCGTTGACCAAGCAGTTGGCAAAGGCGTTGAGGAACGCGACGTTGCAACCGTTCTTGATCGGAAGGTAGAGATCGGCGATACGCGCGGTTTCGATATGGCGCGGGTCGGCGACGATGATCTTGCAACCCTTTTCTTTGGCTCGCACGATACGCCTTGCGACGATGGGGTGCGAATCGGCAGGGTTATAGCCGAAGAGGAAAATGCAGCCCGCATCCTCCATACCGGGGATGGAGCATGACATGCAACCTGAACCAACCGTGTCCATCAGACCGAGGACAGTAGGGCCGTGTCAAGTACGGGCGCAGTTGTCTACGCTGTGGGTGCCGATGCACGCACGCGTAAACTTCTGCATGACGTAGTTCGCCTCATTGCCGCCGCCTCGCGAAGAGCCGGTGGTCATGACAGCGTTAGGACCATATTCGTCAATTATGGCCTGCATCTTAGATGCGGTGAAATCCAGTGCCTCGTCCCAGCTTACGCGCTCAAGATCCGCGCCCTTGGTGCGGCGGATCATCGGGTGCAGTACGCGAGGAGTCAAGATCTTAGTGTCGTTGATGAAGTCATAGCCGCTCATGCCCTTAAGGCACAGCTCGCTCTGGTTGGTGATGCCGTTGAGCGGCTCGGTGCCCACGACCTGGCCGTTTTGGACCAGGAGGTTAAACTGGCAACCGGCGCCGCAATACGGGCAGATCACTTTATGCTTCTCCATGACACCCTCCTTCCTTTTTCTGCTACCGAATGCTCGGTACTTATTTGACAATCATTGGGCCTGTCGCCCCAACGCTTACGCCTCGTTTTCGATGGTGGCGCGGGCACGCTCGGCAGTCAGTTCTGCCAAACGTTCCTCGTCTACCAGGGTGAGGCCCTTGGTCGGGCACGCCTCGGCACACGCCGGACCGCCGGGACGGTCCACGCACAGGTCGCACTTGAGCACGAAGCTCTTGGTCTGCGAACCCACGCGAACGTCGCCCATCAATACGGGGACCTGCGTGGTCGCCACGCTCACGGCGCCAAAGGGGCATGCCATGACGCAGCTCTTGCAGCCGATGCAGTTGTCCTCGTTGACGCCGATGCGATGGTTCTTTGGATCAAAGAACAAGGCGCCCGTAGGACAGGCCTTCGCGCACGGGGCATCCTCGCAGTGATGGCAAGCCACCGGTGCGGAGATCTCGTACGTACGCGTCACGCGCAGGCGCGGCGCGGCGATGTTGCCGGGGATGTCGTGCGCCTCGATACACGCCGCCATGCAGGTTTGACACCCAATGCAGCGCGAAGAATCGGCTACGACTCGCTTATTACCCATGTTGTTCACTCCCTCCTGAATCCCTTGCCGGAGAGACCCTGTCGACATTGACCCAAGCCGCCCGTGGCCTGGCATCGACGAATCGAATGCATGCGGCGAAACATGCACTCGGTAGAGTTTCTCCAACGATATACAGGTTAAATATACGCAGTTGCAGGGGGCAAACTTGAGCATAGGCCCTGCAATACGGGTGTATTGCAGGGGTTTTGGCAGGTTGGAATTATTCTCTAGAAGCTATAAAGGTGAGTGTATTACATGCGTACGCCTCAGAGATTTTTATGCGCTCTCATTTTGGATGTACTACGCTTGTATTCGTGTTTATGGTTATCAACTTGAGTGAAATAAAGTAATCGTTATAAGATTCTCAAGTATCGGCACATGCCGCATTTGACCGACTATATTGCACGCTCATTAAGGGGGCCAGTGATGTCATCGACTCAAAAAAGAGCCATCCTGCAGGTGCGCATTCGCGAGGAAGACAAGCAGCATGCCGAGCATCTCTACGATGCCATGGGCACATCGCTCGCCGAGGCTGTCCGCTTATTTGTCGCGCAAAGCATTTTGATGCGCAAGCTCCCCTTTCAGCCGGTCGCCGTGCGCTCAAAGGACGGCACCGCCGCCTATGGATCGCTCAAAGCATATGGTGACCCCAATCGCCGCGCCGAGGAGCGCAATGCCTGGATTGAATACCTAGCCACAGAAAGTGATGAGTCGGTTTTGGGTCCCGAGGAAGTAGATATCCATGAGTAGCACCATCATCGACGAGACCGTCATCCTGCGCTACCTGCTTAACGACGACGAGGTCCTGTCACCGCGCGCCGCCAAGGTCATCGCCACGCGCACCGCTCGCGTCTACCCCGAGATCATCACACGCCTCGTGGTCACGCTGCGCGACGTCTATAAGGTTCCCCGCGTTGAGATTGCTACGGCCATGAGAAGGCTGCTCGATGACGTCATGGTCGACGAGCCCACCGTTGTCGCCCTTGCCGTCAAACTCTTTGGCAAGACCCATATGGACTTTACCGACTGCCTCCTCGCAGCCCGAACCGCCATCTACAACGATGATGTCGTGAGCTTTGGCAAGCCCATCATCCAAGGCATGATCGATTACCGCCGCAAGCGCCAAACCGCTGCCGACGCCCGCAACCGCAGCACCGACTCCACCATCGACAAACTCCGCCACCGCCCCCGCAGCTAACCCCATCCCCACCTAAGTTGCGGTGAAATACGGACTGTTTCATGCCTTTAAAGGCCTCAACAGTCCGTATTTCACCGCAACTTATTGAAGGTTGACTGCGAACGATTTCGCTATCGGGGGCCGGCGTAGGGTTTTGTTGTCGGAATACCGTAACCGCGCATCATGGCGCCGAACGATTCTACGTCGTAGGTGTCCGAGAGTTTGAAATGAATGACATTGTGGCCCATGGCGCGAAGGTTCGCGTCGCGCATGAGGGCCGCTCGATAGGTTTTTGCCGCCGCTTGCTCTGGATCATTTTGAGCTTCGTCTTCAAACTTACCCAGCCCATGCAGCTCTGCCAGCGTCCATAAGCCGTCTGGCAACTGCCAGCCATAATCTGCTAGATAATAGCCAGCGTTTCCCGGTCGCGGTATCTCAACTTGAAGCTCAGGCGCGGCAACCCCAGCGAGAATCATCGCTGCTCTCGCCTCGGACTCGCCGCCATTGTCTGACCTGCCGTCCATATGCTCAAAAACGTCAAAAGCACGCGCGATGCCATGCAACCCTCGGCAATTTGCCTGCGCATATGCTCGCAGCTCTTCGAGTTCGACATCGTACTCACGGGCCAAGCCATCAACATAGCCCAGCGCATAGCGAAAGGCGCTCGTTCGCGCGATATCAACAACCGTTCGATACGGATCCGTCAGCGTGAACATACCGAGCCGCCACACCTCGCCCGCCCGCCAGCGCTTGTATTCAACGAACTCATACGTATCACGCCTTGTAGACCGTGGCAGCAGCACTTGCACTTTATCCAGAAGCGTATACGCCGAGCCGATGCCGTAGAGCAGCGCCGCCGTCGATCCACAAAACACAGCATCCGGTTCAACGACCGCAATAGCGGATGCCAGCTGAAAGATGCGATCTTCAACCCCAAGATTGTTCCAATAGACCGGATCCGCATAAACATGGTTGTAAAGACGAAGCATGAGCTCTTCCTGCATAAGCTCGCGCGCACGGCGTTCATCCCAAGGATCAATTGTTATAAGCAGCTGTCCATCTTGATGAATTCCAAGGGCCGAGAATAGCATCCTTGCATATGACTGCGGAAAATGTTTGCCTTTATCGAGCATGGCCAACCCCATAACCATCACGGCGGAGAGAATACCATTACGCTATCGCATGCTTCCGTCCGCAGGCCTTGCCAAAAGCTGACCAAAAGCTTGACGTCCCAGGTCAAGGCTTCAAAAAAAACTTCCACTCTCGGTAGACGGTCGCTACGACACTCCCAACGGCATCAAAATACAACCTTACAAATAGTTGCGGTGAAATACGGACTACATGGGCCATAAAAACCGAAAAACAGTCCGTATTTCACCGCAACTTAGGAGGGGCGTGAGGCGGCATCGACTCCCGTCACCCCGTACATCTACGAAAATGGCTCTGGTCCCAAAAGGAATCAGAGCCATTCATCTATCTTATGGAGCGGGCGACGGGAATCGAACCCGCGTCATCAGCTTGGAAGGCTGGGGTTCTACCATTGAACTACGCCCGCAAGATATGGTCGGGACGACAGGATTTGAACCTGCGACATCCTGCTCCCAAAGCAGGCGCGCTACCAAACTGCGCCACGTCCCGAAGGTGTTGAGCAGCTAAGGTCTAAACCTTGCGTGTCCCAAAGCGAAGGAAATTATAGGGGAGACTCCCCGCCTGTGCAAGCGCAGAAACCCTAGCTCCTCGAATGTGCGACAAACTGGCTATGAACCAGACCAATCACTAACGCGACCACAGCAACCGGCGCCCACGCAGCGCCGATATCTGCCAGCGGCAACGCATCGAACGGCAGCCACGCGCCAGCAAAGAACGCATCGCGGACCGAAGTGATTACGCTCTGTACCGCGACAACGCCGCCGACCCAGACCCACACCTGCGGATGCGCGTCGCAAAAGCCGTGCACCAGGCCCATAAGTACCAGCACAATGGCAACGGGATACAGGGCATTGAGCATAGGCACCGAGAACATAAGGATCACGTCGAGACCAACGTTGGAGAGCACGCACGAAAACGCCGCGAACACAAAGGCGAACATCGCAAAGGGACGGCGCATGGCCTCCTCGGAAGCCTCCGCTCCCCCTTCGACCACATACGTCTCGCAGAAGTAACGCGAGCAGCAGCTGATAAGGCCAATACACACGTTCATGCAGGCGAGGAAAAAGATCGCAAAGACCACGACCGTGCCGACAAGGCCAAAGTGCAAAGACGCCGAACGCGCAAGGATCGCGGCGCCGTTGGTGGCGTCGGGCATAACCGTGCCGAGCTGCATACCAGCAAGCGCTAGGCCGCAGTAGATGATGGCTATGAGCACGCCGGCGATCACACCCGAACGCGAAATCTCGAAGGCCACGCGCTTATCGTCGGTAACGCCGAGCTCATGGATGGTCTCGGCAATGATGATGCCAAAGGCGAGCGACGCAAGCAGGTCCATGGTCTGGTAGCCGGTCAAAAAGCCCTGCACGGCAGCACCGGCATTGTAGGGAGCCTGCGGCGCGGCAGCGGGACCCAACGGCGAGACCACGGCGGCACCCACAACCAGCACGATGAGCGCAATGAGCGCGGGGCCCGTAATGCGGCCGAGCACGCGCGTGATGACGCCAGGGCGCAGCGTGAGCGCAAACGCGACGACAAAGAAGCCAACGGCAAACACCAGGCGAGCCGTGCCAAGCGAGACGCCCTCGGGCAGCAGCGGCACCAGCATCTCGAAGGCCGTGGAGCTCGTACGCGGAATGGCCAGGCACGGGCCGATCGCTAAATAGACCGCCGCGACAAAGAACTCACCGAACTTGGGGTGCACGCGGCCGGCAAGCTCGCGCGCCGTTCCGGCAAGCGCCACGGCGATAAAGCCCATGACGGGCAGGCCGATGGCGGCGATGAGAAAGCCGAGCATGGCGACCGGCGTGGCAGAACCTGCCTGCAGCGCCAGCAGTGGCGGAATAATGAGGTTGCCGGCGCCAAAGAGCATCGAGAATAGGGCGATGCCGACGGTGACGACATGGTCGGAGCGCAGACCGCGCGGCGTGGATGAGGCCATAGACACACCTTTCGGGTCGAAACAAAAACGGGACGGGCAAAAGGCCCGTCCCGCAAGTATAAACGTTTGAACAGGTCAGATTGTGCAAAGCATCAATCTGGCTGCCCCTTTAGAGCCATTACGCGTCCGAGCAACGGCGGCGCAGTAGCTCGAGTCCTAGCGCGACAAGCGCAACGGCGCCTGCAGCGATGGCGACAGCCAACGGCGCGCGATCGCCCGTGTCGGCGAGCTGCTGAGCGCTCGACTTGGAAGACTCCTTCTTGCCGGAGTTTTCCGCGCCCGATGCCTTTGCCTTATCGACTGCGGAGTCATCCGAACTACCGGGGTTTGTCGGATCCTTTGAATCCGGCTGGTCGGAATCGGGCGTTCCGGGCTTTTCCGGCTCCGGCTTACTCGGGTTGTCAGGCTCGGGCTTGTCCGGGTTATCCGGGTCCGGCTTGTCCGGCTGATCAGGCTCCGGTTTGTCGGGCTCGGGCTTGCCTGGATCCGGCTGGTCAGGCTGGTCAGGCTCGGGCTTGTCCGGCTGATCCGGGTCCGGCTTGTCCGGATCGGGTCCATCGGGCTTGTCCGGATCGGGAACCACCGGGTCCGGGTCGACAGGCTCCTGCTTCTTCTTCACCGTCAGCGTACCGGGCTCAACCGTGACATCAAAGTTCGGGTCGGTGACCGTCGCCTCGATCTGGTACTCGCCCGCCGGGGAACTCTCATCGGCGACGCAGGAGTACTCGACCTTCACGCCCGAGGTATCGGCCGAGCTCTTTAGGCTCGAGGTAAAGGCGGGATTCATCTCTCCCTCGAAGCGTTCAACATCGTCGACCTTTACCTTAAGCTTCGCCGGCGCAATCTTGAACTTGCGCGAGGCGGCGCCGATATACCCGTTGCTTCGCAGCGTGGCAACGGCGCGATACGTGCCGGCATCGGTCGGGGCCTCACTCGACGAATAGTGCGTGCCACCCGCCCCGTAATACCTGACCCTCAGGTCGCCTTCGCAGGCCTTGGGAACCCCGATGACCTCGAGCGCCTGGGCGTCACCGCTATAGACGAAGTCGCCGCCCTCAAATGCAAGCTCGACCCGCTTCGCCTGAACGACCAGAACAAAGCGCGCGGTCACGGTCTTGCCCTGAGCGTCCTTGCACGTGACGTCAAAGGTAGACACTCCGGCTTTGGACGGGGTGCCCGAGAGCGTCAGACCGCCCGCTGTGCAGGTGAGCTTAAACCCATCGGGGAGCTTGGCGTCGTCCCACGTGTACCTATACGGAGCTTCGCCACCCGCAGCACCCGAAATCGTCGCGCGATACGCGCTATGTGCACGTGCGACCGGCAGCAGGCCGCCGTTGAACACGAGGGCATCCCGGGGCACAACGGAAACGACAGAGCGATCGCTGTCCACCTGCGTCTCGGTACCAAGGTAGCGCTGTGTGACGCGGCAGAAATACTCGCCGGCGCAATCCTCATCAAGACCCTCGATGAGGAGTGTCTCCCCCGTCTCGCCCTCGAGCGCCACGGCCTCGCAGCCCACCATGTGGAACCACTGATAGGAAAGCTCAATCTCGGCACCAGAACCCGTGGACGAGGACGCGTGGTCGAGGACGCTCTTCCCCGCCTCGGCAGCAACAGAGAGCACAACAGCATCGCCCTCGTGGGCGCTCGCATCCTGCGGCTGCGCGATCACCTTCGGAGCGTCCGCTTTCGCGAACTCGAACGCGACCTCCTGCGAAGCGGTGACGCCGCTCAGCGTGACCTCATACGCTCCACCCTCATAGTCGGAGATATCGAGATCGATAGCCTTGTCCGAGCCGGCTTCCGTAACCATCACCCGCTCGAGGTAGCAGTCCTCGTCAGGCATCGCCGAGAGCGTCACGTCGCCGCCGGCATCAACGGTGACGGAAGCGTTGTCGACCGAACCGTTGGCCGCCTTCGCCGTCACCTCAAAGCGCTCGGGCTTGTCCGGGTTATCGGGCTCGGGGTTATCAGGGTCGGGATTATCGGGGTCAGGCTTGGGGCCCGGATCGGGATTATCGGGATCCGGATTATCCGGGTCGGGGTTGGGACCGGGATTAGGCTTATCGGGATCCGGGTTGTCCGGGTCAGGGCTATCTGGATTGTCCGGCTCGGGGTTATCCGGGTCCGGATTGTCCGGGTCCGGAACCACCGGGTCGGGATCAACGGGCTCCTGCTTCTTTTTCACCGTCAGCGTTCCGGGCACGACCTCGACATCGAAGTTTGAGTCGGCAACCGTCGCGCCGATCTGGTACTCGCCAGCAGGAGAGCTCTCATCGGCATCGCAGGAGTACTCGACCTTCACGCCCGAGGTATCGGCCGAGCTCTCCAGGGTCGAGGTGAACGCCGGGTTCGCCTCTCCCTCGAAGCGCTCGCTGTCGTCAACCTTCACCTTGAGCTTTGCCGGAGCGATCTCGAACTGGCAGGCAGCGGCACCGATGCAGCCGTGGCTGCGCAGCGTGGCGACAGCGCGGTACGTGCCGGCATCGGTCGGGGCATCCGTCGAGGAATACTGCGTACTTCCGCATCCGTAGTACCAGACCTTAAGGTCGCCCTTGCAGACCTTAGGAGCACCGGAAACTTCGGGCGCCTGCGACACGCCATTAAAGGTAAAGTCGCCATCCGTGAACGATAGCTTTACGCGCTTTGCCTGGACAACGAGCGCAAAGCGGGCAGTCACGGCCTCGCCACGGGTATCCGTACACGTGATATCAAAGGCGGAAACGCCCGTCTTGGACGGAACACCAGAGAGCACCAGGCCGCCCGAAGTACGGTAGAGCTTGAGCCCGTCGGGGAGCTTCGCCTCATCCCATGCGTACTCGTACGGAGCCTTGCCGCCCGCGGCCCCGGCAATCGTTGCGAGGTACGTGCTGTGGGCGCTCGCTGCCGGCAGCAGGTCGCCGTTAAATACAAGGGTGTCCCACGGCACGATGGAGACGGAGGCACAATCACTGTCCGTCTGCTTCTCAGTACCAAGGTAGCGCTGAGTGATGCGGCAGAAATACTCGCCGGCCAGCTCGCCATCGAGGTCCGCGAGCGAGAGCGTCTCCCCCGTTTCGTCATCGAGCGCCACGGCCCTGCCATTCACCACGCGGAACCACTGGTAGGAAAGCTCAACCTCGGCAGCGCAACCCGTGGACGAGGCAGCGTGGTCAGCGACGTTTTTGCCTGCCTCGGCCGCAACCGAGAGTACTGCCGAATCGCCCTCATGGACGTTCACGTCCTGCGGCTGCGCGACCACACGCGGAGCGTCCGCCTTGACAAACTCGAACGTGACCCCCTGCGATGCGGTGACATCGCTCAGCGTGACCTCGTACGCCCCGCCCTTGTAATCAGAAATGTCGAGGTCAACGGTCGCATCCGAGCCTGCCTGCGCGACCGTCACGCGCTCGAGGTAGCAGCCCTCGTCGGGCGTCGCCGAGAGGATCGCGTCCCCGCCCTCAACAACCGAAACCAAACCATTGTCGACCGAACCGTTGACCGCCTTTGCCGTCCCCTTGTAGCGCTCGGGCTTCTTCTTGACCGTCAGTGTGCCGGGGTCGACCGCGACATCAAAGTTCGGATCGGCGACCGCCGCGTCGATCTGGTACTCACCCGCCGGCGATTTCTTATTCGCCGAGCAGAAGTACGTAACCTTTACGTCCGAGGTGTCGCAACGGCTCACCAGGCTGGAGGTAAACTCGGGATTCTCCTGGCCCTCAAAGCGCTCGGCATTGTCGACCTTCACCAGCAACTGGGCAGGTGCAACGGAAACCGTCAACTCGACATCCTCGGCAGCAAGATAGTTACGCGAGGCAGCGGCATGGGCGACAACACGCGCCGTACCGGCGGCCTTCACCGTCGCGCAGCGTCCCTTAATCGAAACCGGGCTCGCATCTTCATCGGAATCAACCAGCTCAAAGCTCACGGGAGTCTGAGCAACGTTGTTAAACACAATGGGGTCTCCACCGTACACACCCGAATAGCTCGTCGATCCCGTAATGACCTGGTTTGCCTTTGCAATCGAGAACTCGGCGGACTTTTTACCCTGATAGTTGGGGTCAGTCACCGTAACCGTGACGTGGTAGTTGCCACTGTCGCACGGCTCCAGCGCCGTCGGACCATAGGACGTTCCATCTACACCGCGATAGGCAACGGAATAGGCAGATGTATCAAGGCCGGCAACCGCAACCGCCGCACCGTGTCGCGCGCCATCGTATGTCACATCAGACGTCTCGATCGAAATATCGACCGGGGCCTTCTCGATCGTGAAGTCACAGGAGGCATTACCGACATATCCCTTGGCGTCGAGCGTCACCACCGCACGATACGTGCCGGCATCCACCGGCGCCTGATCCGAAGAGTAATGCGTATCGCCCGTGCCAACATAGGTCAGGTTGGCATCGGCCTCGCAGCCCTCGGGCACGCCCGAAAGCTCCGGGGCCTGCGCCGTCGCGTTGTAGGTAAAGGTCTGGCCCTCAAATGCAAGCGGGGCTTCCTTCGCCTTCACGATCAGCACAAAATGCGCTACGCGCTTATTACCCAGGTCATCGGTGCACCTAATCTTGAAGCTATGCACACCCGTAGCCGCAGGCACGCCCGAGAGCACCAAGGTGCCCGATCCGTCATCTGCCAGCGTCAGCTGCATGCCCTCAGGAACCTCAACATCATCCAAGTTATACGCATACGGCACCTTGCCGCCCGTAGCGCCGGCAATCTGCGCACGGTATTCATCGTGAGCGGTCGCCACCGGCAGCACACGCCCGTTAAACACAAGCGTTTCTCGGGGCACGATGGATACCTTCGCATGTTCGGTATCCGTCTTTGTCACCGTGCCCAGGTAGCTCTGCGTAATGCGGCAGAAGTACTCGCCCTCGCTCTCGCTGTCGAGCTGGGCAATCGAGAGGGCCTCCCCCGTCTCGCCCTTCAGCGCCACCGCCTTGCCATCATCGTCAGACATGCGATACCACTGGTAGCTCAGCTTGACGTCTGCAGCGGATCCAGATGACACGGCCGCATGGACGCGAACGTTGCGCCCCGCCTCGGCGGCGACCGAAAGTTCAACCGGATCGCCCTCGTAAGCACTCGCATCCTGCGGCTGCGCAAGGACCTGTGGAGCCGCAGCCTTCGCGAATTCAAACGTGACCTTTTGCGGAGCACTCACGCCACTCAGTGTGACCTTGTACGCCCCACCCTTATAGTCGGAAATATCAAGGTCATAGGCATTGCCGGCCGAACCGTCATCACCCGCCTCTTCGGCAACAGTCACGCGCGTCAGGTAGCAGCCCTCATCGGGCGTCGCCGAAAGCGTCACCTTGCCATCCGTAGCGACCAAAGCAGACTCCGGATCGACCGATCCGTTGACCGCTCGGGCCGTCACCTTATACTTAGGCGCCTCCGCAAAGCGCGCCTCGACGGTCATGTTGTCCTCGGGGACAAACGTCCAGGTAGCATCCGTGCTCAGCGGCTCATCGCCCAACAACCCGTCGTCATTGCGTGCATACCACCCATCAAACATATAGCCCGCATCGGGAACGGCAGTCAGGGTCGTGGACTCACCGTTCTCGACTTCGTTGGTCACGGCATAGCCCAGAGATTCGTCCTCGGAGGAACCATCGACGTGTCCGCCCTGACGCGAATCCACCGCTGTAACCGTCATCGACGCCCGCTCATAAACGGCCGTAAAAGTACGGTTGCCAAACACTACGCGGTTGATCACTGGCGTGGCGCCCACAGGCATGCCGTTCTCGTCGACCCAGTATTTAAACTTCCAACCCTCGTGCGGCACGGTAAACATAATCGCCGCGGAGTGGTAGGAGCCGCCGGTACCAAGCGCAACCATGCTAAAGCCCGCGCCCTTGGGATACGTAGCGACCTGAACATCGCAGCCCGTCTCATAGAACACGGCCGTAAGCTGCCTATTCTCCTTTGCGGTACCGATATAGAACGCGCTGTAGCTCACCGTGACACCCGCATCGTCGACCCAATGCGAAAAGTGGTACTTCTTCCACGGAATCGCAATCGCCATAAACATGTCGCCCCTGTCGTAGGACCTGCTGCCGGCAGGAATGCCGTCGACCAGAAGGGCCGTACCGCGGAAGATGGACGAGCCGGTGACGGTAATGGTCACCTGTCCATCGGATTCAAACTGCGCGTAGTACGTTATGTCTTGCGTGGCGGTCACATCGAGGGTCGTCGCGGTCTCGACAATCGAGGTGCCCTCCTTATCGGTGCTCCAGCCCACAAAGCGATAGCCCATACCGGCAACAGCGGTCAGTTCCACATGATTGCCCACGGCAAAGCTACCGCTGCCCGTAACGCGGCAGCCCCTGTTCGAAGCCTTGTCCTTCACCACGGCCTCGCCCGTAACGGTCACCTCGTACGGATCGGCAAACACGGCCTGGAGCTCCAACGTATCGTCCTCGAGCCCCTCGACCATATCCTTGTCGAGCTTAACCCAGCAATGGGCGTCGCAGCTCAGCAGCGACTTGTTGCCCTCGGCATCCAGGACATACCAACCGGCAAATCGCTTGGTACCCATAGGCGTAGCGTTGAGTTCGACCGTATCACCGAATTGATAGGAGCCCTCGCCGCTCAGGGTGCCAACGCCATCGTCACTCGCGCTCAAAACGACCTGATAGGACTTAGGCGCAAAGGTCGCCGTATAGGTGGCGTCGCCCGTGACCTTAACGGTATAGTCGGCGTTCTCGTTGACTGACTCGCCCTTGTCGTCCGACCAACCCGCAAACGAATACCCGGTGTTTGCAGTCGCGCGAAGCGTTGCGCGGTCGCCGGCCTCATAGCCACCAAAGCCGCTCACGGCTCCGCCCTCGGCAGGCGAAGCAACGGTATGCACGACATACGAACCCGACGCAAAGAGGGCATAGAGCGACGTATCCTCACGCACGGTAAATCGATAGGTTTTCTTGGAGCTCACGCACGTGCCGTTACGGAACCAGCCCACAAAAGCCGTATCCTCGGCGGCGACCGCACGCACGGTTGCGACCTGTCCGGCGGCATACGTCCCTGCGCCCTCGACCGTGCCCATGCTCTCCTCGCACGAGACGTCCACCGTATATTACTTTGCCGAGAACACGGCCTGGAGCGCCGTGTCACACGTCGGCGCCACGTGATAGGTGGTGTCGCGGCTTACCACGGCGCCCGAAGCATCGACCCAGTACTCAAACGCATAGCCAGAAAGCGCATGCGCGGTCAGCGTGGCGGCGCGTCCCGCCTCAACGGTACCTGTGCCCTCGACCCAGCCGGCGACGCTCGATTCGACCAGCGAACCGGTGCCGGAATCGACTACCGTCGTGGCGTCGACTTCATAGCTTTTTGCCATAAAGCGAGCGACGTGCACATGGGTGCGCTCCTGATGGCAGGTGAACTCCGCATTGGCAGACTCAAACGCGCCGTCGGCCGTATACCAACCAGTAAAGACGTAACCGGGATTGGGCGTCGCCTTAAGGGCAACCTCAGCGCCGCGGTCGGCAAGGACGCGGCTCGCCTTGACGGTGCCGCCCTCCGCAGGATCGGCGAGAGGCACGCAGACGGTATCGATCGGCACAAAGGCCGCGGTAATAACGCAGTGTCCGGTTTTACCACGAGCCTTCGCAACCAACGAAGTCTCGTGCTTAAGGCTCTTCAGGCGGCCATTGACGTACCAACCCCAGAACAAAAAGCCAGGATGGGCCTTGGCCGTCAGATGAAGGGTCTCCCCTAATTTGAACGTATCGGTCGTGGGCTTCACCACAGTCCCGTTGCACGTCACGGTACCGCCGAGCCAGGAATCAGCCGTGACCATGACCTCGGGTTTTGAGTCGGTAAAGATCGCGGTATAGGTGTCGCTCTTGGTAACCTTAACGACCAGCTCAGCGGTGCCGTACTCCTTACCGGAGTCATCCTTCCAGTGGTCAAAGCGGTAGCCGTCATTGGCCTTTGCCTTGAGCATCACCGTGTCGCCATATCCGCAGGTAACCGAAGATGCCCCCGGGTGCCCTTCGATCTCGACCGTGCCGCGCTCCACGAAGGTCTTTTTGGCCTTCGCCGTCACGGTATACGTGTTTTCCTCAAACACCGCACGCACCGTGCATTCCACGTCCTCGGGATAGAACTCGAGATAGCTGGGGTCGGTGCCCAAAAGCAGGTCCGTCTTGGCGTCGTACCAGCCCTTAAAGGTAAATTGTTTGCTCGCCTCCGCCGTGAGCTCAATGCTCAGCGTGGCAGGCTCGCCCTTCATGCAATAGCCCTCGCCGTGCACCATATATTTGCCCGCCATGGCCGCGGCCGGCTCAACGACAACGTCCACCTTGCAGGCACGCGTAAACTACGCCTGGACCACGCAGTCGGTAATGGGCTCAAAGGTATACGAACGCTCGCTCGAAACCAGCGTCGAGGTGGTATCCGAGCCACCATTGCTCAGATACCAACCGTCAAAGATATAGCCCTCGGATGGCGTAGCCTCCGCGGTCACGCGCTCACCCTCGGGGACCTCGAGAACCATGCCGGCAGTCTCGCCGTGCTTCAGTGTAACGGCGCCGCCCTCGAGCGGGTCGGCCTCGGCACGCACGGTATGCGTATCCCTACCGTCCATTACAGCCTCGATTCGGGCATTGCCGTTAACGCGGTATTCGCAAACTTCCTGCTTGTTGGCAATCGTGATGCCCCGCGCATCGGTTTCTCGCCACTCTACAAACCGATACGTCTTCTCCGGATTGTCGGGGCGTACCTTGGGCCGCATCGTAAACGTGAGAATGTCCCCATCCTTCGCGCGAACCTTGCCGTCCACAACCGGCACGCCATCGCACAAAACCTCGGCGCTGTCGAACGGATCGGTATTCACCAGGATGGTCTTATCCGCCTTGCGGAAGCGCGCAACCAGATGACGGTCGACCTCGGCCTTGAAGATATACGTACGCTCGGGCGAAACCTCGATGCCGTCCTCAAACCATCCCACAAAGGCATAGTCAGGACCCTCGCTCGCGGTGACCATAGCCTGATCGCCACGCGTAATGCTCTGCTTTACAGGGCTTGCGGTGCAGCCTGTCGAAAAATCAGCCTGAATGCCATCGGCTTCGGCAACGGCCGTAATCTCGACTTTTTTCTCAAAAACGGCCGTCATTTTTACGACCTCGGGCGTCAGGTCCGTGATCGTCATCGTCTTGAGAGGAGATGTCGAGACCTCGACGCCGTCCTCTTTCCAACATACGAAGCGATAGCCGGGATTTGCGACGGCTTCGAGCGTGGCGACCGTCCCCTCGTAGTTGAAACCACCGCCGGTAACGGCACCGCCCACCTCGGGCTGCGCGGTGGCAATAATCTCAATCTTATGGTCGCCATGAGGCTTGGGCTTCTTGTGGTCGTCGATGATGTCCTTAATCTCCTTGAGCACCTTGGTGCCCACAGCAGCAACATCCTCGATGTTGTCGGCCATACCGATCTCAATCACTGCATCGGCCGCGATGGGGTCGACGATCTCGCCCAAGCCATACATGGTGGCGAGGACGGCCGCGGCCGTAATCGCGGCGATGAGTGCTGCCTTAAGCGCCGCGAGTGACTCGTCGGGGTCAGTCGCCTCGCGGAAATGCGCGGTGTACTGCACATCTCCCTCGAGCACAAACGTGTAGGACGGACCATCGTCGCCGGTAAAGACAACGTTGCCGAGGGCATCGGTCGCGTAGTCAAACACATAGCCAGGCATTGGCACCGCCACGACCGTTACGCGCGACCCGATGCCGTAAAGACCGGTAGAGAGGAACTGTCCGAGCGGCTGCCCGTTCTCATCGACCCCGTCCACACTCAGCACAACGCTTGCCTGGGGGGCGCAGTAGCGCGGCGTAATCTCGATCCTAGCGTCAGTCTTGTCCTCGGACACAATCGCGTCCGCCTTGTCCACCGTATAGGTAAAGTCGAGCTGATCGCTCGCGGCGTACGCATCATCGCCCTCGCCCAGATACCAGCCCAGGAACAGGGCGTTATCCGTGACGGCGGAAACCTCAACCGTCTCGCCGGCATTGCGATAGCAGTTTTGGGCGGTAACACTCAGGTGTGCATAGTCCTGCGACGAGTCGGTCGCCTGCGCATCGTTGACATGCACCGCATAGTCCTTGAGCTTAAAGCGAGCCTCCAGGGACAGGTCCTTATCCGGCGTAAACGTGTAGACCGGCTCCTTGGAGATGTACTTGCCGGACTCGGTGTCATACCAGCCCTTAAACGTGATGTTGTCGTTGAGCATTCCCAAAGCACCGGCATCGAGCGTGACCTCGGCACCTGCATCGATCGTCATTGTGCCGGAAACGTCGGGAAGCTCGACGCCGTCCATCAGCTTGCGTTCGCCTTTATCGATCGTTTGGGCATAGGAGATCTGGAACGATGTCGGCGTGGGTTTCTTAAGCTGTAGCGTGCCCTTGGTCTGGGTTTCAAAATGCGAATAGCCGTCGTCATACACGAGCTTTACGGGCTGTCCGTCCATCGACTCATCGAAGACGCCGCCGTCGCAGGGGGTGGCCGTAAGGTACTCGCCGAGCTCTTTCTGTATGAGGGCCTCGTAGTCCCAAATCGATACCGAATGCGGGTAATCGAGCTCGACGCTCATACCCTCGAGCGAAATGGTCTCCCCCGTCTCATAGGTCATGTTGTTGGGGTCGCATGAGATCTCAACGTTCTCGAGCACCTTGCCCACCGGGACGGGCAGGCAGCCGTTGCACCTCTCCCAAACAGCTTTGGGATGCCCGTTAGCATACTTCGGAATCATCTTGGCGGGGACCATGACGGTCATGTTGTATTTGGGGAACGTGTCGGTGTTAATGAGCACCACGTGGTTGCACCCAAAGAACACGGTCTCGAGATTGGTACTGCCAAACGCCTTTTCCGGCAACTCCTCGATCTTGGAGTTATATGGCAGCGTCAGCCCGCCGCTCAAGTCGGTGCCGTAGAAACAGGTGTGGCCAAGCGTTTGGACCGTTGTGTTACTCTCGAGCCCTGTGGTGGCAAGGTTCGTGCAGAACCTGAACGCGCAAACGCCAATCGATGTAATGGAGGTATTCTTGTCCAGGCCGGTATCGGTCAGAGCCTTGCAGCCTTCGTAGGCTCTGTCGGGAATCGATGTGAGGCCGACAACCTTGTCGAGCCCCGTGGACACCAGCCCACTGTCGGCAAACGCGGCGTCGCCCATAGAGCCAATGGTGGCAACCTCATTGATGTTCAAACTTGTAAGCGACTTGCAGCCATAGAATGCCTCTTTTCCGATGTGACCGATAGTCATACCGGAAAGACTGATATCGGTGAGGTTCGGGCAGTTATAGAAGGCGTGCAATCCGATTTTGGAAATGGAGCTGTTCTCAAAGCGCACTGAACGCAGATTGGTAGAGTCGGCACAGAGCTGTGCGTCGACTTCATCAACCCCGTAATCAACAATCAAATTCGTTACCAATCGACCATCGACAGAGTTCTCGCGCGGGTTGTTCTCATCGATTTCTACCGTAAGATTTCCGTTTGCGTCGCACGGATACAGATAGTAGTTGGGCATGAGCTTGGCATACTCGTAGGCCGCCTGCTGCAGGTTGCCCTTGCTGTACGCGACAAGGCGCGTGTAGCCATCGTCATATACCAACTGTATGGGTTCTCCGTCCATCGACTCGTCGAAGACATCGCCATCGCAGGGGGTCGCCGTAAGGTATTCGCCGAGTTCTTCCTTTATGAGCGCTTCGTAGTCGCTGTCCATCGTCGAATGAGGGTATTGAAACGTGACGCTCATGCCCTCGAGCGAAATTGTGTCACCCTGCCGATAGGCCATCTTGTCGGGATCACGCGAGACCTTAATCTTTTGAAGCATCTTGCCCACGGGGACGGGCAGGCTGCCATTGCAACTCTCCCAAACCTCTTTGGGGCGACCGCTTGCGTATTGCGAAACCATCTTGGCAGGGACCATGACAGTCATGTTTTGCTTGGGGAACGTGGTGGAATTAATGAGCACCACATGGTCGCATCCAAAGTACACAGTTTCAAGCTTAGAACCATAGAACGCACGACTCGGCAGTTCCTCGATCTTGGAATAAAGGGGCAGCGTCAGCCCGCCGCTCATATTAGTCCCGGAGAAACAACCTTCGCGAAGCGTCTTGATCGTCGCATTGTTCTCGAGTCCCGTCGTCGCAAGGCGAGAGCAGTTTTTGAACGCATTAACGCCGATCGATGTGATAGATGTGTTCCCTCCCAGACCGGTATCGGTCAGAGCGCTGCAACCATTATAAGCGTTCTCAGGAATCGAACTGAGACCAACGACCTTGTCGAGCCCCGTAGACCGCAGCCCGCTCCAGGCAAAGGCGGCATCGTCCATAGAGCCGATGGTAGCAACGTCATTAATGTTCAGACTCGTAAGCGATCCGCACCCAGAAAACGCCTCTGTTCCGATACCCCCAATGGTCATACCGGAAAAGCTGATATCGGCGAGATTCGAGCAGCCAGAAAAGGCGTGTAGTCCAATTGAAGAAATAGAGCTGTTCTCAAAACGTACCGAGCGCAGATTGGAGGAGTACTCACAAATATATCCGGGGACCCCATCCACTCCGTAATCAACGATCAGGTTGGTCACCAATTTACCATCGACAGAGTTCTCATTCGGGTCGTTTTCATCAATCTCTACCGTAACGCTTCCGCCAGCATCACACGGATACACATAGCCGTTCGGCATAAGCTTGGCATACTCATAGGCCGTTGGGTCCTCATACACGAGGGGATCGACTTCGCTGTCGTCGGACGGGGGCTCCGCCGTTGCAGGCGAGGTCTTTGCTGCATCGGAATCGGTCGCGGAGCTCGAAAGGTCATGGGCCAGGCTCGACGCGGGAGTGCTGGTATCCGAGCTGGACGATTCGTCCTGAGCGTTATTCGTTTGGTCGGAAGACGTGGATGAGCTGCCCTCACCCGAAGACGACGCGTTATCGACCGCATCGACATCAGCGCCAGAGCCCGAGTCGGTCTCTTGGACCTCGCTCTCGACGGCGACCGCCCCGGCATCATCAGCATAGACTGTGCTGGGCGCAAGGGGTATCGAGGTCACGACCATCGCGACCGAAAGATAGACGACCAAAAACCTATAGAGGGCAGCAGAGATCCTGTTCATAGGAACCTTCCCGCAATTCGCAAAGATACCGAGGGCCCAGTGCGGGCCATCATTTCACAATATCTTGTATAAGCGACAATGCGGGAAGGTAGCGCAAACGGTTTATCTAAGGGCGCAGAAGGTTGGTCTAATCGCTGCTTAAATCGCGCAAAGCGTCAATCGCGGTGCCGACTTCCTCGTCCGTGTTGAAATACCCAAACGAGAAGCGAACGATACCCTGGCGCTCGGTCCCGAGCGCGCGGTGCATGAGCGGAGCGCAATGGGCGCCGGGGCGCGTCGCAATCCCCCACCCTTGCATGAGCGCGTCCGAGATCTCGGCCGAATCGATATCGCCCACGTTGAGCGAGACGATCGCCGAGCGCATGGGCTGGTCAAACGCGCCGTAGAGCGCAATGCCGGGGATTTCGCGCACACCGGCAAGGAAGCGATCAGCGAGCGCACGCTCGTGGGCAGCAATCGCCTCGACCCCACCCTGGGCCTCGATAAAGTCGAGGCCGGCAGAAAGTCCCGCTATGCCGTGACCGTTGAGCGTGCCCGCCTCAAGGCGCGTGGGCCACTCCATGGGCTGCAGCGCATCGAAGCTGTGCACGCCCGTGCCGCCCATAGCCCACGGAGCCACGTCAATGCCCTCCGCCACGGCCAGGCCGCCGGTCCCCTGCGGACCCATGAGCCCCTTGTGGCCGGTAAAGCACACCACGTCGAGCCCCATGGCCTGCATATCGATATGCGCCGTGCCGGCAGACTGCGAGGCATCGACAATCACCAGCGCACCTACCACATGGGCCATGGCGGCCACATGCGCAATGTCGACCGAGTTGCCGGTCACATTGGAGGCATGCGTCACCACCACGGCACGCGTGTCAGGCGTAACCAGCCGCTCGAGCTCGTCGTAGTCGAGCACGCCGTTCGCGTCGCAGCCCGCATGCTCAACGGTCACACCCTGCTCTGCCGCCAGGCGGTTGAGCGGACGCAGCACGGAGTTGTGCTCGAGCACCGTCGTGACCACACGGTCGCCAGGGTGCACCACGCCATTGATGACGGTGTTGAGCGCCGCGGTGGAGTTGGACGTAAAGCACACATGGTCAGCACGCGGGCAGCCCAGCAAGCGCGCAAGCTTGGCGCGGCAGCCGTGGATGGTACGCGCCGCATCGAGCGCACCCGACGTGGCACCGCGCCCAGCATTGCCGAGCGAGCACATAGCCTGCGTCACGGCATCGATGACCGTCTGCGGCTTGTGCATGGTCGTCGCCGCGTTATCCAGGTAGATCATCGCACGACCTCCCACATATCAATCACGGTATAGCCCTCGGTGGGAACGCCCGCCGCGGCGAGTTCGCCGCGCAGCAGCTCCTCATCGGCAGGCAACGCCTTCCACGCCAGACCGCAGCCGGCAGCGACCTCCCCGGGCACGGGAATCGTTCGCCCGGGAAGGCCGCGCTCGATGCACAGGGACTCGCAGCCCATGGCGGCCGCCGTGGTGGGAAACGTGATGACAAGCGCCGGGCGCTTCTCCCTCATGGCAACTCCAACCAATACGCTACGGGCGCACGACGCGCACGGCCTGCTCCATCTTCTCCACGATCACGTACATATTCGTGACCTCGCCCACCGCAAGCTGGTCTTTAATGCCATAGTGGTCGAGGCAGGTACCGCAGGTGAGAATCTCGACACCCTGCTCGGCCAGGCCCTTCAGGTCATCGAGCACCGGCGAGCCCTCGACGGTGAGCTTGGCACCGCCGTTGTAGAACAGCATGGTCGCGGGCAGTTCCTCCTGCTGCGTCACGGCAAAGATAAACGCCTTCATGAGCTTGTGGCCCAGCTCGTCGTCGCCACGGCCCATGCAATCGGTGTAGACGGAAATGACGAGCCTGCCCTTGCCGGCGCTGGCGTCGCAGAAGGCAGCGCCATCCTGCTCAGGATCGGCCACGGCAACGGCGCCAGAGGTCGCCACGGCCACGTGCCACTCGGCGTCAGAAACCTTCTCGACCGAGGCCGTGCAGCCCTTCTCCTGCGCCATCTTGGAGATGTTCTTGACGGCAGTCTCGTTATCGACCGAGGTCACCACGGCGCCCTCGCCATCGAGCTGCTTCAGGGCTTTGAGCGTCTTGACGACGGGCAGCGGGCAGGCATCGCCCATGGCATTGACTTCAATTTTGGTAGACATAGCAAATTCCTTTCGAAAGAACCGTTCTAGAGAACGGCAAACAGTTACATAAACGTGCGGGCTAGCGAACAACGCGGACGGCAGGACCGCCCGGCTCCGCCTCGCACACGCGACCAACGACGGCGGCGATGCGCCCCTCGGCATCCAGGCGACGCGCAAGCTCATCCACATCCCTCGCGGGCGCCGCAATAAGCAAACCACCAGACGTCTGCGGATCGTACAGCGCATCCAGCATGCCCGGCTCCAGGTCCTCGTCGGCAGCCACACGCGGGCCAAAGAAGTCCTGGTTGCGGTAGGAGCCCGCGGGGATAATGCCCAAACGCGCCATGTCAAGCACTTGATCAAAGAGCGGCACCGCCCCCGACGCAAGCTCAATCTGCACGTCCGAGCCCTCGGCCATCTCGCATGCGTGCCCGATCAGGCCAAAGCCCGTAATGTCGGTACAGCCGTGAAGCTCGAGTCCCTCGGCCAGACGAATCGGGGCCTCGTTGAGGGTGCGCATCGAGTCAAACATGGCTGCGGCCTCGTCCTGCTCGATGAGCTCGCCCTTAATGGCCGTGGTGATGATGCCCGAGCCGATCGCCTTGGTCAGCAGCAGAACATCGCCCACGCGTGCGCCGCTATTGGCGAGCATGTGGTCGAGCGCGACAAAACCGCTCACGGACAGACCGTACTTGGGCTCGTCGTCGTTGATGGTATGGCCGCCCGCGATAGAGCAATCGGCCTCGACGCACTTGTCGGCGCCACCCGCCAGAATCTGGCCGGCGACCTCAACGCCCAGGCAGCTCGGAATGCACAGCAGGTTCATGGCATGGCTCGGCCGCCCGCCCATGGCGTAGATGTCCGACAGTGAGTTTGCCGCGGCAATCTGGCCAAACAGAAACGGGTCGTCGACCATCGGTGGGAAGAAGTCGATGGACTGCACGAGCCCCAGGTTCTCCCCTACGCGGAAGACGCTCGCATCGTCGGAGGTATCGAACCCCACGAGCAGATTGTCGTTATGCACATTGGGCAAGTCGCCCAGGACCTGGGCGAGGGCTCCGGGAGCCAGCTTAGCGGCTCAACCGCTCGCGGCAGTCATAGACGTGAGCTTAATCTGATCGTCAGCCATACGAACCCCCTTCCAACAAATCAACGACTTTTAGTATACGCCCCAGGCACGCTTCCCAAGAGACCGCCGACGGCTCGAACGTCGAAGGCGGTGCCGCAAGCGCCTGCGCGATAGCATCTGCCAGTGCGCGCTCAAACAACGGAAGGTCGGCCGCCACGGGCGTGTCGACATCCGTCATACGCGGCGACGCCACCCACGTCACGGGAGCACCGGGAAACATCGCCTCCATCCAGGGACGAACGCCGGGCAAATCGGTCGCCACAACTTTGCAGCCGCACGCGAGGGCCTCGATCGTCACGAGCGGCAGGCCCTCGTAAAACGAAGGCAGCACAAAGACGTCGGAACTGCGGTAGGCATGCACGAGTCCATCGCTATCCAGGCGCCCCGCCAGCTTCACCGGCACATCCGAGGCCGCGGCCAAGCGCTCGATACGCGCGTACTCGGCATCGTCCCCGCGACCGCCCACAAGTACCAAGCCAGATGGGCGGACGTCATCGTCAATCGGCAATGACACGGCTCGAACCAGCGACTCGACACCCTTTTTAAAGCAAATCTTGCCCACGTACACAAGCGATCCCGGCCGCCTCGCCACGCTTGCGTCGCGGCAGAAGACGCGATGGTCGTAGCCCGTCCCAATCACGTGGATGCGATCGGCATCGACGCCGCACACCAGGCCAATCTGCTCAGCCTGCTCAGCATGGAGCGCAAAGACGGCATCGAGCCGACGAACCGCACTTACGATGCGATCGCGCTCGAGCGCATGCGAACGCAGCTGGCGCAGATCGGTCGAATGGCACACGGCAACAACCGGCACGCCCCGGACGCACTCGCGCGCCAATGCGGTCACCAGATACAGGTGATGGCAGAGCACCAGATCGGGCCGAAACTCAGTCACCGCCCGATCGATTGCATTAGCAAATGCCCGCTCAAATGCCTTGAGCATCGAAGGTGTCAGATCACGATAGCGTGTAGAGGGATAGGGCATGACATCGGACATACCGCAGATGGGAAACGGCAGCTCGGGCGACTCGAACGGTACGGCAAACACGGCAGCACGCCGGTCCAGCTCGCCTTGGGTATCACCCGGCGCCGCACCGCAAAGCACGGCGGCGCGATGCCCCGTCTCGATCTGCTCGCGCACAAGCGCGGCAAGGTAGGTGCCGCTGCCGGTGCTATCTGGTTTTTGTGCCGTGATATTGAGGATGCGCATGTCGCGGTACACCCCTAGGCCAAGGCGGCGGCGCGGACAGCCGCGCCGATCGCTCCGGCAAAGCGAGCCTGGGGCGAGGTGGTCACCGGCGATCCCAGTAGCTCGCCCAACCGCTCCACCACGAAGGCGTTCTCGCACAGGCCACCGGTCAGGTAGTACGGGGCGCCCGCGGCCTGCCCGGCCATGGTCGCCACGCGCGAGACCACGCTGTCGATCACGCCACGCGCAATGTTCTCGCGCGGCTCACCGCGTCCGATCAGGCTGATGACCTCGCTTTCGGCAAACACCGTGCACATGCTGCTGATCTTGGTGGGTTCGCCGGAACGCGCCAGGTCGGCCATCTGCTGCTGGGAAATGCCTAAGCGGTCGGCCATGATCTCCAAAAAGCGCCCCGTGCCGGCGGCGCACTTGTCGTTCATGGCAAACTTGGCCACGCGGCCACTTTTAAGCTGAATGACCTTGGTGTCCTGACCGCCCACGTCGATCACGGTGCCGTGGTCGCCAAACAGGCGCACGGCACCGGCACCATGGCAAGTAATCTCGGTCACGACCTTGTGCGCATAGGGCACGGCGACACGGCCGTAGCCGGTCGCGATCACGCGCACGTCGTCGGCAGCCACGTCATAGCCAGCCGCTGCCAGTGCCTCGCGCAGCCGCTCGGAAGCATCGACCGAGGAGAACCCGGTTGGCTGCACGCACGTCCACGCCACCGAACCCTCCCCGTCGACCACAGCAGCCTTAGCCGCCGTAGACCCGATATCGATCCCGATCCCTATCATGGCTCTCTCCCAATCTAAACGTCAAAGGTAGCGGCGCGTTCAGGCGCCTTAGATCTAGGTTTCTCAGGTGCCGGAGATTGCCCCGAAAGAGGAGCGCAGCGTACTTTGGGTACGCAAGCGACGGTTTGAGGGGCAAGATCCGGTGCCTGAGGAAGCTAGAGGGTTTCGATGAAGGCGGCGATGCGGGTCTCGATCTGGCCCATGTCGCCGTTGCTGTAGTCGGTCTCGATCTTCATATACGGAATACCCGCACCCTCGACGGCCTCCTGCATGCGCGCGCTCTCAACGTTGAAGGTGTGGCAGGCCTGTAGCACGCTCTCTACCACGCCATCGACATGGTACTTCTCGCACATGGCCAGCGTGTTATCCATACGACCGTCGTTGGGCGTCATAACCGAGCAGTTGATGTCCAAATAGCGGTCGGCGATGGCGCGCAGGATGTCGGGCGCGTCCGGGTCGATCATCATGGCCGCCGTGCGCTCTCCCGAGCAGTCGTCCATGCACACGACCACACCGCCGTTGGACTCGATAGTACGGCCGATCTTGTTGATCACGCCGCCCACCGGGCAGCCGGTGATCAGAATGCGCTTGGCATCCGCCGCAACTGGGCGCTCGCCCGCGTCGTAGGCCTCGCGCAGCTTGGCAACCTTTTTCTCCAGCTGCTGCGTATAGGCCTCGATATCAAAGCTAAACGTACCGGCAAACATGGTGCTCATCAGGTCGACGCCACTCATGGCCGCCGGTTGGTTGGCCTGCAGCGCAAACATCTCGAGCTGGGCCGCACGCAAGCGGTTGCGACGACGGACGGCAGCGCGCAGGTCATCGTCGGTAATCGTGATGCCGTAGAAGCCCTCGAGCTCCTCCTTGAGCAGGCGGCACTCCTCGTACCAGCCCTCACGCTCGTAGGCGCGATCGCGACCCTGCGGAAGATGCAGAATGTGCGTGCGCTTGAGTTCGTTGAGCAGCTCGTACATCTTCTTCTTGCCGTCGCAGGTGGTCTCGCCGATGATCATGTCGCTAAAGTACGTAAACGGGCACTTTTGCGAGTAGGCAAAACCGTACGTCGACTTGATGAGCGGGCACAGGTTTGCCGGCAGCACCTTCTCGGCCTCGGGAATCACCTCATCGGACGTACCGCACAGCGCCACGCTCGCAGTCCCCGCGGCATCGATAATCTCGAGCGGCGTATAGCTGCACAAAAAGCCGACCAGGCGATTGCCAGCCTGTTTGTAATCCTTGACGCGAATAAACGCCGCCTTGCGTTGCTCGTTGAACTCTTCAAACGTACGTGGCAACGGCTGTTCCTCGATATCGGCCATAGTAGTTCCCCTCTCTTGCACCGATATACCGACAATTAAACAACGAACCCACGTCATACCCAAAAGGAAGCATCCTCTAGGGAATGGCGTCGATAAGCTCCTGCGTATACGGATCGCTCGGGTGCGCGATCACATCCTCGGCCGCGCCTTCCTCGACAAGACGACCGTGGTAGAGCACGCCAATCCGGTCGGACATATGCCGAACCACACGCATATCATGCGTGATAAACAGCAGCGCCACGCCCGTCGTGCGTTGCAGGTCGCGAAGCAAGTTGAGCACTTGGGCCTGAACGGACACGTCAAGCGCCGAGACCGGCTCGTCGCATACCACAAGGCGCGGCTCGCAAATAAGCGCCCGTGCCAGATTGAGTCGCTGACGCTGTCCCCCCGAAAGGTCGTGCGGATAGCGGTCGTAATGCTCTGCCAGAAGACCGACCGAGGCCAGGGCCGAGAGCGCGCGCCCATGGCGCTCATCCGCATCGCGCACGCCGGCGATAATCAGCGGCTCCTCCAAAATGCGGCCGACACGGTTGCGCGGGTCAAAAGCCGTAGAGCTATCCTGGAATACCAGCTGGATCTCGCGGCGAAACGGCTTGCGTTCGCGCTCCGACATCGTGGCGAGGTCATGCCCGCGATAGACAATCGAGCCGGAATCCGCACGTTCGAGACCACAGATCAGGCGTCCAGTCGTCGACTTGCCCGATCCGGATTCGCCAACCAGGCCATAGACCTCGCCCGGCGCGATCTCAAACGACAGATCGTCCACGGCGGTAAAGACCTGACGCTTAAAACCTGAGCCCGGCATGGGATACGTTTTAGTCAGATGTGAGACCCTAAGCAGGGCTTCGCTATCAACAGCCATGGCACTCCCCTTTCTCGACAAGCCAGCATTTAGACCGGTCGCACGCATTCACGGCAACCAGAGGAGGCTCCTGCGCGCGGCAACGCTCGTCCGCCCGGGCGCAACGAGGCGCAAAGCGGCATCCACAGGGTATTGCCGTAAGCGGCGGCACTGTGCCCGGAATATCCGCCAGCGTGTCAACTCGCTCGCCTTCGAGCGGCGGAATGCTCGCGATGAGCCCCTGGGCATACGGGTGGCTCGGGCGCTCCATAAGGCCGCAGGCGTCGATCTCCTCTACGATTTGGCCCAGATACATGACGTGCACGCGCGAGCAGATGTTCGTGACGACACCCAAATCATGGCTGATAAAAAGCACCGCCATGCCCTCGGAACTGTTGAGGTCGCGCAGGAGATCCAAAATCTGTTTTTGAGTCGTCGTGTCGAGTGCCGTGGTGGGCTCGTCGGCAATCAGCAGTCGCGGATGACCGGCAAGCGCCATGGCGATCATCACGCGCTGGCGCATACCGCCGCTAAAATCGCCCGGATACATGTTGAAGCGAGCCGCGGCATCTCGAATTCCCACACGCTCCAACAGCGATAGAGCCTCGTTGCGGGCTTCGCGTCGGCTCACCTTACGGTGGGCCCGCACGGCCTCGACGACCTGGGCCCCGACCGTCATGACGGGGTTGAGTGAGGACAACGGGTCCTGGAAGATCATGGCGATATCGCAGCCGCGCACTTCGCGCATGCGCTTGAGCGGGCGCGCGAGCAGGTCCTCCCCGTCAAAGAGAATCTGACCGGTATAGGCCATCTTCTGTTCATGCTCCAATAGGCGCATGACACTCTGGGCAAACACCGACTTACCGCAGCCGGACTCGCCGACAACACCAACGATCTCGCCGGCATCGATATGTAGGTTGAGTTTGTTGACGGCTTCCAGCGCGTTGCCATCGCGGCCCACAAACGAGATGCAGAGGTCGCGCACGTCCAAAAGATGCTGAGCCATGGGCTAGTCCTCCTTGGTCTTGGGGTCGAGGGCGTCTCGCAGGCCGTCGCCGGCAAGGTTCAGCGAAAGCACGCTCGCGATGATGGCCACTGCCGGGAAGAAAATCATCCACCAGGCTTTGCGCATCACGTTCTTGCCCGCCTGCAGGATGTTTCCCCAGCTGGCGTCGGGCGCCTTGATACCCAGGCCCAGAAACGAGAGGGCGGCCTCCGAGAGCACGGCCTCGGCAAAGACGAAGGTCGCCTGCACCAGGAAGGGCGCCATAACGTTGGGCACGATATGCAGCCACACGATACGGGCCGTGGAGGCGCCCTGCACGCGCAGGGCCTCCACAAAGGGCTCCTCCTTAACCACCATCGCGCGCGAGCGTACGATGCGCGCCATGCTCGGCGTGTACACAATGACGAGCGCGATGATAACGTTCCACACGCTCGCCCCCATCATCGCCATGAGCGCGATGGCCAGCAGCACGCCCGGAATGGACATAAGGCCGTCGCAGATGCGCATGAGAATATGATCGAGCCTCTCGTTATAGCACGCATAGGCGCCGATCACCAAGCCGAGCGCACTCGTCGCGAGCGTGACGGCAATGCCAACACCAAGCGACACGCGCGCGCCCGCGATGACGCGGGCAAGCAGGTCGCGGCCAAAGTCATCGCAGCCAAAGGGATGCGCGGGCGAAGGTGCCGAAAGTCGCAACGCCATCTCCTGCGCATTGGGATCAACCGTCCACACCAGCGGACCGACGAGCGCGATCAGCGCAATCGCCAGGAAAATGCAGCCGCCGACCACAAACCCCTTGTTGGCAAGAGCCTTCTTAACGTTTGCCATCATGCATCGCCCCATTTGCGAGCGCGCGGGTCAAAAGCGCCGTAGGCAAGGTCGACGGCCAGATTGATCACCGAATTCAACAAGGCGATGACCAACAGCACGCCCTGAATCACCGGATAGTCGCGACGCTCGATAGAGCTCGTGACCAGCTGGCCCAAACCGGGGATGTTAAAAATGGCCTCAGTCACCACGGCGCCCGTAATCAGGGCGCCAAAAGAATAGCCGACCGAGGTGAGAATCGGCAGTGCTGCGTTGCGCAGGGCATGGGCCAGCACCACGCGAACCTCGGAGACGCCCTTGGCACGCGCCGTCTTAACGCAGTCGAGCTGCATGGCCTCGATAACGCTCGAACGGGTCATGCGCATGAGCAGGGCCGCCTGCACGCATCCAAGCGATATGGCCGGCAACGCAAGATAGCGTAAATGGCTGAACCAGCCCTTCGATAGCGGCACATAGCCGGCCACCGGGAACACGCGCAACGTGACGGCAAACAGCCACATAAGCATGAGCGCCATCAAAAAGCCGGGTATCGCCACGCCCAAAAGAGCAACGACACGCAAGACCGCGTCGGTGCGCGACCCATGTTTGAGGGCAGCGACGACGCCGCAGGGCAGTGCAATCAACAGTGCGATGAGCTGTGCCAGAAGCGCGAGCGATAACGTGGGGCCAAAGTGCTCGGCGATCGCCTGCGTGACGGGCTGGCGCATAAAATACGAATCGCCCAGGTCGCCGGTAAGCACGCCGCCTATCCACTCAACGTAGCGCTGCGGCAGCGGCTCGTTGAGTCCCAGGCTATCGTTGACGCGCTCGATTTGGTCGGCCGAAGCCTCCATGCCGAGCATCGAAGAGGCCGGGTCACCCGGTGTGAGGTAGATAATCAAAAACACGACGACCGAGATGATGAGCATCACCGGAACCATCGCGCCTATACGTTTGAGCGTGTACTTCAACATGCGAGGCGTCTATTTCCCCTCTGAACGTGGACGGGGCGTGGCGGCCACAGGGAACCAGACCCCTCAAGCCGTCACGCCATCTATTGCATTACTCCGGACGCTTGGCGTTCCAGATGATGGCACCATCGAGCACTTCGACGTCCTCGACGTCTGCCTGGGTGCCCGTGATGGAAGCGTAGTGGCAAAGCGGCTCGATGACGGCGATCTCATAGAGGCGCTCCTGAGCCTCGGCCCACTTCTTGGCCGCGGCGTCGGTGTCCTTGGCGGTGCGGGTCTCGGCCACAAGCTTGAGCGCCTTCTCGTCGGACAGGCCATAGAAGGCCTTGGAGACCGAGAGGGACTGGGCCGGGATGGGCTTGTAGTTGGTGGAGGCCACAAAGAGGTCCCACTGCTCGGGCTTGCTGGAGCGGATGTCCATGAAGGTCGCGAACTCGTAGCTGTCGACCTCGGCGGTGAAGCCGGCCTTCTCGAGCTGCTCCTGCAGCGCGACGGTGGCGTTGTACATATCCTTGTAGTCGGGGGTGGTCAGCAGCTTGACCGTCTCACCGGCATAGGAGGTCTTGGCCAGGGCCTTCTTGGCGGCCTTGGCGTCGGCCTGGTTGAAGTACTTCTTGCCCGCGTCGGTCGCCCACTGAGTGTTCTCGGGGTTGCCAAGGTTGGGATCGATGTTGAAGAGCTCCTTCTCGCCATAAGCGGCAAGAGCGGCCGCCTCGCAGTCGATAGCCATGAGGGCGCACTTGCGGATCTCCTCGTCGGCGAAGATGCCCTCGTTCATGTTGAGGAAGGCGGTCAGAACGCCGGCGTTATGGGTGTAGAGCTTGACGTCGTCGTTGCCGTCGAAGTCGTGGTAGTTCTCGGTGGGGATCTCGCCAGCGATATCGTACTCGCCGGTCTCAAACCCGCTCACGCGCGTGGAGGCCTCGGTCACGAACTGATAGTAGATGTCCTTGGTGGGCGCGGAGACCTTGCCGGTGTAGCCCGAAGCCTTGCCGTGGGCGGCGACATAGTCCTCGTAGCGGGTGAGATGGACGTACTGGTCCTGCTTCCACTCCGCAAACTTGTAGGCACCGGTACCCACGTACTCGGTCACGCCGGTATCGCCAGCGGCCTCGATGACCTCGGAGGGGAAGATGCCCGGATACTGGGAGTGATTGCCCAGGATGATCAGAAAGTCGATGGCGGGCTCGGTCAGCGTGCAGGTGACCTCGTGGTCGCCCGAGGCGGCGAAGGTGGCACCGGGCAGCAGGCTCGCGGCGCGGTCGTTGACGGTGAGCCAGCGGTTCATCGAGGCCACGACGTCCTCGGAGCCAAACTCCTTGCCGTTGTGGAAGGTGACGCCCTCGCGCAGCTTGATGGTGTAGGTCAGGCCGTCGTCGGAAACCTCATAGCCCTTGGCCAGCACGGGCTGGGGCTCGTAGTCGCTATCGAGGCCAAAGAGCGGCTCGACGACGTTGCAGATGATGTCCATGGTCACAAGCGACGACGTGGTGTGCGGATCGAGAGCGTCCGGGCTCGCCGGGAGCGCGATCTGCAGCTCGTCGCGATATTCCACATCCTGGCCGGAGGCAGCGGCGCTACCGCTCTCGGCGCCCGAACCGCCGCAGCCGGTGAGGCCAAGTCCGGCCAACACGGAAAGCGTGCTAAGGCCGGCTACAAAGCTGCGACGGGAAATGCCCGCCTGGGTAAGGTCGTTGTTCATAAAAATCCTCTCATAGCTGAACAAACGGACAAATATATGCAAAGCCGGACAGCGCCTTGCGGTGCATCGGGGTACCGCCCGGCAAAAGCAACGATACGTAATGGGGCCATCAAAGGGTCGACATACCCAAGCTCCGCCACATCGGATAGAAATCGAATTCTTCAGCCATGACGGTTCCCCTCTCGAACCAAAAACGGATAACAGCGGTATCGATGCACGACGGACGACGATTGCCCGGCCGTGCTCAAACCCGGAATCTTGGAGAACCTGCCTTGCGGACAGTTATTTAGTTGTGCGTCGTCTCTCCCGGAGCCGTGAACATACCTGCTCATATGCGACTCCGAGCCATATACAGGGCGCGCGCGGCAACGCGGCGAATGTATGTCGTCTGCGGCATGTGCGCACCCTCCTTAACCAGTTGAGGTCAACTATATCAACGGTCATCGCCCCTGCGAACACCGTTGACATTCGTACGACAGCGTCGTGTGCCGTCGTTCAATAAATAGTTATCTTGATTGATAAGAGTTTGTCATACCTCATTCGGCGAACGGCAAAAACAAAGCCGCCGAGGCCTATATCCCCGACGGCATTACCCGGCGCTATCGACAAACCAAATGAATCCTACTCGCATCGAAGTGCATGCGCAGCGTCTCGCCTGCTTGCGGCAGCTCGTCGACAGGCACGCCCACCTTGTTGACCTTCCACTGCAGACGCGTGGGCGCATCGCCGCGTGGCACGTCCAGCAACACCAGCCGCTCAAAACGCGAATCGCTCACACGGGCCACGTGCAAATCATAGCTGTTGCGACCCCGCTCAGCGCGATTGTCAACATGGAAGTAGCTTGCGCGAACGCCCAAGTACGCCACATTATCGGGAACCGCGCGACCCACGTTAAAGGTCATGCCCCAGTCGAGGGCCTCAACTTCTTCGTCACCGATCTTGCGCGCCCGGCTTGTGTTCTTGCAGCCTGTCAGGCGCAGCGCCGCCAGCGTCTGCGGACGGCGGACCACGTCCTCGATGGAGCCGATCTCCTCAACATGCCCGTCGTGCATCACGCAGATGCGCTGGCACAGGCGGCATGCCTCATCGATGTCGTGGCTCACGTAGAGCACGGTGCGGTTGCACACATCGAACAGGTCGAGCATGTTCTGTTCGAGCGCGCTCTTAAGATAGGAATCGAGTGCGCTCATGGGCTCGTCGAACATAAAGATGCCCGGGTGCGCCGCCACCATGCGCGCGAGCGCCACGCGCTGCTGCTGGCCGCCCGAGAGGCGCGCGGGATAGCGGTCGGCGAAATCAGCCAGACCGAAAATGCCCAGATAGCGCTCGGCGAGCTTTTTGCGCGCAGCGGCGTCGCCCACGTCCTTTACACCGGCACATACGTTATCGGCCACCGTCATGTTGGGAAACAACTGATAGTTTTGGAACAACAAGGCGCATTTTCGCTCCTGGGGCGACAGGTTGATGCCCGCCGCCGAGTCAAAAAAGGTCACGCCGTTGACAACGATCTTTCCCTCGTCGGGCGTCTCCACACCGGAAATGCAGCGCAGTGTGCAGCTCTTGCCGCAACCTGAGGCACCGAGCAGCGCCACGCGCTCCTCGCCGGCGTCAAGCTGCATGTCGAGAATAAACCCGGGGTAGTGCTTTTTGATATCCAAAACGAGCGACATGGCCTATCGACCTCCCTGCGGCACCGTATCATCGCGCATGAGCTCGGCCAGCGCCTCGCGATCGATACGCAAGGCATCGCCGCCCGCCGGGTCGAGCGAATCGCCCTGTCCAGCGAGATCTTTGGCCCGTTTGCGCTCAGCACGGGAAAGGCCCCGCTCGCGATACTTTTGCGAATGCGCGGTGTACATGTTGATGAACAGGATGACCAGAAAGCTAAACACGATCACGACGGCGACCCAAAAGAAGGCCACCGACGTGTTGCCGCCCATCCATTCAAAGTAGATGGCGATGGGAATGGTCTGCGTAATACCGGCGTAGTTGCCCGCAAAGAACAGGGTGCAGCCAAACTCGCCCATCGCGCGGGCAAACGCGAGCACCGTGCCGGCGGCAATCGAAGGCCAGCCGAGCGGCATCATGAGCTTGGTAAAGATGCGACGCTCGGACCAGCCCAGCGCGCGCGCCGCATCGAGCATCTGCGTGTCGAGACTCTCGAAGGCACCGAGCGCCGTACGGTAGACCAGGGGAAACGACACCACCACGGCAGAGATCACCGCCGCCGGCCACGTAAAGACGATCGAGACGCCGTGCGCGATCAGCCACTGGCCAACGCTGGTCGAGCGACCAAACAGCATAAGCAGCAAAAAGCCGCAGACCGTGGGCGGCAGCACCATAGGGATGGTAAAGACCGAGTCGAGCAGGCCCTTGATGCGACTCGAGGTACCCATAGTCTTCCACGCGGCGAACAGGCCCAGCGCAAAGGAGATCAGCAGGGCAAGGCCGCTCGTTTTTATGGACACCCAAAACGGGCGATAGTCGATGTCGCCCAAAAAGGAGGTCAGAGAGGTCCAGGGCCCCTGCTCATCCCGCAATACGACAGACGATGCTTCTACCATTTGAGCGCTATCAAGCCAACGCGCGCCGCCCTTGGCATCACCCGAGGCTGATGCAATCACCACATAGCGGTCCCCATCCGCACCGCGCTCGTCAAAGCCATAAGTATACCCGCCGACATCAAACGTTGTTTCCGCCGTGACATACCAAGGAAGATCCACGTCCCCCAGCTGCGCACCTCCCATGCAGTTTGCGCTGTCGAGCTTACAGACGAGGGCCTTGAGACCCGATACGCACTCGTTGTCCTGCGGATCCAATCCATACTTCTCGACCGCCTTGGGCGATATCCACGCCACAACGCGATCGGCAGCAGGCACCACTACAAGGTCCACGTCCTCGTCAACGGGAAACCGGTAGCCCTCAGGCTGACCCTCCATGGCACGAGCGGTCCCCTTGGCCAACCGCTCAAAACCCTCGATCCCATAGGAAAGCCCATGGGCGGTCGCAGCAACCTGGGCCCCGTCCTCAGCGTCCCCAGCAAACGCAAATCCCGGCACCCAGCAAAGCGCGAAGGTCAAAGCACAGGCGACAAGCATGCGGAATCTATTAAGCACGAAAAGCTCCAAGCGAATACAAGGACGGAGTGAAACACAAAACGATGGAATTATCGCGCCAAGCCGCACTACGCGGAAAGCTCAAAGCCGTACTTGGCCCAAATCTTCTGGGCCTTTTTGTTGGTCAGACAGAAGTCGATGAACGCCTTGGCTTCGTCGGCATGCTCGGAGCTCTCGGCGACAGCGCCCGGATACACGATGGGCTTGTGCGAGTCCTCGGGACACACGAAGGCCTCCTCGATGCCGTCGTAGCGGAAGATATCGGAGCTGTAGACAAATCCAGCCACGCAGTCGCCTGTGGACACATAGACGGCGGCGGTACCAACTTTGTCGGCCAGTGCGACCTTGTCGGCGATCTCGGGAGCATACTCGCCGTCGTCGCCCTCGGTGCCGGTATAGAGGCCCACGGAGGCCAGAGCCTGGTTGGCGTACTTTCCGGCGGGAACGGTCTTGGCGTCGCCGATGGCGATCTTGCCGTCCAGATTCGCGACGTCGGCGATGGCCTCGACCTTGGTGTCGGAGCCCTCGGCGCGAATGATCACGAGGTCGTTGACGAACATGTCCTCACGCGTGTCGGCGTCGACGAGCTCGGCGGTCTCAGCGTCATCCATGGTGCCCTTGGAAGCGGTGATGAGCACGTCGACCGTGGCGCCGGCCTTCATCTGCTCAACGAGGTCGCCGGAGGCCTTAAACTGCGTATCGGCAAAGGTGGTGCCGGTCTGGTCGGTGTAGAGCTCCTGGACCTCGGGAAGGGCCTTCTCGAGGGAGTTGGCGGCAAAGACCTGCAGCTCGACGGTTTCCTTCTTGGAAGAGGCCTTGGCGGAGCCGGCATCGGATCCCGCCGGCTCGGACGTCTTGCTGCCCGAGCAACCGGCAAGACCAAGGCCGGCAGCGGCGACAGCAGAAAGTGAGACGAATCCGCGGCGAGAAACCAAATCGAACATATTCAACCCTTTCGGACCTTGTGCCCGGGTACCCCACCGCGGGCTTTAATCTGCAATCAGATTATACTTCTGCGCGAATAATGATTATGAGAAATTATTCTCTCCAGAGAATATAGTTTCAAGTTACCGTGCACCTCGGTGTCGCTTCGGCGGAAAACAAAAGCGGAGCGACCGATAAGGTCGCCCCGCCGCAGGTAAACCGCTTAGTTGGTATGTCCGCCGCCCGCTGTCATCTGAGCCGCATGCTCCAGCTGGTCCGCTATGGCCTCCCAGCTTTCGCGGGCGGCCTTCGTAGAACCGGGAAAGTTTACGACAAGTGTATGACCTCGTTGCATGCAAATAGCACGCGAGAGCATGGCGCGGCGCGTCTTGGTCATCGAATACGCGCGGATTGCCTCTGCAATACCCGGCACATCGCGGTCGCAGACGGAACGCGTCGCCTCGGGCGTCACATCTCGCATCGAAAGCCCCGTGCCGCCGCAGGTGAGCACGACATTGGCGTGGCACTCATCGGCGGCTTCCACAATGGCATCACCGATCTCGCTGACGTCGTCGCGCACGACCACATGTGAGGCGACCGTCCAGCCCTGTGCCTCGATAAGTTCCTCGAGTGCGGCTCCGGCCTCATCCTGCAAAAGATCGCGTGTGTCCGAGCACGTCACGATCGAAATCTTCAACTCCATAGCGTTCCTCCTATAGCGCCGTTCCCTCGGGCAGGTCGACGCGAACAACGTCCACGGCATCTCCCGCCTTGAGCTCGCACGGTCTCTCGTCAATACGCAACAGGCAGTTCGCACGCTGCATAGTTCCAAGCAGCGCCGAATTCTGTGTCTTAGCCTCGGTCACCAACAACTCACCGGTCTCGGGGTCGCGCAAAACCGTGGCGCGATCGAAGAAGCGGCGATGCTGTCGCTTTTTCACGCCGTGCGTGAGCGTCGCCTGCTGCACGGGACGCGCAACCTCGGCAAAACCGCGCATCTTGCGAATCGCCGGACGGGCAAGCATCTCAAAGCCCACATACGCCGCGGCCGGGTTGCCCGAAAGCCCCAGGTAGGGCTTACCCCCGAGCAAGCCAAACGTGATGGCCTTGCCGGGACGCATCGAGATGCGATCGAAGAGCACCTCGCCCTCGCGCTGGACCAGCGCCGTCACATAGTCGTAGTCGCCCGCCGAGGCACCGCCGCTCGTAATGACAAAGTCGCACTCCTGCACGGCACGATGAACCAGCTCGGCAATCGCCTGCTCATCATCGGGCGCAATGCCGTAGAACACGGGCTCGGCGCCGGCATCAAGTGCTTCGGCCATCAACGCCGACGAGTTGGAATCACGAATCTGACCGCGCGCCGGTACCTTACTCGGTGCGACCAGTTCCGTGCCCAGCGAGATAATGCCCACATGTGGGGCGGCGTGCACCTTCACGCTCGCGTATCCGGCGCTTGCCAGCAGACCCGCGCCCGCCGGAGCCACGACCTCGCCGGCGTGCATCACAGCATCGCCGGCATGGGCCTCCTCGGCGGCAGAGCGAACGTTCTCCCCTACCTTGGCAGGCGCCGAGAAGCGAACGTGCGAGCCCTCGTTGCCATCGCCGTCGAGCACATCGACGATCTCGTATTTCACCACGGCGTCGGCACCTTCGGGCACCGGCGCGCCTGTCATAATGCGGACCGCCTCGCCCGCGCCGATAGCGACCTCAAACACATGGCCCGCGGCCTCGTGTCCGATAACGTCGAGCGTCACCGGCGCCTCGCCAGATGCCTGCGCCAAGTCCGCCGAGCGCACGGCATATCCGTCCATAGCGCTGTTGGCAAACGGCGAGATGTCGATATCGGCCACCGCGTCCTCGGCCAAGGGAAGACCGGCGGCCTGCCACACGGGAATCTCGACGAGATCGGTCGGAGCAACGTGCGACAGGACAATCGACTGTGCGTCATCCAGCGGAATGAGTTTCTCTGCCATATGCACCTCTTAATGTCACGGCGCACAACAGGGGCGCCGATTCTTTATGCTTGTCTCAGTATAATCCCCCGACGCACGACCGCGACTCGGCCTGTACCCGCAAATACACCTGTCGGTTGTAGGCCGCGAAACAGAATGGAAACCAACCCACCGGCTCGTCGCGTTTACCGCGTTTTATAATGCTTGCGTTGCAACCTAAAAGAGGAACGTATGGCTCATAACGACAAACCCGAAAGCGCAAACGAAGCGCAGGATCATTCCCAGTCGCTCGACGACGGCGGCTTTTTCTCCCTGAACGACGTTATCATGGCCGGCAGGCAACAGCTCACCCGCTCCGAGCATCTCTTGGCTGCCGACACGCGCCGCAACGTCCGCAACCTACTCGCGAGCGCCAAGTTGCTCGTACTCGTCGTCATCGTCTCGCTCGCCATGGGCGTTGCCGCTTGGGCGTTTTTGGCCTCGCTGAATATCGCGACCGACTATCGCGAGCACCATGCATGGATTTACGCGCTGCTTCCCGTTGTGGGCGTTGCCACCGCATGGGTGTACAAAAACCACGGTCTTGCCGCCAAACGCGGCAACAACCTGGTCATCGACTCCGCTCTGGGCACCCGTCTCATCCATATGCGCATGGCTGTGCTCACTTTTGTCTGCTCCACGCTCACGCACCTAACGGGCGGATCGGCCGGTCGCGAGGGAGCCGCGGTTCAGATTGGCGGCACCATCGCCAGCAACATCTCGAACCTCGCCCACCTCAAAAAGCATGATCACCACGACCTCATGCTCGCCGGCATCTCGTCGGCCTTTGGCGCCGTATTCGGCTCGCCCCTTGCCGGAGCTTTCTTTGGCATGGAGATGTGCTTTATCGGCAAGATCGACTACACCGCGGGCATCTACTGCTTAGTCGCCTCGTTTACCGGCTACTTTACATCACTCGCCCTAGGTACCGAGTACGAGGCGAATGTTATCGCCAGCGTTCCCAACATGACACCACGGACGGTTGTCATCGTTGTTATCAGCGCCATTATCTTCGGTCTGACGGCACGCCTCTTTGCCTGGTCAGTTCGAACCGTCAAGAGCCTGTACGGTCGCTTTATCACCAATTACCTCGTTCGCGCACTCATAGGCGCACTCGTGGTTTTGGCCGCCTATGCCCTTCTCGACGCCTGGGACTACGCCGGCCTTTCCACGTGGCTTTCCGGCGCCGGATTTGCCGGCAACACCACCCTGGCAGACGCAGCCATCAAGTTGGTCGTCACAGCGCTTACCCTGGGTGCGGGCTTCCAAGGCGGAGAGGTCACGCCCCTGTTTGGCATCGGTGCGGCGCTCGGCGGCTGGATCGGTTGCCTCGTCGGAATCGACCCCAGTTTTCTGGCGGCTCTCGGCATGCTCGGCGTGTTCTGTGCCGGCCTCAACGTGCCCATCACCACCTGCATGATGGCCATCGACCTGTTCCACGGCACGGCAGCCGGGTTCTTTGTCATCGTGGCCTTTATCAGCTACCTAACTGCCGGACACCGCGGCGTGTACCCCGCCCAGCGCATCATCTCGCCCAAGCGCCGTTCGCTTATTGTGGATGAGGGCGGTACGGTAGCGGATGCTATCGAGCGCCACAACGACCTGATAGAGTAGACGTAAGTATTCGACGTGCAGCCACAATCGGGGGCAATTCGACCTGAGCGCGACCGCACCGTCACGTCATACGCCGGGAGTCGCCCCATGCACGCAACTGATTTTGGTCGCACGCTCATCATCGCCAACCCAGCCGCCCAGTCGGGCGCCGCGCATGAGGTTGCCGAGCGCCTGCAACGCTTTTTGGATATGACCGCGCGCGCATCCCAGTTTGACTTGGTGCTAACCGAGCGCATGGGACACGCCAAGGAGCTGGCCGCTCAGGCTCAGGGCTATCGCACCGTTATCGCCCTTGGCGGCGACGGCGTGATTCACGAGGTCGTCAACGGGCTTATGACGCAAAAGGAGGACGCCCGCCCCGCTCTTGCCGTCCTGCCCGTTGGCTCCGGCAACGATTTTGCCCAAACGCTCGGCATCGACGATTTCTCCGGCAAGGATTTTGGCGCACTGCTCACCTGTGAGCTGCAGCGTCAGGACATCGGGCGCATTCGCTCATGGAACCCCGCAAGCGGCAGCGGCGAGGCTACCGTTGAGTACTACGACCAGACGCTCTCGGTCGGCATCGATGCCGCCATCGGCCTGGGCACCACCGAGCTGCGCAAAAAGACGGGCCTCGCCGGCGCTCCGCTCTACACTCTCTCGGGACTTGAGCAGTTTGGCCTACGTTATCGCAACTACCCCATGACAGTCAGCTTTGACGGGGCACCCGCCGAGCGCGTGAGGGCGATCATCATGGCCATCCAGCTGGGACCCACCTATGGCTCGGGCTATCGCATCTGCCCCAACGCCGACCCCTGCGACGGCATGCTCGACATCTGCTACGCATGCGGCCCTGTCCCTCGCGCGGTTGCCCTGCCTATGTTTCTTTCGGCCAAGGACGGCCACCATACCAAGTTGCCACCGGTTCGAATGCGCCGCTGTCGCCATGCCGAGCTCACTTTTGAGGAGCCCGACTACCCCATCCAGGCCGACGGCGAGCCCGTTGTCGCCTCGCGCATCGAGGTCGACATCCTCGGCGGAGCCCTCC
Organism: uncultured Collinsella sp.; assembly: GCA_958405195.1. Classification (GTDB taxonomy): domain Bacteria; phylum Actinomycetota; class Coriobacteriia; order Coriobacteriales; family Coriobacteriaceae; genus Collinsella. The sequence continues at coordinate 66,284 of CATYDM010000006.1, forward strand.
ACATCTGGCACCCCACCCGCTAACCCCACCTAAGTTGCGGTGAAATAGGGACGGTTTATGCATCTAAAGTCGCAAAACAGTCCCTATTTCACCGCAACTTATTGAGAAGATCATTCCTCCCCGCCCGGCTTACGACGGTTGGCCTTTTTAATCGCATTGAAGTGCTTGTCGTTGAGTCTGCGCTGGCGAGAGCGCTGAGGCACCTTGGTCTTTACGCGTCGACGCGGTGGACGCCCGCGACGCTCAAGCTCAGCGCGCAGCTTACGCAGGCAGCTCGCGCGATTCTGAAACTGGCTGCGGCTCTCACGCGCCGTCACGACAATCCCCGTGGGCCCATGTTTCATGCGCACCGCAGAGTCCGTCGTGTTCACGCCCTGCCCGCCCGGACCCGTCGCGCGAAACACCTGTACCTCGCAATCGCGCGCCAGCTCCTCGACCGACATCTCGGCATAGCGCGCATACTCACGCCATCCCATCTTGTTCTCATCCATATCAGCACCTCCCCTCATACAAAAAATGTGACAAAGGGACAGTCCCTTTGTCACATCGCATACCAATCGCTTGTGTTGCGCGCTTAGGCGAAGGTGATCTCGCCGTTCTCGCAGTCCATATCGGCGATACGGGCCAGGCTCTCAACGCGGAAGCCGCGCTGACGGAGCTTATCGCCGCCGCCCTGGAAGCCCTTCTCCACGGCAATACCGATGCCGGCAACCTCGGCGCCCGCAGCCTCGCAGATCTTGATGAGACCCTCAAGCGCACAGCCGTTAGCCAAGAAGTCGTCGATGATCAGGACCTTGTCGCCCTCGGACAGGAAGCGCTTACCTACAATGACCGGGTACTCCTTCTGCTTGGTGAAGGAGTAGATGGTCGTGGCATACTGCTCGCCATCGAGGTTGATGGACTGCGCCTTCTTGGCAAAGACCACCGGCACGCCGCCAAAATGCTGAGCTGCGATGCAGGCCATGCCAATGCCCGAAGCCTCAATCGTCAGGATCTTGTTGATCTCGACACCCTCGAACAGACGGGCCCACTCGGCACCCATGTGGTCGAACAGCTCAACGTCGCACTGGTGGTTGAGGAAGGCATCAACCTTAAGGACGTTGCCGGCCTTTACGATGCCGTCATGGCGAATACGATCCTCAAGCTCCTGCATGGCGCAACCCCTTCTCGCGGCAACGATACCGCGCGATTAATAAACGTTGTTCGATAGTCTACCACGGACCGACCCCCGCCCGCCCCACAAGCCGCATCGCACCACAAACCAGTCTTTTTGGGACGGCGCGAATCGTGGCAGACAGCCTCCCAACATGCTAATGGCGGGCGCGCATCTTCACCAAACGCACCATGGCAAGCGCAAAGCCCACGGCGGCCACAGCCATGAGTACGTAGAACACCGAGCGAAAGCCGAATAGGAATACGTCCGGACGACCTGTAACAAAACTGGTCACGGCCTCGCCCATCGCCACGCTCATCTGCCCATACAGGATATTCGACGCCACCGTAATGCCGAGTGCCATGCCAGCATAGCGCGCCAAACTACCCAGGCTGCCCGCAAAACCAAGTGCTTCGCGCGGAGCCGAGCCCATATACAACGAGTTGTTGGGGCTCTGGAAAATCGACGTACCGCACGACATAAACGCGACGCAGCACACGATCACGGGGATAGAAGAGTGCTCGTCGAGCGTGCTTACCGCAAAAAGACCGCACACGTACACGCCCAGGCCGACCGCCGTGGGGCCCTCGCAGCCAACACGGTCCGAAACCGTACCCGATAGCGGACCGATAAAGGCATTCACCATCGGCAGCGCCAAAAACAGCAATCCGGAAATGTCGGAACCAAACCCATGCGCGTCCTGAAAATAGAACGGCAGGATAAACTCGGATGCACCAATACCAACGAACACGATGAGCATGCAGGCAAGGTTGATAGTGAAGGCCGAATTTGCAAAGCAGCGACGAGCAGCCTCGATCAGGGACATGGGGCGCTCGCCGGCCTCCGGCTTAACATGCGGCAGCGTGTAGAGCCCCACGATAAACGAGATTACGCCAATAGGCAGGTTGATGAGGAAGATACTCTCCCAGGGAAAGCTTGCCACCAGCATGCCGCCGAGCACGGGGCCACACATCATGCCGAGGGCCACAAAGGTCGCGAGAATACCCATGGCACGGCCTCGTTCGCGCGCCGGAAACGACTCGGTGATGATACCCATGTTGTTAGCCATGGCCGCCGCGCAACCGATGCCCTGAACAATGCGTGCCAGGATAAGAACCTCGAGCGAGGCCGAAAGGCCGCACAGCAGCGAACCGACCGAAAAGACGATGACGCCCAGCTGGAACACATTCACCTTGCCGCGCACGTCGCCCAGACGGCCAAACGGCAACATAGCCACGCATGTCGCAAGCAGGTACACCGAGCTCACCAGTTGAATGCGGTCGAGGCCCACGCCCAGCTCCTTTTGCATCACGGGCAGCGCCACGGTCACGATGGTCGAATCCAGACACACCATAAACGTCATGATGAGCACGGTAAACAGAATCGCCCACTTGTTCTTGCCATGGGTGTCGCCCTCTAGGGCAATGTGCTCGCGGCGCAGCTGCTCTGCGGTTTTCTCCATATCCATCCTTTCGAGTGGCACAACGCAAAAACGGGGCCCCGATCGCCTGCGAACAGTCGCGATTGGGGTCCCGCCTACGGAATCGGAACGAAAGGTCGCCGAAGCTTTCTGCCAGCATCGGCGCCTTATGCGAACGCTAGCCTAGCACTGCTCGAGTGCCTGCTCAAGGTCGGCAATCAGATCGGCCGTGTCCTCGAGGCCGCACGACAGGCGCACCATGTCGGCGGAGATGCCACAGGCGATGAGCTCCTCATCGTTCATCTGACGATGCGTGGCATTAGCGGGATGCAGGCAGCAAGTGCGGGCGTCGGCCACGTGCGTGGCGATCTGGGCGAGCTTGAGGCTCTTCATAAAGGTTTCGGCCGCCGCGCGACCACCGTTAAAGCCAAAGCTCACAACGCCGCAGGTACCGTTGGGCATGTACTTCTGAGCGATGTCATAGTACTTATCGCCCTCCAGGCCCGGATAGCTCACGAAGCGTACCTTGGGATGGCTCTGCAGGAACTTGGCAACGGCCAGGCCATTCTCACAATGACGCGGCATGCGTACATGCAGGCTCTCGAGCGAGCTGTTCAAGAAAAACGCCGCCTGCGGGTTCTGCATGGGGCCAAGATCGCGCATGAGCTGCGCGGTGGCCTTGGTAATGAAGGCACCCTCACGACCGAACTTCTCGGCATAGGTCACGCCGTGATAGCTCTCGTCGGGCGTGGTGAGACCCGGGAACTTGTCCGCATGGGCCATCCAGTCAAACTGGCCGTGGTCAACGATCACGCCGCCCAGGTAGGCGGCATGTCCATCCATGTACTTGGTGGTGGAGTGCGTCACGATGTCGGCGCCCCACTCAAAGGGACGGCACATCACGGGTGTCGGGAAGGTGTTGTCGACCATCAGCGGCACGCCGTGGTCATGCGCGGCCTTGGCAAAGCGCTCAATATCGAGCACGGCAAGGGCGGGGTTTGCGATCGTCTCGCCAAAGACGAGCTTGGTATTGGGCTCAAAGGCTGCCTCGAGCTCCTCATCGGTGCAGTCGGGGGCGACGAACGTGCAGGTCACGCCCATGCGGCCCATGGTGTGGGCGAGCAGGTTATACGTACCGCCGTAAATGGCAGAGCTCGCGACCACATGATCGCCGGCACCGGCCACGTTAAAGATCGCGAGGAAATTCGCAGCCATGCCCGAGCTCGTGAGCATCGCGGCAGTGCCTCCCTCCATCTCGCAGATCTTGGCGGCAACCAGATCGCACGTGGGGTTCTGCAAACGGCTGTAGAAGTAGCCCGACTCCTCTAGGTCAAACAGCTTGCCCATGTGCTCGGACGTGTCGTACTTCCACGTGGTGGACTGGTAGATGGGCACCTGGCGCGGCTCGGCATCTCCCGGGTGATAGCCGCCCTGGACACATGTAGTTCCGATGGTCTGCTCGGTCATATCTAGCTCCCTTGCCTGGGTTACGTTTTATTCGGTTCACGATACCGCTACCCTGCACCCCTCTCAACCCATCCCCAAGGTAGGTTAAGGGACAAATTGATCAGGGGTATTTATCTCAAGCCTTGGGCATTTGCTCGATAGATAAAAACGAGACATACATGAAGCTCTCGATGATTACATGCCCCGTCACGGGTACCATAGGCGAGTACACCGTGACCAAGGAGACAACGATGAAGCAAATCGATACTGCTCAGCTCGACACCGCCGCCTGCCAAGCTCAGGCTGCCGAATACCACGCCCAAGGCTTCAACTGCGCACAGGCCGTCGCCTGCACGCTCGCACCTGCCGTCGGGCTCGACCCCCAGACCGCCTTTACCCTCACCGAGGGCTTTGGCGCCGGCATGGGCGGCATGACCGAAACCTGCGGTGCCATCTCGGGCGCCGTGGCCATCATGGGCTTTGTGATGAGCGACGGCATGGAAAACCCCAAGACCAAGGGCCAGACCTACAAGCTGGCGCGCGAAATCGCCAAGCGTTTTGGCGAGAAGAACACGACGACCGTCTGCGGCACGCTCAAGGGCATCGGATCGGACAAGGGTCCGCTCCGCAGCTGTCCCGGTTGCATCGACGATGCCGTCGAAATCGCCTGCGATGTGCTAAAGCAGCTCGCCGAGTAAGCGGCAGCAACAGAAAAACGACGGCCGGCGCGCTTGGGATCCATCCAAAAGCACGCCGGCCGTCGCCGTTAAAACTCGGCAAATTCGGGAGCGCCGACCTCAATCTCCTCGCGCCCCGCCATAAGCTCGCGCATCTTAGCGCAAAACGGCTCCTGCTCCCCCGCTTTGAACACCAAATGAATCGTCACGGTATCCGCGAAATCGGTATCCGAAACCTTGGCACCCGAATCCTGCGCCAAATGAAGCACTTGCTCATACTGCGGATAGGCCACATGCACGTCAACAGGCACGACACTCGTCATCTCGACGATCTGCCCGGCCTCCTGAGCCGCGGCCACCGCCGCCTGCGTCGCCGCAGTATAGGCGCGCACCAAGCCACCAGGTCCCAACAGCGTGCCACCAAAATAGCGCGTCACCACGCAGCAAACATTTTTGAGCTCTGCGCCGCGCAACACCTCGAGCGTCGGCATACCGCTCGTGCGGCTCGGCTCACCATCATCGCTCTGGCGCTCGCGTCCATCGACCAAAATCCACGCGGGAACATTGTGTCGAGCGTCGTAATGACGTTTGCGAACCATCTCGATAAAGGCATTCGCCTCATCCTCGGACTCAATATGGACCAGCTGGGCAATAAACCGGCTCTTGCGGTCCACAAACTCGCCCGAAGCCTCAATATTCGATTGCAGAGTAAAATAGCTGTCCAACAAAGCCCCTCAACAAAATAAAGCGCAGCAACAAACAGCCTCAATAATACGGCAAAGACAGCACCGTTGACCTCGCCAACAAGAACGGAAACGCCAATGATACCGTCACCAACAGCGAGAACCCGTCAGCGCGAGCAAGGTGCCTTGAAAGACAAGGGCATTGACCTTATGGTCATGCCCGAAGGCTTGAAAGGCAGATTGCCGCGCTGACGGGTTCGCAGCGTCAACAAAGTGCTGAGTGGGCCGATAAGCCGGGTTCTGTCGTGAACGGTCATTTATCTTGTCTGCACGTTACCGTGCAGTTCCACGCACGCTACCCGAACGCGGACCGGGCCGGCCCATAGCGTTCCTATTCGCGCTTGCTCCGGATGGGGCTTGCCAAGCCGCCGTGTTGCCACGACGCTGGTGGTCTCTTACACCACCGT
>CATYDM010000007.1 GCA_958405195.1 uncultured Collinsella sp.
GAAGGACCTCGGCCAGTTCTGCGACGACCTCCAGAGCGCCGGAATCAGCGTCGAGGACTTCCAGAGCCTAAGCGACGAGCAGCTGATCAAGCTGGCCGCTTCGTGGGACGGCACCACCGGGAGCATCATCAAGGCCCTCGGCGACATGGGCATCAAGTGCAAGACCGAGGGGCAGGCGGCGGCCGACAACTGGGCCAGCGGCCTAAGCGCTGGCGCACAGGGAGCCGTCGGCGCGGCCCAGCAGGTCACCGGCTCCACTCTCGAGGAGTTCAAGCGCAACTGCGACGACTACGGCATCGCCGGAGACGCAGCCGTGACGGCCTTCGCCAACGCGCTCGCCCAGGGCGACACCTACGACGTGGCGGCGGCAAAGGCCAGGGAGGCCGTAGGCGGCCTCGACGAGGCCAAGCAGGGCGGCTCCGACGCGGGAACCCTCGCCGGAGCGCTTTTCGCCAGCGGCATCACAACCGGAGGCGCGCCGACGGAGGGCAACGCGGCAGCTCTGGCCGCAGCGCTGGCGAGCGGCATCTCCACCGCCACCGCCGACGCATCCGCAACGGGCAACTCCGCCGGAGCGGGCTTCGCCCAGGGCATCGCCGACAACACGCCGCAGACATCGAGCAACGCCGCAGGGCTGCGCGCCGCCCTGTCCGGCGGCATCGCCCCGGCTCCCGGTGACGCATCCAGCACGGGCAAATCGGCCGGTGCGCTGTTCGCCAGCGGCATCGGCTCCGCGTCCGGCAGCGCGAACGCCAACGCGCGCTCGCTGGCCAGCAACGCAAGGTCGGGCGTCTCCTCCTCCCCCGGCGACCTCGGCGGCACGGGCAGCTCCGCTGGCTCCAACTACGCCAGAGGCGTCGGCGCTGCGGCGGGTGCCTCTAGGTCGAGCGGCTCGTCGCTCGCCAGCAGCGCCTCGTCCGGCGCGAGCGGGTGGAGCGCCTATACGAGCGGCTCGCACCTCGGCCAGCAGTTCGCCAGCGGCATCGGCTCGGCGTGGAACTCCGTCCGCAGCTTCGCCACGTCGCTGGTCAATGCGGCCAAGAGCGTCATGGGCTTCTCCGTGCCGGAGGACGGCCCCTGGTCCGGTGCCGAGAAGGGCGGCGAGACCTCGGGACGCCACCTCGGCGAGAACTTCGCCCACGGCATGCTCGAGGCCCGCGCGGACGTGAGGGACAGCGCCAAGCGCCTCATGGCCACGGCGCAGCTCGACGGGAACGTGGCCTACACGGGCAACGGCGGCACCAAGACCACCGTGGTCAACAACTACTACTCGCTGGGCGACGTCAAGATCGACGCCTCCTCGATAAGCGAGTTCATGACACTTAACGACTTCTTCCAGACCGTCCGCAAGGCGAAGGCAGGGATGTAAATGGCATGGGGCAACGAGGTCTGGCCTACGGGCCAGACCGCCTGGAACACATATATCGAGTGGAAGATCAAGGAGTACGGCGAGAACTCCTGCTACGTGCAGGTCAAGTACAGCTCCTACGTCAAGTGCGGCGACATGCTGGGCACCATCCTCAACCGCTCGTGGGGCGGCCAGTACCGCATGTACGGCCCCGGCTGGTACGGCGACAGCGGCTGGCTCGACGTCGGCTGGGTCAACTACGGAGACCCCGTCACGCGCGAGTGCTCGGCGTGGTACACGAGCTACTCCGGAACCTTCCGCAAGTCGACGTGCGGGGACACCTTCAGGCCCTCGGCCCCGGTCTGGACTCCCCAGACGCCGAGCAACGCCAAGGCCGTGCGCAAGTCCCAGACGCTCAACGTGATCACGTGGACGCGCAACACCACGGCCGCCCGACCGTACGACGGCATCTACGTCGACCGCCAGACCGACGGCGGCGAGTGGGTGAACATCGCCAAGCCGGGCGGCGACAAGACGGAGTACAGCGACGACACGGTGCGCCCGAACCACACGTACCGCTACCGAATCGGCGCATACAACACGGCCGGAAGCGCCGGGGGCCACTCCTACACCGACACGCTGCGCAACCCGCCGGAGAAGCCCGCAGCGCCGAGCGGTGCCAAGGTCGAGCGCCTGAGCGACGAGAAGAACCTCATAACGTGGGCCAACCACGCCACGGACGAGGCCCCCTACTCCGAGGTGCGCATCGAGCGCAGCACGGACGGGGGCGGCTCCGTCCAGATCACCCACGTGAGCGGCTCCGCGACCTCCTACACAGACCCGACGTGCTCGGCCGACCACTACTACCGCTATCTGGTACGCGGGTACAACGAGAGCGGCTACTCCGAGCGTGTCATGACCGACCGCACGTTCAACACGCCGTCCGCGCCGTTTAAGCCGAGCGGCCAGCGCACGGGAGACACCTCCGTCGAGCTGACCATCCCGAACCTGTCGCGCACCGCGAGCGCCACCGAGATTCAGCGCTCGCGCGACCGCAAGGGCTGGACCACTATCGCCACGGTATCCGGCAAGGCGCTGTCGTTCGGCGACAACCCCGGCGGCGGCACGTTCTACTACCGCGCGCGCAACATGCGCGGCAGCCTCGTCTCCGCGTGGTCCGAGCCATCCGAGGCCATCGTCACGATCTGCGCCCCGGCGGCACCGACGCTCCTCGCGCCGACGAGCGGCCAGGTACTGCTCGTCTCGCAGGGCAGGGTCACGTTCACGTGGCAACACAACCCCATCGACGGCTCCGCGCAGAGCGCCGCCGAGGTCCAGTACTCCACGGACGGCACCGCATGGAAGACCGTCACGGCCGCGACCGCCCAGAGCGCGAGCGTGCCGAACTTCCCCCTCAACTCCACCGTCTACTGGCGCGTGCGCACCAAGGGCGTGCACGCCGACTTCGGCCCCTGGTCCGGCAACAGCTCGTTCCACGTCCGGCAGCCCCCGCAGCTCGCCTTCGACGCGCCCGGCCAGACCGTGCGCAACGTGCCGGTAGGCGTGAGCGTGCAGTACGTCGACGCATCCGGCGCGCTCGCGGCCATGGCCGTGGCCATTACCGATATGGGCGGCAACGTGCTCTACGAGGAGGCGCTCGGCACCTCCACGGCCACGAGCGTCACCAAGGACGAGTGGATGCCGGATGACGGCGGCGAGTACCGAATCGTGGCCACGGCCCGAAGCACGAGCGGCCTGCAGTCGACGGCCTCCATGCCATTCCGCGTGGAGTTCGAGCTGCCCCGCCGAGCCTCCCTCCGCATCGAGGCCGACATCGAGCGCGGATACGCCGAGCTTGAGTGCATCGTCGACAACAACGACGAGGGGCAGGACGTCGAGAGCCTGAGCATCTGGCGCGTCACGCGCGACGGCGAGAAGCTGATCGCCTCCGACCTGTCCGACGGCTCGTCGGTTGTCGACCGCTACGCGCCGCTGAACACGGAGTACAGCTACCGCGTCGCGGCATACGCGGCCTCGGGCGCATCGAGGGCGACGGAGCACCCGGGCAGCATCAAGACTCCCTACTGCTTCGTCTACTACGGCGACGGCCTTATGGCCCGCGCGCAGTTCGACCCGACCGAGCAGCGAAACCTCGAGCGCGCCAACCGCACGCTCGTGCGCTACGCGGGCAGGGCCTACCCGGTGCTCTACGACGCCGGTGGCATCAGCGACACCCGCCCCATGACCGCGCACGTCATAGGCGAGGAGGAGGTGCGCGCCTTCGAGGACCTCATCCTCTACCCGCGCGCCATCTTCAAGAGCGTGGCCGGTGACGTGTTCCACGTCGCCGCCGACGTGAGCGTGAACCGCGACCTGTGCATGCCCACGACGCACGCCGACATCAGTCTCTCGCTGACGAGGGTGGACGGTGAGGCCCTGTGATCTGGACAGGTTTCCGGCGCGAGTCGTACATCTACCGCCGCGTGACGTGGCCCGGCCTCGTCGAGGCCGAGGGCTACGGCATGTTCACGGGCGGTCGGCTCACGCACTCCGCGCTATCGCAGCTCCGCTCACAGGGCACGCTCGACTTCTCCGGCAGCGCCATGCCAGACGAGCACGACCTCGTGCGCGTGTACTACCAGATGGAGGACGAGCGCGGCGAGGCGGGGACGTTCGCCCTCGGCACGTACTTCTGCAGCATCGGCACGCCGAAATACAACGGCCCGCTGGTATCCGGCAGCGTCGACCTCGAATCGACGCTGCGCCTCGCGGTGAAGGGGAAGTACGGCCGCTACTACACGGTGAAGGCGGGGACCAACGCGGTCGCGCACGCCGACGGCATCTTCAAGCGCCTCGGCCTACGCACGAACGAGCCGCGCTGCGACTACGTCCTGCCGAGGGACGTGGTGTACGAGCCGGACGACAGCTGGCTGACGATAGCCAACGACCTCCTCGCCATGGCCGGGTTCGCATCGGCCTACCCGGATGCCTACGGAGTCATCCAGATGGTCCCGTACGTCGAGCCGCAGGCGCGCAAGCCGGTGCGCACGTTCAACGACGGCGAAGACTCCATCATGCTCCCCGAGGTATCCAGATCGGACAACGCGGACGACATCCCCAACGCCGTGTACCTGACCTATGAGACGGAGGAGGAGAGCCTCTGGGCCGCGTGCCGGAACACCGACCCCAACTCCCGCGCGTCCATCCCGTACAGGGGATACGAGGTCCCGCTCGTCGACCAGGTGACGGAGCTCACGGGAGCAACCAAGGAGGAGCGCCTAGATGCCCTCAAGGCCAAGGCCAAGACGAAGCTCGTGGACAACTCCTCGTCCATCGAGTACGTCGAGTGGGGCCACCCGTGGGTGCCCCTGCTGCCCAACGACGCGGTCGGCATCGACTATCTCACCGCCGGGCTAAATTGGCGCGGTGCGATAACGGAGCAGGAGATAGAGGTCGGCGGCCACTGCGCGGTTACGGGCAAGGCCCGCCGCTTCATCCGCTCCGGCTTCGTCACCGAGACGGAGGGAGGGTCATGGTAAGCGGCCACGAGCTGTACGAGCTGCTGTTCGGCGGGGCGGGTGCCAAGGAGTCCCACACGTGGGGCACCGTCGCCGCAGTCAACCAAGACGGGACCGCCGACGTGCGGCTCAACCCATCCATATCGACCACCTGCACGTGCCTGGCCGAGGTGAAGGCCGGGGACCGCGTGCTGGTGCTCGTGTTCAAGCAAGGAGCAGTAGTGCTCGGGAAGGCGGTCTAGATGCTCATAGACCTCACGCTCGACATCGAGAAGGGCACCAACCGCTTCTCGACGCTCGACAACCCCATCACGCTTCGGCAACAGGACGCCGAGGCGTACGTGTTCAACGTCAACCTGCGGCAGGGAGGCGCAGTGCTCGACCTCACGGGCATGACCGTGCGCTTCTACGCGTTGCGCCCGGACGGCGGGAAGGTCATCGACGGCGAGAACGTCGCGGTGCTCTCCGCGCCCGACGGAATCGTGCAGTACACCGTCCCCGCCAAGCTCACGCAGGCGGCAGGCGACATCCCGACCTCGTACATCCGCATAAGCTCGGGCGACTGGTCGGCATCCACGGGCAACATCGCCATCAGGGTCGTGCCCTCGGTGGCCATCGAGGCCACGGGCGGCGACTACATCCCCGAGATCGACCGCCTCATCAACGCGCTCGAGGCGCAGCGCGTCACCTACGGCAACGCCGAGGATGTGCGCGCGTCCGAGTGGCAGGCAATCATGGACGAGGTTATCAACGCGCGCGGACGTGCGGACAGCGCGGCAGACCGCTGCGAGGCCGCGCTCGCGTCGCTCAAGGTCGGCTACGACGACCTGACGGACGACGCGAAGGAGAAGATCGCCGCGATGGCGAGCGCCGGAGTGGTATTCGCCACGCACGCGGAAATCGACGAGGCGTTCGAGTCCATCATCGCCCCGGCAATCGGCACCGACACGGTCCTCGACGGCCTCACCCAGGAGGACTACGACTACGCCTTCGGCAAGGTTTTCGGCCAGTAAAGGAGAAAGAATGGCAGTACAGGTAAACAAGGTCATGACGTTCGGCGACACCGTCGACCTCATCACCAAGGTGCACAAGGCCTCGGCGAACCCCGTGGCCGTCGCGCCCCACTACGACGGCACCAAGGGCGAGTACGACAACCTCGGCGAGTGGTTCAGCCTGCGCCGTGACGGCAAGGTGTACGGCGTTGACATCCCCGAGTACACCTACTCGAATGACCCCAAGGGCATCAAGACGCGCGACAACGTCGGCCTCGTGTGCCAGCCCGCCACCAACACCACGGCGGGCCGCGACGACTACTCCAAGCTCAACGCCTTCGAGTACTTCACCGTCAACGGCACGGTCGACGACAGCGGCAAATTCCACTGCACGGCGATGAAGGGCGACGGCCGCTTCAGGGCCGACGGCTCCAACGGCGACGTCTGGGTCATGGCCTGCCCCGGCTACTACAGCATCACACGCAGCAACGGATACAAGCGCCTGCTCTACTCCGACACCAAGTACGAGGGCATGAGGCCGCTGCCGGGCCAGAAGTACGCCGACGGCACCGAGCGACCGCTCCTCGTCTTCTCGCCCTACCTCGCGTGGTGCGATTCCAACAACGTCCCCCACAGCTATTCCGGCAAGGTCCACACGTTCCAGTTCGGCTCGCACAACACCGGCATCAGCTACAGCAAGAAGAAGGGCGCGGGCTACACGGGCCGCACCGTGGCGGACAACTTCTATATCCAGCTCATGCTCATGATCAAGTACGCCACGCAGGACCTCCAGAGCCTCGGCGGCTGCACCGACTATGCGAGCCAGTACAAGGTCCTCGAGGCCGAAACGGGCGTGAACCGCGTGCTGCTGCCGAAGGCGGCGGCCGACTACTTCCTCGTCGGCTCCACGCTGAACTGCGGACCGAACAGCGACCGAGGCGCGACCGCCGGACAGTCCACGTTCGCCTACCGCACCGTCACCAAGATCGAGACGATGAGCGACCGCTGCGCGGTCTACGTCGACGGCGCACCGTTCACCACGGCCGTCGACGATTACGTGAGCGCCATGCCCTGGAAGACCGGAACGTGCGACAACCTGCTCGGCACGGACGGCTACCCCATCGCGGGCAAGCCCAAGCAGCGCCAGCCGTACCGCATCCAGGGCATCGAGGTGCTCTGCGGAGCGTACGAGCCGCTGTGCGACGTGATCGTGAATCAGGCCAAGACGTCGGCCGACGAGGGCCACTGCGAGCTGTACAAGTGCTTCGATTCGCGCAAATACTCCTCGGCACTCGACGCCAACCACGTCAAGCTCGACCTCGAGCTGCCCGCGCGCGACAGCAAGACCAACGGCCAGTGGATGTACAACGAGGACTGGCAGGAGTCCGCGAAGTGCCCCGGCCTCCTCGTGCCCACAGGTTCCAAGGGAACCTCCACCACAGGCACCTGCGACGCGATATATTCCGACCCGATCTCATCCCCCGGCCTGCGAGAGCTGCGGTGCTTCGGCGCTCTCGGGCATGGGTCTGTGTGCGGTGCCTTCTGCGGCGCTTCGAGCAACGGGCTCGGCAACTACTGGTGGGGCTTTGGCGGTCGGCTATCTGGCCTGGGGGTCACCATGGCCTAGCCATGGTGCGGGGGTGAAGCGCAAGCGAGGGGGCAGCGCCCCCTCATCACCCCTCCCAGGCCCCTTGGGGGTTCTCGGCGGTAGCCGCTTGGTTCTCGGCCTTCTGCAGTGCTTCGGCAATCTCAGGAATGGGTCTATGTACGGTGCCTTCTACGGCAATTCGAACAACAGGCTCGGCAACTACAGGTGGAACTATGGCGGTCGGAAATCTGGTCAAACGCGGAACACGCTCGTCGAGTCCACCCGCTTCGAGCGGGCATGCCCCGTCAACTGACGAAAATATCAACCCCACGGCGTTTCGTAGCCCAGCGGCGAAGAACGCCAAAACCAGATAGGACACAATGAGGCGTTACTGCAAGCGCGTGGACATCGAGGACGAGGGCTTCTGCCTCGCCGCTGTCCGCGACTTCCTGCGAGGCAAGAGCGGGCGCAGGGAGGTGCAGGCGCTTCTGGACGAATACGGAGGCGAGGAGGAGCTGGCGCGCTCCCTCGCCGCCGAGATACGCGAGCGGCGCGTCACGGTCGCACCCATCCAGTACTTCAACCGAATCGAGCCGATCAACGGCAAGCACCGGATAATCGGGCGCGAGACGCCGAAGCACCAGTGCTTCGACTACATCGCGGTGAACGGTCTAGCCGAGATGCTCATGGCCAAGATAGGCGACTACCAGACGGCCTCCATACCGGGGCGCGGCCAGATATTCGCCAAGCACGCCATCGAGAAGTGGATACGCGAGCCGAGGGCCAGGTACTTCATAAAGCTGGACATCCGCAAGTTCTACCCGAGCATCGACCAAGACGTGCTCCGCGCCATGCTCGCGCGCGACGTGAAGAACGAGGCCCTGCTCTACCTCGTCGGCGTCCTCCTCGACCAGTTCCCGCACGGCCTGAACATCGGCTCGTTCCTAAGCCAATACCTGGCCAACTACTACGCCTCGCGCGCTTACCACTACGCGCAGGAGCGCCTGCGCAAGACGCGCGTGAACAGGCGCACGGGCGTGGTGACGTACAAGCGCCTCGTGGACCACGTGCTGTTCTACATGGACGACATCCTACTCATGGGCCACGACAAGCGCGACCTGAAGATGGCCGCGCGCCGCCTGTCAAAGTTCGTGAGGGACGAGCCGCACGTCGAGCTGAAGCCGTGGAAGGTGTGCGCCGTGGACAAGGAGCCGCTGGATATGGTCGGCTTCGTCTTCTACACGTACAAGACAACCATCCGGCCGGGCATCTTCCTGCGCGCCAGGCGTGCCTTCATGCTCGCCGGGCGGTCGGAGGTCATACCGCTGCCGCTGGCCCGGCGGTGCATCAGCTATTACGGCTACCTGAAACACAGCTGCAGCAAGGGAGTCATCGAGAAATATCACGCGGAGGATACATTCGCACGGTGCAAGGACGTCGTGAGCCTTGCCGAGACCGAGAGGAGACTCGATGAGAGTTTATTCGACGGCGGAGCTTCAGGCCGTGGACTACCACGAGCGCCCGGACGGCTTCGCGGACATCAGACTGCGCCGCAACATCCAGAAGGTGACGCGCGAGCAGATCGACCCTGCCGGAGAAGCCACCGTGGAGTGGCGGGCTGACGAGCAGTACGTCCTCGCCGCCATCTCGAAGGACGAGGCCACCGAGGCGTTCGACCAGCTCTGGGAGCAGGCCGTGCGCGACGGCATGACGCTCGACGAGCGAGTCGACGAGACCGAGCAGAGCGCCAGCGACAGCGGCGACGCCATCGCGGAGCTCGGCGACCTGGTCGCAGAGCAGCAGTCGGCAATCGAGGACCAAGAGGCCGCACTGGCCGAACTCGGCGACCTCGTGGCAACCATCAAGGGAGGTGAGTAACAATGGCGAAGATCTACTACCGCCAAGTCAAGGCCGGAAAGCGCACCATCGAAGAGGTGCCCGAGCTTTGGCGCGAGAAGGTGCAGAAGATGCTGGACGAGGAGGCCTAATGCTCTCCACCGTTATCAGCGGACTGACGCTCGCGGTGGTGACGGGCCTAGCCGGGTATCTCGGCAGGCAGCTGCATGACATCCGCAAGGAGTACTCGGCCGTCATATCCGCGCAGCGCTCGCAACTGAAGGCCTCCATCGTGCGCAGCTACGAGGAGGCAGAGGCCCGGGGCTACATCACGGCCATGGAGCTGGACACGCTCAACAAGCGCGCCGACAACTACGCCCTCCTCCACGGTGACACGTACATCGAGACGATCAGGGCGCACGCGAACACCATGGACATACACGGAAGCATCCCCGAGTACACGCATCCCGAGAACCACAATGGTTAGGAGCAACTATGAACAAGGACGCGCTCAAGCGCTGGCTCATCGCCGCAGGAGTCCGCGCCGTGAAGACGGCGGCCCAGACGGCCGTGACGCTCATCGGCTCGACCGCCGTGGCCATCACGTCGCTCGACTGGGGCCAGATCGCGGCCGTGGCCGCATGCACCGCAGTGGTATCGGTAATCACCTCAATCGCCGGAGTCCCGGAGGTCGAGGAGGGTACCTCGCCGTTTGCGATGCGGCACTAGCGCTACTCGCGGCATCCGTGCTCGTCTTCCTCTCTCTCGAGCTAGGGATGCCGCAGGTGCGGACGGCCGGGAAGGCGATACCGACCGTCTACGACAAGGACGCTCCAGCGCAGGTCCCGACCTACCTCCAGACGGACGAGCGCTGGGGCGCTCTCCCCTATGCGGGGGACGACATCGCAACGAGCGGCTGCGGCCTCACCAGCGCGGCCATGGCGTACACCCGCCTCACCGGCGAGGAGTGGACGCCGCTGCGGCTCGCGCTGACCGTCGGCGACACGTGCACCACGGACGGCCTGAACGACATGCAGAAGTTCTGCGCGTGGATGCGCGCGAACGACGGGGGCCTGTCGAGCACGGGCTTGCTCTACGACCAGCAGGAGGCGCTCGGGTATGCGGAGCGCGGCTGGATGGTGTTCGGCTCCATGACCGGGCAGCTGCACGAGGGCGGAAGGGCCTACGGTGGCCACATCGTGCTCATATGCGGATGGGACGGCGGCACGGCCGACGTCCGCGACCCATACGAGGGACAAGTGAATCTGAACACAGACGAGTTCGCCAGCGTATCGTGGGCGTACTTCATAGCGATAGGGAGTGATTGACGGTGCAGGGCATCGACATCAGCAACTACCAGAGGGGCATCGACCTCGACAAGGTCCCGTTCGACTTCATGATCTGCAAGGCTACCGAGGGCACCGGAATCGTCCACGACACCTGCGACGGCTTCGTCCAGAAGGCCAAGGCGCTCGGGAAGAAGTGGGGCTTCTACCACTTCCTGAACGGCGAAGACCCGGTGAAGCAGGCCGAGTTCTTCGTATCGCAGACCAAGAACTACTTCGGCAACGGCGTGCCCGCGCTCGATTACGAGATGTACGGCATGGTCCACGGGGCCGCCGGTGCCAAGAAGTTCCTCGACTGCGTCCACGAGCTGACGGGCATCCGATGCGCGGTCTACATGAGCCGGAGCGTCTGCACCGAGGACGACTGGAGCGCCGTGGCCAAGGACCACCCGCTGTGGGTCGCCCAGTACGCCAACACGGAGCGCACGGCATACCAGGCGACCCCGTGGCTGCCCTCCGGCGGCTTCGGCGCGTGGGACGAGTGCGCGCTCCACCAGTACAGCTCCAACGGCCGCCTCGACGGATACGACGGGCCGCTCGACCTCGACATCGCGCACCTCGATGCGGACGGCTGGGACAGGGTGGCGAACCCCAAGGGCCTGCCCGTGCCCGATGCCAAGCCGAGCGGGACGGTCCCGCAGCCGCAGGAGACGGCGCTCGGGCTGGCCGCCCGCGTCATGGACGGCACCTACGGCAACGGAGACGCGCGCAAGAAGGCGCTCGGGGACCGCTACGACGAGGTGCAGGAGCTGGTGAACTACGTCCTGAAGACGGGAGCCACGGAGCTGGCCGACGCGGTAATCCGTGGGCAGCTCGGCAGCGGCGAGCTTCGCAAGCGCGTGCTCGGCGGCCGCTACGCGGAGGTGCAGGGAGTGGTCAACGACCGCCTCGGGGCGTCGTCCAAGAAGACCTACACGGTCAAGAGCGGCGACACGCTCTCGGGCATCGCCGCCAAGTACGGCACGGACTACCAGACGCTGGCCAAGGCGAACGGGCTGGCGAACCCGAACGTGATCTACCCCGGCCAAGTGCTGGTGGTCGGATAGCCAAAAGGAAAGGGGAGGCTCCTCGCGGGGCCTCCCCTTTTTCAGTAGTTGCTATTTTAGGCGGCCCGAGAAAACCTGATGAACACGGAGTGCCCGAGCGCCAGTACCTGGGTTCGACTATCTTTGCAAATGGGGCACCATTTAAATTAAGAAGCCCGTTACCCCCGCGGTGACGGGCTTTTTGCTACCGATATGCCGGGATTCGAACCCGGCAGGGTGCGGAGCTGAGGAAACGCGCAAGCGTTTTCCAGCGCAGCACGCAAGGAGCGAAGCGACGAAGCGGAAGCGGGCGGCGCCAGCCGCACGCGGATATCCCGCTGGGGGCACCATTTAAATTAAGAAGCCCGTTACCCCCGCGGTGACGGGCTTTTTGCTACCGATATGCCGGGATTCGAACCCGGCAGGGTGCGGACCCCGGCATCATCGCAAAGCCAGCGGGTAAAAAATGGCAAATATGAGTACTGTTACCATTTTAGTTACAGCGATTTCATGCCTTCAGAAGGCGATTTAGCCGTCAGGCGTCCTACGGCGGAAAAATTGCAGACGTTTATCGGCTAAGTACTTGGACATATGTTGCGTAATACTGCATATTTTGTAAAAAGATAATGCTACAGGACTTGTGACAGTACTCATATTTGACGTTTTTTGCCCACGACCCCTTATTACGTGGGCGAATCAGTTGCAAAACGGACTCCTAAACGTCCTTCGCAAACAAAAACCGGGGCCCACATGATGCGGACCCCGGCTCAATACCGTGACGATATGTCAGTTACGCTCTACACGTAGAACAGGATGTCGTCGTAGGTCGGAACCGGCCAGTAGTCGGCGGCCACGATCTCCTCCATTGCGTCCACGGCGGCACGCAGCGCATCCATAGCGGGAACGACCTCGTGCGCGTACACGTTGGCCTGCTCCTGGCCATCGAGAGCCTCGGCCTTCTGATGCACGACGTCGAGCGCCTTGATGGAGTCGTTGATGGCAGTGATACCGTTGCAGAGCTTGTTGAGCGTGTTCTGCTCGCACTGCATGGCGGCCTCAGCACCGGCGGCACGAATAGTCTCAAGGCCCTTAGCGACCTTGGTGGCATAGGCGGTAATGACCGGGCGATAGGTACGACGCGCCTCGCGAACCATCGTGGTAGCCTCGATGTTCATGAGCTTGTTGTACTTCTCGAGCTTGCAGTCGTAGCGGCACTGAGCCTCGGCCTTGGTCAGGACACCCGTCTCCTCAAAGAGCGCGATAGCCTTATCGGAAACAAAGGCGGGCAGGGCATCGGCCGTGGTCTTGTTGTTGGCAAGGCCGCGCTTCTTGGCCTCGACGGGCCACTCATCGGAGTAGCCGTCACCGGAGAACAGGATGCGCTGGTGATCGGTCAGCACCTTCTTGCAGTATTCGAGCGCAGCGTCCTGGAACTTATCCTCGGGCGTACCCTCAAGCGCATCGGCGAAGGACTTGAGCGACTTGGCCACGGCGGCATCGAGCACCAGGTTGGAGTCGGAGACGTTCTGCTCGGAGCCGCAGGCACGGAACTCGAACTTGTTGCCGGTGAAGGCGAACGGGGAGGTACGGTTGCGGTCGGTGTTGTCCTGCATCAGTTTGGGCAGAGTATCGGCGCCCAGGTCGAGCACGCCGCGCGTGGCATGGACAGAAGCCTTGCCATCGATGATCTTCTCGACGACCTCGGTAAGCTGGTCGCCCAGGAAGATGGACATAATCGCCGGAGGAGCCTCATTGGCGCCCAGACGATGATCGTTGCCGGCCGAGGCAACAGAGGCACGCAGGAGCTCCTGATAGTTATCGACGGCCTCGATCACCGCGGTGAGGAAGACGATGAACTGCAGGTTGTCGAGCGGGGTGTCGCCCGGATCGAGCAGGTTCTCGGACTCGGTGCCAAGCGACCAGTTGTTGTGCTTGCCCGAACCATTGATGCCCTCAAAGGGCTTCTCGTGCAGCAGGCAGACCAAGTCGTGGCGGGAGGCGATGAGCTTCATCTTCTCCATCATGACCAGATTCTGGTCGATGGCCTCGTTGACCTCGCCATAGACAGGGGCGAGCTCATGCTGGCAGGGAGCAACCTCGTTGTGCTTGGTCTTGGCGGGAATGCCAAGCGCCCACAGTTCATCGTCCAGGTCCTTCATATAGGCCGAGACGGTGGGGCGGATAGCGCCAAAGTAGTGCTCCTCGAGCTCCTGGCCCTTGCATGGAGCAGCACCAAAGAGGGTGCGGCCGGTGATGACCAGGTCCTTGCGCTTGCGGTAAGCGTCCTTCTTGATCAGGAAGTACTCCTGCTCGTCGCCCACGGAAGGAACGACCTTCTTGGGGGTCTTACCGAACAGCGCCAAAACGCGCTTAGACTCACGCGAGAGCGCGGTCATGGAGCGCAGCAGCGGGGTCTTCTTGTCCAGGGCCTCGCCCGTGTAGGAGCAGAAAGCCGTGGGGATGCACAGGACATCGTCCTTGATAAAGGCGGGGCTGGTGGGATCCCAAGCGGTGTAGCCACGGGCCTCGAAGGTGGCGCGCAGGCCGCCGTTGGGGAAGCTGGAAGCGTCCGGCTCGCCCTGGATGAGGTTCTTGCCCGTAAACTTGGTAATGGCGGTGCCGTCGTGGTTGGGCTCCAAGAAGCTGTCGTGCTTCTCGGAAGTAATGCCCGAAAGCGGCTGGAACCAGTGCGCGTAGTGCGTCGCGCCCTTGGAGATGGCCCAGACCTTCATGGCATGGGCAACGGCGTTGGCCACATCCAGGTCGAGCGGCTCACCGCCCTCGAGGGTTGCAGCAAGGCGCTTCCAAATGTCCTTGGGGAGGTAGTCCTTCATGACTTCCTCAGAGAACACCATGGTCCCGAAGCGGTCAGTAAGATCGGCCATACGGAACTCCCTTCGTATCGGCACCGCGTGAGAAGCGGTGTTGATTACTAACGAACGAGTCATAGCTTAGACTCGCCGTGTTTCCGCGACATTACCGTTATGTTGCTGTCGCGAAACCAATCAATGAGGTTACCCTATCGAGGCGGCGTTGCCACCCTCAACAGCCAATCAACTGTATAAATAGCAGACCTCTCCCCATGGTTTAAGGGTAGTCAATTTGGGATGGAGCTCTATTAACTGGTATTTTGCATCAGATACCAGTCTTTATAGTCCGTGCCCAGATTAGCCGCTCTGTTATAGATAAAGCCGATAGCAAGGCATCTTTGATTGGTATCCTCAAATAGCGAGTGAAACTCCACCGTGACACAGTGGTGCTGTAGAATCCTTACAACACATCACACTATTACGTATCTAGAGGAGCACGATATGCGCGTCGACGAGGTTTTTAAGCAGGCAGCATCCCAGGGCACCGCACCCGTTTCGTTTGAGATGTTCCCGCCCAAGGGCGAGCTTACCCTCGACACGGCTCGCGAAGTGGCAGGCAATCTGTGCAAGCTTTCGCCGAGCTTTGTCTCGGTCACCTGCTCGGCTGGCGGCTCGGGCAACGGCGCCACCACCGCCCCCATCGCGCATATGATTACGAGCGAATTCGATACACCCTCGGTGGCACACCTTACCTGCGTGGGCCGCTCGCACGCCGATATCGCCGCCAAGATCGACGAGTATCGCACCGCCGGCGTGGAAAACATCCTGGCCCTGCGTGGCGATCTCCCTGCCGGCGCGACCGAGGACGACAAGCCCGCCTCGGACTACGCCTACGCCCGCGACCTCATCCCCGAGCTCGTCGACGCCGGCTTTTGCGTGGGCGCCGCAGCCTACCCCGAGGGCCACATTGCCTGTGAGGATCTCAACCTCTCGGTCGAACACCTCAAGCAAAAACAGGACGCTGGCGCGAGCTTCTTTGTGACGCAGCTCTTCTTTGATAACGAGTGCTTCTACCGTTTTCGCGAGCTTGCCGACAAGGCCGGCATCACCGTGCCCATTACCGCGGGCATCATGCCGTTTATGGGCAAGTCACAGATCAGCCGCATGGTCTTTATGTGCGGCGCGTCGCTGCCCTCCCCCGTCATCAAGATTCTCGCCAAGTACGAGAATGACCCCGAGAGCCTGCAGGCAGCTGGTGTAGATTATGCAGCCCGCCAGCTTTGCGACCTCAAGGAGCACGGCGCCGACGGCCTGCACCTGTACACTATGAACCGTCCTGCGATCGCCGCGACCATTATGGAGCGCCTGGGGTAATGGAAAAACCGCACATCGATACAACCGCTGTCGAAGTGCCGGCCGACCTTGCGTCGCCGGCGCTTTACCGTGTCGATGCTGCGCACCATCCCCGTGTCGACCGTGCCGAGATGCTGCGGTATCTGGGTTACGGCGGCCAGCAGATCGAGCCCGAACTGTCACGACGTATTGAGCTTGTGGTCGAGCGTCTGGAATTGGACATTGAGCCCCGTGGCGTGCGCCGCGTGTTTGCCGTCGATGCCACGGGTGTGGACGAGCAGGGAGAACCTTGCATTCGCCTGGTCGGCACCAACGTTGAGCTGCGCGGTCGCGATATCTATCGACATCTCAAAGATGCCCGCTTTGCCGCGCTCATGGCATGTACCCTCGGCATGGACGCCGAGCGTCGCCTGCGCACCACGGGAGCCCAACATCCCCTGGAGGGCGCCGTGCTCGACGCCGCGTGCTCCGCTTACGTGGAAGCCGCCGTTGAGCAAATGGACCAGCAGGTCAAGACGGACGCCGCCGTTCATGGGCTCGCCGGCAACTGGCGCTTTAGTCCCGGCTACGGCGACTGCCCGCTCTCGGCCCAGCGCTCAATCGTGGCTGCGCTCAACGCCACGCGGCTCATCGGGCTTACCGTCACACCCACCAGCCTACTCATGCCCACCAAGAGCGTGACCGCGGTGATCGGCCTGTTCGAAGGCGAAGTCCACGACGCCCAAAGCCGCCCCACCTGCAATATCTGCCGCATGCGCGAGCACTGCCGCTTCCGCGCCGCCCACACCACCTGCTATTCGCATTCTGAATAAAATGTCAATTGATGGCACGGTATCGAGGGAATCTCATCCGTATGTAAGCGGATGTCCTCACAAACAAGTACCATTAGATGCCAAATAACAACTATCTGAAAGCCAGTACATGCACAACATTCTGCAGTTCTCGCCACAACTAACCGCGCTTGAGTTTTTTTCAGGCATTGGCTTGGCTCGTGCCGGCATGGCAAAAGCCGGAATCAAAACAATCTGGGCAAATGACATAGACCATACTAAATGCGCCATGTACAGCCAGTGTTGGGGCGATGAACATCTAGTCGAGCAGGATGTTCACACACTCGACCCCGACCTAATACCCCAAGCCGACATCGCATGGGCGTCAAGCCCTTGCACAAACTTATCTCTCGCGGGAAACAGGGAGGGACTTATCTCTGGCAAAGAGTCCAGTGCGTTCTTTGGCTTTATTAAGGCCATCGAAGGAATGAGCGATCGTGCCCCGCGGGCACTTGTTCTCGAAAATGTCATCGGCCTTGCCACGTCTAATAACAGTGATGACTTTAGACTCGTTTGCCAGGAATTTAATCGTTTAGGCTATTCATGCGACGCCTATTTTATCGATGCACGGCACTGGCTTCCCCAGTCACGCCCCCGCATGTTTGTCGTCGGATTAAAAAACCCTCTTCCCAACAGCCGACTCGATTCCTCGCTTCGACCTGAAAAGGTCTCCTGGATTCACTCCGACCCTTCACTCATTACGCACGTCTCTCACCTAAACGAACCGAGCCCACTTCGCATGAGGGGCCTTGCAACGGTTGTTGAAAATATTCCCGAGGACGACAAGCGTTGGTGGAACAAAAACCAGGTGCAAGCATTTATCGACTCACTTGCACCGCATCAAGCAGAGCGCCTTCAGCGCTTCTTAAATGCCAAAGAAAAAATTGTTCGCACTGCTTACCGTCGCACGCGATCGGGCGTTGTGCGCTGGGAAATCCGTGAAGAAGAAATTGCCGGATGTCTAAGAACGGCTCGCGGCGGCTCATCAAGACAGGCAGTCGTTATATGCGAAAACGGAAAGATAGAAGTTCGCTGGATGACTGGAACTGAATATGCCCGTCTCCAAGGTGCTGACTCATGTCAGTTTAGCGGCTTCTCGGATGCTCAGATTCGCTACGCATTCGGCGATGCGGTTGCCGTGCCAGTTGTCACTTGGCTTATAAAAAATGCAGTCAAACCCGCGCTTATGTCTTCAAGGAACGGAGTGAACAATAATGGAAATGACCAATTGCTCCTTGAGCGAGCCCGATAAAGGTATCTTGGATGCCATTGAACTCTGGTACGAATCCAAGCGCAACAAGCGAGGCAATGTCAACCGTAACGTTATGGCGGTTGGCATAGGCATAAGCGAGCTGCTGCAAAACCGTTTTCCGCTCACCGACGATTATGTGCAATCGGACAAGGGGAGCCAAGTACGAGGCCTAAGTGGAGCATGCATCAAAACAGTTTTAGCCAGACATGGGGAAACGCGTGCCTTCGCGTCAGAGGGCGGCAGAACCTCACGCGGCACACTCCCGATGGCGCTTGAGCTTGCCACAATTATCAACTCTGCCCTACCCAGTGACATTTGCGAAGACACTCGTCTTGAAGCTGCGAATGCAATCGCCAATTTCTTCGTCGAGCGAATCCAGGTCGATTTCTTTAACCGGCAGAGAATCAAAGTCGAAATCGATCTTCAAAAACCAATTTCTGTCATTGTCGATGATATCCTAGCCGAAGCAAGCCTACGGTCCGATAAGCCAACGGGTACCGTCGCACAGCACCTGGTAGGTGCAAAACTAGAGATGTTATTTCCAACCATAGAAATCGGAAAGGACAACTCAAACGCCGCCGACCAGCAGACAGACCGTTCTGGCGATTTCCAAATCAATGATGCTGCATTTCATGTGACTGTATCGCCAATGGCCAAATTGACCGATCGATGCCGAGATAACATTCGAAATGGCATTCGGCCCATCGTCGTTGTCCCCCACGATATAGTTTCCTTCGCTTACGGACTGTTCGAAAGTGAGGGACTCGGCAATCGCGTACAGGTTATCGCGCTCGAATCGTTTATCGGCATCAATATTGAAGAGTTATCGTTCTACAAGCGAGGCCTAATTCGATTAAATGTCGCACGGCTTCTTGCCCACTACAACAAGCGAATCGAAGATATCGAGCCCGACAAATCTCTTCAAATAGAAATTCCTCAGTGGGCTCTAGACGAAATGGATGCACATGGCGAATAGCTCAAACATACTTATCACTCATGATCTGGACGGTGCCGCGCTGGCGGCACCCGTTGATGCCGCACGCCGTAATGGCGCTGCATACAAGACGCGCACGATCGACGATCTGCGCATTAAGGACGATCGCCTGCGCGCCGCCATCGAGGGCACGGGGCACCTGCTGTTCGACGGCGGCATGGGCACCATGTTGCAGGCCGCTGGCATGAAGGCGGGCGCCCTGCCCGAGCTGCTCAACTTTGAGGAACCCCAGGTTATCACCGATATCCAACGTCAATATGTCGAGGCCGGCTGCGACGTGATTACCGCCAACACCTTTGGCGCCAATGCCCACAAGCTCGACGGTGCCGCCACCGTGGCAGACGTCTTTGCCGTGGCCGTCGCCTGTGCCCGCGCGGCCGGCGCCCGCTACGTCGCCGGCGACATCGGCCCCATCGGCGCACTGCTTCGTCCCTTAGGCACCCTCAGCTTCGACGAGGCCTATGACCTCTTTGCCGAGGAAGTGCGCGCAGGCGTCGCCGCGGGTGTGGACCTCTTTATTATCGAGACTATGACCGACCTGGCCGAGATCAAGGCGGCCGTCCTCGCCTGCCGCGAGAACTCCGACCTGCCCGTCTTTGCCACCATGACCTTCGAGGAAGACGGTCGCACCTTCCTGGGAACGAGTCCCGAGGTCGCCGCCATCACGCTCGACGCCATCGGTGCCGACGTTTTGGGCATCAACTGCAGCCAAGGACCGGCCGAGCTCCGAGGACTCGCCGCACGTATGCTCACCGTTACCGACAAGCCCGTTATGGTGCAGGCTAATGCAGGACTCCCCCATGTAGACGACGACGGCAACACCGTCTTTGATATCCAAGCCCCCGAATACGCCGAGGCCGTCGCCGGCATGATCGCCGACGGTGTGAGCGTCGTGGGCGGTTGCTGCGGCACCACGCCGGCGCACATGGCGGTCTTGCGCACGATTATCGACAACCACACGCCCAGCCCGCGCCACCGCAAGCCCAGTATGTCGGTCACGAGCGCCCAAACGGTCGTGGACCTTCCCTGCGACGGCCACAAGATCGCCGTCATCGGCGAGCGCATCAACCCCACCGGCAAAAAGCGCCTGCAGCAGGCCCTGCGCGACGGCGACCTGGACTACGTTGTGAGCCAGGGCATCAGCCAGCAGGAACAGGGCGCCGACATTCTGGACGTCAACGTGGGCCTGCCCGAGATCGACGAGGTCAAGATCATCCAACAGGCGACCGAACAGCTCCAGGGCTCCACGCTGCTGCCGCTGCAGATCGACTCCACCGACCCCGCAGCCGTCGAGGCCGCCGTGCGCCGCTACGCCGGCAAGCCCATCATCAACTCGGTCAATGGCAAGCAGCAGATCATGGATGAGATCTTTCCGCTGGTCGCCCACTACGGCACCAACGTTGTCGGCCTTACGCTCGACGAAGGCGGCATCCCCGATACCGCCGAGGCTCGCTTCGCCATCGCCGAGCGCATCGTGGCCGAGGCTGCCCGCTACGGCATCGGACCGGACCGCATCCTCATCGACTGCCTGGTCATGACCGCCTCGACCAATCAACGCCAGGCCGAGCAGATCCTACGCGCCATGTCCCTGTGCAAGGAACGCCTGGGCGTTAAATGCGCACTCGGCGTGTCGAACATCAGCTTTGGCCTGCCTGCCCGCCCGCTGCTGGGCTCGGTCTTTTTGGCCGCCGCTTTTGGCGCGGGCCTGGACGCCCCCATCATGAACCCGGGTTCCAAGCGCTTTATGGATACCGTCTACAGTTATCGTGTGTTGAGCGTTGAGGACGAGGGCTCGACCGGATACATCGAGCGCTACGCCGGCTGGACCGATCCGTATAAGATCGCCGCAAACCCGGCAGCAGCTCAGGCCGCATCGACCGACGCCGCGCCCGCTGCTGGCACCGCCGGCGCCGACGGCAACGACGACCCCATCCGCCACATGGTCGTCTCGGGCCGCAAAGGCGAGATCGCTGCCGAAACCGAGCGTCTGCTGGCAGACCACGACGCCATGGGCCTCATCAACAATCACTTTATCCCCGCCCTCGACGAGGTTGGCGTCCTCTTTGACCAGGGCAAGTTCTTCTTGCCGCAGCTTATGGCCTCGGCCGAGGCCGCACGCGTGGGCTTCGACACCATCAAGCGCCTGATGCCCGCCGGCGAGATTGCCGACAAGGGCAAGATCTGCGTGGCCACCGTCAAGGGCGACATCCACGATATTGGCAAGAACATCGTCAAAATGCTGCTCGACAACTACGGCTACACCGTCTTTGACCTGGGCCGCGACGTCGATCCGCAAGAGGTGCTCAAGACCGTCAAGGAGCGTGACATTAAGCTCGTCGGCCTCTCGGCGCTTATGACCACCACCGTCGTGGCCATGGAGGAGACCATCAAGCTGCTTCATACTGAGGTGCCGGGCGTCAAGATCATCGTAGGCGGCGCCGTACTCACCCCCGAATACGCCAAGCAGATCGGCGCGGACTACTACGCCAAGGACGCCGCCGAAAGCGCTCGTATCGCCGAAGAGGTCTTTGGGCAGTAACACAACGGAAACAACCGAGCACCAAAACGTGCCGCATGCGCCACTTGGCACGTGCGGCACGTTAGAATAGATAAGACTATGCTCGTTTTGGCAGATAGGAGCGCAAGGATGGCGATCACGCCCGCAGAAATCGCGGAAACCCGCGGCATGGTTGAGGAGCAGAACCTCGACATCAGGACCATCACCATGGGTGTTTCGCTCATGGGTTGCGGCGACGAGAACCTCGACCGCATGTGCACGAAGATCTACGACCACGTGACGCACACGGCTGAGCATCTGGTCGAGACCGCCGAGAACCTCGAGCGCGAGTACGGTATCCCCATCGTCAACAAGCGCGTTTCCGTCACCCCGGTGGCGCAGATTGCCGCGTGCTGCAAGGATGAGGACCTCACCCCCATCGCGCATGCCCTCGACCGCGCGGCCGAGACGCTCGGCATCGACTACCTGGGCGGCTTCTCCGCGCTCGTCCAGAAGGGCATCGGCGACGCCGACCGCCGCGTCATCCAGTCCATCCCCCAGGCGCTCGCCACCACGAGCCGCGTCTGCTCCAGCGTCAACGTCGCCAGCCTGCGCGCCGGTATCAACATGGACGCCGTGCTTATGGCCGCCCAGACCATCATCGATGCCGCTAAACTCACGGCCGACCAGGATTCCGTTGGCGCGTCCAAGTTTGTCTGCTTTGCCAATATGGTCGAGGACTCCCCGTTTATGGCGGGCGCCGTCCACGGCGGTGGCGAGGCCGACGCCGTCATCAACGTAGGCGTCTCGGGCCCCGGCGTTATGGCCGCAGCCCTGGAGACGCTGCCCGATTCCGCATCGATGATGGAGGTCGCCGAGAAGATTAAGCAGACCGCCTTTAAGATCACCCGTGCCGGCGAGCTCATGAGCCGTGAGGCAGCCCGCCGTCTGGGTGTCGAGAAAGGCATTGTCGACCTGTCGCTGGCTCCCACACCCGCCATCGGCGACTCCGTCGCGCGCATCCTCGAGATTATCGGCGTGGGCACCTGCGGTGGCCCGGGCACGACCTGTGCGCTCGCCATGCTCAACGATGCCGTCAAGAAGGGCGGCGTCATGGCCAGCTCCAGCGTGGGCGGTCTCTCCGGCGCCTTTATCCCCGTGTCCGAGGACGCCGGCATGATCGCCGCCGTCGAAGCCGGCGCGCTTTCGCTTGAGAAGCTCGAGGCCATGACCTGTGTGTGCTCCGTCGGCCTGGACATGATCGCCATCCCCGGCGACACCCCGGTCGAGACCATCGCCGGCATCATCGCCGACGAGATGGCCATCGGCGTCATCAACAACAAGACCACGGCCGTCCGCGTGATCCCCGCCATCGGCAAGGGCGTGGGCGACTGCGTCGAGTACGGCGGCCTGTTCGGCCGTGCGCCCATCATGCCGGTGAACCCCAACGCCGGCACCGTGCTTGCCCACCGCGGTGGACGCTTCCCGGCGCCGCTGAACTCGCTGAAGAACTAGCTGAGGGGGACTGGCGAGGAGCCCCGGGGAGGGCAAATATATAAGGTCGCCTGCTCGAACAGTCCTGACTCGTACGGAACTCGCGATCGACCTTATATATTTGCCCTCCCCGGGGCTCCCGCACAACGGGACCTCGGTTGGGTTCTATCCCGGTTGCAGTTGCTTCGCTCCTGCACCACTTGACTGGTGCGGTGGTTTGGCGTTGGAACGGTTCTTTTTCTGATATATGCTGGTTGCGGCTCTTCTTTTTGGGGGGAGTCGCTTTTTTGTTGCTAGGAGGTTGGCCCGTGGTTGATGGGGATTCTCGTTCTGAGCTGCTTTCTGCGGATTGGAATGGCGAATGGATGCGTCTGCAGGCCGCTCGGCATCGGGCTGATGATTCTTTTGAATGGGATAAGCGGGCTCGGCATTTTCGGCCGCTTGAGACTGCCCCGTATGCCCGGGACTTTATGAAGCTGTTGGCGTTAAAGCCTGGTGAATCCGTGCTCGATATGGGGTGCGGGGCTGGGTCGATTGCTATTCCGCTTGCTCAGGCTGGGCATCCTGTGATTGCAGCCGACTTCTCCCCCGCTATGTTGGGCACCCTTGATGCCGGCATTGAGTATTACGGGCTCGAGGGGCGCATAACGCCGCTTGAGCTTGCTTGGGATGATGATTGGGATTTGGTTGGACCGGTCGCAAAAGCGGTGGATGTTGCCTTTGCCAGTCGCTCTGTCACCACGACCAACCTAAAAGGCGCGCTTGCCAAGCTTGATCGTACGGCTCGTCGGCGTTGTGCTGTCACGATGGTCGCCAACTCCAGCCCGCGCTATGATCTGCACTTGATGAACGCCATTGGCGCCTCCGTTACCTGCAGCAATGGCTTTGTGTACGCCTTCAACATCCTTATTCAGATGGGTGCCTTGCCGCAGGTTACATACTTTGAATCGCCTCGTCGCGACACCTTCGACAGCCTTGAAGCGGGCGTGGCAGACTTTTCCCGCATGCTTGAGCATGGCAACGAGGATAAGGTCGACCGTCTGCGCGACTACATCGCTCAACACATGATTGAGAACCCCCATGCCGGCGAGCCGGGATCCAAGGGCGTACCGCAGGGGCGCTATATGCTCGACCATGTCCGCAAGGTTCGTTGGGCGTTTATTGCATGGGAGCCGGTCTCTGCGCCCAGCTCATAGCCTGTTCGCAGCCCGCACCGCCCACTCACTCGGCATCCGCATTCTTTGCGAACTGGGCAAACGCGCTCCACACCGCGCCGTTCCTGCGCTATCGTGGGACAGCTCACGTAGATTAAGGCCCCGTCGCGGGGCGCCCCATACATAGAAAGCGAGAACCCATGGCACTGACAGGAGCACAGGTCAAGCAGCTTCGCAGCATGGCCCATCACCTCAACCCCGCCATCATCATCGGCAAGTCCAATGTCAACGAGGGCACCGTCGAGCAGACGGTCGCCTACCTGGAGAAGCACGAGCTCGTTAAGTGCTCCGTGCTCGATGGCTCCAGTCTTTCCGCCCGCGAGGCCGCCGAAGAGCTCGCTGAGCGTTGCCGCGCCGAGGTCGTCCAGGTCATCGGCCGCAAGTTCTCGCTGTATCGCGAGTCCTCGCGCAAGGACATCGAGAAGATCAAGCTCGTCTAAGAGCCAATGATCCGGCGAGCCAACACATAGCAAGCTTACGGGTGCCCAAGTACTTCGGGCGCCCGTTTTTTATCGCTCGACCAGCACGCGATTGAGCCGTCCCTCCACCAAGCGCTCGTATAGACGCCGCGTCTCGGGTTCGGGCACGCCATTGACCTGCTCCCTCAGATGGTGCATATGTCCGCTGTACAGCTCGACGATATCGCGCCGCCGCCCCGCCGCACTGTAGACGCGCATGGCGCAGCGCACCATATCCTCACGCGCCGTTTCCTGCCGAAGCCCCGACTCCGCCAGCCAAATCGCCGACTGCAGGTCGTTTTCTTCTAGAGCGGCATTTGCTCCCTTAATCATGCAATCGATGTACTTCGACTGCATAATGCGTCGCATACGCAAAAAGTAGGTGGGATTACAGCCATTGGGAACATACAGCGGTCCGGCATAAAGCTGCTCAATCTTAAGGCACAGCTCAACTAAATGGGGTCCGCGCGCACCCGTGCGATTTCCCAAAACCTCGCGGCTTATCTGATCAAACAGCCGTACATCGGTCTTGACGTAGTCGCCGTTGAGTCCGATGCATTCATTTTGGATGAGCACACACGACTTGCCATCCGGCGTCGGTCCCAAAGCCGACCGCAAGCGCGATATCGTCGAGTACAGGTTGTTGCGGGCGCTATTGAACTCGGCATGGGGCCACAGCTCCATGGCCAGCGTCTCACGATCGACGAGCGCATCCATGCCCAGCGCAAGCCGCTCGGCAAGCGTCGCCGCCTTCTTGCGGCGCCACATTTTGTCCGTGATGGGAAACCCGTCGCGCTCGGCGCGAAACGCACCAAACATGCGAATCTCGATATGGTCGATGGTATCAACGGCTTCAACCTCGCCAGCCTGGAACAGGCGCTCGCCCTCCCCTTCCAAATCGTCGCGCAGCGAGTACCGCGACAGCTCGCGCACGGGAAGCTTCTTGCGTATCCTGCCCGCCGGCTCGCCCAGACAATGCATGGCAAGGCGCGCAAAGAGCCAATACGATGGCTCTAGAATCCCCGCACGATTCATGGACATCCAGGCCGCAAGATCGCTATCTCGTCCCGCGCACGCCAAATGCAGCGCCACCATCCAGGCCTCCGCTCCACCAACCTGCGTCTGGCTTATATCGAGCAACTCCGCTTCCTCGCGCACCGAAACCATCGAGGTGTTACGCAGATATGCCGCGCGCTCCAGCAGCAATGCGTTATCGCGCATGTACGCAATCGACTCCTCGGCAAGTTTGAGCACTTGGACCGCACGGAACTTTGCATTGACCGGCCGTCCCTCTGCCAGCGACTGCCAGCCTTCTAGCAACAGGCCAAACAGCTGAATCTGGTTGTCGCGCATGCGCACGGCAAAACGATCGAGCTCGTTGAACGCCGCATCGTCGGTTACCGGCAAGCCGGAAAGGAGCCGCCGTGCCGCCAACACCATGCGCACCCAGATAGCCATCGCCTTAAGCCCACGTACGTCGAGCGCCTCCCGTACCACCGTCATCTCGTCGTCGCGCTCGTCGGTTCCCGCAAACGACCCGTCAAAGAGCTCCACCAGCATGCTATCGGCCCGTATAACAATCCCCGCGATATCGAGCTCGCAGTCGTAGGCCTTGCTCGTTTTGAGCTGCTGTAGAACGCCGCCGTCATCCCCCCGTTCGGTCAGACATCGCTTGACCTCAATATGCGCAGACAACATATCGAGTGCGGTATGGGATGTCTCGATTTCTGGCACGGCCAGGTTCGTAGGAAGCCCAAGCCCGTTGTCCCCATAGCAAACTGCCGTCAGTGTCTGGGCCACCCTCCATGAAACAGGGTCTATTTCGCAGGCCGCCCGTTCGCCCCCGCGCTCGATGACCGATGCCATATAGCGAGCGAGCTTTGTATTGGACACGCTGACCGCTGCCAGATATACGCCGAGCGCCTCGGCGGGCGTTGGCTCCGGGGCCGGATCGTCGGCATCGATCGTGCCCAGCGCTGCTCGGCAGATATCGGCCCCGTGCCCCGTCAGAGCAAGATCGACCCCATACTGCCCAGCAAGTTCAAGGACCGCTTCACGGTCCAAAAAGGCGTCCGCCAGGCCCATCGCCGCATCGCATCGGCCCGCCTTAAGCAAAATCCGGGCCGCCCTCGGAACAAGTTCGGGGCGAACCTCGGCCACCAACTTACGCAAACGCAAGCGTCCGTTATCCTCCGTGCCCAGACACGTAAAACTCCGCTCGGCGGGGTCCAAGCCAAAGATCGGGTAGTCGCGCACAAAATAGGACTGGTCGACCATCGACAGCCTCACCCCACAGGCCTCGAGTTCCGCGATATTGCCCTCGCCCATCAAAACCATGAGACATGCCACGCAAAACAGCGCATTATTGTCGAGCGAAGCCAGATCGGCAAGTGCCGCGCCATATACGTTGACAATCTCGTTTTCGAGCAGACCGGCTACGTCGCCTTGGCCATACAGACCCGTCTGCAATGCCGAAACCAGCTCGGGCACGCCCTGCGTGAGCTGATAGAAGTCGAGCGATGTGCTGATCGAAAACGCCGATGCCCACGCCGAATACTCATAGGCATGCACCTTGAGCATCTGCGCATTGATCTTAACCGAATCGCCCAGCCCATGAATCAGCTGACGATTTGAAGGACGGCAGGAGATAAAGACCCCTACCCCCATAGCGCGCAGGCCTCGAATCCTGTCGATGAGGTCTTCGGTATCGTGCTGATCGAGGTTTGGCACATTATCAATCGCGATAAGGGAGTGCGGTTTGTCTTTGAGTTCTTCGGTAACCACCTCGAGCTGCATAAACACCTCGCGCCCAGTGGCGCGATCGGCCTCGATAATCCGCACGGGGCCTCGCGTCGGGTCGCATTTAACCTCATGGGTGTACTGCAGCAGCACCGAGGTCTTCCCAAACCCGTCGGGCGCATAAAGAACCACGATGCCGGCCTTTCGGCCCTTGGCGATAAGCTCATTCATCAAGCGTTCGCGTCGCACCATATAGCCTCCGCCCAGCGGCATCAGCTCGAGGTCGTCTATACCGCTCAAATCGTTTACCATGCCCGCTCCTCAACTCGACCGTATGGACACTGTAGCCGCAAGACCATACAAGCCGCGCTATGAATAGAGCGACCTTGTGTTTTAGGTTGTCTTTTGGTACGCAAGCGGCAAGTTTTTGTACAGCGAGGGCCGATTGTTATTAATCCCCCGACTAATCGGTCTTTAAGCAGGTAAATGAGCTTGTCAGCTTGTCCCATCTAAGCGGCAGTGTAACGCAGATGAACAAGGTTCAGCCATGTCATTCAACTCGCCTAGCACCCGCTACCGTCTACGACCTTCTAGTGGCATTTTTGCATAGAATCTGGTATGGAATGAATCAAGCTGTTGGACATCCGGCATTCGTCAAGCTTGCGGCAAGATTTTGGTCAAGTGGGCAGAAAAGGATAGCAAAAAGGCCCCCGCAAAGCGGAGGCCTTAGGCAAGGCTATGTCGAGCTGCAGGATTCGCGCTACTCGCAGAGCGAAAGGGCGGCCTCGTCGGCAACGACAACGCAGTTGGTGTGCAGCTGCAGGATCGAAGCCGGGCACTCGGGCGTAACCGGACCATAGCACATGTCATGCACGGCCTGAGCCTTGGCCTCACCGTTGGCGACGACCAGGATCATGCGGGCATACATAATGGTCTGGGTACCCATGGTGTAGGCCTGACGGGGAACATCGTCGATGCTGTCGAACAGGCGGCTGTTGGCCTGAATGGTGCTCTCGGTGAGGTCGACGCAGTGCGTGCCCTTGGAGAAGTGGTCATCGGGCTCGTTGAAGCCGATGTGGCCGTTGTTGCCAATGCCGAGCAGCTGCAGATCCGGGTAACCGGCGTCGGCGACAATCTTGTCGTACTCAGAGCAGGCAGCGGCGGCGTCGGGGTTGGAACCGTCGGGCACATGCGTGTTGTTCAGGTCGATGTTGATGTGATCGAAGAAGTTCTCACGCATGAAGTAGTGATAGCTCTGGGGATCGTCGTGCGAAAGGCCGCGATACTCGTCCAGGTTGTAGGTGCTGACCTCGGCAAAGTCGACGTCGCCCTTCTCGTACCAAGCAGCGAGCTGCTTGTAGGCACCGATCGGGGTGGAGCCGGTGGCAAGACCCAGCACACAGTCGGGCTTGAGGATAACCTGCGCCGAGATAATATTGGCGGCCTTGCGGCTCATATCCTCGTAGTCTTTAGCTTTAATGATCTTCATTACGCGTCCTTTCTCGTACAAGAGAGGCAAGGCTCCCTTACAAGCACTTGCCCGCGGCCCGCGTCGGCCGCAACCAACGTGTGCGGCCACCAGGGCGAGGTCGCGTAATGTATGTGTCTCGTGTCTAGCCGCGTCGAGGCCCCTGCCCGTCCACGGTGACCCAAAGCCTTTTAGCTTCGGACAAATCCCATCTTGCCACTGAGGGCGTCCTCTTTCAAGGGCGCCCTCCGTAAACGTGTTTGAATTGTAGACTAATGGCAACGTGCACTTGCTAGCGCTCGCGAGCAACGATGAGCTGGTCCATCTCTTCGACATGCACGCCAACGGAGCCCTTGATGCTCGAGAACTCAACGGAGTTGCATACCAAGATGGGAACCGTCACATCGTAGCCCTCGGCAGCAATTGCCTCGCGAT
The DNA here is from genome assembly GCA_958405195.1 of uncultured Collinsella sp. Taxonomy (GTDB): domain Bacteria; phylum Actinomycetota; class Coriobacteriia; order Coriobacteriales; family Coriobacteriaceae; genus Collinsella. Next base: position 29,198 of record CATYDM010000007.1, read on the forward strand.
CGAACTCAATGAGCACATCGCCCTTATGGACGATGTCACCCACTTGCGCATGTACGGTAAAGTGCTTGCCCTCGAGCTGAACAGTGTCCAAACCAACGTGGATGAGCACGTCCAAGCCATCGACCGTGTTAAGCGCAACAGCGTGTCCCGTGGGAAAAATGGCCTCGACCTTGGCATCAGCCGGTGCAATCACACGCGTTCCGGTGGGCTGAATCGCCACGCCCTGGCCCAAAAGGCCGGTGGCAAACGTCTGATCGTTTACCTCGGAGAGCGGAATGACGTCGCCCGAGATGGGAGCATCCAGCGTAAGGACTCGACCACGCATACCAAAAGACCTTAGGACTTTAGTGAACATGCTCCCCCTCGGACATACCAATCAATCAAAATAACCTTAACAGTTTACCACTTGGCAACGGTTTTTGACCATTAGGGAAGTTCGCGCTTGACAACCTCGACGATGTCGTCGACAACGCGCTGGGTCAGCTCGTGCGTCTCGGCCTCGGCCATCACGCGGACCAGCGGCTCGGTACCGCTCGGGCGCACCAGAATGCGGCCGCGGCCGTCAAGCTCCTTCTCGGCAGCAGCGACGGCATCCCAGATGGGCTGGCAATCGTCCAGACCGGCCTTGTTGTCGGAATGCACGTTGACGAGTACCTGCGGGTACTTCTTCATGATGCCGGCAAGATCGGTGAGGGTACGACCGGTGCGCTTGAGCACAGCCAGCAGCTGCAGAGCCGTCACCAGGCCGTCACCGGTGGTGTTGTGCTCCAGGAAGATGATGTGGCCGGACTGTTCGCCGCCGATGACGGCGCCGTCCGCGAGCATGCGCTCCAGAACGTAGCGGTCGCCCACGGCGGTCTGGACCATCTCGAAGCCCTGCTCCTTCATAGCGATGGAGAAGCCCAGGTTGCACATGACGGTCGAGACGATCTCGGAGTTGGCGAGCTTGCCGCGAGCGGCGAGGTCAGAACCGCAGATAGCCAGGATGTAGTCACCGTCGATCTCATTGCCCTCGCTGTCCACAAAGAGCACGCGATCGGCGTCGCCGTCGTGGGCCAGACCGATATCAGCATGGGTGCGCAGCACGAGCTCGCGCAGGGACTCGAGGTGCGTAGAGCCGCACTCGACATTGATGTCCGTGCCGCAATAATCGGTGTTGATGGCATGGACTGTGGCACCCAGGCGCTGCAGCGCGGCGGGCGTGGTCTGGCAAGAAGCACCGTGGCCGCAGTCAACGGCAACGACCAGGCCGTCGAGCCTCAGGTCATCAAGCGTATCGATGGCGTGGTCGACGTATGCCTTGCGAGCGTCCTTCATCTTGATAATGTAGCCCACGCCGGCGCCGGTCGGCAGCGTATCGGCAGCCATGGCTTCCTCGGACATGACCCAGGCGCTGATCTCTTCCTCGACCGCGTCGGGAAGCTTCATGCCCTTGCGGCTAAAGAACTTGATGCCGTTGAACTCCGGCGGATTATGCGAAGCAGAGATGACGATGCCGCCGTCGAGCTCGTTCTGGACGGTGAGCAGCGCCACGGCAGGCGTGGGGATGACGCCGCAGCAGTGCGGACGGCCGCCCTCGGCCATGATGCCGGCGGTCAGAGCGCTCTCGAGCATGGTGCCCGAAAGGCGCGTGTCACGGCCGATGCAGATGTCCGGACCAAGAAACTTGGTCGCCGCGCGACCCAGGCGAAACGCGAGGTCGCACGAGAGGTCGGCATTGGCGACGCCACGGACGCCGTCGGTACCGAAGATGTTCTGGGGCATAGGATTGCTCCTTCCCTAGCAGGCGATATGCAACCGCCCACCCTAGTCGAAAAAGAAAAGCGGGACCCGCCGAGGAATCGGCAGGCCCCGCTTGTACATTGTATCTCGAAAGGAGATAAAACCTTAGCGCTTGGAGAACTGGGGAGCGCGGCGGGCCTTCTTGAGGCCGTACTTCTTGCGCTCGACCACGCGAGCATCGCGCGTAAGGAAACCGGCCTTCTTGAGGTCAGCACGGTAGTCGCCAGCGTTCAGAAGAGCGCGAGCGATGCCCAGGCGCAGAGCGCCGGACTGACCGGAGATGCCGCCGCCATCGCACAGAGCGATAACGTCGAACTGACCGGCGGTGTCGGTCACCTTGAAGGGAGCAAGGGCGTTCTCAACGAGCTGATGACGGCCGAAATACTGCTCGGCGTCACGCTTGTTGATGGTCACCTTGCCGGTGCCGGGGACGAGACGGACGCGGGCGACGGCGTTCTTACGACGGCCGGTACCCTGGTAGACAACGGTGTTCTCAGCCATCTTTAAGCCTCCAGCTCAATCTTCGTGGGGTTCTGGGCAGCATGCGGATGCTCGGCACCAGCGTAGACCTTAAGCTTGGTCATCTGGGCACGGCCGAGGGTGGTCTTGGGCAGCATACCGCGAACGGCGCGCTCGATGACCTTCTCCGGGTGCTTCTCCATAGCCTGGCGGAAGCTCTCAGCCTTGAGGCCGCCGTTGTAGCCGCTGTGGCGATAATAGGTTTTCGTGTCGGCCTTGTTACCGGTAAGCTGGACCTTATCGGCGTTGATGACGACAACGAAGTCGCCGCAGTCGCTGTTGGGCGTGAACTGGGGCTTGTTCTTACCGCGCAGGATCATTGCGATCTGGGTGGCAAGACGGCCCAGGACAGCACCATCGGCGTCGACGAGAACCCAGTTGCGCTGGACCTCGCCCTGCTTGGCGTAGTGAGTCGATTTCGAAATCACTTAGACTCCTCCATGTACAGTACGTGTTGTTACAGAGATTCACGGGGCTCTGCAAGTAACCCGTCCATATTACCCCGCTCGCCGTACGAGTCAACAGGTATTTTGGCTCCGACCAGAGTTTCTGCACATGTCATCCACGAGCCGTGATTTTCCAGCTCTTTAGCTGTTGTCATTTTTTGAGGGTTCGCCGTCGCTAGCGCTCAACGAACTCTTGGATTTCCGCGAGCAGGCGCTTTGCCTCCTGGCGGCCCTGAATATACAGGTCCAAAAGCTTTGCCGAATCGTGCTCAACGTGGCCGACCTCGACCGGCTTTTGCGGAGCGACGACCAGCGCGCGGCCCTCGCGCTCATACTTCCACAGATGGATGCGCTGGATGTTATAGCGGTCGTGGCGCGTCTCGATAGCCTCGAGCAGGTAGGGGTAGTCGGCATAGCGAGCGCGTGCGGCGGGCATAAACTCGTAGGGCTTTTTCTCGTATGAGCGGTCCTGCGTGACAATGACAACCGCGCGATCGAAGCCCGCCTCCTCCAGCACGTGCTCGATGGGGACCGAATCGGCTACGCCGCCGTCGACGTATTTGTGCCCGTCAATCTCGACCGGCGGCGTCACCAGCGGCAGCGACGTTGATGCGCGCACGGCATCGAGATCGAGCACGGCGCTTTTGACCGGGAGGTACGTGGCGGTTCCAAAGAGCATGTCCGTCGCGACGGCGTACATCTCGGTGGGGCTCGCGTCGAACGTCTCGCTGTCAAAGGGATCCAGGCGGTCCTGGACATCGTTGAAGATGAAGTCATAACCCACAATAGAGCCCGTGGACGCAAACGATGCGGCGCCCATGAAGCGGCTGTCGTTGCAGAAAGCCAGGTTGATGCGGTTGGCACGGCCAATCTGGTGCGACTTGTAGTTCACGCCGTTGAGGGCGCCGGCCGATACGCCATATACCGCCGGAATCTCGACGCCGGCCTCCATGAGAACGTCGAGCACGCCTGCGGTAAATTGCCCGCGAAAGCTGCCGCCCTCCAAAACGAGCGCGACCTTGCCGGCGTTCTTTGCCTTATCTTCTGCAGTCATGTTGACCTCCTGCGATTGCGTTTTGGCTCTCTTCTACCCAGTTTTGGGATGGAGGGCGCATGGGTTTTTCGAGGCGGCAGGTGAAGCGGAAAGTGTGTCCCAGTTTGAGGCGAGATTCCGGGATGCGCTTTCCGCTAGCCATTCATTTGGAAACTGCATCCCATTCCGAACGAGGATTCCGGGATGTACTTTCCGCTTGAGCTGCCATTGGGAAGGCATATCCCACTCTACGGCTCGATTCCGGGTCGCAGCTTCCGCTTGAGGCGCCATCCGGAAACTACGTCCCAGTCTGAGCGCGGATTCCGGGACGTGCTTTTCCGCCTGGGCTGCCATCGGGAAAGCGCGTCCCACTCTGCGTCACTGAGGCGTTTTCTTTACGCCCGCGCCCTGCGCAGAGTTCGATTCTCCGCGGTTGGGGGAATCCGTTGATGGGTTGAAACCGGGGCAAGACGCCCGATCGGCATCGCATCTATATAGGGCTGGAGCTTTGCGCGGAGAATCCGCGTATTTGCTTCGCAAATCCGCACCGGCTTCGGCCGCCTGCCGGCGTCCTCGCCCGCTCGCTACAAACGCTTCGCGTTTGCTTAACGCTCGCGCCCTGCATAGAGTTCGATTCTCCGAGGTACGGACTAGAAATAAAAAGGCAGGTAGATACGAATATCTACCTGCCTGTTACTTATGGTGGAGGCGCGGAGAATCGAACTCCGGTCCACGAAAGCCCCCTGATTGGCATCTCCAAGCTCAGTCGCTGGTTTAGTCTCGGACGCTTTGCGCGCAGCGACACGCTCGCGGCGTCCTAACCGGTTCGGTCTTAGCCCGCGCCATACCGATTACGTGCGCGGGAGCATTCCCCTAACATGACGTCGCGCCGGTGTCGGGGAAATCACCGGGTTGACGCGCCGCTATAAACTAAGCAGCGAGAGCCATAGGCTCAAAAGAAGAGTTGTTGTCAATTCAATTTGACGGTACCCCTGTTTAACGAGGCGAGGAGACCTCGGCTTGCTTCCTCTCTCAGAGCTATCGTGTCGAAACCAGTCGCCCCCGAATGTCGGGATAGTCTGGATGGCATCGGGGCTGCAAGCACCCAACAGCCGTCGACTTTTCAAGGAACATGTGGGGCGAGCCCCGCTTGTGGAGTGTTATCTTACCACGTTCTGAAAGCGGACAGCTGTTCTATGCACGAGCTGTGAAGACCCCAATGTGCGCTGCACTTCGCACTTTTGCTACCGATCGTGTCACGTATATTTTCGCCAAGCAAAATTGATCCGTCGAAAGGACCGTTATGGATACCAAGCAGCAACTCGTCAATGCCCTCGCAGGCCTGGGCTCAACCATTACCGAAGCTATGGATGTCATCGAAGGCTTTGTCCCCTGCGGACATCCCGCCCTCACGGTATCGAACGCACTCGTCGCGCTGGACGCTGACGATGATGTTGCTCTCGCCCAGCAGCTTGAGACCGTCGAGGGCTTTATCGACCACGTGAGTGAGAACCGCGGAGTGACCGCCTACCACGACCTCACGGTCGAGCTCGTGGGCCCCAAGGCCGACCTGCTCGCAGCAATCCGCGAGGTAGGCGCCCTTATGCAGACCACGGGCGTTAAGAACACCCAGGCCAACGAGTGGGTCTACCGCAGCCTGGCAGCACTCGCCAGCTCCGACGAAAAGGCAGCCGAGCAGCTCGCAGAAAGTCCCACCATTAAGGCCGAGCTTTTGTAAATAGCAGACGCGGGTCCCTTGGCGCATCGTCGTCCAAGAGGCCCGCAAACAGTTCGCGTCAACCGATAGCCGCGCCGCCGCGTTCGGCCAAAGCAAGAATCGGCATCATTTGGCGCGGGGTCTTCGCTGCAAGATCGGCATGTTCGAGCAGCTTGAGATCGTTAGTCACCAAGTAATCGACCTGCGCGCGCTTGCACGCGGCGAGTACCAAGTTGTCCTCGTAATCGCGATGGAGCGCTAAGTATTTGTCGGCCAGCCAAAGGTCCGACACATCTGCACCCACGGCCGTGGCGTTTTCGGTCATGTTCCGAACAAACGCCAACGCCGCATCGCCAATTGCACGGGCAGACGCCTCGCCGAGTGCTCCCCCGCTGGCAAGAACGCTGCGCTTCAGCTCGTGTTGGACAACGTACAGCACGTCCTTAGCGATATGCACCGGGAAGAACAGCAACGCCCCCGTCTCCGTCGCCTGCCCAATAAACGCACGCGCGGCAAGCGACTCGGCATGGTCGACGCAAAACGAATCGACCCATACGTTGGCGTCCACCATGATCTTGAGAGGCGCCCCACTCACTGGATCATCCCCTTTTGGCGATAATGCTCATCCATGGCGTCGGAATAGATTGTGTCCCAACTGCGATCGTCGGATACGGGCGACGTAGCGATGCCCATATCTGCATAAAGCCGGTCTGCCGCCGCCCATGATGCGGCGAACGGAGTATCGTGCGCGACGGTCTGCTGCCGGTCGTCGACGGCCGCAAGCACTTCCTCGCACTGCCCGCCACCCTGCGCGACCTTGGCCACCACCTTTTTGATGAGCTCGGGCAGTGACCCGCCCGAAAGCCGCAGCGCCTCCTCGGCACGGTTCTTGACCTGGCGATCCACGCGAACGTTCACCTGCGCCATGCCGCTAACAGTACCCATCTCAACCTCACCCTCGACTTTTGCTATCTAAGCTAGCACAACTATATATTTCTGCTAGCACATGGTCAAACGCAAAAGGCCTGCATTCTGGCGGCTGCAACACCGCCCAAATGCAGGCCAAAAACTTAAGTAAAAACGCTAGCGCAGGTAAGCCTTCGCGTTGCCCAGGCTGTAGGCGATCGTCGAGCCGTTGTGCAGCAGTGACGACGCCTGCGGAGTAATCATGCCGGTAATACCCAATGCCAACAGCGCCGAGTTGGTGAGCATCACCTTGGAATACGAACTCGTCAGACGGTCGATAAGCCCCTGACTCATGCGGCGCAGGCGCACGATCGCGGCAAGATCCGTATCGGTCAGGATGATATCGGCGACCTCCTTGGCGATGTCGCTTCCACCGCCCATTGCCAGCCCCACGTCGGCCAAACCGAGCGCCGGCGAATCGTTGACGCCGTCGCCCACCATGGCAACGTGGCGCCCCTCGCCCTTAATGCGCTCAACATACGCGTACTTGTCCTCGGGCAGCAGCTCGGCCTTAAACTCGTCGACACCTGCCTCGCGAGCAATACGCTCGGCCGTGCGCTCCGAGTCGCCCGTGAGCATGACCACGTGCTTAACGCCCAACGCGTGCAAGTCGGCGATGGCCTCGCGGACCCCGGCCTTGAGCGGGTCCTCGATACCGAGCACGCCCACAACGGTGCCATCGACCGCCAGATACAGCGGCGACAGGCCCTGCATCTGGGACTCGATTTGCTCCTTAATGTCGGACTCGAGCTGCGCGCTCTCGTCCTCGAATACAAAGTGCGCGGAACCGATGATGGCGCGACGCCCTTCAATGGACGAAGCGATGCCGTGCGCCACAATATACTCGACAGCAGCGTGACGCTCGCGGTGCTCGAGCCCACGCTCGTGAGCAGCGTTGACCACGGCACGCGCCACCGGATGCGGGAAATGCTCCTCCAAGCAAGCGGAAAGGCGCAGAACCTCGTCCTCGCTCCAGCCATCGGTCGTCAGCACGCAAGCCAAGCGTGGCTGCGCCTCGGTCAGCGTGCCGGTCTTATCAAACACAATGGTATCGGCCTTGGCAAACGACTCAAAGTACTTCGCGCCCTTAACCATGACGCCCATCTTGGCAGCATCGCTCATGGCGGTCATGACGGCAACGGAACCCGTGAGCTTGAGTGCACACGAGTAGTCGACCATCAGCGCCGCCGAGGTCTTGATAAGGCTGCGCGTGGTGAGTGCGACCAGACCCGCAAGCAGGAAGTTCCACGGCACAATCTTGTTGGCGAGGTCTTCCATGTGCGACTGGCCCTCGGACTTGAGCGAGTCGGCCGTCTGCACGAGCGAGACGATCGAGCGCAGCTTGGTCTGCGCCGTATTGGCGCGCACGCGCACCAGGATGCTGCCGTCTTCCACGACGGTGCCGGCGAACACGTCGTCGCCCACGCTGCGCTCGACGGCCAGCGGCTCGCCGGTCAGGGTCGCCTGGTTGACCATGGCGCTCCCCTGCTCGACCACGCCATCGATGCAGATGGACATGCCGGTGCGCACGGCGACCAGATCGCCGGGCTCAAGCTCGGTCGCGGCAACGCTTACCTCGGTGTCGCCGACGACCTTTTGCGCCTTGTCGGGCACATCGAGCAGAGAGTTGATGAGCTCGTTTTCGCTCATGGCGCGCGTGTAGTCCTCAAGCAGCTCGCCCACGTTGAGCAGGAACATCGTCTGGCCCGCGGTGTCAACATCACGCTTGACGAACGAGATGCCGATGGCCGAAGCGTCGAGCACGGGAACGGTCAGGCGCGGCTGAGCCAGCTCATGAAGGGCGGCACGCAAAAATGCCATGTAACCGGCCACGACAAACACCGCACGCAAAGGCGTCGGCAAGAACCAGCGGCGCGCGTAGTGGGCGCCGATAAGTGTGGCAAGATCCATGACGAGCTTGTGCTTGCGTGGCTCGAGTTGCATCACGTAGCCCGACTTGGCATCGGCGATAGCTTGAGCATCGAGTGCGCCCAAGGCGTCGAGCACGCTCGCGCGGCGCGGCTCGTCGTACTCCAGCGCCATCTGGCCAATGCGGCCATAAACGCGCACCTTGTGCACGCCGTCGATATCGCCGCTGAGCTTAAGAAGTGCGTCGAGATCGCTCTCTGGCACAGGACCCGCCAATTGAAGACGGGTCCTGCCGGGGATCTCGCTAATAATCGAGAATCTCATAGTTTGTGCCTGGGAGCGTTACTCGGCTGCCTCGTCAGCAGCGGCCTCGCTCTGAGTGATGTAGGCAGCCTCGGCAACCATGTCGTCGACATTAGCCTTGGCCTGCTCGACCATGTCCTGGTAGCCGTTCTTGATGCGCATGCCGCACGCAATGCCCTGCACGCAGGCATTCTTGACCGGAGCGCTGGTAAGCAGCTTGATGCCGGCCGTGCCAAGCAGAAAACCGCCACCGACAAGCAGGGTATTGAACGTCGACTTCTTCATGTTGCTTCTCCCTTTTGCCGCACAAGCGCGGCATGGTGCCTTAGCACCCGAGTTCATTAGTTTGCTCGAGCACGCTTTTGAGACTAGTTTAGTCGAACTATTATGGTCAACCAAAGTTAACCTTTGGAAATCTTGCTCCCCTTTCCTAAAGCTGCCAGGCAGCCGCCTCCTTTTGCAGCGCTACCATGCGGGCGAATTCTCCACCTGCCGCCTTGAGCTGCGCCGGGGTGCCCTGTTCGGCAACCACTCCATCCTTGAGCACAACGATTTTGTCGGCATTTTCCACCGTACGCATACGGTGGGCAATAACGATAACCGTCTTACCTGCGAGCAGCCGGGAGAGCGCCTGCTGTACCACGGTCTCGTTCTCCACATCCAAGCTCGCCGTCGCCTCGTCCAACAGCACGATGGGCGCGTCTTTGAGCAGCGCACGGGCGATAGAGATGCGCTGGCGCTCGCCGCCGGACAGCTTGGAGCCGTTCTCGCCGATCATGGTGTCGTAGCCCTGCGGCATGCGGATCACAAACTCGTCGCAGTTGGCGGCACGCGCGGCCGCAAGCACTTCCTCATCGGTGGCGTCGCGACGCCCGAGGCGTATGTTTCCCATCACCGTGTCGTCAAAGAGCAGCACGTCTTGGAACACGATGGCGTAGTCGCGCAGCAGCACCTCGGGATCCACACTCGCAACATCCACGCCACCCACGGTGACCGTGCCTTCGGTGGCATCCCAAAAGCGTGCGGCCAGGCGGCTCACCGTAGACTTACCGGAACCCGAAGGACCGACCAGCGCCGTGACCTCGCCTTCCTTGGCGGTAAAGCTCACATCGGTAAGAACTTTATCGCCGGCGCGTCCGTCCTCGCCCGCACCATAGCCAAATGCCACGTGATCGAACACCACATCGTGGCCCACGGGCTCAAATTTCTCGCTGCCCCGCGCCACAGGCTCTTCCATGATGGAACGCATGCGCTTGGCAGACGACTCGGCGACAAACAGCTCGGACATTAACATTAACGCCTGGTCAAAGGGCGCATAGATACGGCTCACCATAAGCAGGAAGGCAAATATCACCAAAAAGTCGACCTGCCCGGAGGCGACCATCGCGGCACCCGTGACCAGCGTGGTGGCAATGCCCAGACGCAGGATGGCAAAGGCGGAGTTGACCAAAAGCCCGTTAGCGAGCTCGCCCTTGGTGGTCTCGCGCTCCTCGGCATCGATCACGGCGTTGAGCCCCTCAAGATAATGGGCCTCCTGGTTGGTGGCGCGGATCTCGCGAACGCAGTCGAGCGTCTCTTGAATTGCCTCGGTAACCTTGACCTTCTCGGCACGCACGCGATCGAACACCGGAGTCATGGGGCCGCGTGTTAGATACAGCACGGCAAAGGCCACGGGAACGCTCCAAAACGCCGCAATCGCCAGCTGCCAGCAAAAGAACAGCGACGCCACGAACACAATGGCGCTTGCGATGATGGCACCCCAAAGCTCTCCCAGCACATGGCTGTAGGCGTGCTCCATAGCCTGGACGTCGCCCATGATGGTCTCGGTTAAATCGGCCAGATCACGACGACCAAAAAACGACAGCGGCAGTTTGCGCAAGCGCTCGGCGATCTCCATACGCTGCTTGCCGCACTCCTCGTAAAAGATGCAGTAGGTGTAGTAATACTGCTGCCAGTTAGAGGCAAAGAGCATCACGAAAAAGACCAGGAGGCCGCCCACGATCGGCAGGGCATCCGGCAGGTCAGCCCCGCTGGCGAGATGCTCGACAAAGCTGGCCATAACCAGGAATAGAAAGCCCATGCCGGCCATGGTAATGAGATTGGTGAGCGTGGTCCAGAAAATGCCGCGTTTTACGCCGGCGACGCCTTTATCGGATAGGAAATACTTCTTTTGGAATGAGGCGAACATTTAGGCCTCGCCTCCCTTCGCGACGGCGGTATCCGCGGTCGTAGCAGTAATCTTCCAACTCGCGGCCTGTTCGTATTCGGCCCACATCTTGGCATACAGACCCTCTTGGGACAGCAACTCGGCATGGGTACCCGACTCCTGCACGCTGCCCTGGTTGAGCACCACGATTTGGTCTGCGCCCACTACAGTCGAGAGTCGGTGCGCAATCATAATGACTGTGCGACCAGCCGCCAGCTTGCTAAAGGCGCGCTGGATGAGCGTCTCGTTCTCGGGATCGGCAAACGCCGTGGCCTCATCGAGCACCACGATAGGCGCGTCTTTAAGGATCGCGCGGGCGAGTGCCACGCGCTGGACCTCGCCGCCCGAAAGATATGCTCCGCCGGCACCGAGCATGGTATTGATGCCCTGTGGGAGCTTGGCCACAATGTCGTCGCACTGAGCTGCGGAGAGGGCCGCACGCACTTCGTCGTCAGTGGCCGTAGGCTTGGAGGCGCGCACGTTATCGGCAAGTGTTTGCCGGAACAGCTGGTTGGTCTGGAACACGAAGGCGACCTGGCCCATAAGCTCGTGCGGATCCATATCGCGAACGTCCACACCGCCTACGAGCACTCGACCCGAGGAGACATCCCAAAAACGCGGGATCAGGCTTGCGCAGGTTGACTTGCCGCCGCCCGAGGGACCCACCAGGGCGAGAGTGCTACCCGCGGAAACACTGAAACTCACATGGCTAACGGCAGGTGCTTCGGCGCCCTCGTACGTAAAGCTCACGTCCTCAAATCGCACGTCGCCGCCGGCAGGGTGCTTGGGTTGGGCGGACACGGAGAGCTGCTTGGAATCCATGACGCTTCGAATACGAGCCAGCGAATCGGCACTCATCTGAGAGGCCTCGCCCACAAACATGAGCTTGGTCATGGCCGTCGGCACCACGGCCGAAAATATCGCGTAAAACGTGAAGTTGGCCATAAAATGCGCGAAGTCCGTCTCGCCCGGCGCCAACAGCAACGCCACGGGCAGCAGGAATGTCACAAGGCCATTGAGCGCGGTAAGGTTGAGCACCTGCGGACCTCGGCAGAACGTGCCCGCATAGTTTTGTGCCATGTCGGCGTATTCGGCGATCGCATCGTGGAAAGCCTTAAAGGAGTAGACCGTCTGCTGAAACACCTTGACCACGGGGATGCCTCGTACGTATTCGGTGCCGGTCTTGTTCATCTTGACCAGCGCCCCCATGTAGGCCTTCATAAACTCGCCGCCCTTGCCGCCCATCATGGTGGCCATGGCGCCAAACGAAACGACGACCGAGATAAGGCATGCCGCGCCCAAGCGCCAATCGAGGGCGAAAAGCAATACGAGCAGGCCCACGACCATGGCGGCGGCGCCTGCGATATCGGGCAGCATGTGCGCGAGCAGGGTCTCGGTGGAGGCGGCGCATCCGTCTACAATACGGCGCAGCTCACCGGTGGCGTGCGTGTCAAAATAGCCAAGCGGCAGCTTAAGCAGGTGCTCGCTCGTAGTCTTGCGGATATTGGACGCGCAGCGAAACGCGGACAGATGCGTGCACATGAGCCCCACGAAATAAGCTACGATGCTTGCCAGGGCAAACCCCACGGCCCACCAACCGTACATCGCGATGTTAGTGGCTTCGCTCCAGTTAGGTGCCACGGCAATCAGATCGCGCGCGACAAGCCAAATGCACACGTACGGGCCAAAGCTCAGCAGCTGCGAGAGCGCCGAGAGCGCCATGCCCAAATACGTTAGGAATTTACGGTCGCCGGCATATGCAAGCAGCTCGCCGATACCGCCGCCTTCCCTTTTTGATCCCTTTGCCATGAGATTCCTTTCTAACGGCTTGAGAGTTAACCGTATTCAACTTATCATTGATGTGTTAGCCATGGCTCAAAATCAAGCCAGGCGTGGACGTTTCTGCAAAGGAAAGGGACGCTTTTGCAAATACGGCGGGCAGCGACCGACATAACCGAGCTCTACGCACCGCAATTTGAGCAGTTTGGCCTGGAGCTTACCAGCAAGGGCGCCGTCTTTACCGGCGAGGTGGCAAACGACCGGGCGCACGGCCGCGCATGGATCATGCCTCTCTCCCCCGCCTGCATCGTCATGGAGCATTTCATCACCCCGACGCACGATATGTACCTGGCCGAATACACACCCGAGCCATACGCCTGCGTGAGCGAAGTCAGCGCGCCCACACTTACATGCATGCCCGAGGCTGGCATAACGCCCGCGAACCTCAAACCATTGCATGGACCGTGGCCAAACAATGCCGTTTGCAGCTTTATCCAAGATAGCTGTGGTGAGGAGTTAAGCCCGCTGTTTGCGGGGGAGCTCTATCACTCGCGCTCGGTGCTCTTTTTGCCTGGATATTTTGACGAACTGGAGCACCGCTATCCCACCGAGTTCGCGGGAATCTTTGAGGCGTTTGCCGAGCCATGGCACGAGGAAGCGACGTCTGCCATCTGCCACACGCTGCGCCGGATTAACGAGGACCGCGCCCGCACCGTAGGCGGACACGTCTATATGCAGGGCATCGTGGAGACCATGGTCGCGGAGCTCGCCTGCTCGTGCGCGGCCCACAAGCAGGCGCGGCAGGCGGCAGGCACACGCGTCAGCATAACCATTGCCGAAGAAGCAACGGCAATGATTGAGCGCGCGCTCGACAAAGGCAGACGTGTGGGTATCAACGAGGTGGCCGAGAGGCTCTACACAAGCCGCTCCAAACTATGCGCCACCTTTAAGGCCCAAACCGGCGAGTCCCTGGGCGCCTACATACGAAGGCGCCGCATGGAGCGGGCGCAAGACCTTTTGGCCGATAGCGCGCTCACGATAGCGCAGGTGGCAGAGCGTCTAGGCTACCCTCAGCAGGCCGCCTTCGCCCAAGCCTTCAAACAATACACCGGCATGACACCCACGGCTTGGCGAAGCAAGCATCGCTAAGGCCCACGCTCCCTGGCCGTAACGGAGCGATTAATTAGCCGCCGCCCGTCAGCTCACCCAGGATCTAAACGTCAAGATGCGCACAATCAAGCGCCTTTTTGATAAGAGGGACAGATCGATCAGCCAAATACAACGGAATGTTGAGCACCCCGTCGTCGAGCTTTAGGTTCTTAAGTGAGTAGCGGACCCTCAATGGAGTCGTCTCCGCATGCTTGTCGGCATAGTACTTAAGGCTCTTGGAATGAACGACCTCTCCCGATTTGACCTCGACGGGAACGATTTCGTTTCCGACTTGAATCAAAAAATCGACTTCGTGCTTCGGCTTCTCGTTTGTCCAATAACGCGGAGCAGCATCTAACTGTGAAAGTAATGCCTGAAGCACATAGTTCTCGGCGAACGAACCTTTGAACTCCGAAAATAGCGCATCCGAGATGGCAAAAGCGGACGCATCCAGCCTTGCCATGCGGCGCAGCAAGCCGACATCAAGACAGTAGACTTTAAATGCCTTGAGGTCATCGTACGCAGAGAGCGGCACACCACCGGCAGCATTAAGGCGAACCGCCGTGATGAGCCCAGCATCGGCAAGCCATTCCAGAGCATCCTCGTATTCTCGAGCACGAGCCCCCTCGCGCACCGCACCCCAAACGAACTTTTTGTTCTCGCGCGCCAACTGAGCTGGAATCGAGTTCCATATTTGTGAAAGCTTGGCGAACTGCGCACGGCCACCATGCTTGGCAAAATCGCGCTCGTAGGAATCCAAGAGATCAGACAACACCTTATCGACCTGAACGATATCGCCCGTCTCCACCCACCGGCCAAGAGCCTCTGGCATGCCGCCGCATGCAAAATAACGACGAAGATGCTCGACGAGACGGACATGGAAGAAATCGGGCACTGTCTCGATCTGATCCAGGCCGCCAAGGTATTCGTCGTAGTTTGCAGCGCCCTCGGCTTTCAGAAACTCGGAAAAGCTCATGGGGCGCATCTCCATGAACTCGACCTTTCCCACCGGAAAAGCGCTGGTCTCACGGGACAAGCGAACGCCCAACAAAGACCCTGCGCATGCGACGTGATACTCGGGGGCCTCGTCACAGAAGTATTTAAGGGCGCCGACTGCAGAAGGACAATCCTGGATCTCATCAATAATAAGCAGCGTTTCGCCGGGCTCGATAGGCTGTCCAAGTGCCAGGGAAAGATTTGAGATGATCCGTCGAGGATCGCGCGTACCTTCGAAAAACTGAGCGTACTCGCTCTGTACCCCAGGTGACGGCTCCTCGAGCGTCAGATACACAAAATTGAGGTACGAGGTTCGGCCGAACTCCTTAAGCGCCCACGTCTTTCCAACCTGGCGCGCCCCCTTAAGGATAAGCGGCTTACGATATTCTGACGCTTTCCAAGCGTTAAGCTTGGCAATGATATCTCGCTGCATGACCGAACCTCCCGCAAAGAAACTTCCGTAAACGTGATATTTCCCACATTTTACCCTAGGTAAAATGTGACATTTATCACATTTACGGAAGTTTTAAGCTCATTTCGCCACACTTTCATCACATTCAAAAGGCGGAGGCGCATTTTGCGCCTCCGTCACCATCTTTCCTATCAGCCCACCTGACCCGAACGGCCGAGTCGTTGCAGAACCCGGGAGCCCCGGCAGGGCGGGTGCTTGCTCAAAATGAGTTCCGCACGCAAAGAAGGCCACTTAATGTGGCCTTCGTCTTGCGCAGGACTGTTCGAAATTTTGAGGAAGCACCCACCCTGCCGGGGCTCCCGGGTTCCCGTTTACGAGAGCGACGTTCTCAGCAACTCGTTGAAGAGCTTCGGGTTGCCCTTGCCGCGGCTCGCCTTCATGCACTGGCCCACCAAAAAGCCGATGACCTTCTGGTTGCCGTCACGATACTGCTGCGCCTGATCGGCACAGTTTGCCAGCACCTCGTCCACGATCGGCTGCAGCGCGCCGGCATCGCTCACCTGACGCATACCACGCTCGTCGACGATCTTGTTGGGGTCGTCGCCGGTCTGGGCCATGGCCTCAAAGACCTCGTGCGCCTGGTTGGAGCTGATGGCATCGGTCGCCAGTAGCTTGGCAAGAGCTGCCACCTGAGCCGGCGCGATCCCAGACTCGGTCAGCGAGACGCCGGCGCCCTTAAGGTAGGCAATCATCTCGTTCACCAGCAGGTTTGCGACCGTCTGAGCCTCCTTGCCAGCCATGCCGGCAGCGGCGGCCTCAAAGAACTCGGCAAACTCGGGGTCGCCGGCGATCTGCTCGGCATCGGCCGTCTTAATACCAAAATCGGCCTCAAAACGGGCACGCTTGGCATCGGGCAGCTCGGGGATCTCGCCACGGCAGCGGTCGATGAACTCGTCGTCCAGGTCGAACGGCGCCAGGTCGGGATCGGGGAACAGACGATAGTCGTCGGCCGTCTCCTTCACACGCATAACCACGGTGCGCTTGCGGCTGGGCTCCCAGTGGCGGGTCTCCTGATAGATGATGCCGCCCTCCTCGAGCACCTCGGCCTGGCGGCAAATCTCGTAGGCAAGGCCGTCGTGCAGGCTCTTAAACGAGTTGAGGTTCTTGAGCTCGGTCTTGGTGCCCAGCTTGGTCTCGCCGCGGCGGCGCAGCGACACGTTGCCGTCGCAGCGCATGGAACCCTTCTCCATGGAGCAGTCCGAAATGCCCAGCGTCACAAAGATGCGACGGAGCTTCTCCATAAACAGGCGCGCTTCCTCGGGCGTGCGCAAATCGGGCTCAGTCACGAGCTCAATCAAGGGCGTGCCACAGCGGTTGTAGTCGACGAGCGACTCGGCCGCGGCGGTAATGCGGCCCTCGGCACCGCCCACGTGCACCATCTTGGCGGCGTCCTCCTCCATGTGGATACGCAGGATGCGAATGGGCACCGTGTAGGAACCGTCCTCGCGACGCTCGGGCATCTGCAGGTTGGACGCGTCATAGCTGGCCAGATGGCCGGCGCGCTGGTTGCCCTCACGCATGGTCGACGTCATGGACGTGGACAGGCCCTCGGCGTTGGCCGAAGCGCTCGCCAGGCTCTGGGCCTCGGCCTCGCCAAACGCGCAGTCGGGGCGCTCGGCGGCACCGCGACCGGTCACATCCAGATCCAGGTGACCGTACATGGCAAAGGCGACCGGACCCTGCGTGGTCTGGAAGTTCTTGGCCATATCGGGATAGAAGTAGTGCTTGCGATAGAACATCGAGTGACGCTGGATCTCACAGTTGGTGGCGAGACCGGCCTTGACGATGCTCTCGATGGCGCGCTTGTTGGGCACCGGCAGGGCGCCGGGCAGGCCCAGGCACACCGGGCACACGTTGGCGTTGGGCTCGTCATCGTGGCTGAGCTTGCAGTTGCAGAACATCTTGGTATCGAGTGCGGTGAGCTCGGTATGGATCTCCAGGCCGATCACGGCCTCCCAATCCTGCAGGACCTCGGAAAGCTCCTTCATTACAGCTCGCCTCCCTTCCCGGCAAAATCGGGCGCGACGGAAAGCGCGGGCGCACCCGTAGCGGCATCGGCAAAGCCGCGCTCCAGGGCGCGGGCAAACGTGAGCAGCTGACGGTCCTTAAAGGCCGGACCAACCAGCTGGGCAGAAACGGGCAGCTTGGTGTCCTCGCCCAGGCCCAGCGGCACCGAGATACCGCCGTTGCCGCAAATGTTGAGCGAGATGGTGTACAGGTCGGAGAGGTACATCTGCGTGGGGTCGCTGATCTCGCCAAACTTAAAGGCCGTGCGCGGCGAGGCGGGCATGAGGATGGTGTCCACCTTGGCATACGCGGCGTCGTAGTCCTGCGTGATGAGCGTGCGGGCCTTTTGCGCAGCGTAGTAGTACTTGTCGTACACGCCCGAGCTCAGCAGGTAGGCGCCGAGCATCTGGCGGCGCTTGGCCTCGGCACCAAAGCCGTGGGCGCGCGAAAGCGAGCTCTGGTCGGACAGGTTGGCGCAGCCCTCCTCCTGATAGCCGTAGCGAATGCCGTCGAAGCGGGCCAGGTTTGAGAACGCCTCGGCCGGGCCGATGACGTAGTAGGCAGCGATGGCGGCATCCAGGTGCGGCAGGTCGACCTCGACCAGCTCGGCGCCCTGGTTCTGCAGCTCCTGGGCGGCGCGATGAACAGCGGCCTTGACCTCGGGCGTCAGGCCCTCGGCCTCCATAAACGCAGGGATAATGCCCACGCGCTTGCCCTCGATGCTGTCGTTGAGGTGCTCGGTAAAGTCGACGGCGCAATCCTGGCTGGTGCAGTCGTACGGATCGTGGCCCGCACCGGTAAGCGCGTTCATGGCCAGCGCGACATCCTCGACCGTGCGGCCAAAGGGGCCCACCTGGTCGAGCGACGAGCCAAAGGCAACCACGCCGTAACGGCTCACGGCGCCATACGTGGGCTTAAAGCCCACCACGCCGCACAGCGACGCCGGCTGGCGAATGGAGCCGCCGGTGTCCGAGCCCAACGAAAGCGCGACTTCGCCCGCGGCGACGGCGGCAGCGGAGCCGCCCGAGGAGCCGCCGGGCACGCGCTCGGTATCCCAGGGGTTGTTGGTACGGTGGAACGCCGAGCTCTCGGTGGAGCTGCCAAAGGCAAACTCGTCCATGTTGGCCTTGCCCATGGGCAGGCAGCCGGCATCGAGCATGCGCTGGACGCAGGTAGCGGTGTAGATGCTCTGGTAATCCTCGAGCATGCGAGAAGCGCAGGTAGTGCGCGTGCCCACGAGGTTCATGTTGTCCTTAATGGCCAGCGGCACGCCCGCGAGCGGGGGCAATGTCTTGCCTGCGGCACGGTCGGCATCCACGCGCGCAGCGGCCTCGAGCGCGAGCTCGGGCGCCACCTGCAGGAATGCCTGGACCCCACCCTCGCGCGCCTCGATGGCGGCAAGGGAGGCCTGGGCCACCTCGGTAGCGGTAAAGTCGCCGGCGGCAACGCCCGCGGCAATCTGGGCGGCGGTAAGGGAATCGAAGCTTAGCGCCATTACTCGCTCTCCCCCTCTCCCAAAATGGACGGCACGCGGAAGTAGCGGTCGCGCGCGCTGCCGGCGTTTTCGAGCGCAACGTCGAGCGGCAGGTCGCGCTCGGGCTCGCGCAGGTCGTCGCCCATCACGTTGGACAGGCTTCCGATGGGATGGAACGTGGGCTCCACGTCGGGCAAGTCATATTGCAAGACGGGCTCGAGCATCTGGACGGCGTCGTTCATGTAGGACGTCATCTGGGTGAGCTCGTCATCGGTCAGTGCGATCTTTGCGTACTCGGCGATGCCGCGCACATCTTTCTCGCTGAGTGCCATAGGCGCTCCCTTCCGCATAACAGATAAACCGCTCTAGTATACAAGGCAACGCCGCTTGGAGCAGGTGCTTTACCCAAATGCAGCGAAAACGTAACGAGGGCGGCGGGCTGGCAAGCGGCGGGCCGGCGGTTCTGCAGCGAAACCGCACCGTCCATAGCGAAAACCGTCCCGCCCACAACGAAAAGCATCACAACATTCGACGTTTTTCGCCAAAATCGCGATTTTCATCGAATGTTGTGATGGTTTGGAAGTCCCCGACCGCCACAAAGGTGCCTGTCCCCCATTGCGGTGGTTCTGAACGATGTCTTATGCCGAGGCCTTGGCCTTACGGCGCTTGCGGACCGCGTGGATCACGATGTCCAGCAGCAACAGCACAATGGCCACGACCACGATGAGCACGGCAAACTCGCGCTTGCCCCAGTGGCGGCCGGCCAGCGACTTTTGCTTGTCGACGTCCTTCTTGTTGTACTTGGTGCGCACGCAATGCACCAGCAGGCGATGGTCGTTCACGCCGTAGGGCGTGCAGGTAACGAGCGTCACTTTGTCGGCGCCGGGCTCGATGGTCAGCGACTCCATCTCCTCGGGCAGCACCACCTCGGAGTCCACCATCTTGTAGGCGAGCGTCTTGTTCATGGTGTGCAGCAGCACCAGGTCGCCGGGCTCCAGCGAGTGGATGTCGTCGAACATGCTCAGGTTGCGCATGCCCGAGTGCGCGGTGAGCACGCAATGCGTCGAGGTGCCGCCCACCGGCAGGCTCGTGCCCTCCAGGTGGCCGACGCCCGCCATAAGGACTTCCTCGCTCGTGCCGTGGTAGATAGGCATGCTCACGTCGATGGAAGGGATCTCGACCCAACTCATCATGGGGTCGCGGTCAAAGATGAGCTGCTGAGCGTAGGGCTCGATCTGGTCGGCGGGGAGCTCGGTGGCCTCGCCCGCCAGCTGCTCGTTAAAGGAGCGCGCCTGGAGCAGGATGCGCTCGCGCTCCTCGGCAGACAGCGCGTCCACGGTGCTGGACACCGTGCTGATCTGGTTGAACACGCCCGAGGCCTCGAGCCGGTCCAAGATCCACGGCCAGGTCATAAGGCCCACGCCAATAAGGATGATGACGATGGTGATGAGACGGTCGGCCCAGCGCGGCAGTCGCTTACGGCGGCGCTTGGGCTTTGGTTGAGGTTTGGGCTGAGGGCTTGAGCCGCCGTTGTCCGCGGCGTTATTGCTCTTCATATGTTTGGCGCCCTGCACCATCGCCGGTCACTCCTTTACAACTCAGGTTGTCTGAACAAATAATAGCCGATTGGAAGGCTCCCCCGCCGGGCATAGGCCCGTATTTGAGTTTTCAAAATATCGCGAATCAGCAGAGCAGTTCGGGATACAATGTCAATAGGAAACGACGCATCCCGCGTAAATGAAAGAGAGCGCGGGCGGCCTAGTTTTCTGGTTTTGTTAAATGCCCGGGCCTCTAACCCCGGGCATTCTTATTTGCGCTTGTTGCGGCGCAAATGCCGTCCACCGTCCGCACCGCGCGTGCGCCTACGGACCTTAAACCGAACCTCATACGAGTCAAGAAACGCGATGACGAACGTGCCCGCATCGGACGATGGAGGCTGCCTGCGTTATCCCAAAAAAACGGGGCAGACTCCAGTGTGGAGTCTGCCCCAAAAAGAGAATGGCAAAGCAAGAACGTGGATGGACGAGAAAAGTGTCCGCAAGTCTCATGGCCATCACATCCCACCTGCCAAAGGGATGGGTGAGCGAGCGTTACTCCTGCTCGGACTCCTCAGCCTGCTTACGGCTGCGGATGAGGTGAGCCACGCCAATGCACAGCACCGCGCCACCAGCAATCCAAGTGAAGGTCACGCCGTTGAGACCGGTGAGCGGAAGGCCAGAGCCCTTCTTGTTCTGGATGGTAACGGGGATCTTGGTCGTGGTCACATTTTTATCAGTCTTAGGAGTGGCCATGCTGGAATTGGACGTCACATTGAGCTTTTCAAGCGTGCCGTCTGTATTGTATTCAGGCGCCACCGTGATTTCGAAGTCGGCAATGGTGTTGTAGCCCGCAGGTGTCTTGCTCTCAGAAATCAGATATGTGCCTGCAACAAGTCCGGGAATAGAGACCTTGTTGCCAGCCTCCGTAGTTTCAAACGTGTAAGCGTCATTTTCGTTATTACTGAAGCTGCCGTCTCGCTTCAACCATTTTTCAACGCTTTTATTGGACCCTTCCTTAATCATTTTGACCGTAAAGCCAGCATCGAGTTTCGCAGACGAGTTTTTCGGGTCGATCTTAGTGACATCGAAGCCGAAGACGTAATCAGCGACCTTCTTCGATTCGGAAGTGCCGGTGCCGTTAGACATGGGATCGTTGGAGTAGACAAGCTTGACCTCGTTAGTGTTACCGGCGGCCGTGTATTCGGCCTCGCTGGTGAGTGTAGCCTGATAGGTCACAACGACATTTTCAATGTCACCGGCTGCAATGCTAGCGTCGTTGGTATCTTCGATGGCCTTAAGGTCAGCAAAAGAGACCTTGAGCAGTTCTTTCTTGGAATTCTTGTCCTTGGTCGCAGTTGCCGTATAGCCCTTGCTAGCATCATACTTGACCTCAGCATGAGTGCCGTCTTTTTTAACGATATAAACCTTAAGATTCAACGGGTTGTCATTGGCATCCTTCAGAACATCCAGACCTTTGCTCAGCGTATCTTGGAATTCGTACTGATATGTATCATACGATGCAATATTGTCCGCAACAGTACCAGTCAACTTGTAGTCGATTACCTGCCCAATCCAGGCATCGCCCATGTTCTTCCAGTCACCCGTTGAAGCGCTATCGGCCGTCTTGTCCTTAGTGTCATCGAGGATCTGCTTGCTGACGGTAGGAATGCTGGTCTTCTCGGCAACGACCACGGGATCACCGCCAACAACAGCAAAAATCGGAGAAGTACCAGTGTTCTTCTTGTTCTCGGTCAACTGGCCAATGCTGGTGTCATCGGTCAGGAAGAGGTAATAGCCCGTGTTGGGAGTATTGTCAGCATTCATAGGCTTAAAAGCAGTGCCCGCGCTAAACGAATTGCCCGTCGGCGTGACCTTGTCCTTAACAACCTTGGCAATTTTATTGAGAACGCTGTCCTTGTCGACACGTGTCGTCTTGGTGGTACCCTGCACATTCTTGGTCAACCAGTTGGCGACATCCTCCGGACTGGCACCATCCTGCAACGCAGTGTCATTAATGGCTTCGATAATGGCCTTCTGGGCGTCATCGCCTACGCCGTCGGCCCACTTGACGTTGGAGACGATCTTGTCAGTCGCCTCCGCCTCAGTAGAATCCACAACATCGGCTTTAAAGATCTGGTATGCCTTGAAAGTGGTAGCCGCGTTGTCCTTATTCTGCGTGATGGTAATGCTGTTGTCCGAAGTCGAGCCGCCCTCAGCAAACGCCATCGTGACCGGGGCCATCACGCCGCCGAAGCTCAGCGCTGCCGTGAGGCCTGCCGTCACTGCCAGGCGTGCGATGTTCTTGCTCATGCTCATCTTCTTTTCCTCTGCTTTCTGCTCGAATTCCATTTGATCTAAATCTGTCTGTCTGTGTCTTAGCATCTACTTCGCTACGTCTCGCCCCGCTCTCTGTGGGGCTGCCAGCTACTCTTTATGGCTGCCACCTCCCCGCTTGACCAGGAGCGCGACCACGATGAGCGCGGCTCCGGCGACCGCTGCGGCGGCCGCGGCGTACATTGCCATATCGCCAGTCGAGGGCATAAAGCCTCCGGTGGTAATGCTAGGGGGTGTGCCGGTAGGCGTGTTGATGAGCGACGCCTCCAAGCTGCCCGTCGACCCGTCCGCGCTGTCGGCGCGCAGGGGCGACTCGGCCATGATGGTGAGCTTGGGCTTGGCGGCGGCCACCTGGTCGACGTCCAGGCCCTCGGCCTTGACCGTCACGGAGCGCGTGCCCTTAAAGGCGGTGTAGCCCTCGGGTGCCTTGAGCTCACGGACCTCCAGCTTGCCCGAGTCCACGCCCGAGACGGTCGCGCGGCCGTCCTCGCCCGTGGCGACGGTGGCCTTGCCCTCCGCATCCCACGTGCCGTCGGCCGACAGCGTGCGACCGCGGTCGTCGGTAATACTCAGAACCGCCCCGGAAAGCGGCTTGTCGCCGTCGCTACTGCGCTTGGTGAGCGCGAGATCCCAGGTGTAGGCGCACGCATCGTCGCTCGGCGTGCGGGTGAAGCCGGCATCGCCGGACTGGTCGGCAAAGGGAGAGCGCGGGTAGCGCAGGTAGACCTCGTTGGGGTTGCCCTTCGCGATGCCGTGGCTGCATGCGCTGCTGAGCGGCGCGTTGTACACGGCGACCACGCGGGCGCCCGCGGTGAAGGCGTCGGCCCCGCCGAGCGCGGCGATGAGGTCGCCGGTGCGCACGGTGAAGGTCTTGCCGTCGACCGCTACCTTGGTGGCGCACTGGGCCGTGATATCGGTCCAACCCTTCGCGGGATCGGTGCCGGCGCGGCCGTCCTTGCCGGCCGAGACGGCGTCAAAGCCGCCGTCCGCGCCCGCCGCCACGTACACGCGCATGCTCGCGGCGACCTTGGAGGGGTCGAGCCCCGCGCTCATGGTGTCGACGAACCGCACCGTATAGGTGTCGTAGGCCGTGAGCCCCGCCGGGACCGTGGCCGAGAGGCGCCAGTACAGGTCGTCGGCGACCGTGGCGTCGGCGGCCTTCTGCCAGGCGGCGGTGCTGTCCTCCAGCACATGCTTGGCGACCTTGGGCGTCGCCGCCTTGGGCTTGACGGTGACGGCGCTGCCGCCGACCAGGGCCATGATCGGCGCGGTGCCGGCCTCGCCCTGGGCGATGGCGTCGTCGTCGGCGACGATGAGCCAGTAGCCGCAGGGCAGCTCGGCCGTCGTGCCCGCGTTAAGGGCCACGGACACGGCGCCAGAGCTCTGGAGGGAACGAGCGAGCTGTGCGCTCAGCGCGCTCGTAAGGTGGGAATCGGTGTTGAGCCACTCGGCAGCTTCCTGCGCGGTAGTCTGGGATTTGGGCATACCGGCGCTGTGCAGCACAGGCAGCGCGGCGTCGCGCACGGTGTCGCTTGCCCAGGCGAGGTCGGTAGCGATCTTGGCGTCGCTGTCGCCGTCGACGACGTTGGCGCTAAAGATCTGGAAGGCGTCGTAGCTGCTCGCCACGGTGCCGCCCACCGTGATGGAACCGGTCGAGGTCGGCGCGGCCTGCGCGGAAGCGGGGAACACAACCGCGCAGGTGCCGATCAGGAGGGCAAGCAGCGCAAACAAGATCGGGAAGGAGCAAACTTTCTTATTCACGACGCTCACCTCCCCTCGCGCTCGCCTTGCGACGAACGTGCATCCAGGCCACAGCAGCGCAAAGCACCGCCGCGCCGGCAAGGTATGTCACAGTGACGCCCGACATACCGGAAAGAGGCAGAGTGGTGGAGTAGGTGTTGGTGAAGGTGGAGGCGGGAATGGCGTCGGGCGCGGCGTCCTTGCCGATGGTGTTACTCACGGTGTTGCCCATGTCGTCCTTCACCTGCGTGACCGTGGTGGAGGTGGTGAGGTCGGAGTACTTGCCAGTGGTCTCATCCATGACGGCCTTCACCGTGACGGCCACCTGGTACTCGGCCTTGGAGTAGCGAAGCTTGTCGATGGCACCGGTGGTAGGCGCGACCTCCTTCACCGTGTAGGTGTAGGTCTTGGCGCCAGTCGGGTTCGAATCGTTGATCTTGGCGAGGTGCTTTTTGGAGAACGAGATACCGCCAAAGGATGCCACGATGTCGTTGACCTTGGTGGAGCCCGCTGCGGGAGCGACGGAAATAGTCGTCGGATCAAGCTTAGGCGCGCTATCCTTATTTGCCCCCGTAGCCTCGATGCTGAACTCGAACGGCACATATTTGTCTTTATCGCCCTTCGGCCAGTCCGTATTGCGAACAGATTTGGTCACCGGGATCTTCACGGACGTAGTGGTAAGGGCGTCGGAAATGTAGACGTTGTTCCCGTCAATCGTCGGACTCTTTCCCTCGGTCCACGTGACGGAACCGTCCTCGTTGGACACCGTGAACTCATAAACCGTGGTGTTCAAGTTGTAGCCAAACGGAGCCTGGGTCTCAACAAGCGTGTACGTACCCGGCAGCAGACCCTCGAGCGTGAACTTGCCAGGCGCGGTGTCGGTGTCTGCCCACGTGGTATCGCTCGAAGTCGACTGGTCGCTCTCTCGGTCGATCACGGTCCAGGACTGGTCGGCCGTACCATCGGCGTCCTTTTTCTTGGTGAGCTTCCACTCAGAACCAGGCAAAGGAGTGTGTTTTGTGTCGTCCTCCGCCACCTTGGTCCAAGACACCGTACCGGTGATCCTGGCGTTGGGAATGGCACCCGTGGAGTTATTCTCGAACGGAACCAGCAAGTTGTTGTTCGTCGTATCCACATAACCCTGAACATAGTTCACCTGCTCGCCGGTATTGTTCATGGTTGCGTAGTAGATGGTGTCCGACTTCTGGTAGCCCTCCGGCGCTGTCACCTCTTTGATGTAGTAGGTAAAGGCAGGGTTCATATCAGAAATTTCGGCAGTTAAATCCGCTTTCTGATTCAAATAGTTGAACTGAAGCTTGCCATCACCCGAAGCGTAATCATTTGCGCCATCGTCAGTCACCGTCACAATAGCATTTTCGCCCGCGACAGCATCCTTGACAGAACCATAGATAGCCCACGAGGAACCAGAAAGCGGCGTCTTGCCGTCCGCAGCGTCGACCTTGCTCCACGCAATGGCAGAGCCGTTCGGTGTATACGACCCGGACCACGGGAAGTTGTGACGCTCCTGATCCATATCGATGACGGAAGCCGAGTTACCCTCACCAAATGCTGCGGCAACCTTCGGGCTGTTCATTGAGAAATCGACGCCCACATAAACGCGACCGTTGGTAGTCACATGGTCGTCGAAACTTCCGTTGGGAACGAGAATCGATCCGATCATAGCCGCCGCAGGATCGTCGTCAGTCCACTTAGCACCGCTGACTGTGCCACTGTATCCCCAGTCCGCGCGGTCCTCTCCCGCGATGCCGCCTCGAATGGTAAGGCTGGTGGTATCGACGAAGTTCCACATGATGGACTGGGAGGCCAGCGAGTATTTCGCGTCAAGGTCTTTCTTGGCGTACTGACTCTCGTAACCGCGAGATATTTCTGTATCTCCCCACCAGAAGCGCCAGCCGTTGTGGAACTCGACAGGATTAGTACCTGTAACGTTCACGACAATGGATGCGCCTTCGGGGATATTGGTGAACTTAAAGTCGACGCCGCGGTAGTAGACGCCATCCTTCCAGTTGGAGAGCTCGGAACCGGCGATGGTGAAGACCTGTTGCATAGAAGTTCCATCGCCGGTAAAGGTGATGAGTCGCTCGGTGTTGCGAATCTTATTGCCCGGGATTCCGGTATCGAGCGCACCGGAAACAGACTTGCCGCTACCATCGTCGCTACCATCGAATTTGAGTGTATAGCTTGTTCCGTCGTTATTGTACTTGTTGATGACGTAGTTGCTATTAGGCTCTGCAAAGCCGTTGACATCCACCTCGCCGGTATCTTCAAACGAGTCGAGCTGTTTCGATAGCTTCGAGAGGTATCCATTTGTACCGTTATAGCTCGAATAATCGCTACCGTTGACATTAGTCAAATCAACAGCTTTATTGAACAGGGTGCTTTCCAGAGCAGACAAGCCCTCGTACCAATTACCCTGCATTGTCACCACAGACTGGCGTTTATAGTCGCTATCGCGCCAGTATGTGATGGGGCCTGCGATTTGCGCGGTGTAGGCAAAGCCGGAAGGAGTCGCGCCCTCAGAAGGTCTCTGCTGTCCGACCCAAGCGCCTTTGTTCCAAGCGCCAACGGTAGTCGCCCCCGGCAAGTTGCCGTTGTAACCAACGCTCATTTTGGTGATCGCACTGTCGATTCCGGCGACCGCAAGCACGGTGCTGCCGTAGACAGGACGGAACTGGGAACCAAAACCAACGGTGCCAAAGCGGAAACCAGCGCCGCCACTATTATTATAGGGCCAGCTCTCTTTGAGTGGATTCATGGCAAGCTTGCCACGGACCACGGTAAGGCCCTCCGCCTCAGCGGCATATGAGCCGGTGGGGGCGTTGTCCGCATCAAGATCGATAGTGCCGTCGCTCGGCTTATCGCTCGGCTTACCACCGATGTACATGTCGCGGCCGACGTAGGTGGCCACGCCGGGATCAGGGGTTGAGACATTGATATTCGTACCGATACCGATAGACGTGGGAACGTAAATTCCCGGCTTCACGGTGGCCGTCGCTCCCGCTGAAGCCGCATTCGCACTCTGAGCCTGCTCAACACTATTTGAAGAGCCAGACTCGCCGCCATCGGTCTCGTCGCTATTCTGGTTTTCGGCATCCTCGCTGGTGTTACCTACAGCAGCGGACTCACTTGAGGAACCCCCCCCCATTACAGTTTCCGCGGTAGAAACTGTCTGGGCATCGTTGGCGATGGCCTGCGAGATCGGGGGCATAACGAGCGACAGTACCAGGCTCAAAACGGAGGCTCCGCACAAAACGCCTGCCAGTACACGGCGCGTCGCTTTTTTACTCTGCTTAGTTTTTTCTGAATTCGCTTTCATCGATGTCTCCTCCCCAAGAGACCGCGATCTTACTCTTTCACTATCAAACGTATCTGCGCAACCTGTAATTGCGCACGCTTATAGTACATATTATAACGATTGTTTGAACATCTAAGCAAAAATACCGATAGTTTTGTAGAGAATTCTCAATTCTCTTGACATTTGCTTGGATTAACCTTCGTTTATTCGCTATGAAATATCTATTTCTACTGGTAATTAAGCTAGTTATCAGTTTTTTAATAGCATTTTATTTATTTGCACAACATTTTGCTCAAGAGCAGACATCCTGTGAACGGTCGAAAATCGACCGTGAACGATAGGTCATTAACCGGGATGAATATCCTATCAAATTGATGAGAATATCTTAAACCCATCGGTGGTTAGAAACATGATGTTCAGACAACAATATTTGAATTTTCACACAGATTTTAGGTATCAATTCGCCCAAATCGCCTGAGGCCACCGCAAAAGAGCCTGTCCCCTTTGTGGTGGTTCTCCCCTGCGCTACAGCAGATGTTCCTCGATAAAGATCGCGATGCCGTCTTTGTCGTTGCTGGCGGTTACAAAATCGGCGGCGGCGCGGGTGGCGTCGCTGCCATTTGCCATGGCCACGCCCACGCCGGCGTCAGCCACCATGCAGGTGTCGTTGTCCGCATCGCCAAACACGCAGATGTCCTGGAGCTTCATGTCGCTGAGCTCCGCCGCGCGCACAAGGCCGCGCGTCTTGGACACGCGAGGGTCCATGAACTCGTAGAGCCACTGCGTGGTCTGCAGAGCCGCCGCCTTAACAGTGTCATCGGCAAACGTCGACGCCCGCTCAATCACCTGCGGCATCACCTCGGGCGCCATGGTAAACATCACCTTGGGCTGCGGCTCGCGCAAGAACTCGGCAAAATCGACCACCTTGTAGGGCACGCCGTCGACGCGCGACAGGTGCTCGACGCACGCGTTGCTCTCGGGTACGTAGAACACGCCGTCTCGGGGGCAGACGGGCGTTGCAGGAAGGTCCGCCATATGCTTGCAGATTCGTGCGATGGTCTCGCCCGGCAGCGGATAGCTCAGCTCGTTGATGTCGTGCGCGCGGTCGATGACCTCGGCGCCACCGCAGCCCACGAGCACGTCCACCAGACCTTCGATGCCCCAGAGCTCGTACATGGCCTCGGTCGCGTGGGCGTCGCGCCCGGTGCACAGGCCAAAGAGCACGCCGCGCTCGCGCAGGGCGCGGATCGCCGCCGCGGTACGCGGGGACACCGTGTGCTGGCTCGTGAGCAGCGTGCCGTCGATATCGCAGAACACGGCTTTGATGTGGCTGAAGGTGGTGTCCATGGGGGCCTTTCTGGGTTGTGCGGCGGTGTGGGGTGTGGTCGTGAACGGCGTACATGGTATACCAAGACGCAGGGGCGACCTGTCAAAGCAAAAACCACCACAAAGGTGCCTGGCCCCTCTGTGGTGGCCGGACCCGAAGGGTGGCCTGGCCCGGGGCGCAAACCATCACAACATTCGATGTTTTTCGGCACAATCGCGATTTTCATCGAATGTTGTGATGGTTTTTACTGCCTTGCGGCACAATCCAAATGATTTCGTCCAAACAGCAGCAACGCCGCAGGGACCGCCGTCACGACCATGCCTGCCCCCACGAGTGTCCGTTGTACGCCAAATGCTGCCGCCAGCCACGGTGCAACCGCCAGAGGGGCCACGCCGGCGAACATGTTGCCAAAGCCCATGACCGAGTTCACGCGACCAAGCTGCTCGAGCGGAGCC
Organism: uncultured Collinsella sp.; assembly: GCA_958405195.1. Lineage (GTDB taxonomy): Bacteria > Actinomycetota > Coriobacteriia > Coriobacteriales > Coriobacteriaceae > Collinsella. Next base: position 58,626 of record CATYDM010000007.1, read on the forward strand.
GTCGTTTGCACGATGGTGTTGTGGAGCGGGTTGACGACACCCCAAGCTATGCCCAGGGCGATCTGGCCGACGAGGGCCACGCCCACGTACGGCGTCCCCACATAGAGCAGACTTCCCAGGCCCACGGACATGAGCGCCACGAGCAGCGTCTTAAGGTTGACCAGGTGCGGCGGCAAGCGGAGCGCGAGCACGGCACCCAGCACCGCGCCCACACCGCTGGCCGACGAGAGCCAGCCCATCCACTCAACACCGACATGCAGGACATCGCGGTAGAAGAACGACTCCAGCGGGTCGAAGGCGCCGTAGCCAAAGTTTGAAAGGAAAATAATGCAGAACAGCAGGGCGAGGGCGCTGTTGGTAAAGACCGTCTTGATGCTGGTCGCGAAGGTGGCGTGGGTGGATTTACTGAAGTCGAAGCTTTGACTGGCAGTACTTGCCGTTGTGCTGCTATCTGCGGGAGTACTTTCGCGCGCGGCGACGCGACCTGTTTGCGGCCTAAAGCCCCAACCGGCGACGAGCGCCAGTACGGTAAAGAGCATCATGAGCACGAACACCGCGCGTGACGATGTAGCCGCCGCGACAAAGCCGCCCAGTGTGGGGCCGACGATAATACTCACGTTTGAGAACATGGCGATGGCGGAGTTGATGTCTTTGAGCTCGACGGGGTCGTCGGTGAGGTAGGCTGGATAGGATGTGGCGATGGGTTGGGCGAACCCCATCACGAAGCCCAGGAGCACCGCGCCAAGCAAGACGATGCCGGTCGCGCTGCCAAAAAAGAGAATCGCCGCGCCGGTTGCCAGCGTACCCACGATGCTCAGCAAGAAATGACGGCGCGGGCCCCAGGCGTCGAGCGCAGCGCCACCCGCAAAGGATCCCAAGATCACGAATACGTTCATAAAAAGAACGGCCAGCGATGTCGCGACGACCGAAGCGTCGTCCGCATAGGTGAGCGTTCCGATAACGCCGATAAAGTAGCTGGTCTGAAAACCGGTGTAGATGAGAAAGCGCATCGCCACCAGGCGCTTGGCCTGCATGGACAGCGATGATTGAGGCTTTGAGAAAAGAGAGGCGAGCATGGAGACTCCTTGTTTCATACGAATACGGGCGGTGGGCATTCGCCACCGTCTGTCAAATCAATCTATTCGCAAGAAACACTAAGGACGCATCAAGCCCCTTCTCTCCGTTTTTCGCCCGTCATGAACTACTTGGTAGATTGTAAGGCATGCCCCACACATCTACCAAAGCAAAAACCACCACAAAGGTGCCTGGCCCCTTTGTGGTGGAAATGACGTTTGCCCAGATAAAAACGGCCAAAATAAACCTATCCCTTTTTGGCTGGTTTTAGGCCAGATAATCTTGAATCAGGTCGCAGATGGCCCGGGCGTCGTTGATGTTGATGGCTCGAGTCGCAAAGCCAGCATCGAAGGCCTGACGCGCCAGGGCCTCGTTGCAGGCAAGGGCCAGCGTGTGACCGTCGACCAGGTCGAGCGAGCTCTTGCCGCGCAGACGGTCGACACCGGAGCGCGCGACCACGATGTTGTCGAAGCCCTCGGTCTTGTAGCCCTCGATGATCACCACGTCAACATCGTTGTAGCGCGACAGCAGCTCGCGCGCGGGCATCTCGTCCTCCTCGCGCGTGTCGGCGTACTCCGCCCAGCGCGTGGCGCAGATGAGGCCCACGTGCTTGGATCCGGCCTGGTGATGGCGCCAGGTGTCCTTAGCGGGCACATCGATATCAAAGCCGTGATGCCCGTGATGCTTGAGCGAACCCACGCGCAGGCCGCGGCGGGTGAGCTCAGCAATGACCTTCTCGACGAGCGTGGTCTTGCCCGAGTTTTGGTAGCCAATAAACGCAATCGCGGGGACGGCCGGTGTCGGAGCTGCAGGCGCGACGGCGGCTGGTGCGCTTGCGGGTGCGTCGCCCGCGGCTCCCACGGCCTTAGCAGCAGCAACCTGACGCTCGGCACGATCCCACACGCCCGAGCGGCCTCCCTCCTTGTGCAGCAGGCGCACGTCGACGATCTCCATGCCGCGATCGACCGCCTTGCACATGTCGTAAATGGTCAGACACGCAGCACTCGCGCCGGTCAACGCCTCCATCTCGATACCCGTCTTGCCCGTCACGCCCGCCGTGACCAGCACGTGAAAGCCGACCTGCCCGTCCGCGCGCGCCGGCGCCCAGCCCTCGGGCACGTCATCGACAGGCGTCCCCGCCGCAGCGATGGGCGCAATATCGCACTTGCTCTTGGTAATGAGCAACGGATGGCACATGGGAATGATGTCGCTCGTGCGCTTGATGGCCATGATGCCCGCCACGCGTGCGCAGGCAAGCACGTCGCCCTTTTTGGCGCGGTCCTGCAGCACCATGGCCTGCGTCTCGGGATGCATGAGGATGGTGCCTTCGGCGATGGCAATGCGATGAGTCTCGGCCTTGTCGGACACGTCGACCATGCGTACCTCGCCCTTGGCGTCCACGTGCGTCAGCTCGTCGCGGCGGGCGTCGCGGGCGGGCTCGGCAACAGCGCTGACAGACGGCTGCGCGGACGCGTCGGCGTTACCAGTATTAGCCGCGACTGAGGCTTTGTGGGCAGACATCGCGGCCCTGCGAGCGGCCTTGGTGGCGTCGGCGTACCTGCTCTTGGCCATATGATCATCCTCCGATTTGGGACATAAATCGTTGTGTGCCCTCAATTATCGCGTGTTCCTGCGGTTTGTGGGCCACGGCATCGCGCCAAATCGAAAGTACCTGCATATCATCACCACGGCGCAGCGCCTCACGCACCGAATACTCAGCATCGCTGAACAGGCACGGACGCACGTTGCCATCGGCCGTCAGGCGCAGACGGTTGCAGTTCGCGCAAAAATGATTGGACATGGCGCTAATAAAGCCGACCGTTCCCGCCGCACCCGGAAAGTGCCAATAGCGCGCAGGGCCCGCGCCGGCAGGAGCGTCGCTGATGTCGAGCGGCTCGAGCTCGCCCAGTCCCGTCGCTGCGGCCCCGGCATTGATGCGCGCCCGCAGCTCGTCGCTCGGCACGGTATCGCTCGCGTCCCACAGCTCGGGATTGAGCGCGGGCGTATGCGGGTCCACAGCGCAATGCGAGCTGGTGCGCTCGTCGCCGATGGGCATGTATTCGATAAAGCGCAGGTGGATAGGGCGGTCGACGGTCAGCCGTGCGAGGGCCGCCACATCCTGGTTGAGCCGGCGCACCACAACGCAGTTGACCTTAACGGGCTCAAAGCCCCAAGCCAGCGCCGCGTCGATGCCCGCCATGGTCTGCTCGAGCCGGCCCAGGCGCGTGATCTTTCCAAAGAGCGTAGGGTCGAGTGTGTCGAGCGAAATGTTGACGCGGTTAAGCCCAGCGTCTTTGAGCTGCGGCGCCAGCTTGGGCAGCAGGGCGCCGTTGGTGGTGAGCGAGATGTCCTCAATCTGCGGGATCGCGCGAATGTCGCGAATGAGCGGAATGATACGGCGGCTGACTAGCGGCTCGCCGCCCGTCAGGCGCACGCGGCGAATGCCCTCCCCCGCCACCAAGCGCACAAAGCGGGCGATTTCCTCGGCGCTGAGCAGCTCGTCGTGCGCGCGGGGCGCCACGCCATCGGCCGGCATGCAGTAAATGCAGCGGAAATTGCACTTGTCGGTAACGGCAATACGCAGATAGTTGATATCGCGGCCAAAGCCGTCATGTTGCACGTGCCCGTCCACGCAGCCCTCCCCTCACGCGGCGTTTTATTCTTCGGAAAACATAATACCCCACGAGAGAATCATGCCGACACCCGTACGACAGGACAGGTCGCTTCGAGCAAAACAGACTTTCCAAGCCCATCCTCAACACAGACCATCACAACATTCGATGCTTTTCCCGTTTTTGGCAAAAACGTCGAATGTTGTGATGGTTTGCCTGCCCACGGCACCCCGCGGAAGGACCAAAGCGTCCCTAAAGGCCGCCGTCCCAGTGCCGAATCACGAATTCTCGCAGGTCGTTCTGCCGCTTTTGGAACGCTTCGCTTCGGTCGCACTTGAGACCCATAGCGAGCGCGATAGCGTTCATCGCCCGGTGCAATTGCAGCTGGTGGGCAAACTGAGTCCCGGTGAGGACGATCATCCTAAAGCCCAGCGCGCTCAGCACGGTCATACGCTCCGCATCCGACGCGCTGCGCTGTTTATCAAGATGGTCCGAGCCGTTGTATTCAATCCCCGTACCGCTCGCAGGCGCATATACGTCGATCTCGAAATACCCGGCCTTAGCGAGATACTTGAACTCGTTGGGGACATCGACCCGATGGTTGAGCTCAACCTTGGCGTATCCCAGCCCTCCCTGGGAACGCTTTGCTACGACCATGATTGCGGTGGCCGTCTCCATGGGCGACCGCGCGCCATCGTGCACGCGCCTGAGCACGGCGGCCGCGCGTATAGCCCCCTGACGAGATCGGTTCTCATTGCAATAAGCAATCAAGTCGGCAACGGTATACCTCTGCCCCATCTCGATATAATCGCCTGTCGACAGATGATTCAAATGGTATCGGGCGCAGATTTCGTAGCCATATTCCAGCTGCTCGGGCTCGTTCATCCACGAACCCGCTTGGACAAAGCACATGGCCTCATCAACCACTAGAAGGCCCTCTGCCACCTCGATAAGATGGCCTGGAGGTACCGGCGCCCCAAACACGTGGCACCTAAATCCAGCCGGCGTCGAGCGCTCAAAATCGAAGTTGACGAGCGTGTCGATATGATCGAGCTCTTCTCGTGGAATACCAAGCGCAACCAGATAGTCAGTAACGATCCCAACTGCCGTTGAAGCCCTCAGCCCCTTGGCATCGAGTCCCAATTTGGGCAGGCTCGCGGTCGGCTCCGCCTCGCTAGCAAGCGAGTCCTCATCGTATAGGCTGCTTGCTCGCGAGAGCGGCTCGGACGGGCGCGCCACGTTGTGGTACAGCCAGGCAGTCTTATGGGACAGGACGATCGGCAGGTCCATGAGCCCTCCAATGGAGTCGGATAACCAACCTTATTCCCCTGCCCACTGATCTGCACACCTTCGTGCGAAAGAAAGCAATTCCACCCGGCCGAGTGGCAGAAAAACCATCACAACATTCGATGCTTTTCCTGATTTTGGCAAAAAACGTTGAATGTTGTGATGGTTTGAGGCGAGGTGAGGGGCACAGAGGGCCAAAGCATCGTGCTTGGAGCGTGACTATTTTTTCGCCCCGTCGTCAACACAAACCTTGACTCTATAATCGTTGTAGGGTTTTCACTACACTGGTACCTAAACGAACCAAGCCAGAAAGTACCCTGCCCATGGAACACGACCTCACACGCGGCAATGTCCTTAAGACCATCGCGGTCTTTGCCCTGCCTTATATGCTCTCGTACTTTTTGCAGATGCTCTACGGCATGGCCGACCTGTACATGATGGGGCAGTTTAGCGGCGCCGCCGGCATCACCGCCGTGGGTAATGGCGCGCAGACGCTCTATATCATTACCGTGACGCTCGTGGGCCTGGCCATGGGAACGACGGTCATCGTCGGCCATGCCGTGGGCTCGCGCCGCTTCGACCGCGCCGAGACCGCCATCGGCAATACCATCACGCTGTTTATGGGCGTCTCGGTGGTACTGGCCGTCATCTTGTTTGCACTATGCCCGCAGATTGTGGCGCTCATTGGCACGCCGCCCGAGGCGGTCGAAGGCACCGCCGCCTACCTGCGTATCTGCTTTGTCGGCATTCCGTTTATTGCCGCATACAACATTCTCTCGGCCATCTTTCGCGGCCTGGGCGATTCGCGCTCGCCCATGTACGTGATCGGCGTGGCATGCATCATTAACATCGCGCTCGATTTTCTGTTTATCGGCCACATGGGGCTCGGCCCCGTGGGCGCGGCGCTCGGCACGGTAACCGCCCAGACGGCAAGCGTTGCCCTCGCGCTCGTGTGGCTCAAGAGCCGTCGCACGAACATCCATGTTAAGCGCAGCGACCTGCGTCCCCAGCCCGAGGTGCTCAGCAGCATTCTTAAAATCGGCGTGCCCGTGGCAGTACAGGACGGCTGCATCCAGGTGGCGTTTATGTTTATCACCGTCATCGCCAACCATCGCGGCCTGGTCGACGCCGCCGCCGTGGGCCTGGTCGAAAAGATGATCAGCTTTTTGTTCATTGTGCCGAGCTCCATGGGTGCCACCGTCAGCGCGCTCACGGCGCAAAACGCCGGCGCGGGCAAGGGCGATCGTGCACGTCAGGTGCTCAAGGACGCTATGACGATCTCGGTGGTGTACGGCTGCCTGATCACGGTGCTGATGTGGCTGGTGGCGCCGGCGTTTATTGGCTTTTTTGCCAAGGACCCTGCGGTGGTCGCGGCCGGTACCGGCTATATGCACAGCTACATTTTCGACGCAATCTTTGCCGGCATCCACATTTGCTTTAGCGGCTTTTTCGCTGCGTATGGCAAGAGCTACATCGGCTTTGCGCACAACGTGCTGGCCGTGGCACTCATTCGCGTGCCCGGCGCCTGGCTGCTGTCGAACGCCTATTCCGACACGTTGTTTCCCATGGGTATCGCCTCGCCGTGCGGGTCGATTTTGTCGGCAGTCATCTGTGTTGTCGCGTTTACCGTGCTCAACCGCCGCGGAGCTTTTGACAAACTGATGGCGTAGCGGGGCAACGCGAAATCGCCCTCATCGACGGCATCGTCAGCGACGACCCGGCGACCCGAGTGACGCAGATCACGGTGCCGGTTTCCCCAGCAAAGTAAGAACCGCCCGGAAGGCATCATGCTTCCCGGGCGGATCTTCAATTTGGCTATCGACGCCTTAAGCCTGGGGCAACTGACCAGTAGCCAGGATCTGCTCGAGTGCGTCCTCATCCAGCACGGGCACACCCAGCTGCTCGGCCTTGGTGAGCTTGGAGCCTGCCTTGGGGCCGGCGACCAGATAGCTCGTCTTCTTCGACACACTGCCCGAAACCTTGGCGCCGAGCACCTTGAGCGCCGCGCCCGCCTCATCGCGCGTGCGGTTGACGAGCGTACCGGTCAGCACGAAGGTCAGACCCGCAAGCGGCTGTGCGTCGGCGAGCTCGCCTGCCACGCCAGCGTCGGCTGCGGCTTGCGCGTGCGCGGCGCTCAAATCGACCTCGAGCGACAGGCCCGCCTGGCGCAGGCGCTCCAGCACGGCAAGGTTCTCGGGCACGGCCAGGAACTGCTTGACGCTCGCCGCAATCTTAGGACCGATGCCCTCGCACTCGGCGATGTCCTCTTCGCTCGCCAAGACGAGCTTGTCAATCGACAGGAATCGCTCGGCGATGACCTCGCCCACGCTCTTGCCCACGTGGCGGATGCCCAGGGCAAACAGCACGCGACCGAGCGGCTGGCTCTTGGACTTGTTGAGCTCGGCGATGATTTTCTCGGCCGTCTTGAGGCCTACCGGAATGGGGTCACCCTTCTTGACGCCCTTTTTGCTGTTGGAGCTGGCATAGGTGCGTCCCGTGTCCAGTCCGGCGATGTCGTCGACCGTGAGCTGGTAGAAGTCCGCGACATCATGGATCAGTCCGGCGGCGATCATCTTGTCGACAATCTCGTCGCCTAGGCCATCAACGTCCATGCAGCCGCGGCTCACCCAGTGAAGCAGGCGCTCCTTGAGCTGTGCGGGGCAGTCGATGGAGACGCAGCGGTAAGCGACCTCACCATCCTCGTGGACCACGGGGCTGCCGCACACGGGGCAGACCTCGGGCATGTGCCAGTCGACCGAATCGGCCGGGCGCTTGTCGAGCACCGGGCCCACGACCTCGGGGATTACGTCGCCCGCCTTGTGCACGATGATGGTGTCGCCCTCGCGCACGTTTTTGCGACGGATCTCGTCGATGTTGTGCAGCGTGGCGCGCGCGATGGTGGAGCCGGCGACCGTCACCGGGTCGAACTCGGCGACCGGCGTGAGCACACCGGTGCGACCCACCTGGATGCGAATTTCGCGCAGGACGGTCTGCTTTTCCTCGGGCGGGAACTTAAAGGCGATGGCCCAGCGTGGCGCGCGGGCAGTAAAGCCCAGGTCGAGCTGCTGCTGGAAGCTGTCGACCTTTACGACTACGCCGTCGATGTCATAGTCCAGGTCACCGCGATGCTCGAGGGCCTGGGCGCAGAACTCGTGGACCTCGGCCGGCGTGGCGCAGCGTGCCACGTTGGGGTTGACGCTAAAGCCGGCACTGCGCAGCCAGTCGAGAAATTCGCGCTGGCTGTGAACGTGCAGCGGATCGGTATCGGCGATGGCATAGATAAAGGTGGCGAGATCGCGGCGCGCCGTGACCTTGGGATCCTTTTGGCGCAAGCTGCCGGCGGCGGCGTTGCGCGGGTTGGCGAAGGGGTCGCGGCCCTCGGCATCGGCCTCTTCATTCAGACGTACAAAGCTGCCTTTGGGCATATAGACCTCGCCGCGCACCTCAATGGTACGCTCGCGGTCGGCGCCCATGTGGGCGAGCGCGGGCTCGGACAGGTGCATGGGCACGTCCTTGATGGTACGGACGTTGAGCGACACGTCCTCGCCCGTGGTGCCATCGCCACGTGTGGCCGCGCGCACAAAGGTGCCGCTTTGGTAGGTAAGCGCCACGCCCAGACCGTCGATCTTAAGCTCGCAGGTATAGGTAACGCTGCCGGCACCGAGGGCATCCTCAGTGCGCTGGAGCCATGCGTCGAGCTCATCCAGATCCATGGCATCGTCCATGGAATACATGCGCGCCATGTGCGTGACCGGCGTAAACTGCTCGCTCACATAACCGCCCACGCGCTGGGTATAGCTGTCGGACGTCACCAGGTCTGGGTAGGTGGCCTCGATTTCCTGCAGTTCAACGAGCATTTTGTCAAAGGCGGCGTCCGTGATCTCGGGCGCATCGAGCATGTAGTAGCGATAGGCGTGGTAATCGAGCTCGTGGCGCAGCTCGGCCGCGCGCGCTGCCGCCCGGGCATGGGCGTCGGTCGGTGCGGCGGCATCCGCGCTCGCGGGCGTTTCGGTATCGATGTCCACGCCGTCACCAAACAGGCTCGATTGCTCCATAGCGGCACTCCTTCGCTCGATTTCAAACGGATACAAGAGTACCACCGGTCGCAACGGGGTCGAATAGCGGTCTCAAACCGCACCGAATCGGCAGCCGCCAGACCGGGGTGGACAGCTAGTTCAGATACGTATAATTCTGCGAGCCTGGTCGTGTTCAGACGTCATCATTCCAGCCAATTTGGCCGCCCCGGGGGCTGCACGACCGACTCGTTCCCCCTTCTAGACTCCCATCCGAACCCCTTCCCCATCCCAAAACAGCTCAAAACGCATGCTGAACCGCCTCGGATTTATACGTATCTGAACTAACTGTCCAGGCTCACCCAGAATCGAGCAACTTCATATGCTCCTTTTTTAACTCAATTTATCGCAGTTAATATTTTATATTGTGTTTGCAATATATTTTGGTATTATCAACGTGAGGTGATTGAAATGAAGAATCAGTCCAAACGTTTCCTAACCATCCTCGTCCCCCTTGTCCTTATAGCAGCCGCTTTGCTCGGCTTTTTCTGGAAGGACATTCCCTTTTCGAAAGACCTTTCCTTGCGGGGCGAAGTCGTTGCTGTGTATCACCCTTCCGCCAGCGGGGCAAGCGAAGGCCGCTTCGTTATCGCAAGCGAGCAATTCCAATCCGCACCGCTGCACCTCAACTTCAAAATCGATTCAACCATCCCCATTAAGGATCAGGATGGTAAGAAGGCAGAAGTCGGAGCCATCAAAGAAGGTGTCTACGTTGACGTAACCTGCACCGTCAACACCAGCAGCGATCCCGATCCCACAAAGCTGCCCGCCCTCATAACGCCAACAGCCATCATGATTACGCAAAAGGAATAGCTCGATGTCAGAAAGGAGTTTAAAAAATAA
>CATYDM010000008.1 GCA_958405195.1 uncultured Collinsella sp.
CGAATCGGGAAGCACGGGCTCGGCAAAAGAGTAGAGAACGCGACCACCACAAAGGGGACAGGCACCTTTGTGGTGGTGGGGGTGGGCTCGATGCTATTGTGATCGCTGGGCGGCATTTTAATGAAAGTCTCTACAGGATTTCATCTGGGCTGGCGGGTTTGGTTGTTTTGGGGATGCCGAGTTTGGATGATGCGAAATCGTCAACATTTTCTTTGATCCCATCCTTGGTATAGACGGTGACCATATAGGTGCTGTGTCCGAATTCGCTCTTGTCGCGTGTTGCCCAGGCCTGCCAGTAGGCGGCCCCACTTCGCCCCTCGATTTTTCCGACACGGCGGAGTTCTGTTCGCTTTAATTCCTGGTAGTTATAGATGGTTCGACCGGCCTCCTCGGTGAGCCCGCACTGTCCAAGCATCTTGTCGAGGACCTGGTTCATGTGGCGTTCATCGGTGTTTGGTGCGTAGTCGTAGGCGAGGGTGATGGAGTCGAGTGGCTGGTCGTCGATCAGATAGTTTAGCGTCTGAGGTTCAAGGCAGAAATAGGGGGAGCATCCGTCGATCTGACCGAGCAGTGGCAACTTTGACTGCCAACTTCCGGTGGGAATTGCATCTTCGTAGAACACGCCACGGCAGACAAAGGAGAGCGAGGTGGCACGCGAGCCGGCGTCGATCATCCCGCAAAGATCGAAGGGCGAGGCGATACCAAAAGAAAAGGGCGTGACGACGATAAGGAAGAGCATCACGATGGGTATGGCGAGAATGGCGATGACGTTGCGACCGGTGGAATGAGACGGCTTCATATGATCTCCCCGAGGAAAAAAGCTGTTGAGGATAGATAGAAATAGATATATTCAGATAACAAATTAAGTTTAATCTCGGGGCGTGAGATGGTCGACCGTTAGAGCCGAAAATCACCACAAAGGTGCCTGTCCCCTTTGTGGTGGTTCTCGGTCTGTCTCGATCTGTAACATCTGGGCCGTTAAAAGTGGGCTTGGTGTTACAGATTGAGATTTTCGATTCGGGCGTCTTCTGTTTATCTCGATCTGTAACAGGTAGACCCTTATTTGCCGAGTAGTTGTTACAGATTTAGATAAACGGGAGCTGCTGAACATTTCATCTCGATCTGTAACATCTGAGGTCAAAAACGGCCGCTAGATGTTACAGATCGAGACAGTTGGTCGTCGGGGATGCAGTGGGTCGACGTCTCAGTACCCTATCCTTTAATCACTCAGAAAATCTTATATATAGAGACTTAGATTTATGTATAAGATCGTGCAAAGCTGGCAACAATACTTCTCGAACAACGTGAAGCCGCCCCGTAGGGCGGCCGCCCCAAGAGAGGTGATTCCATGAGAATCGATAAGCTAGCAATGACGTCGCGCGAGGCGCTGCAGACCGCCATGAGCACGGCTGCCGACGCGCAGGCCGGCGCGGTAGAGCCGATTCATCTGCTGTCAGCCCTGCTCGGTGCCGGCGAGCGCAATATCTCCGTGATCATCGAGCGCATCGGTGCCGATCCGGCACAGCTCGCACGCTCCACACAGGATGCCATCGACCATGCGCCCAAGGTTTCGGGCGAGGGCCAGCAGATGGGCCTGTCCAACGAGCTCGTCCGCGTCATCGAGAAGGCCGAGAAGAAGGCCACCAAGATGGGCGACAGCTTTGTGGTGACCGAGCATCTGCTGATGGCACTTGCCGAGGACAAGGGCGAGGCCGGCCGCGTTCTGCGCGACGCAGGCGTCACCAAGGAGCGCATCGAGCAAGTCTACGAGGAGCTGCGCGGCGATGACCGCGTGACGTCTGCCGAGGACAAGACGCAGTTTGAGGCGCTGGAACAGTACGGCCGCAATATCTGCGACCTTGCCCGCGCCGGCAAGCTCGACCCGGTCATCGGCCGTACCGACGAGATTCGTCGTACCATCCAGGTCCTGTCCCGTCGCACCAAGAACAACCCCGTGCTCATCGGTGAGCCGGGCGTCGGCAAGACGGCCATCGTCGAGGGCATCGCCCAGCGTATCGTGGCCGGCGACGTGCCGAGCACGCTGCGCGACCGCGACCTCATCGAGCTCGACATGAGCGCGCTGGTCGCCGGTGCCAAGTACCGTGGTGAGTTCGAGGACCGCTTGAAGGCCGTGCTCAAGGAGGTACAGAAGTCCGAGGGCAAGGTCATCCTGTTCATCGATGAGCTCCACACCATCGTGGGCGCGGGTGCCACCGAGGGCTCCATGGACGCCGGCAACATCCTGAAGCCTGCACTCGCCCGTGGCGACCTGCACGCGATCGGCGCGACCACGCTTGACGAGTACCGCAAGTACATCGAGAAGGACGCGGCGCTCGCGCGTCGTTTCCAGACCGTTATGGTGAGCGAGCCTACCGTCGAGGACACCATCTCGATCCTGCGTGGCCTCAAGGAGAAGTACGAGATCTTCCACGGCGTGCATATCACCGATAGCGCGCTCGTGGCGGCTGCCGACCTCTCCGATCGCTACATCGCCGACCGTTTCCTGCCCGACAAGGCCATCGACCTGGTCGATGAGGCGGCAAGCCGCCTGCGCATGGAGCTCGACAGCATGCCGGTCGAGATCGACGCCACCACGCGTCAGCTCACCCAGCTGCAGATCGAGGAGCAGGCACTCATGAAGGAGACCGATGACGCCTCCAAGGAGCGTCTGGAGGCCCTACGTCAGGAGATCGCCGAGGTCCAGGAAAAGCTCAACGTGCAAAAGGCCGGCTGGCTCAACCAAAAGAACGCCATCGACCACGTGCAGGAGCTCAAGGGCCGGCTCGACGAGGCCAAGAGCGAAGAGGAGCGCGCGACGCGCAACGGCGACCTGGGCCGTGCGTCCGAGCTGCGCTTCTCCGTGATTCCGGGCCTGCAGCAGCAGATTCAGGATTCCGAGGCCGCGCTCGAGGCACAAAAGCAGCAGGACGGCGAGGGCCTCAACGAACAGGTGACCTCCGATGAGATCGCCGAGGTCGTGAGCGCCTGGACCGGCGTGCCTGTGTCCAAGATGATGCAGGGCGAGCTCGACAAGTTGAAGGGCCTGGAGGGCGAGCTGCATAAGCGCGTCATCGGTCAGGACGAGGCCGTCTCCGCCGTTGCCGCGGCCGTGCGCCGCAGCCGTGCGGGTCTCTCCGATCCGGACAAGCCCATCGGCAGCTTCTTCTTCCTGGGCCCCACCGGCGTGGGTAAGACCGAGCTCGCCAAGGCGCTTGCCGAGTGCCTGTTCGACGACGAGCGCGCACTCGTGCGTATCGACATGTCCGAGTACATGGAGAAGTTCAGCGTCCAGCGTCTGATCGGTGCGCCCCCGGGATACGTGGGTTACGACGAGGGCGGCCAGCTCACCGAGGCCGTGCGCCGTCGTCCCTACTCCGTGATCTTGCTCGACGAGATGGAGAAGGCCCATCCGGATGTCTTTAACGTGCTGTTGCAGGTGCTCGACGACGGCCGTCTGACCGATGGCCAGGGTCGCCAGGTGTCCTTCAAGAACACGATTATCATCATGACGTCCAACGTGGGCTCCAAAGCCATCGCCGATCTGTCCGGTAAGGACGAGGAGGAGATGCGCCATCAGGTCGACGCCGCCATGGCTCAAACCTTCCGCCCCGAGTTCCTCAACCGTATCGACGATATCGTGGTGTTCCATCCGCTCGGCATGGCGCAGATCGAGAAGATCGTCGACATCCAGCTTGCCGACGTCCGCGCACGCCTGGCCAAGGAGCGCATGACGCTTGCCATCACACCGGCAGCCAAGCAGATGCTCGCCGTGGGCGGCCTGGACCCTGTGTTCGGTGCCCGTCCGCTCAAGCGCCTGGTCCAGCGCGAGGTCGTGGACGCCATCGCTGCCGCTATCATCGACGGCACGGTGCGCGAGGGCGATCAGGTGACGGTCGATGCCGACAAGGACGGCGGCTTTACCGTCGTGTGCGACAACACGCCGGCGGCCACCTACGAGGTTCCCGACGCCGAGTAGATTTTGGGACATGCCTTAAAACCTGCCGGCTGTCTCTAAACGCCAAGGGCGGCGGATCCAATTGGGTCCGCCGCCCTTTTTCGTGCGACAATCGATGGTGTTGAACGTGAGCACATGGCAAGGAGCTATGCAGATGAAAGACGAGATCAAGACAAGCGCGCCGGCACCCAAGCCTGCGCCTAAGCCGGCGCCCAAGCCGCGCGATCCCTACATTCGCGCCGAGAACGAGGACGACGACGGCTACGATCCCTACAGCGATCGCCGCCCCGAGCGTGAGCCGATGTTCGAAGCCGATCCGTGGCGCTGAGTGCCACCCAAAAGGCCACCAATAAGTTGCGGTGAAATAGGGACTGTTTTGCGGTTTGACCAGCAAAAACAGTCCCTATTTCACCGCAACTGCGTTAGGGATCTTTCTACAGGGGGAGGGTAGTCAAAAAAGCCCCGTCCCAAATTGACTGCTCGGGGAGTCGCATTCGAGCTCGGTTGTCCTCTTAGCCACTCGATATCCTTCGGAGCAATAACAGTGAAAAAACTTGCTTAAGTGTTAATCAAGCTACACACAATCTTGCTCTCTAATTAATCAAGAATCAGTATAATTTTGATTAGCTAGAGAGCAAGATTGGAGAATCATGGCATTCAACGACTTGATCGCCCAGAAAATAAAGGACTTTGAACAGCAGGGGGTTCCGCAGGTCTTTGAGCGAGACCTTGATCTGGGAAACCCACAGGAGCCAAAGCGCGACAACATCGTAAATGTGGTTGTGGGGGCCCGCCGTTGTGGAAAGACGTATCGCCTGTATCAGGAGATGCAGCGGCTTCAGGGCCGGGGCGTCGAGCTTGACCGGATGCTTTACTTTAATTTTGAGGACGAACGCTTGCGCCCGTATGAGTCATCGCTGCTGGCGGACGTGCTCGACACGTTCTATGCGCTGTATCCTGCTGCTCGAACCGAGGGCGCTTACATTTTCTTTGACGAGATCCAGGAAATTCCCGAATGGGGTGCGTTTCTGCGGCGTGTAGTCGATACGGAGAAAGCGACCGTCTATGTGACGGGATCTTCTTCTAAGATGCTGTCCTCAGAGCTTAAGAGCGAGTTCAGGGGTCGTTCTCTTATACGGGAGCTTTTTCCGTTGAGTTTTTCGGAATACGTTCGATATAAGACGGGGAGCGTTTTCGAGCCAGATGCGACCTTTTCCCCAAGCGATGCAGCGCTGCTTCGACATCATCTGATCGGATATCTTGAACGAGGGGGATTCATCGCGACGCTTGAGCAGACGCCCGCAGACGCGATTCAGCTGCTACAGGAATATGCTTCGCGAACGGTCGCTATGGACGTCGTTGAGCGTTACGACGTCAAGAACCCTCGCCTGGCATCGCTGTTCCTAACGCGGTGTATGGCATCTTCGGGACGAGAGCTGTCGGTGAACAAAGTGTACAACGAGTTCAAGAGCAGGCAGATACCCGTCAGTCGTAATTCGCTCAGCGACTTACTTGAGTATTATGAGGATGCCTACCTGCTGTTCTCCGTGCCGGAGTTCACGCGTTCACTGGCAAATAACATGCGGTCTGCTTCTAAGGTCTACGCTGTCGATCCTGCGATGTTTGGAGCATTCTCTCCCGCATCGGCATTGGACCAGGGTCAGAGGCTCGAGACCGCAGTGTTCAACGCGCTAAGAAGAAGGACTCCCGCGGTGAGGGTCGGATCGGTCTGCCGCCTGCTGATCAAAGAGAAGAGCAAAAGCCATGAGGTGGACTTTGTGGCTGGGGACGCACTTCTCATGCGGGCTTATAGCCTGATTCAGGTGAGTGTGGATATGGCAAGTGAGAAAACGCGCGAGCGCGAAATTGCCGCGCTTGATGCCTCGATGGCCCAGTTCGATCTTGGCGAGTCGGCAATCGTTACCATGGATGAGCAGGCCGATATTCCATGCGAGCACGGTGCGGTACACGTTGTGCCCGCATGGAAGTGGCTCCTTGCCTAATCATCTACGGATCTGTGGGGCCAGGACCTCCTGGCCCCTTCATTACGGTTGGGGAGCACCGTGATGCGCCCGGCTAGTCCTGGGCCTTGATGCTCGGCATCAGAATCTGGGCGAGGTAGTCGGTCTCGAGTTTGGTCGCGGAGTCTGCGTTGCCGTCTTTGCCGACCAGCACGTTCTTGATCTGGCTATAGGTATAGCGGTTGCCGGTCGTTAGCTCGACAAGCTCAACTGCAGTGTCCATGGGGTAGGTCGACACGGGGCCTTGCGTGCGTCCGTTGATGGTCTGGGGCACCACATACGGATAAACGGGGCCGCTGGCGTAGACGGTGTAGCCGTTGCCAAGGTTTGCCGCACCCAAAACTGCGTCGCCCTCATCGGGCGTAAAGCTCTCGCCGTCGCGCACCGTGACAAGCGTCACAAGCGGCGTGTTCGTGTCGCCGGCAAGATAGATGCACAGCGTGCTGCCGTTTTGCCAAGTCGCGACTTTGCCGTACCACTCAACGGGAATATCGAGCTGATACAGGTCCGTTGCCTTATGTCGAGCATCGGCGTCGCGGGCGGACTGTGCCTCGCTTGCGCTTACGGCGTTGGCGGCGGCATCGCGGCGCGTAATTGCCGCCTGCTGGAGTATCTTTGCCGCGGCGGCAGAGCTCGCGCCGCCTTCTTCGGCATACTTGGCGGCGGCATCGATCTGGTCGTCAGTCACCGTGTCGGCCGAAGGCACCTTGAGCTTAAAGGTGGCCTGGGAACTCAAATCCTGCCCATCGCTCTTGACCGTAACTTGGGCCTTGGTGGTCGGTACGGTGTAAATGGTACCGTCGGCTGCGATGGGGGACCCAGCGATGGAGAGCGTATAGTCGCCGGGCAGCAGCTTAATGCCGCGACCGTGTTCGTCAACGTAGAGCGTTTCGCTCACGGAAGAACCGTCGGAATCCTGGCCGCTCACCTGCACGGGAATCTTGGAACCAGTTGAGCAGTCGAGCCCTGCGGCATGCACGCCAATCTGCACCGACATCATCGTGTGTGCACTGGCGGCGACAACGGCAGCTTGCTCTTGCTGATATCCGTTCCAGGCAGCATAGCCTGCGCCGCCGGCGACGAGCGCGACGGCCACAACGCCGGCAACCATCAGGTTGCGGCGCTTGGGCGGCATCTTACGATGACGAACCTCGGCTTCGCGTGCCGAAGGAACGGACGGTAGGGGAATATCGCCCATGGCGATGGTCTCGTCCACGGCAGGCGCGGAGCCTAAGCCAGGGAGCTCGCGGGTCAACGAATCTTCGGCCGGCAAGTTGTCGAGCAAGACGGTTTCCTCGCCCGTATCGGATTCGGGCTGGTCGTCGGCCTCGCACTCGGGTTCCTCGTGCCCCGCCTCGTTCTCGGTGGGCGCGGCGCCATCGTCTTTTGCATCCCGATCATCGGGCTGCGCCTCGATTTCCGGCTCATCCCGCACATCAACGTTCGAATCGTCAAACGCAATCTCGGCCAGCGCGATCTGGTCTAGGCTCTCCAGGGCCTCGGCACACGCTTCTGCATCTTGGGCCGCATCCTCTTGGCCCGTCGTCTCATCTTTCATATATCCCCCAAGCTCAATATCGGGACAACACTGTACCCAAAAACAGGACCCGATAGAGCTGCCGCATGATTTGAAATCCAATTTTATTTGTGCGTGTGTTTTTGAATGAAGGCGCAACGACAAAAGCCCCCGGAAAGCGAGCGAAACGCTTTCCGGGGGCTCTACGAGACATTGGATTGAAAAGCCTGGCAGGTGGGCCTATGCCCAAGTACCAACAGCGATCAACATGTTACTCGGCGTGCGCGTAATCGACCTTGGCGCGGCGAGCAGTAGCCTTCTCCCAATCGCTGGTGCCCTCAAAGACATCCTGCTTGTAGGGGTTGCGGCCGAGCTTCTTGGCACGGTAGGCGATGTAGATGATCGCGGCGACGTTGGCGATCAGTGCGGCGATCGAGACCGCGGTAGCGGCGCCGGGGTCGAGCGTGGAGTGGGTCACAAAGATGGACTCCTCCTGGAAGTACGGGAACACCTGGGCAAACATGCACCAAATGGCCAGCGTAAAGGCGCGGTTCTGGATCCAGCCGCCCTTGTTCCAGATAAAGGCGGCGACGGTGGGCGCCAGCAGCAGCGCAAAGCCGCAGAACCAGGAGTGGGTGGGCAGGCAGTTGTAGGTGTAGCAGAAGTTCCAGATATCGTAGGCGATGATGTAGACCCAGGTCATGTCGGGCCACAGCATATCGGTCTTGTCCTCGGAGGCGTAGACGCTCCACCAACCGGTCATGCAGAAGATGTTGATGAGACCGGCGATGCCGTTGAACACGTTGTTCCAGCCGGCCAGCTGCGTAGCACCTTCGGAGGTGACCCAAGTGGACTGGCCCAGGACAAAGAAGTGATAGGCGCTCTCGAAGTCGGACACGACGGCGATCAAGATGTTGATGGCGACGATCACAAACGGCCACGCGCGGAACCAATGCGCCTTGCCGATCTTTCCCCACTGGTACTTAATGGCGATGAAGCCCCAGCAACCGGCCAGCGCCGCGTATACCTTGGCGTAGTGGAACCAGCTGTTCTGGTACACATGGGTGGGGTTGGTGAGTGCCCACTCGGCACCCTGCGAAACGCCGATGGCGATGGCGACGCAGTAGATGGTCATGGCCAGCGGAGCCACGCCAAAGATGATTGCCGCGCCCAGCTTGGTGCGGCGGCCGACCTCGTTGAGCACGATGAGGCCAATAAAGACCATGGCCCAGCCGGCCCAGTGGATAAGGGTATCGCTACCCCAAACATCGAACAGCATGCTGCTCTCCTTTCACACGCCCGCGGCCCCTCTTCTGATCGCGGGCAGTTTGGCCAAATGTCGTCAGTTCTGGGGCATGCGCTCCGGATACTTGGCGGCATAGCCCTCGATGTGGAGTGTCGAGGCGATGATTTCCTTGACCGTCTCGTCGGGCACATCGGGGTGCGTGCGGATATACATCAACAACCCCATGATGAGGGTGTAGAACGTCTCGTAGACATGGTCGATGCGTAGCTCATGATGGGCGACAAAGTCCACCACGGTGGTGTCGCAGATATACTGCGCCACGCGCTGGACCACGTTGTGCAGAAAGCCGCCGTAGAGTGCGCCGCTGTTGGAGGTCAGAGTGTGCGGCAGTTCGTGGCCGCTGGCGACCAGACGCTTAAAGAGCGGCGCGACAGTGTCGAGCGCGCCCTCGATATCGCCGACGGTGCGGTTGGCATTCCACTGCTCGAGCTCGGAGATAAAGCCGTCGATCGCCTCGTCCATAACAGCGGTGACGGCGGCGTCCATATCGGCAAAGTAGTGGTAGAAGAGCGAGCGCGTACAGCCGGCTCGCTTGGTCACGGCCGATACCGATAGGTGGGACACGCCCAGCTCGGAACTCACGGTGCGCACGGCGGCGAGGATCTCGCGACGGCGTTCGTCGCCCGTCAAGCGCTTTGCCGCGCTATCGGACGCGGGGACGGCATCGACTACAGAGGTATCTGCTGTGTTGTTGCCCATGCGTTTGCCGCCTTTCGTCCTCTTTTGCCTGACCGTTCGCCTAACAGTCTTGAATATTGTTGACGGTTCGTCAATACTATTTTTGACACAATGTCAACTAATGGCGGGTGAACGGCATGGGGGCATGCCTGGCCTGCAAAAAGAGGGGTGCCGCGGTCTCGCCAGGCTGCGGCAAGAGAAGGGACGACTATGATTCTCAACGGACCGGGGATTAGCTACACCGAGCCCGATATCGGTTCGGAGTTCGTGCCGCCGCTGCCGGAGCATCCGCGCGAGGCCATTGTCAGACTGTGCGAGCATTGCACCAACCGACTGCTGCATCGCGACGAGCTGCTGGGCTACGAGTACTGGTCGTTTGCCGAGGCCGCGACCGACGAGCAGGCCGAGGTGCTCTGCAAGATGAAGATGCGCCGTCCCTATACGCTGCCTGAGATGGTCAAGCTCACCGGCATGCCCGAGGCCCAGATCGAAAAAATGCTCGACGATATGAGCTACACGGGCCTGCTCGAGTACAACTGGGAAAACCCCGAGCGCGCCAAGCAATGGGTGCTGCCCATGCTGGTGCCGGGTTCCGCCGAGTTCCTCAACATGCGCGTGAGCCAGCTCGAGGAGCATCCGGTCTATGCCAAGTTCTTTGAGCAGGCATCCAAAGGCCCGCTGTCCAAGGCTACGCCGATGGTGCCGCCCGGAGGCGCCGGTATCGGCATGCACGTCATTCCGGTCGAGAAGGCCATTGACGCCGCGAGCATATCGAGCATTGGCTCGACAAATACGATGGCAAATATGCCGCTAGCACCTGCAGCTGCCGCGCGAGCCGTCGCGTGATGGGTGAGGGCTGCGCCGACGACCCGGCCGATTGGTGTATCGCCGTGGGTGATATGGCCGACTACGTGGTCGAAACCGATCGTGGCCATTACGTGACCCGCGACGAGGTTTACGACATCCTGCGCCAGGCCGAGGACAACGGCTTTGTGCACCAGATCACCAATATCGACGGCGAGAACAAGATCTTCGCCATCTGCAACTGCAACGTCAACGTGTGCTACGCCCTGCGCACCTCGCAGCTGTTCAACACGCCCAACCTGTCGCGCTCGGCCTATGTCGCCAAGGTCGAGAAGGACAAGTGCGTGGCCTGCGGTCGCTGCGTTGAGGTGTGTCCGGCCGGCGCCGCCAAGCTGGGCCAGAAGCTCTGCAGCAAAAAGGCCGGCGGACAGGTGCCCGAGTATCCGCGCCAGGAGCTGCCCGATGCCACCAAGTGGGACCACACCAAGTGGTCGCCCAACTACCGCAACGACAACCGCATCGAGACGCATGAGTCCGGCACCGCTCCCTGCAAGACGGCCTGCCCCGCGCACGTTGCCGTTCAGGGCTATTTGAAGCTCGCGGCTCAGGGTCGCTATGACGAGGCCCTAGCACTCATTAAGCGCGAGAACCCACTGCCCGCTATCTGCGGCCGTGTGTGCAACCGCCGCTGTGAGGATGCCTGCACCCGCGGCCGTGTGGACGCCGCCGTGGCCATCGACGAAGTCAAGAAGTTTATCGCCCAGCGCGATCTGGATGCCGCGACCCGCTATGTCCCACCTGTGGTGACCCCGACGCGTGCCGGCGGCTTTGACCAGAAGATCGCCATCATCGGTGCCGGTCCGGCCGGTCTGTCCTGCGCCTTCTATCTGGCCGAGAAGGGTTACAAGCCCGTCGTGTTCGAGAAAAACGAGCGCCCGGGCGGCATGCTCACCTACGGTATTCCCAGCTTTAAGCTGCAGAAGGATGTTATCGAGGCCGAGGTCGAGGTCATTCGCCTGATGGGTGCCGAGTTCCGCTACGGCGTGGAAGTCGGTCGCGACGTGACGCTCGACGAGCTGCGCGCGCAGGGCTTTAAGGCCTTCTACGTTGCCATTGGCTGCCAGGGCGGCCGCCTTGCCGGCATTCCGGGCGAGGATGCCGAGGACGTGACCGTGGCCGTCGACTTCCTTCGCGAGGTTAACAGCGGCAAGATCGGTACCCTGTCCGGCCGCACCATTGTGGTGGGCGGCGGCAACGTGGCCATCGATGTTGCCCGCAACGCCTGCCGTCTGGGTTCCGAGCACGTTGAGATGTTCTGCCTGGAGAGCGAGGCTCAGATGCCCGCCAGCGAGGAGGAGCGTCGCGAGGCCGTTGAGGACGGCGCTCACATCAGCTGCGGCTGGGGCCCCAAGGAGATTCACCTGGACGAGGCCGGTCGTGTGTGCGGTATCACCTTCAAGCGCTGCACGCGTGTCTTTGACGACGAGGGCCGTTTTGCGCCCGAGTACGACGAGAGCGATCTGCGCCGTGTCGATGCCGACCGTGTCGTCATGTCGATTGGCCAGTCCATTGTGTGGGGCGACCTGCTGGCTGGCTCCAAGGTGGAGCTCGGCCGCGGCCAGGGTGCCCTTGCCGATCCCCAGACCTACCAGACCGCCGAGCCAGACATCTTTGTGGGCGGCGACGTCTACACCGGCCCCAGCTTTGCCATCGACGCTATCGCCGCCGGCCACGAGGCCGCGGTGTCCATCCATCGCTTTGTGCAGCCGGGCTCCACGCTCACCATCGGCCGCAATCAGCGCCGCTACACCGCGCTCGACCGCGACGACGTTGTGCTCGAGAGCTACGACAACGCGAGCCGCGAGGTTGCGCATGTGGACCGCGAACGCGAGAAGGCTGCGCCGTTTAGCGAGTATGTTGAGACCTTTACCGAGGAGCAGGTGCGCGCCGAGACCGCCCGCTGCCTGGGCTGCGGCGCCTCGATCGTCGACCCCAACAAGTGCATCGGCTGCGGCCTGTGCACCACCAAGTGCGCGTTTGACGCTATCCATCTGGATCGCGACCGCCCCGAGTGCTCCACGATGGTCAAATACGAGCAAAAGCTTCCAAGCCTGGGCAAGTACGCGCTCAAGCGCGCCATCAAGATCAAATTCGGGAAGAAGTAAGAAACGCAACAAGCAGGAGAACGGCGCAGAGAGCGGTTGGACAGCGAGCGAGTCCCAGGCGTGGCGAGGTGCCTTGAAAGAGGAGGGCATAGGGCTTTTGCCCATGCCCGACGATTGAAAGGCAGATCGCCCGTCTGGGGCTCGCGCAGCGTCAAGCCGACCGCCGTTCGGTAGAACGGCGGAAGGAATTAAAAGTGCACGAGCTCGGAATCGTCTATCACATCATTCGTGATGTTGAGAATGTGGCGCGCGCTCATGGCGTGCGTCGCGTTTCGAGCGTCACGCTGCTGCTGGGCGAGGTCTCGGGCGTCGTTCCCGACTTGCTGCTCGACGCCTGGCGCTGGGCGGCAGATAAAAAGTCCATTACCGAGGGTGCGGAGCTTCTTGTGGAGCCTGTCGAGGCCGTGACGCATTGCGAGGCGTGCGGCCGCGACTATGCGACCGTCGAGCACGGCAAGACCTGCCCTCATTGCGGCAGCGGCGAAACATACCTGCTGCAGGGCCAGGAGGTCATGATCAAGCAGATCGAGACCCCCGACGAGGACCCGGCAGGCGCTGCCTCCGATGGCCCTTCCGACGCTCCCGACGCCGTCGACGCCGCCAACCCCCTCCACATCGTCTAGTCCTTAGTCGTTGGGGACGTTCTTACATGACTAGTCAAACAAGAACGTCCCCAACGACTACTTGCGCTAGAACATAAGTCACGAAAATAGTCAAGCCATGTCTGTTTAAACAAAATAGCAGCAGTATAAGTACATTCGCACTTGCTTAAAATCATTATTAATGAACAGCCTGCTTGTATCTGTAAAGTACATGGCTTGATGAGCAACGCTTTGGCGGGTAATGAGTCGAAAAGCAGCAACGTAACCAATTTGTAACAAACTTAAACGTTTAAACAAATAATCCAACCTTTTGCGAATTTAGCTATAATTCCACAATCCAAACAGGTATACTCCTTTCATGTCGTGTAGGAAATACGTAGACAAAAAGGAGGTTATGTGATGGTAAGTATTGTTCTTGCTAGCCACGGGGACTTGGCAGCTGGAATTAAGCAGACGGGCTCGATGGTCTTTGGCGATCAGCCGTCTGTTGCCGTGGTCTCGCTCGAGCCGAGCATGGGCCCCGACGATTTCCGTGCTAAGGTCGAGGAAGCAGTCGCTTCCTTCGAGGACCAGGAGCAGGTGCTCTTCCTCGTTGATCTGTGGGGCGGCACGCCGTTCAACCAGATCAGCGGGCTCATCGAGGGCCACGATTCCTGGGCTATCGTCACCGGTGTCAACCTGCCTATGCTCATCGAGGCATATTCGCAGCGCTTTGACGCAAAGAACACTGCACATGCGATCGCAAACCATCTCGTGACTGAGGCTAAGGCTGGCGTGCGCGTCAAGCCAGAGTCTCTGGAGCCCGAGGAGAAGAAGCCGGCTGCGGCCGCCGCTGCTCCTGCAGGCGCCATCCCTCCGGGAACGGTCATCGGCGACGGGCACATCAAGATTGCCCACGTCCGTATCGACACCCGTCTGCTTCATGGTCAGGTGGCCACCACGTGGACCAAGCAGATCAACCCCAACCGCATCATCGTGGTTTCCGACGGCGTTGCTCACGACGAGCTCCGCAAGACCATGATCGAGCAGGCTGCCCCTCCGGGAGTCCATGCCAACGTCGTGCCCATCAAGAAGATGGCCGAGGTCGTCAAGGACGCGCGCTTTGGTGACACCAAGGCCATGCTGCTCTTTGAGAACCCGCAGGATCTGCTCAAGGCCATCGAGGCCGGCGTCGACATCAAGGAAGTCAACATCGGTTCCATGGCTCACTCCAAGGGCAAGGTCGTCGTTACCAACGCCGTCGCTATGGGCGATGACGACGTCAAGACTCTCGAGGCCCTTAAGGCCAAGGGCGTCAAGTTCGAGGTCCGCAAGGTTCCTTCTGATTCCTCCGAGGATCTCGACGCCATGTTGAAGAAAGCTAAGGCCGAACTGGCCGCTCAAGCATAGTAAAGGAGGGTCCGATACATGTCTGCAATCACTATTCTGCTTGTTGCGATTGTCGCGTTGCTTGCCGGTATGGAAGGCATTCTGGATGAGTTCCAGTTCCATCAGCCGCTCGTGGCATGCACGCTTATCGGTCTCGTAACCGGTCACCTTCAGGAGGGTATCCTCCTGGGCGGTTCGCTCCAGATGATGGCCCTTGGCTGGGCTAACGTCGGCGCCGCTGTCGCGCCTGACGCCGCTCTGGCCTCGGTCGCTTCTTCGATCATCATGGTGCTCGCCCTCAACGGTGGCGCCACCGATTCGGCCAAGGCCGTTACCACCGCTATCGCCGTCGCCGTCCCGCTGTCGGTCGCTGGTCTGTTCCTGACCATGATCTGCCGTACCATTGCTACCGCTATCGCTCACGCCATGGACGGTTGCGCCGAGAAGGGCGACTTCTCCGGCATCGAGCGCTGGCAGTATGCTGCCATCCTCATGCAGGGCCTTCGTATCGCCATCCCGGCAGTGCTTCTGTGCGTCATCCCGGCCGAGGCCGTTACCAACGCGCTTAACGCTATGCCCGACTGGCTGTCCGGCGGCATGGCTGTCGGCGGCGGCATGGTCGCTTCCGTCGGTTACGCCATGGTCATCAACATGATGGCCACCAAGGAGACCTGGCCGTTCTTCGTCCTCGGCTTTGTCCTTGCTGCCATCCCTCAGCTCACGCTGATCGCCCTTGGTCTCATCGGCATCTCCCTTGCCCTCATCTACCTTGGCCTTAAGGATCTGGCCAAGCAGGGTGGCGGCATGGGCGGTGGCTCCGGCGACCCGCTCGGCGACATTCTGAACGATTACGAGTAGGAGGGGAGTGATACATATGGCAGAGAACAAGATTCAGCTCACCAAGGCTGACCGCAAGAAGGTTTGCTTCCGTCATCAGTTCCTTCAGGGCTCGTGGAACTACGAGCGTATGCAGAACGGCGGCTGGTGCTTCGCAATGATCCCTGCGATCAAGAAGCTCTACACCAGCAAGGATGACCAGATTGCCGCTCTTAAGCGCCACCTGGAGTTCTATAACACCCACCCCTATGTTTCCGCCCCCGTCATTGGCGTTACCCTCGCCCTCGAGGAGGAGCGCGCCAACGGTGCTCCGATCGATGATGTCGCCATCCAGGGCGTCAAGGTCGGTATGATGGGCCCGCTCGCCGGCGTCGGTGACCCCGTCTTCTGGTTCACCCTTCGCCCGATTCTGGGCGCTCTGGGCGCTTCCCTGGCCATGTCCGGCAGCATCGTCGGTCCGCTGCTGTTCTTCTTCGCGTGGAACATCATCCGTTACGCTTTCCTGTGGTACACGCAGGAGTTTGGCTACAAGGTCGGCTCCTCCATCGCCAAGGACCTCTCCGGTGGTCTGATGGGCAAGGTCACCGAGGGCGCTTCCATCCTGGGTATGTTCATCATCGGCGCCCTGGTCGAGCGCTGGGTGTCCATTTCCTTCACCCCGATCGTCTCCACGGTCAAGCAGTCTGCTGGCGCCTTTATCGACTGGGCTAGCCTGCCCTCCGGTTCCGAGGGTATCAAGGAAGCGCTGACGATGTACAACTCCGTCGGTGCTACCGCCCTTGATCAGATGAAGGTCACCACGCTTCAGGCCAACCTCGATCAGCTCATCCCCGGCCTTGCCGCCGTGTGCCTGACCCTGCTGGTCTGCAAGCTCCTCAAGAAGAAGGTCAGCCCGATCGTCATCATCCTGGCTCTCTTCGCCGTCGGCATCATCGGTCGCTTCTGCGGCTTCATGTAAGCACGCTTCGGCTTAAGACCGAGAGTTGCTAGGTAAGGGCTTTTGAGCCATTGAAACGGACCGCACCCAGTGGGTACACTGGATGCGGTCCGATTGTTTTTATTGGAGGGCGAGGCGCGTATGGCGCAATCTCAGAACAGCGCGGTCGATCTGGTAACGCCGGCAACCTGCCTGATGGGGCTTACCAGCCACGGTAACGTGATGGTGGGCAATAAGGCGTTTGAGTACTATAACGAGCGCAATCCCGAGGATTATATTCAAATCCCGTGGGACGAGGTCGACTATATTGCCGCCGAGGTTTTGCGCGGCACCAAGAAGATTACGCGTTTTGCCATCTTCACCAAGGACAACGGTCACTTTACGTTTTCGACGCGCGACGACAAAGAGACGCTTCGCGCGGTCCGCAAGTACGTCGACGAGGATAAGCTCGTGCGTTCGCCCGACTTTATCGATGTGACGGCCAAGGGCGCCAAGAGCATCCCCTCCGTTATCAAAAACCTTTTCCACAAAGGCAACTAGCTCCTCATAAGTTGCGGTGAAATAGTTCCTAAATACGGCTTTAGATGCTTCAGACAGGAACTATTCCACCGCAACTTCGAAGTCTAGTCATGCGACGTATTGCGATGCAGTAAATCTGCTACACTAGTACAACATGCCTCCGTAGCTCAGGGGATAGAGCACCGCTCTCCTAAAGCGGGTGTCGACGGTTCGAATCCGCCCGGGGGCACCAGAAGAATATCGAGCCCGGTACCGCTACGGTGCCGGGTTCTTCTGGTCTAAGGGCAGGATTCGAGCCGTCGACACCCGCGTCACCAATTTCCCCGCGGGGGGAGTTTTCGAATCCGCCCGGGGGCACCAGAGGAATATCGAGCCCGGTACCGCTACGGTGCCGGGCTCTTTTGGTTTAAGGCATGCCGTAGTATTCGCTGCTTCAGATAAAGAAAGCGCCCGCTTGCTGGGGGAGCAAGCGGGCGCCTGTGAGCGAATATGTTTGCGGCGAAAGCCGCGATGAGCGGTGGGGTGGCGACTAGTTGGTCGTACCGGAATCGTCGCCCGTGCTCGTGCCCGAGCCCGAGCCCGAACCAGAAAGTGCGACTGTCAGCGTAATCGTGCTGTCGGTGGACTGCTTTCCAGTGGGGGAGACGCCCGTAACGGTGGCATCCTCGTTACCGCTTACGGGATTGCCGTTCTGGTCACAGAAGCCAATGTTATAGAAACCGGCGTTGTTGAGCGCGGTAACGGCGGCGGAGATGCTCTTGCCGTACAGGTTGCCCGGGACGGTGGCCTTGCCGGACTTCTTGGCAATGACGACGGTAATCGTGGCGCCGGGCTTCTGCTTGCCGCTGGGGTTCCAGCTGATCACGGTGCCCTCGGTAACCGAGTCGTTCTCCTGGTAGCTCACGTCGACGCCAAAGCCTGCCATATCGAGGGCGTTGCGCGCCTGGGCCTCGGTCATGTCGGTCAGGTCGGGGACGGACGTGGTATCCGGGCCGCTCGAGACCTTGTACGAGATGGTCGTGCCCTTCGCGACTTCCTTACCGGCTTCGGTGCCCTGCTCAAAGACCTGGCCCTCATCAGCCTCGTTGGCCTCCTCGGAGGCGTTGCCCTTCAGGCCAACGCTTGCCAGTGCGGCTTCTGCTTGGTCCTTGGTCAGGCCGACAAGTTTGGGAACCTCAACCTTTTCGGAGGGCTTGGGGCCCTTGGAGACTACCAGGTTCACCTTGGTGCCCTTGGCCTTCTTGGTGTTGCCGTTGGGTGTCTGCTCGGCGACCTTGCCCTCGTCGAAATTGTCGTTGTAGCTTTGGTCGATGGTGCCGACCTCGAGGCCGGCTTCCTTGATCAGCTCGACGGCAGTCTGCTGGTCCTTGCCCAGCACGTCGGGCACGGTGACCTGCTCGCCGCCAAAGAGTCCTGTGGCAAAGGCCACCACGATGCCGATGACGGCAACGGCTGCCACCACGGCGGCGATGATCTTGTTCTTGTTGGATTTGGGCTCTTCGACCTCGTAGGAGCCGGTGGAGCCCGAAACCGAGCTACGGGCGGTATTTTGGCCGCTCACGCCCGAGACGGGACGCACCATGGCGCGCGTCTGATCGGAAAGCTCACGAGTCTTGGTGGCGCCCAGCTCACCGGGGGCACCGATGATGCGCGTGGGCTCCGAGACGTTGACGGCACGGCCCGACAGGTAGCTGTTGAGCACCTGACGCAGCTCGTCGGCGGTCTGGAAGCGGTTTGCCGGATCCTTCTCCATGCACTTGAGGATGATGCGCTCAAGGTCGGCGTCGACACCGGAGTTGATCTGGCTCGGCGGAATAGGCAGCTCGTTGACCTGCTTGAGTGCGACTGAGATAGCGTCGTCACCGTCAAAGGGAACGCGGCCAGTGGCGCACTCGTACATCACGACGCCCAGCGAGTAGATATCCGAGGTGGGGCCGAGGTCCTGACCACGGGTCTGCTCGGGGCTTACGTAGTGGGCGGTTCCCAGCACGTTGTTGTCTTGCGTGAGGTGGCTGTTCTTGGCGCGCGCGATGCCAAAGTCCATCACCTTGATGTTGCCGTCGGGCAGCACCATGATGTTCTGCGGCTTAATGTCGCGGTGGATGATCTCGTGCTTGTGGGCGACCGAAAGCGCGGAGCTGATCTGCGAGCCGATCTGGGCGACCTTCTTGGGGTCGAGGGCGCCGTGGCTCTTGATGCCGCTCTTAAGGTCGGTGCCGCGCAAGTACTCCATGACGATGTAATAGGTGTCGCCGTCCTTGCCCCAATCGTAGACGCCCACGATATAGGGGGAGGAGAGACCGGCTGCTGCCTGAGCCTCCTGCTTAAAGCGTGCGGCGAAGGTCGCGTCGCCAGCATACTGCGGCAGCATGATCTTGACGGCTACCGTGCGGTCGAGGACCTGGTCCTGTGCACGGTAGACGGTCGCCATGCCGCCTGTTCCCACCTTATCCTTGAGGAGGTATCTTCCCCCGAGGACCCTCTGTTCCATTCCTGCTCCTAACATAACTATTCGCTCAACGATGTGTGTAGTACCTACGATGTGGCCGCTGGGGCCGTGTGGCGCGTTGCCGCTAACTCTTAGGCCGCGGCGCGCCTCGGGTGTCCGATTCGATCATGGGCATCACGCTCCCTGTGCGGCAAGCGCCGCGGTCAGGACGATACCGGCGATCTTGGCGGCCTTGACGTCATGCTTGTCGAAATCCTCCAAGGCCACCGAGATGGCGACCGTGGGTGAATCGTAAGGTGCAAAGCCAACGAACATCGAGTTGACGTTGGTGCCGCCGGTCTCGGCTGAGCCGGTCTTGCCGGCGACCTTGACGCCCGGAATCTGGGCATCGGTGCCGGTGCCGGACTGGACGACGGCAAGCATGGCCTGCTTGACCTGGTCGGCCGTGGCGGAGCTGACGGCCTGACCCAGCGAGCGGGACTGCGTGGTCTTGACCACGGTTCCGTCCGGGGCGAGTACCTGGGCTACAAAGTACGGGTCCATGACCACGCCGCTGTTAGCGATGGCGGCGGCAATCACGGCGTTTTGCATGACGGTGGTCTGCGGGCCGGGCGTATGGTCCATGCCGACAGGCTGGCCGGCGCCGGCCCAGGCGGTCTCCCACTCGGTCATGAGCGACGGGTCGGCCATGATGGAGGCCGCGGAGGTCAGGTCCTGGCCGAGCTTTTGGCCGTAGCCAAAGGCGTTGGCAAACTGCACGAGCGTGTTTGCGCCAACTTCGTTTGCCACCTGGCCGAAGACGACGTTGGAGGACACGGCAAAGGCCTGCTGTAGGCTGATGGTGCCGTAGCTCTCGTTGGCATAGTTGGTGACCGGTGCGTTGCCGATGTCCATGGAGCCGGGCGCCTGGTAGGTGCTGGTAAGGCTGGCGGTACCGGTCTCGAGTGCCGCGGAAAGCGTAACGACCTTAAACGTGGAGCCCGGCGTGTACAGCGCGTCCATGGCGCGATTGTACATGGAGCCGTCCTCGCCGCCACCCGTCTGCAGCAGGGCATCGATGTTGGTGTTGTCGTAGGTGGGCGAGCTGGCACATGCGAGAACCGCGCCGGTACGCGGGTCGATGACCACTACAGCGCCCTTAAAGCCCTTGAGCGCCTGCTCAGCAGCCGTCTGGATGCGCGAGTCGATGGTGAGCTTGGCGGTGTTGCCCGGCTGGGTCTGGCCTGCGAGCGACGCGATGGCATTGTTCCAGCTGGAGTAGTCCTTAGAACCGGTGAGCGTGTCGTTCATGACGCTCTCGATGGCGGTGGTGCCATACTGCTGGCTCACGTAGCCAACCACGTGCGCTGCCAGGTTACCGTTGGGGTAGGAGCGTACGTAGGTGCCGTCCTCCTGCTGCAGCGACTCGGCCAGCGTCACGCCGTCGGACGTGATGATGGAGCCGCGCTGGATGTACTTGGAGCGGGCGATGGTGTGGTTGTTGGTCGGCATGTCCTGATAGTCCTTGGCCTTAATGACCTGGACATAGGTGAGGTTGCCGATAAGGATGGCGAACAGCGCCGTAAAGGCGAGCACCGCGCGGGTTAGACGGTTGGCGAGCGCAACGCGGCCGAGCACACCGGATTCAGGCGTGTCGAGCAGGCGACGTCGCATGCGCGAGCCGACGGAATGGCTGCCGCTGCCGTAGGAAGACGAGGTGGCAAAGCGCGTGCCCGTCGGGGCGGCGGCAGATGCGACCTGATCATCGGTGATGGCGGCCATGGTGCCGGTGCCGGTAAGCTCGGCCTCGCGTCCGGTAGCCTCGTCACCGGCGCGCAGCAGGAGCGCGACGATGATAAAGCTCGCCAGCAGCGAGGAGCCGCCCTGGCTCATAAAGGGCAGGGTGACGCCGGTCAGCGGGATCAGGCGGGTGACGCCGCCCACGATCAAAAAGGCCTGGAAGCTGATGGCTGCCGTAAGACCCGTGGCGCTAAAGGCGGCGAGGTCGGATTTAGCGCGGGCAGCTGTGGTGAGGCCACGCACGGCAAAGAGCATAAACAGGATGAGCACGGCGCCGCCGCCCAAAAGGCCCATCTCCTCGCCGATAGCCGAGAAGATAAAGTCGGACTCGACGACAGGGATGTTGTTGGCCATGCCGTTGCCGATGCCAACACCGACCAGACCGCCATCGGCAAGCGAGAAGAGCGACTGGACGATCTGGTAGCCCTGGCCCTGGGCGTCCTTAAACGGATCGACCCAAACCTGGAAACGCACCTGAACGTGCGATAGGAACTTGTAGGCGCCCACGGCTCCGACAGCTAAGAGCGCAAGGCCGATGACGACATACGAAAAGCGCCCCGTGGCAACGTAGAGCATCAGCAAGAAGATGGTGTAGAACAGCACGGCCGAACCCAGGTCGCGTTCGAAGACGACGACGAGCAGGCACACACCCCACACGGCAAACAGCGGCAGCAGCAGTCGCAGACGAGGGATCTTAAAGCCCAGGATCTTGCGGTTGGAGATGGAGAGCAGCTCGCGGTTCTCGGCCAAGTAGCCGGCCAGGAACAGCACGATAAAGACCTTGGCGAACTCGCCAGGCTGGATGGTAAAGCCCGCGATGCGAATCCACAGCTTGGAGCCCGAGATCGTGGTGCCGATAAAGATGGGCAGCATCAGCAGGATGATGCCGATAATGCCAAAGGTGTACTTGTAGCGCATGACCACGTCGAGGTTTTTGACCAGTGCAAGCGTTCCCACCATCAGGGCCACCGAGACAAACAGGATGATGAGCTGTGAGATGGCGAGAGCGGGGGCGAGACGCGTCACGAACGTGATGCCGATGCCCGAAAGTATAAATACGATGGGTAGGATGGCGGGGTCGGCGCCGGGCGCCAAGATGCGCACGGCGATATGTGCCGCGGCGAAGGCGGCAAAGAGGCCGATCGGTACGGCGAGCGTCTCAAAGGAGATGGCAGCGCCCGCGGTGAGGACGTACATCGCATACAGCAGGATGACGGGGAACGCCGAGGCGATGAGCAAGAGCAGCTCGGTGTTGCGGCGACTCATAAGCGGCACTCCCTTTCTAATTCTTATCGGAGGCTTCGGCCTCGGCGGACTGTTCGGCGGTTTTCTCGGAATCTGATTCGGAGGTCGATCCCTGATTGGTGTTGTCGCGAATCGTTTGCGCGTCGATCACCTGGCGGGTCTGCTCCTCGTCGATCTGGTGGCGGTACTTGGATATCGTGTCCTGCGCATCGTCGACACTTGTTTGCGGAATGCCCGCCTTGAGGCGGTTTTGCGTGTCTTCGGGCAGGTCGGATAGCTTGATGCTGGTTTCGCTTTCGAGCCAGTGGAGCTTGAGTCCGAGCGGCTTGCCGGGCAGGCCGCGCCAGACGGCGACATTGCCCTGGTAGGTACCCAGGTAGTACGAGCCGGTGACACCCGTGTAGGCCCAGATGCCAGCTGCCAGCACAAAGACGAGGGCCAGAATGGCGGCGATAGTAACGTTGCGGCGACGCACGCGCTGCGCCTCGCGCATAACGCCATCGTCAACCAGGTCAACGACTACTACGGTCACGTTGTCGTGGCCGCCGGCAGCAAGCGCCGC
Source organism: uncultured Collinsella sp. (assembly GCA_958405195.1). Lineage (GTDB taxonomy): Bacteria > Actinomycetota > Coriobacteriia > Coriobacteriales > Coriobacteriaceae > Collinsella. Next base: position 22,744 of record CATYDM010000008.1, read on the forward strand.
GTCCACTAGGTTGTCGACGCAGATTTGCGCGGTTGAGGACTGCGTGGCGATGTTCTCGATATCGCTATCGGGAATCATGCTCGAGAGGCCGTCGGAGCACAGGATCAGGCGGTCGCCTTCCTCGATATGCAGAGTGAAGTGGTCGGCATACATGGCGGGGTCCGAGCCCAGTGCGCGGGTGATGACCGAACGGTTGGGGTGGACGCGAGCCTCGTCTGCCGTGATCTCGCCAGCGTCCACGAGCTCCTCCACGTAGGAGTGGTCGCGGGTCACGCGGATGAGCGTGCCCTCGTGGAGCAGGTAGGCGCGAGAGTCGCCCACGTGGGCGATGGCGAGCGTGTCGTTTTCGATATAGGCGCAGGTGGCTGTGCAGCCCATGCCGGGCTTGCCCAGGCCGTTCAGGGCCGCCTCGATTACGGCGGCGTTGGCTGCCTCGACGGCTGCGGCCAGGCGCGCTGCGTCGGCGGACTGCGGGGCCGTCTTGGCAATAGTCTCGACGGCGATGGAAGAGGCTACCTCGCCGGCGGCGTGACCGCCCATGCCGTCGCATACGCAAAAGAGCGGCGACTGCACCAGGTAGGAATCCTCATTGTGCGGGCGCACGCAGCCAACGTCGGAGCGGGCGCCCCACATGAGTTGCGTGGTGGTACCGGCATCATAGGTCGAGTCGGTCTCGATGCGCTCCTCGGTCAGGGGTTCAAAGCTCATGGTCGAGCCGGGGTCTTTGAGCTTGGCCTCAACGGCGGCAACGTCGATTTCGGCGGTGTCACCGGGAGAGACGGTGTCGGTCTCGGCGTTTGATTCGGAATCGCCGGTGTCCGGGGAGTCGGGCTCCTCGGACATGCGGGCGGTCGACTCGTCGTCTTGCGGGCTGACGTCTATAGGCTCGGGCGTCGAAAAGTGCGACGGCGCGGGCGTGCTTTGCGACTGGGCGGCGGGCTCGGCCACGGCATCGGACTCGCTTGCGGGCGCAGGGCCGTCCTCGGGGGATGGCCCTGCCTCGGGCGCCGGCGTAGACGCGGGCGCAACCTCGGATGCCGGGGCTATGGGAAACGCCGGCGCGGCGGGCTCGGGTGCCGCAAACACCGCAGCGCTCTCGTTGATTGCCGCGGCGACGGGCTCTGCAAAGCGAGCCGGCGCCGGGGTTGCTTCGGGCGCTGTGGGCTGTTCCGCAGCATGTGCGCCGATGGGCGCCGCTACGGCATCCTCTCCGTCCTCGTTATCGGCGAGATCCGAAATATCATGCGTTACATGCGAAAGAGGCAGGGAGAACACGGTGTCCTCGGGCTCCACGGGTGCGGAGCCCGCCGGAGCGGCGTGGGCCGGCGCAGCTACGGCGGCAGCCGGTGCCTCGGTCATAGTTGCGGACTTGTTCTCCTCGTCGATCATCGACGGTTCACCTTCATGACCACGTCGCCAATCTGGACTTCGTCGCCCTCACGCAGCGTCGCGGGCTCCACGAGCTGGCGGCCGTTGACGAGCGTGCCGTTAAGCGAGTTGAGGTCCTCGATGATGAGCGCCGGGCCCTGCAGCGAAAAGCGCGCATGCGAGGCCGAGACGAACGGTTCGTTGATGCAGATGTCCGAAGACGGCGAGCGACCGACGATGACGGGGCCGAGCATGTCTACGTGGATGCCGCGGATACCGCGCGGACCCTTGTCCACATCAATCGTCCAGATAGCCGAGTCGCGGCGCTGCCCGCGCACAAGTCCCACGCCGGTCTTCATGACGGCGAACAGGAAGATATAGAGCAGGGCGACCAGGACGATGCGGCCTGCAAAAAGGACGATATCGATGTTCATAAGCGACTATCCCCTAAATTCAAAGGTACTCAGGCCAAACGTCAGCAGATCGCCGTTGCGCAGCGGGCAGCGCGTAATGCGGCGGTTGTTGACGAGCGTGCCGTTGGTGGAATTGAGGTCCTCGATCGACCAATCCGAGCCCGTAAAGGTGAGCTGGGCGTGGCGGCGCGACACGTTGGGGTCGCGCAGGGCAATGTCGGAAACTGAGCGCTCGCGACCGATGGTCACCTGTGCGGAGGTGATGTTATGGCTCTCGCCGCTCACGACGTCGACGAGCTGGGCGAGCGGGCGCTGCGGGGCGCGAGTGCTCGCCATGTTGGAGGCGATGCCGGCTGCGGCGCCTAGGCCCACGGCGGCACCGGTCGCGGCGGCTCCGCCCATGCCGGCAAGCGCGTCGCGCGAGACGGTCTGAGGCACCGGAATGGGTGCGGCGGCGGGGTCGGGGACGCTAGGCGCGAAGGGGTCTGCCACGGCAAGCGGGTCGGGAGCGGCGGCGCGAGGCGTCGGCTGCTGCTGGGGCATGGCGGCGGGGCGCTGCTGCTGCGGGGCAGCAAACTGCTGCTGGCCGGCGCGCGGGGCGCTGGCGGCACGGCTTGCCGCGGAGTTGTTCTGGCCCAGGCCGTTTTGATAGGCGCGCTCTTCTTCGTACAGGCGGCCGAGCGTGGGGGCATCGACGTTCTCGGCAAAGACCGAGAACTTGCCGGCGCGCAGCTGCGGATCGATCATAAAGCGCACGAGGGGCTCGCCGACAAACACATAGCGGCGCTTTTCGGCCTGTGCCTTCACAAACTCGCGGACCTCGCGCGAAAGCTCGGGGTAGAACGGGGCGAGCATGGGATCGTCGTCGGCGGCGATAAGGATGGTATAGAGTGCCGGCGCCGTGTTGACGCCGTTGATCACCAGAGTCTGATCCTCCATGTCGCGAGCGGCCTGCTTGGCAAGCTTCTTAAAGGAGAACGGGGCACGGGTGGCACCGAAGATGCCGGCCACGTGGTCCTCGAAGATGTTCAGGAAGTTCACGAAAGATCACTCTCCGTATAGGTTCTTTGGTATCCGAGCAAATATAGGCATATCCCAACGATTATAGAGGATAGGGTTCCCGCAACCGCCGCCTTGGCGACGACCGCGGCTGCAAGGCTGGCAATTTCCATATGGTGTGCAAGACAGGACGCCGCTGCGCAGCCGATGCCGGTGACAGCGATGGCGGCGATTGCGGCAAGGTTTGAGCCCTGGTCGGCACGCTTGGCATGGGCATTGAGCAGCGCGGATGATGCTGCAGCAGTTGCCGCGACCAGCACAAAGGCAGTCCAAAGGAGCGGATCTCCCAGCGCCGCGGCAACGTTACCGAGCCCCAGCACGCCTCCGGCTGAAAGCGCGACCGTGGCCAGACGGGCAAAAAGCGCGCCCATGCCCGTTGCCGCGGCGGCGCTTGCCGGGCCGAGCCAAAATGACGCGACGCCGGCGGCGACCCCAGCTGCCAGGAAGGTATTGCCGGTCAGACAGCCAAGCGCGAGCGCACAGGTGAGCGCGGCGCTCGCGGCAGCCTCGGTACGACCCCAGGCGATCCACCAACCGGACATGGCAGCGGCAAAGATCACCGCGACCGGCAACATCGACAGGATGCCCTGTGCCTGCATGGTGGCGTTGGCCATGAGCACCAAAAAGCCCACAGCCGAGATGGCCGAGCCGATCTGGGGGGCCAGGCCGGCCGCCGCTCCGATCGCGATAGCCGCAATGACCAGGCCGGGAAGCGCCGCGACTCCGGCCGTTTGCATCAGCAAAAAGCTAAAGGTGCCACACGTTAGCGCCGAGATAGCGTGCATGGTGTAGTCGCGCGCATGGCTCCAGCGCGTGCCCGCCCAGCCGAGTGCGGGGTCGACCTCGATGGCGTCGTCCTCGTAGTGCGACGGCTCGATACCGTCGAGCTCCTGCTCGTCATCCGAAAGCTCGCCAACCATTTGCTCCAGGCTGCGACGGCCCTCGCGCACGCTGCCCAGACCGGCAAGGAGCTGGTCGCAAAATGCCTCGATGCTGTTGGGGCGGTCCTGCGGCATGGGGGAGAGCGCGCTCATGAGCGCGGCCTCGGCTCCCGGGGGAAAGTGTGGTATCAGCTCGCTGGGATAGGTGGCGCCGCCGATGATGCGGTCGAGCGAGTCGGCGGGCGTGGCCGCCATAAAGGGAGCGCTGCCGCACAGGCCCTCGTAGATCACACAGGCGAGGGCAAAGACATCGGCGCGTTCGTCGACCGTGCCGGTCTCGATATCGAGCTGCTCGGGCGGCATGTAGCCGATGGTGCCGCCTCGCGAGCCGCCAAAGCCACCGGCGGACGACAGTCGCGCCATGCCAAAGTCGGTGAGCTTTACATTGCCCGAGTGGTCGATGAGCACGTTGGCGGGCTTAATGTCCAGGTGGAGTACGCCATTACTATGGGCGAAGGTGAGCGCCTGGCCCAGGGCATCGGCAATGGCTGCGGCCTCGTCAAAGGTAAGTGAGTGGCCGTTCACGCGGTGCAAAAACTCGGCCAGCGACATGCCATCGACATATTCCATAACCAGGTAGGCATAGGCTGTGTCGTGCGTAAAGTCGATGACCTGCACGATATTGGGATGTTGAAGCATGGCGGCGGTGTGCGCCTCGCGCAGGACATCCATGATGTCGCTGGCGGGCATGCCGGCACCGTTGATAAGGGGGATGCGCTTAATGGCGACGCGACGGCGCAGGTGCGTGTCGCGGCAAATCTCGATGGAGCCAAAACCGCCGGTCGCAAGTGTCTCGAGCGGCTGGTACCGCTTGAGCAGCTCGCGAGAGCTGGTGCCCTCCAAAGGAACGTCCGGCGAGAACCGGGCGGTATGTTGCGAGAAAAGCGGCATGGCCAACCCTCGTGCGTTTAAAGTTCGTTTGCGAGCGGCGGGCGCGGGACCGAGCCGTTCGCGGTGGCATAGATGCTGCTAGTGTAGCACGCTCGGGCAGATGGCGAGGATAACGGGATGCAAGGCTGCCTGTCTGGCTTGGCCTTAGCGCTTCTTCTTGTTCTTCTTCTGCTTGCGCTTGGTCTCCTGGGGCTTGTCGCCCTGTTTGGCTTCGGCAGCGGCCTTTTCTGCCTTCATCTTCTTGCGCTTGGTCTCGATGCGGAGTTTTTTGTTGATGCGGGCCTTGAGGAAGGGACCGAACTGCTCGGCATCGCCACGGACGAAGGTGTCCTTGGGGATCGTCACACCCTGGTCGGCGAACATGGCCACAAAGATGCGCTCGCCGTCGAGCACGTGGTCGAGCTTGTCAAACGGGAAGAACTGCGACTTGCCGCTCTTGCCCCAAACCATCAGGCCGTCCTCGTTGGCGGCGACGCGGCGATAGCGGCCACCCATGGACTCGTCGGCCTCGACGGCGTCGATAAAGTCGCGGGCGAGGGTGTGGTGCAGGTTTTTGCTCCACCAGGCCAAAAAAGCGCCGAACACGATCAGCACGACGCCGAACTTGATCCAGCTGCCGCCGGCCACCAACATGCCGATGCCGATGAGCGCGGCAATCGCGGCGGCGACGTACAGGGAGCCACGGCGCCTGGGCGAGGCGACCAGGCGCGCAAAGTCGGTGACCAGGTCGTTTTCGTACTGGTACTCGTTGAGGTACAGAATGCCGTCATCGGCCGCGGCCTGCTTCTCGAGCGCGACCTCGACCTGGTCGGCTGCTTCGGAGGGAACGAGGTTGCTCTCTGCGTCTGCCATGCTCTTTGGACTCCTATCGCGGCGGGCTCGCCGTACGGGTTATTATGAATGCAGTATGCCGTGCGACCGCATGGCCGTCGCGGCAACAAGACTCAGTATACCCGGGGGAGCACCCATGGAATCGTTGTACCGAAAGTATCGCCCGCTCACCTTCGACTCCGTGGTGGGCCAGCAGCATATCGTCTCGACGCTCGAGCACGCCATCACCGAGGGACGCCTGTCCCATGCGTACCTGTTCTGCGGTCCGCGCGGCACGGGCAAGACCACCATGGCGCGCATCCTGGCCAAGGCGCTGCTGTGCCGCAATGCCGAGGCGGCGCGCGCCGAGGGTGCAAGCGGCTGCATGCCCGACGGTACTTGCGAGGAGTGCGAGCTCATTGCCGAGGGTAACCACCCCGATGTCTACGAGCTCGATGCCGCCTCCCGTACGGGCGTGGACAATGTGCGCGAGGAAATCATCAACTCCGTCAACTTTGCCCCGGTGCGCGGCAAGTACAAGATCTATATCATCGACGAGGTCCACATGCTCACGACGGCGGCGTTCAACGCGCTGCTCAAGACGCTCGAGGAGCCGCCGGCACACGTGATCTTTGTGCTGTGCACCACCGACCCGCAAAAGATTCTGGAGACCATCCTCTCGCGCTGCCAGCGTTTCGATTTCCATCGCATCGGCAACGAGGATATTGAGCATCGCCTGGCATACGTGTGCGAGCAGGAGGGCTTCGATTACGACGACGAGGCGCTGGCTATCGTGGCGCGCCATGCCAAGGGCGGCATGCGCGACGCGTTGTCCACGCTGGAGCAACTGAGCGTCTTTGGCAACGGTTCTGTGCATGCGGACGACGCCCGCTCGCTTTTAGGCGAGGTTTCGGACCAGATCCTGGGCGAGTTTGCCCGCGCCATCGCCGAGCGTGATGTCGCCGAGCTCTATGGACTGATCCGTGCGCAGGTCGAGGAAGGAAACGACCTGCTGGAGCTGACGCGCGACCTGGTGGCGCACGTGCGCGACGTGTATGTTGCCTGCGTTGCCGGTGCCCGTGCCGAGTTGTTTGAGGGCGGTGCTGAGCAGGCCGAGGCGCTTGCTGCCGAGGCCGTCGCCTTTGGCGAGCATCCTGCCGACCGCCTGGCCCGTGTGCTGACAGTGCTCGACGATACCGCATTGGAGATGAGGGGCGCGAGCGACGTGCGCCTGGTGCTCGAGATTGCCTGCACGCGCCTGGCGCGTCCCGAGGCTGATTTAACGATTGAGGCATTGGCCGAGCGCGTGGCGCGTCTGGAGGCCATGGTTGCCAACGGCGCCGTGCCGGCGAGCGTGGCTGCTGCTCAGGCCGCCGCGCCTGCAGCATCCGTACCCGCTGCTGCCCAGCAGCCGACGCTCATTTCGGGCGCTCGTGCTGCCGCTCCGGCGGCATCCGCTGCCCCCGCTGCTACGTCCGCGCGCCAGGGCGGTATGCCTTGGGACCGTGGTACTGCCGCTCCGGCGGCTCAGCCTGCGCCCCGTTCTGCGTCCGTGTCAGCCTCCAAGCCTGCAGCGCCTGCGCCTCAGCCCGTTGCAGCCCCCGCGCCTGCCACCGCTCCGGAACCTAAGCCCCAGTCCAACAATGCCGCCCAGGTTGCCGCCGCCGGTGCTGCCGAGACGCCCGCGGTCGAGGATGCCGGAGAGCTGCAGCGCAAATGGGCCGAGGTTGTCGAGCGTGTCAAGGCGCGTCAGGCTTCCTACGCAGGGCTTTTGCTCAACGCCCGCGCCACGGCCGACGACGGCTCCAAGCTCACGGTCTCGTTCCCCGCGGGTTCGACTTTTGCCATTAAGATGCTCGGTCGCGCCGATACGCAGTCGGTGGTCCTGCCGACGGTCTGCGCGGTCTTCGGTCGTCGTACCGTCGACTATGTCCTGGATGGGGGTGGCACGCCGGCTCCTCAACATGAGGAGCATTCTCCATCTGCACGGGCTGCGGTATCTGCGGACCCGCAACCCGTGTCCTCGGTGCCCCCTGCATCCTCGAGCGCCAGCGCGACGCAGCCAAAAGCGGCGCCGGTAGCGGCACCGACCCCGTCGGCGCCTGAACCCGCTGCGCCCAAACCGGCTGCTCCGATCCCCGCGCCCAAGTCCGCTGCCGCGCCTGCGCCCAAGTCATCCAACCTGGCCAAGGCCCCTTGGCTGCGCTCCGACAACCCTGCCGGTGCTCCTGCCACGGGCAAGCTCCCGACCGAGCCCGCGCCCCGAGCGCCCGAGCGCGCGTCCGTCCCCATGGCTCAGCCGCCTGCGCAGGCTGCGCCATGGGAATCCGAGCAGGTGCCCTACGACGATGCTATGGTCGGTGGTTTTGCTGCCGATGCCGGCGGGGACGATCTGCCCCCGTTCGACGTGCCGGGTGCGGCGTCCGCGACCAAGGCCGCTGCTGTGGCACCCGCAGCCTCTGCAAACGACGACGTCCCCGCCGCTCCCTGGGAATCCAATCCCGGTGCTGGCAGCCCCTTCGGCCATCAGGGCGCAGCCCCGAGCATCCCGCAGACCGAGGACGAGGCCAAGGCCCTCATCCGCAGCGTCTTTGGCCAGGCCACCATCTTCAAGCCGGTGGAGTAGCTGCGCAGGCGGGTATACTGCTCAAGAAGAGGACCCCTTGTCCGGGCGCATCTGTATTTCGGACATGTGTAGTGTGGTGCCGCGTATGTCGCATTTGAGCAGACAGGTGCGTGACGGTCGGCCTAGGATGCTGAGGTCGATACGATACGTCGCATGGCTGTCCGTGTACTCGACTTGCTCGGCGTTAATGGTTGCTCCGATTGCCAAATAAACGCCTAGCTCGGCATCGACAATCTTGGAGTCCTTTATCTTGACCTTGAACTCTTGGTAGAGGGACGGGCTGTTGTAGTAAACGGTTCGGGTTCCGTCGGTGCACTCATCGGTCGTCTCCCATTTGACGACGGGCTGGTCCGAGCTGGCTATCAGCGGTTCTGCTCCAAAGGCTATGGCATGGGTGATGACAACCAGCAATGCCCAGCCGACAAAGAGATAGAGAACCAAATATGCAACGGGGTGTTTTGAGCGGATGTTTTGGAGCACGTCGGGGGCATTCATGGGGCACCTCCAAATTGCTATCTATGGCAATCAAATTATACCTCGCCGTCATGAGCGCCGCCTCGAGTAGTGGCTCGGCATTTAGCCATTTAGTGGTACGCATTAAATGTCGGATTCCGGCTCTACAAGATTTAGCTTTAAATATTATGCAGATGCGAATTATTCAACTTTGCATAATCTTTGGGTGCGGCTTGCACTCCAGGACATGTATATCGACTGAGGTAGTGTGTCCGCCCCGCTTGCTTGCCCCGCGCCGTGGTACGATTTTTGAGTTTGAAAGTCCCGCCGTGCTCCGGCTGCCCTTGCAGCTCGGCGTGCGGCCGCACGTAAAGGAGCCATCATGGCCGGTATGAACATGCAGCAGATGATGAAGCAGGCTCGCAAGATGCAGGAGCAGCTTGCCGCCGCGCAGGAGAACCTCAAGTCCCAGACCGTCGACGCCTCTGCCGGCGGCGGCATGGTCAAGGTGACCGTTAACGGCGAGATGGAGCTCGTCAACCTCACCATCGATCCCGATGCCCTCGATCCCGAGGACGTCGATATGCTGCAGGATATGATCATGGCTGCCGTCAACGAGGCCGTCCGCGGCGTCAACGAGCTCGCCAACAAGCAGATGGGCGCCATCACCGGCGGCCTCAACATCCCGGGCATGCCGTTCTAAGACACACATATATATGAGTGCGAATCACAGTCTGCAAAAACTGCTCGATGAGCTGGGCCGTCTGCCGGGCATTGGTCCCAAGTCGGCCCAGCGCATCGCCTATTACCTGCTCGAGGCCGATGCCGAGGAGGCCCGCCGCCTGGCCGAGGCCATCCTGGAGGTCAAGCAGGAGGTCCACTTTTGCAACCGTTGCTTTAACTACGCCACGGCCGACGAGTGCTCCATCTGCCAGGACCCGATGCGCGATACCACTCGCATTTGCGTGGTGGGCGAGCCGCGCGACGTCCAGGCGATTGAGCGCACGGGCAGCTATCATGGCCTGTACCATGTGCTGGGCGGCGTGATCAGCCCCATGGACAAGATTGGTCCCGAGCAGTTGCACATCCGCGAGCTGCTGGTGCGTCTGGGCCACGAGGATATCCATGAGGTCATTATCGCCACCAACCCCAACATCGAGGGCGAGACCACGGCGAGCTACCTGGCCCGCACTATCAAGCCGCTGGGCGTCGAGGTATCGCGTCTGGCAAGCGGCCTTCCCGTGGGCGGCGACCTGGAGTATGCCGACGAGCTTACGCTTGGGCGCGCCATCGAGGCCCGTCGCACGATTTAGGTGGCGAGCCTGCTCCTGCCGTATGTTTTCCTCGCGATGCACGGGGTAGTCATAATTTCCCCGTGCGACTGTGAGTTTGTTGTGCAACAAAGATGCTTCGTATCCGCTTATCGCATGGATGCTTCCGCTCGCATCCTTAATTTGCCCATTCGTTGCGCAACCTTTTGGGTTCGCTGATACACTCAAATATGGATTCGAATGAATGCGCCGCTCCCGAGCGGCGTGTTTTTGTTGGAGGAGAACGCATGCGGCCCGGTGGCACTCAGATAAAGCGCGGCGCCGCGGTGCGCATGCGACGCCGACTGGGCTTGGCACCGCGGGCGTACGCACTGCTGTCGTGCTCGCTGGTGCTGGTCATAGCTGGCGTTTCTGCCTATGGCATGACCGTGCCGTCCATGATGCAGGCGCATGCCGCACGCGAGCCGCGCGTGGGGCATGAGGTCAAAAGCGATCTGGGCACCACGACTGGATATGCTTGGGCAAGTGTGGTCGGGCATATTGTGTTTGGCACCGACGATGCGGACGGCGCCGAGGCCCCGGACAACGAAGTCACGCTTGCCAATGGCAAAACCACCGTGCTCACCAACACCAAGATCATCGATCGATTGTCCAACAATAGCGTGGCGGCAACGGTGAATAAGGTCGAGCAGCAAAAGGAGCAGGACGCCCAGCAGTCCGGAAAGCCCGGTAGCTCGGATACTTCTGGCTCCGGCTCGGATTCATCGAGTTCGGGCGGCGGCTCTGGGTCGGGTTCCTCTACCGGAGGGCCTGGAAACGGCGGCTCGACGGGCGGCAACACTGACAACGATGCAAACTCCGGCGGCCTTTCCGCTGCTGAGGAAGAGAGCATTCACAGTTGGCTTGTGACCAAGTACAACATGCTCGACGGCTATGTTTCTCGTGCCAATGACGTGGTCTCGACCTATAACTCTACGGGAGATCCCAGGCCGTGCGACAGCCTGGTCGGGGAGATGTTTGTCATTCGAGCCGAGTTCGGTCGTCAGACATTCTCGCCCCGGTCAAAGTGGTATCAGCAGTATGCCAATCTGTGGGGCTGTTACACCAACCTATGTCAATGGGTCGGCCATTACGGCGATGATGATGTCGCGCTCGGTAACTTCAACAATAACGTGGCGGCGCTTGCCCTATGATGACCGATCTTGCATCTACCACACCACAATCGCTCGGTCGCGATCCCATGGTCGGCCTGCGCCTGGCGCGTGTCGACGGGTTTGAGCCGGCCATTGCGCTCGGTCAGGACGAACTGCCTACCTATCTGCGTCGTTTTACGATGCTGTTTGCCGACGATGCCACCATGCGCCGTGGCGGTATCGGCCGCGTGACGCGTGCCGTCAACGCCCAAGGCGAGGCCGTGGCACTCAAGCAGCTCATCTTGCCGACGCGCGATGAGTTTGATGACGATGCCGCTCACGAGGCGCTGGTCGCCAAGTTCAAGGCGGCGTTTCGCGAGGAATACGAATGCCATCGCGCCCTTTCGGGCCTTAAGGGCTTTCCCCGCCTCTATAGCTGGGGCGAGGTCGACGGTGTGCCTGCAATTGTCATGGAATGGGTCGAGGGCGAGACGCTTGCCCGCTTGCGTTCACGACTCGCCGTGGACGATGCCGGACGCCTGTCGCCGCTTGTGGCGGCGCGTCTGGGTCGCGACCTGTTCGATCTGCTCTGCCGTATGAGCCTGGTGGGTGAGGGCTTTGTCCATCGCGATATCTCGCCCGCTAATATTATGGTGCGTACGGCGCGTCTGCCGCTTGACCGGCAGCTTGCCGAGGGCACCTTTGACCTGTGCCTGATCGACTTTGGCTCGTCGCTGGCGCTCGAGCCTGCGTCGGCCGTGGCCGGTACCGGCGGCAAGGCGTCGTTTACGGAGCGCTGTGCCACGCTGCGTCGCGCGACGGTTGCCTATGCCCCGCCCGAGATGCTCACCGACGATATTCCCGATCTGCGCGCTTTGCGTATGTCGCCGGCGATTGACGTCTATGCCGCGGCAAGCACGGTTTACGAGCTCATTGCCGGCGTCGCGCCATACGAAGCCGCGCCGAGCACTTCGGGCACCTCGGGTTCGCGCAAAAAGACGCGCGACATCGCGAGCCCCTACCGTCTCAAGATGGACACGCGGCCCGACTATCCCATTGGTGCCCATGCGCCCGGTTGCAATTTGACTCAGCTGCTTCGTCGTGAGCCCGATGTGGCGCTCGCCGCGGCCGAGCAGGCCCAGCAGCTAGGGCTTGAGCCGGATTCCGAAGAGCTACGCGATGCGCTGGCGTTTGTCGATGCCCAGCTGTTCGACGTGGTGATGGCCTGTCTGTCCAGCCATCAAAAAGATCGTCCCGAGCCGGCGGCGGTCGAGGCGGCGCTCTCGGCGTTTTGTGACCACTATGCGCAAAATGTCGGTCGTTCGCTCCGCGGCGAGCCGCTCACGCCGTGCCCCATGGATGCGTCTGGCCGCGCGGTTCGTCGCGCGCTGATGGTCGGCGCGACGGTCGTCTGTGGCGTGGTTTGGGCTGTGGTCGTGGTTTCGGCCGCGCTGCTGGCGTCGGGCGCTCGCGTGACGGCGACTTTGGGATCGCTCGTGTGGTCTGGGTCGCTACCGGGTATTATTGCCGCACTGGCGTTGGCGCTGCCAGGCATAGCCGGCGTTGCCGCGGGGGCACTTGCGCGCGATCGGCGCTCGGGGTTCCTGCAGGGTGTGCTTGCGCTTTCTGCCTGCGAGGTTCCGGTGCTGGTTGTGGCTGCATGTAGCGTATTTTCCCAACGCGCCGTGATGGGCGGCCTTATTGCCGCCCTGGTTGCAACCTATGCGCTTACGTGGTTTTTGCTTGCGATGGGCTTTGCCTTTGAACTTCCCGTTTCGGCACCGCGACGCACAAAAGCCCAGATGGCGACTCCGCTTGCCGGTGGAGCCGCAGCTGCCCGTACTTTTGGCAGACCTGTCGAGGTATCGTCCGATTCTATTTCTACGACCAAGGAGGCCTAGGTCATGGCATCTCAAGTTGAGCTCACCCCATGCGGGGCCATGTTTGACATCTTTAAGCGCGCGGCGCATCTGAGCCATATCGAGCTGTGCGGCTTGGTGCTTTCGTCCCGTCCGCTCGCCGACGGCCGCAGCCCGCAGAGCCGGGCCGCCGATCGCTCTTGGGTTTCCCGCTTTATCGTTCGCGCGCCGGTCGGCACGCTTCAGCAGTGCTACTTTGCCGAATACGGTACCTCGGCTGCGCGTATTATGTCGCAACTGGCCCTGCGCCAGCGAAATCCCATGGACTCCACGGCTGTGATCAATATGGTGTGCGGTCCTGCAGGTGAACCGATGGTACGCGCACTCGAAGAGTGCCACCAGGACACGAATCTCTATCGCAACGCGCTCGATCGCCTGTCCCAGGCGGCAGAACTCATGCCTGCCGAGCGCGCCGAGGCCGTGCTGGTGCTGTTTGTCGCCGTCGGTTGTTCGGCGGATGTGCGGTCCTCGGTGAACTATGCCATCGACTACGTGCACGCGACCTGTGGCGGAGGAACATTCACGCCGCGTTCGCTTGGCATGTCGATGACCGCGGGCGAACGCGAACCCGCCCCGGCGCACCCCTTGGGCTTGCTGCGCGTACAAAACAGTTTTGTCGTGAGCGCCCCGCGCTGGATTCAGCCGAGCGAGCAGGGTGTTGAGATTGGCGCGCTGGCCACTGGTGAGGGCGATATTACCGACGTCGGCGACGATGTCTCGGCCCGCCATGCCCATATCTGGTGCGATGCTCAAAATATCTGGCACGTCGAGGACTTGTCGTCCACCAACGGAACCGTGGTGGTAAACGGGGCCACGCGCGTCTGCATTCAGGTCGAGCCCGGCCGTTCCGCCCAACTCAATCCCGGCGACGAGCTCAAGCTCGGCGAATCCACTACCTACGCCATCCTCTTCGGTGCTCTCTAGCCGGCAGATAGGGACGTTTCTTTTCTGCCGGCACTTGGGGACACTCCTCGGCGCGCCAGAGCCAGTCGCCCGGGGATGGAGGGGCCATTTTGGCCCTTGGCGGTCAGTCGGGGCGAAACTAGAAGATCTTTCCGATTCGCGGCTGTTCATGCTTGTAGAGCATCTAAAACAATAGGATGTTATTCTGGAATATGCCGGGTGCGTGAACTTGCCTGTCTTAGCCTTAATAAGGTATAGGGGAGTTTGGCTCAGGGGTTCCGTCTTGTTCTTCAGCGCAGTATTGTGGGACAGATTTGCTGAGATTGGCGCCTTACACCGCAGAGCGCACGGAAGGCTCTCGATTTGTGTTCTGGCCCCAGAATACAGGGCCTGATACTTACCAACTGTGGCATGGATGTAACATCTGTAGAAATCAACCCTTTTGTTGTCGACCTTTGTAAGAAAAACACTGCCATCAACTCTTTGGATGACGAAACTAGGGTGCTTGAGGGGAGCCTTTACTCCCCTCTGAGAGATGACTCATGTTTTTCGCTTGTCGTTGTGAATCCTCCGTTACTGCCGATTCCGGATGAGATTCCTTATCCCTTCGTTTGAGATGGAGGACAATCGGGTCTGGATAAAACACTTCGTATTCTTAAGGGTGGCGATACGCATTTAGAGAAAAACGGTAAATACTGCTAATAGGGGTGACGACGATGGTGCAGGGGCGACCCGCGATGCTCTCATCAATACGTCGGGTACTTGGGAAATCAGGTCTAGATGCATGTATGATGATGCTGTGTGGCTATTCAATTAATCCGCGTTCCGAATGGGTGCAGGGTATAGCTGCGACATCGTATGCTTTTGACCCGGCGCGATACTCAGATATTTCTGAGGCGGTTGACGAAGTTTATACGCACTATGCCGCGCAAGGCGTTTCGGAAGTTTGCACATCTACGTTACGGGCTTAGGTTTCTTCAAGCGAGCAGGCCGGTTGCGTTATTTCGAGCGATTTTTCTAGTCTAGACGACAAAAGGCAAAGGATTTGATGGGTATAAAACGCGGACGTTTGTGGGCGGATGCTCAAATCTATTGTGGCAATCGGGCGGTTGAAAAAGATATTTCAACCGCCCGATTGCCAGGTTCGTCGGAGGAGATGTCCGATTCCGACTCTCTTGTAGGAAGAGCTTGAGATCGTATTGGCCCAAGGCAATCTTAAAGCAGTCTCATTGGCAAATCTTCGCTCCTGTTGTGTTGAGGTGTAAGGTATCAGTGATTGATGTTTTGTGGCGGGTAGATTGGGGCCTTCCTTGATTCGATGCGTTCTCTCGAGGTTCATCAGAGCAAAAGG
The DNA here is from genome assembly GCA_958405195.1 of uncultured Collinsella sp. GTDB lineage: Bacteria > Actinomycetota > Coriobacteriia > Coriobacteriales > Coriobacteriaceae > Collinsella. Next base: position 37,882 of record CATYDM010000008.1, read on the forward strand.
GGCTTTCGTCTTCATTGCTATCACGGTGATTGGAACCGCTCTCTCCTATGCCATGCCATACGTGAACGGGAAATTCTTAGATTTTCTTCTCGGTAACCGCAGCGAAAGAGACGCCGTACTCTTCGCGCTCCTGGTTGCGTCAATAGGAGTTTTCTCCACCCTCTTTACTTATTTTGCAGGAACACTTTCCATTCGCATAACCACGAGACTTTCCTTTGATCTTCTCAGGGAGGCCGTCTTGCGTTTTGAAAGAGACGATTACTTGGTGAGTCGGACCATCGATCCAGCCTATACAACGCAACGGATTATTTCCGACTCCAGCGTGGTCTCATCCTTCGTTTTGGCGAATTTTATCAGTGCGCCGCTGTCCATTGTAGCCATTCCCATCGTATTGCTTATCATATGGTCAATTGATTCAACTCTCGCGGTGTTTTCCATCATTCTCCTCATCGTGTATTTCTGTGTAATTACTGGGTTGAGGAAACTTTTGTATAGGGTCACGTATGAGAAGAAAGAGGCGGACAGCGCCTTTTACGCCGCAATTGCATCGCAGCTTAATCAGATTCTCAACATTCAACTGACATCTTCGTACGGCAAGAGCGAACAAGCGCTCGACGCTGGGTTTAAGAGCTATTTTCCCAAAGTTTTGCGCTCCGGAAAGCTATCATATTCTCTGACATCGCTCGATGGTCTTTTCGCAGCGTTGTTTCAAGCGGTGATACTTGTTGTTTCCGGAGTACGAATCATTAACGGAACTATGTCAATAGGCGAGTACACTATCATCGGTACATACTTCGCGGTTCTCTTTAAGACTTTGAAAAGTATGATGTCATTGTTCAAATCCTATCAAGATGCCAAAGCATCATGGGATAGGACGGCTATCGCGACGAGAGAAAAGGAGAGATCGGGGTGGAATCGGACCGATTTAGCTAAACTCGATGAAATAAATGACATTTCGGTATCTGATTTGGAATTCTCGGTTGCCCTTCCAGACGGATCTGTCCGAGAGGTCCTCGGCGGGTTTTCTTTCAAGTTTTCCGGTCCTGGTACATATTGCATAGTTGGGGAAAACGGAAGAGGCAAGACGTCACTTCTTTACTTGATGCTCGGGCTATACTCATCGAAAGGCAAAGTAAAATACAACGGCGTGCCAATCGAAGAATGCGACTTGGATTACATACGTGCGAGAGAGATATCGTGCTGCCCACAGTCGTGCTTCGCGCCGGACGAAACGGTGAAAGAGCTGTTAGAGTATTTCGACACGCCCTTTTCTTCCTATCACCGGGGTGTAGATGGCCTACTTTCGTTGGAAAACAGCGTGAAGGAGTTGCTCGGGAAACGTTGCTCCGCGCTTTCGGGCGGTGAGCTGCGCCGAGTGTACTTATGGTCGGCGATTTCACGCAAGTCGTCAGTTTTGGTACTCGACGAGCCCACGACTGGGTTAGACGCTGTAAGCCGCGCCGAGCTTGCGGCCTATGTTAAGCGCAACAAGCAAAGCCAGCTGATCATCGTTGTCTCTCACGATGACGAGATGGTCGGCGCGGTAGAAGGGGTAGTGGATTTAGGCAGCATGTACCAGGGTAAATGATGACAAGTGTAGTGCTACCCAACTGGCAGAGATAACAAAAAGGCGATGCAGATGCACGTAGCATTCAGGCGGTTCGGACTCGGTGCCTTCACGCCATCGCAACGCTTTCAGATATAGTTCTCGTTCTCTTACTAAAGGAATCTTTAGTCTACATCATCTTGTCGAGACAGAGGTGAAGCGAAGTGTTGTCGCGACGTATCTTATTCCAGGTGGCTCAGTATCAGCGTGAGAATCGCACCAAAGTGTACTTACGATTCTCGTGTCCCACGGACAACATGAGCTGAGCATTGAGGTTCCACCCTTTGCTGCAACTACACGGGGTTGGACGGCAATGAATATGCCGGGCCGCATACCACGCGCAGCGGGGGTCCATGTCCCAGTATGTTGCCTACAGCAGCCTCGATGTCCACGCACACATCATCTCTGCCTTCGCGTTCAATCCATTTGCCGGAGAGTGCGAGGGCTGCCAGGCCGTAGAATTCGAGCCGAACAAATGAAATGCGGTATCAGCGCATAGGATTAAACTGACGATTGCTTTGCACTGAGAATACGCTTGGAAAGCCGCTATGGGTGGCGGCCCGGGTTAAATAGAGAAGCCCGTCCGATCACTTTCATGTGGCGAACGGTCGGGCTTCTTATTCCACTTGCCGATGCTCGGCTCATATTGGAAGAAAGCTACGCTAATGTTTGCGTGACACTCCTATTTTCTCCGAAGAAAGAGTCGGATAATGAAGAATAGAATTAAAAAAGGTGCCAGATATAACGCAAATATAAAGGCTAATCCAACGAGACCTTGCAATAATGGCATAACTCCTCCCAGACACGAGATTTTGGTATTTGTCCCCATCTTATTCTGAATTGGACCAAATAGTTCCTAGCCACAAAACTACTCGTCAACTGGATCGCACCAATCTGCTGGCAAAACACAGCTTGATTCTTTATCGACATAGCACCAATCCGCAACAGGGCACTCGGCGATGTCGTAAAAATTGCATATATCAACTCCAAGACAACAAGGCTCAACGGGAGGATGTTCATTTGAACCAACAGGATGGATATGCTTCATAACAGCTCCTCACCTTAATCCAATTAGAGACTACGTTTGATCAATGCCACAGTGATCTACAACGCAGATGCTGCCGCCATCCATGTCATAGTCGCAGTAATCGTATGCACCACAGCCATCTGCTTTATCATAAACAGTACAGATGTCAGTAATGCCCAAGAGGCAGTCAAAAGACATCGGCTTCACGCCTGCCTCGTCGCCACTTCCTGGATTAATCGGATGAATATGCTTCACGACTACCTCCCTTTGAGTGCAGAAAAACCTCAATATTGTGTATAACAAACCAAGATGTCTAGTTCACCATATTTCTAGAATGGTTTCGGCGAACGTAGCAATAAGCTTCGCAGACGGTAATCAGAAGAACGAACACCTCCACAATGGTGACAGCAATGCGCTGAACCGCTTATTCCGATACAGTAGCTTCTCGTTGATTTTTCTCCTGCGAAGATGAGTGGCGGGAAATAAGGTCAAAAGCCATCTCGTAGCACATTTTTCTATATTCACATGATGCAGGGTGTAGACTCTTGGGCAAGTAGCCGTGCTCGTCTGCAGCCTCCCAGCTACAGCCCCCACCACAGAAAGACCGAGCCCAACAGTCCGTACAGTCAATTCTTTTTTCGACACCCTGACTCCAGTTTTCAATATACCTAGTTTCGTCAATTCCGGTGACGATGTTGCCCATTTTGAATCGCATCATCCCGACAAACCTGTGACAGGGGTATACGTCCCCTTCGGGAGTCACGGAAATAAAACGCCTGCCAGCCCCGCATCCGACAAAGGCGATCCTGTTACTCATAATCAAATCAACTGCAGTTTTCAATGTTCTAAACAAGGGCTTTTCCCCTTGATCAATCTGTTTGAGATATTGATCCGCCAAATCTATTAGGCCCGCCCTGATTTTGTTTAATGAGTGTTCGTCGAGTTTGATATTCTCATCGAATGAGCTCACGGGCGAGAAGTAAATCCTTCTGAAGCCCATCTCTTTAAACTGAAGATAGTCTTCAACAAGGTTACAGTTATTATTTGTTAAGGTCGCTCTTGCGCCGAAGGGGAACGACTCGGAAAAACGACGAACGTTTTTGTCGATATCGGAGAAAGAGCCGCCTCCCGTCTTGTACGGGCGCGATGCATCGTGCTTGCATCCTGTACCATCGAGACTAATCAGAACAGAAAACCCGTGCTCCTTGAAAGAATTCACAGCAGTGTCATTCAAAAGCGTTCCGTTGGTCGTAATAGAATAGGTAAAGTTTCTATTGGGGTATATTCTTTTTGAATAGTCGACCGTTTTCCATATCAGCGGCTCGTTAATCATGGGTTCCCCACCAAAAAAGACGATCGCAAGCGTTTCGTTTTCCGATGAACTTGCGACGAGGTAGTCGACCGCCTTGAAGGCTATCTCGTCTGTCATCAGCAGAGGAGACGTTCCATAATCTCCTTTACCGGCAAAACAGTAACTACAACCAAGGTTGCATGCATGTGAAACGTGGAGTTCGATGGATCTAAGTTTTCGAGGCGTGTCTTTTGTTAAGAAAGTCCGCTCAGACAATCGTTGATACTCATCAATGTCGTCTTCAAGTTCTGCTATGGTCGTTTGGTCGTAGCCTTTCGCAGCAAGTGACTTTGTTAGCAACTTCGAGTTGACCGTTCTTCCCGATGCTTCAAATATGCGAAGCGCATCTTCTGATGCTTGGTCAACCTGAAAGCAATTGCGAGTGACCTCATCGAAGCAGTAACGACGATCACTTACTGAGAAAAAATGCATACGTTCCTCAATTTCATGCTGGACTGGCACTAACCTTGTTTATTGTTGCGCAGCTATAAAAAACCACCAGCGGGGATTCGGTGTGCGGCCCAATCGGACTCCCAAAAGGTTCTATTTGAGACTGGCAAGCTTTGTGTTGTTGGCACTTCGACAGCGCTCTTTATTCCAACATGGAGCCTCGCAGTTTGAGTCGACTTGCCTCTGGAAGGTCCGATCTTAACTTGATTTAGGATGAAAACAGATTACAGGCGCGCTCCTCTAGAAAGAAAGGAAACCAATCGCCGCCTTTCACCAGGAAAGTTTTTATAGCCCACCTCGAGCAAAATGAAAGATGCGAGAGCGATTGGGGAACAACGCGAATCTCCCCTTTTGGGTGGGAGCGAGCCTTCAGCCACCGGCGAACGACTCGCCCTGGTCAGAATCTGGAAGTGGTGCCGGGCCGCTTGGGCCTCCCCGGTGACTTCGTGGGGCTTACCTGCCTGACGTCGAGGAGTACATCCGCAAGATTCGTTCCCTATGCCGTTTGCTCTCACGCCCGCCTTAGTTCCAAGTCGGGCGAGCCGCCGCGCTCATGCGACCCGTGGCGGCGACACGTCGACGCCGCGCTCGCTGAGCACATCTTCGGTCGCGGGCGAGCACGAGGTCGCGCCGGCGCATCCGCTGGGACTGCTGTGCGTGCAAAACGGCTACGTGGTGAGCGTCCCGCGCTGGATTCAGCCGAGTGAGGAAGGCGTTGAGATCGGCGCGCTGGCAACGGGGGAGGGCGGCATCACCGACGACGTCTCGGCCCGCCATGCCCATATCTGGTGCGACGAGTCTGGCGCATGGTTTGTCGAGGACCTGTCGTCCACTAACGGCACCGTGGTGGTAAACGGGGCCACGAGTGTGTGTATTCAAGTAGAGCCCGGCCGCTCCGCCCAGCTCAACCCCGGCGACGAGCTCAAACTCGGCGAATCCACCACCTACGCCATCCTGCTCGGCGCCCTCTAGCCGGCAGTTAGGGACGTTCCTTTCCTGCCGGTACTTGGGGACACTCCTTGGCGCGTCAGAGCCAGTCGTCCGGGGATGGAGGGACCATTCTGGCCTTTGGCGGTCACCCGAGGTAAACCTTTACCGCCCGCCTATATTTGTCGAAATTACACTTAACGGCGGGGTACAATAAACCCGCATGCGGATTTCCGTTGCGGGCGCTTCCCATCGCCGGGGCGTGCCCGGGAGCATCCGGCATGCGGCCTTTGCGGCGCTCGGTCATGTGCAAGACGGGCGGTCGGGTCTGTGGGGCGCATCAGCTGGCCCTCGCCTCGGCATGTCTTCTCTCCACGCCACGTACCTGCTGCTGAGCCTGCCTGCCAGATGATTGGAAGCAACAGCGTAAATCCCATCACGCCAACATCCCGGCGATCGCCGGGGCCTGTATACCTATATGAGAGGAGAGGGGTATATGGCGCGTAAGTTTAAGTCTATGGACGGCAACGAGGCGGCCGCATATGTTTCGTATGCGTACACCGAGGTAGCGGGAATCTATCCCATTACGCCGTCCAGCCCGATGGCCGACCATGTCGACCAGTGGGCGGCCCAGGGTCGCAAGAATATCTTCGGCACCCCGGTCAAGGTCGTCGAGATGGAGTCCGAGGCAGGTGCAGCCGGTACCGTTCACGGTTCGCTGGGCGCCGGTGCTCTGACCACCACCTACACGGCTTCTCAGGGTCTGCTCCTGATGATCCCGAACATGTACAAGATCGCGGGCGAGCAGCTCCCGGGCGTCTTCCACGTCTCCGCGCGTTGCGTCGCTTCCCACGCCCTGAACATTTTTGGCGATCACTCCGACGTCATGGCCTGTCGTCAGACCGGCTTCGCCATGCTCGCCGAGGGCAACGTCCAGGAGGTCATGGACCTCTCGCCGGTGGCTCACCTTGCCGCCATCGAGGGTAAGACCCCGTTCCTTAACTTCTTCGACGGCTTCCGCACCAGCCACGAGATCCAGAAGGTCGCCATGTGGGACTACAAGGATCTGGCCGAGATGTGCGACATGGACGCCGTCCAGGCTTTCCGCGACCACGCGCTCAACCCTGAGCACCCGCACACCCGCGGCAGCCACGAGAACGGCGACATCTTCTTCCAGAACCGCGAGGCCTGCAACAAGGTCTACGACGAGCTTCCCGCCGTCGTCGAGGGCTACATGAAGAAGATCAACGAGAAGCTCGGCACCGATTACGGCCTGTTCAACTACTACGGCGCTCCCGATGCCGACCGCGTCGTCGTGTGCATGGGCTCCTTCTGCGACGTGCTCGAGGAAGTCATCGACTACCTCAACGCTCACGGCGAGAAGGTCGGCCTGGTCAAGGTTCGTCTGTTCCGTCCGTTCTCCATCAAGCACTTCGTCGACGTTCTCCCCGAGACCGTCCAGAAGATCGCCGTCATGGACCGTACCAAGGAGCCGGGTTCCATCGGCGAGCCGCTCTACCAGGACGTCGTCTCCGCTCTCTACGAGGCCGGCAAGACGGGCATCAAGGTCGTCGGCGGCCGTTATGGCCTGGGCAGCAAGGACACGCCTCCCGCGTCCGCGTTCGCTGTCTTCGAGGAGCTCAAGAAGGACGAGCCCAAGCGCGAGTTCACCATCGGCATTGTCGATGACGTGACCAACCTGAGCCTGCCCGAGGCCGAGGATGCGCCCAACACCGCAGCTCCCGGCACCATCGAGTGCAAGTTCTGGGGTCTGGGTGGCGACGGTACCGTCGGCGCCAACAAGAACTCGATCAAGATCATCGGCGACCACACCGACAAGTACGTCCAGGCCTACTTCCAGTACGACTCCAAGAAGACCGGCGGCGTCACCGTCTCGCACCTGCGCTTTGGTGATTCTCCGATCCGTTCGCCGTACTACGTGACCAAGGCCGACTTTGTCGCCTGCCATAACCCCAGCTACATCGTTAAGGGCTTCAAGATGGTCCGCGACGTCAAGCCGGGCGGCACCTTCCTGGTCAACTGCCAGTGGAGCGACGAGGAGTTCGCCGAGCACATGCCCGCCGTGGCCAAGCGCTACATCGCGAACAACAACGTCAACGTCTACCTGATCGACGCTATCGACCTGGCGGCCAAGGTCGGCATGGGCAAGCGCACCAACACGGTGCTCCAGTCCGCCTTCTTCGCGCTGGCCAAGGTCCTGCCCGCCGAGGACGCCCTGCAGTACATGAAGGACGCGGCTACCAAGTCCTACATGAAGAAGGGTCAGGCTATCGTCGACGCCAACCACAAGGCCATCGATGCCGGCGCTACCGCCTTCCGTAAGTTCGAGGTTCCGGCCGACTGGGCAACTGCCGAGGATGCCGCTCCCGTCGAGCTCTCCGAGGAGACCAAGTCCGCTATCGCCCAGCAGGTCAAGAACCTGCTCGAGCCCATCGATCGCATGGATGGCGACAGCCTGCCTGTTTCCGCCTTCGTCGGTTGCGCTGACGGCCAGTTTGAGCTGGGCGCCTCCGCATACGAGAAGCGCGGCGTCGCCGTGGTCGTTCCCCACTGGGACGAGACCAAGTGCATCCAGTGCAACCAGTGCGCCTATGTGTGCCCGCATGCCACCATCCGTCCGTTCGCGATGACCGAGGACGAGGCTGCCGCCGCGCCCGAGGCTACCCGCACGCTTGACGCCATGGGCCCCAAGGCCAAGGGCATGAAGTTCACTATGGCTGTGTCCCCGCTCGACTGCATGGGTTGCACCAACTGCGTCAAGGTCTGCCCCAAGGGCGCCCTCGAGATGGTTCCCACCGAGCAGGAGATGGACCAGCAGCCCGTTTGGGACTACATGGTCGAGAACGTCTCCGAGAAGAAGGAGCTCATCGCGGCCAACGTCAAGGGCAGCCAGTTTAAGCAGCCCTACCTGGAGTTCTCCGGCTCCTGCGCCGGCTGCGCCGAGACCGCCTATGCACGTCTGGTGACCCAGGTCGCCGGCGACCGCATGTTCATCTCCAACGCCACCGGCTGCTCCTCCATTTGGGGCAACCCCGCTGCCACCGCTCCTTACTGCAAGGACAAGGACGGTCACGGCCCGGCGTGGAACAACTCCCTGTTCGAGGACAATGCCGAGCACGGTCTGGGCATGGCCGTCGGTTACGAGGCCGTCCAGAAGAAGCTGATCGCCGCTACCCAGGACATCATCGCTGCCGATGGTCCGTCCGATGAGCTCAAGGCCGCCGGCCAGGCTTGGATCGACTCCGTCAACGACGCCGAGGCCTCCAAGACCGCTGCTGCTGCCTACGTTGCCGAGCTCGAGAAGTGCGGCTGCGACGCCTCCAAGGCGATCCTCGCCGACAAGGCTTACCTCACCAAGAAGTCCTTCTGGATCTTCGGCGGCGACGGTTGGGCCTACGACATCGGCTTCGGTGGCCTGGACCACGTCCTGGCTTCCGGCCACAACGTCAACGTCTTCGTCTTCGACACCGAGGTCTACTCCAACACCGGCGGCCAGGCCTCCAAGGCCTCGAACCTGGGCCAGGTCGCTCAGTTCGCCGCTGCCGGTAAGGTGACCAAGAAGAAGTCCCTGGCCGAGATCGCCATGAGCTACGGCTACGTCTACGTGGCGCAGGTCGCCATGGGCGCCAACCCGGCTCAGACCCTCAAGGCCATCCACGAGGCCGAGGCCTACGACGGCCCGTCCCTCATCATCGGCTACAGCCCCTGCGAGATGCACTCCATCAAGAAGGGCGGCATGCAGAACTGCCAGGCCGAGATGAAGAAGGCTGTCGAGTGCGGTTACTGGAACCTCTTCCGCTTCAACCCCGAGGCTGCTGCCGGCAAGAAGTTCTCGCTCGATTCCAAGGAGCCCGCGGGCGGTTATCAGGAGTTCCTGATGAACGAGGCCCGTTACGCTTCGCTGACGCGTTCCTTCCCCGAGCGCGCCGAGGAGCTCTTCAAGGAGAACGAGCAGGCCGCCATGGACCGCTATCAGCATCTGCTGAAGCTCAAGACGGTGTACAACGAGGCCTAGGTCTCCCACCGCAGGATCTGAGGGCTAACCTTCGCGGACGTCCTCGGACATGAAAGAACCCCCGCTGCGCATTACGTGCGGCGGGGGTTCTTTCGTCCTGCGGAGTGTCCGCGAAGGTTAGCCCTCAGATCCTGCTACGGCTACGTCCTCGGATTGTGTGGGCGGATGACGGATGTGGTTGGTCGGGTATTCCGTCCCCTTCGCTGTTTCGTGGCTTTGCCGCGAAACCTCGCGCCACTTTGGGGATGGATGGGGGACTTGGCTGTTGCCGCCTTTTCGGAGCCCTTCTTTATTCCTTATGCTGGATGAAAAGCCCCTTGTTTTTGCAGGGGTGCATACTCGACTTATAAGTGCATAGAATCTCGTATAGCGCGAGTAAGATATTGCGCTGTCCGTTTTGTGTTTAGCAGAGATGTAGTTTGCATAATCCGACATAATCCTCGCTGCATTTAAATAAAGTTGCACGTAAATGGCGTAGATATGTCTGAGCTGGTGTTCTGTACGCTGAGCGGACAAAAACGACCGTTCACCGTTCCGCTATTTTCAAAATGAATAAAATGAGCGATAAAGAGAATAGAAACCTTAATAAACTCGCGCATCGCACGGACGCGGGTTATTAATGGGTTGTAGGCCTTTTACAGAAAGGATTCCAGCAATGTCTAAGCCTCTTGGCAAGCCCGATCGTATTGTCGTCGCCCTTGGCGGCAACGCCCTCGGCAACAACCCCGTCGAGCAGATTGAGGCCGTGAGCAACACCGCCCACGCTCTCCTCGGTCTCATCGAGCAGGGCAACGAGATCATCATCACCCACGGCAACGGCCCGCAGGTCGGCATGATCCAGAATGCCTTCGCCGCCGCCCACGACGCCATCGGCACCCCCTCCATGGACCTGCCCGAGTGCGGCGCCATGTCCCAGGGTTACATCGGTTACCACCTGCAGCAGGGCATCGGCCGCGAGATGCACAAGCGCTATAAGCGTTGGCACGCCGCCACCGTCGTCACCCAGATCGAGTGCGACCCCGACGATCCCGCGTTCAAGAACCCGACCAAGCCGATCGGCCCCTTCTACACCGAGGAGCAGGCCAAGGAGTTCATGGCCGAGGATCCCTCCAAGGTCTTCGTCGAGGATTCCGGCCGCGGCTGGCGTCGCGTCGTCGCTTCCCCCGATCCCAAGAAGATCGTCGAGGCTGACTCCATCCTCAACCTGCTCGACAACGAGTTCATCGTCATCGCCTGCGGTGGCGGCGGCATTCCCGTCGTCCGCGACTACGAGAACAAGGGCTGCTACAAGGGCGTTCCCGCCGTCATCGACAAGGACCTGGGCGGCGAGCTGCTGGCCGAGGACTGCGATGCTGACGTTCTGTTCCTGCTGACCGCCGTTGAGCATGTTGCCATCAACTTTGGCAAGCCCAACCAGGAGGAGCTCGAGGACCTCACCGCCGACGAGGCCGAGCGCCTGGCAGACGAGGGTCAGTTCGGCAAGGGTTCCATGGAGCCCAAGGTTCGCGCTGCCATCAAGTTCGCCCGTTCCCGCAAGGGCCGCACCTGCATCATCGGCGCTCTGGACAAGGCCGCCGAGACCATGGCCGGCCTCTCCGGTACCCGCATTCACGAGTAGTCTCTACTCTGTTGCCTCTCTCGTGGGCGCCAGGTAAAGCGCCCACAAACTAGCCTCTCTTCATGAGCCCCGCAGTCCGCTCCGACTGCGGGGCTTTTGCTATTCACCTAGTCATTGGGGACGTTCTTAAATGACTAGTCAAACAAGAGCGCCCCCAATGACCACTCATTTAAGTCTGTCCCCAATGACTAGTAGTAGGCCCACATGGCTTCGACTTCGTTGAGGACCTCTACGACGCCCCAGCGGCGGGCGCTGCGGCTGGCCGAGTTGGGGTCGTAGACGCCAATCTGGTTGGCGTCGTCGATGCCGTAGAGCACGATGTAGTGGCCTACGTTGGTAAACGTACCGGGTCGCACTGCGGCGATGACGGGCACACCCGAGCGAAGTGCTTGGGTAATCGATTCGCGATCGTTATAGAGCTGTGTTCCGTTGAGCCCCAGCTGCCACGCACCGCCTGTCATAAACGACCACTCGGTGGCACCGGTGGGGGCGTAGTTGCCGGCTTCGGCCAGTGCGCATATATCGACCGGCGTCTTATCGGTGTGGCCGGTCTTAAAGATATAGACCATGGTGAGGCAAGTGGGACCGCAAGCGTTTTCGCGAATAGTGCCACCGGCATAGGGCAGCTCCGACCATGCGGGGTCAATTTGGTAGATGTGGGGCATGGTGCCGGCCTGCCATTGCGAGCGTGGGGTCGAGAACGCAAAGGAGTAACCGGGTGCGACGGGAGCTTTAAGCAGCTTGTCTTCGGCAGTGGGCTCAAGACCGGCTGATCCGTGGGAGATACAGGATCCCAAAAACACAAAGACGAGGCAGGCGGCAATGGAGCAAAGCGCAAGGCGTAGGCGGCGGGCCGGAAGCGCGTGGCTTGTGGTGTGCGACGCGGGGTGAGGGGCGGAATTGCCGCGATCGCGTTGAGGTCGCGAAAAGGAGCGCTTGACGTAGTAGTCGGTCTTACGGCGATCGTAGCGGCGTGGCTGCAATGTGTCGGTCTGACGTTGGCGTGTGCTCGTACTCACGCGGTCTGACTGCTGCACGGTACGGCTTTGCTGCCGCGAAGAAGCCCCGGGCTGCTCTTGGGGGCGCTGCGGGTTGTCGTTGTCGGAGGTGCTTCTGGGCGTTGGCGTGGTGCGGCCGGCAAGGCGCACGCTTTGTGGCCGTTGGTCGCCGTCATTGTATCCGTATGCCATTCGAATCACCTTGCCTCATGTGTAACTTGTCTATCCTACATAAAAAGATGCACGACACATGGGTATGTGCGCCAAAAGCCTGACAAATGGTATGAACGTTGCCGCGCCGCGCGCCAAGCGTCATGGCAACAGGTATTCAAAAGCAGACAAGATGAAAGCGTCCAAGACGAATGACGTCTCCCGCCGTTCGTCCCAAAAACGGTGCCGCTCGTTTTGCAGTTCTGCCTTCGGTCGAGCTGCGAGCGGCGCTGCTGCGCCAAGGCCGTATCTTAAAGCCATGGAATAAAAGCGCGCGGCAAAACGGACCGCGCAAGGGGTGACGCCAAGGGCGTCAAATAGGAAAGGAGGGGAACAATGGCGGACAAGAACGCAGAAGTTGCAGTCGAGGATAACGGCGGCATGAAGAAAACGCTCTCGCTCTGGAACTTCTTCACCATCGGCTTCGGTGCCATCATCGGTACCGGTTGGGTTCTGCAGGTCGGCGACTGGATGGTCGTGGGCGGCGGTCCCGTTCCCGCTATGATCGCATTCCTCTTGGGTGCAATCTTCCTCGTGCCCGTCGGAGCTGTTTTCGGTGAGCTCACGGCTGCTATCCCCATCTCGGGCGGCATCGTCGAGTATGTCGATCGTAGCTTTGGCCGTACGCTGAGCTACATCACCGGATGGCTTTTGGCCCTGGGCAACGGCATCCTGTGCCCGTGGGAGGCCATCGCCATTTCGACCCTCGTGTCCGAGATGTTCGGCAGCCTGCCCGGCCTTGAGTGGCTGCGCGCCGTCAAGCTCTACACCATACTGGGGGCCGACGTCTACCTGTTCCCGACGCTGATCGCGCTCGGCTTTGCAGTCTACGTCATCTTCCTCAACTTCCGCGGCGCCAGCTCGGCTGCCAAACTCCAGGCCTTCCTGACCAAGGCCCTGCTCTGCGGCATGCTGCTCGCCATGGGCGTCTCGCTGTTCACCGGCTCGCCGGACAACGCCATGCCCGTGTTCTCCCAGGTCGCCGGCGCTGGCGGCGGCAAGGCCGCTACCGAGAGCACCAGCCTGTTCGCCGGCATCGTGTCGGTCCTGGTTCTGACTCCGTTCTTCTACGCCGGTTTCGACACCATTCCTCAGCAGGCTGAGGAAGCAGCCGAGGGCCTCAACTGGAACAAGTTCGGCAAGATCATCTCCCTGGCCCTGCTGGCCGCCGGCGGCTTCTACATGGTCTGCATCTACTCGTTCGGCACCATCCTCGACTGGCATGAGTTTGTTAAGAGCCCGGTTCCCGCGCTTGCCTGCCTCAAGGGCATCAACATGCTCCTGTACCTGGCCATGCTCGTCATAGCCACGCTTGGACCCATGGGCCCGATGAACTCCTTCTACGGCGCCACGAGCCGCATCATGCTCGCCATGGGCCGCAAGGGCCAGCTGCCCGAGCAGTTCGCCGAGGTCGACCCCAAGTCCGGCGCTCCCAAGCTTGCCTGCGTCGTTCTGGGCGTCATCACCGTCGTCGGTCCGTTCCTGGGCAAGAACATGCTCATCCCTCTGACCAACGTGTCGGCTCTCGCCTTCATCTTCTCCTGCGGCATGGTCGCCCTCGCTTGCCTGCGCATGCGCTTCACCGAGCCCGACCTGCCTCGTCCCTACGAGGTGCCCGGCGGCAAGTTTGGCATCGGCCTCGCTATCGCTGCCTGTGCCATCATCATCGGCCTGCTCGTGATCCCGTTCTCTCCCGCCTCCCTCAACATGGTGGAGTGGAGCATCGTGATCGGCTGGTTGGCTATTGGCCTGGCCCTCATGGCTTTCACCAATTCCCGCAAAAAGTAACGCCGAGCCGGGGCGGACCAGGTGCGCGGGACCCTCTCTTCCGCGCACCGAACCCGGCATCACTTGGGTAGCTTTGTGAGGCCGCGACCCAACACGGCCTCGCCCACATATATGGATCCATAAGGAGGAACCATGTCCACTAAGTATGCAATCGTTGGCGGCAAGCTCATCGACGGTACCGGTGCCGAGCCGGTCGAGAACTCCCTCGTTCTCGTCGACGACAACGGCAAGATCGAGTACGCCGGCGCCATGCAGGACCTTCCCGAGGGCGTTGAGGTCATCGACGCCGCCGGCAAGACCGTCCTTCCCGGCCTGATCGACACCCACCTGCACTTCTCGGGCAACTTGACCGACGATGACACCGACTGGGTCATGCAGCCGCTCCTCGAGAAGCAGGCCGTCGCCGTCAAGCAGGCCTACGACTGCCTCACCCACGGCCTCACCACCGTCTGCGAGATCGGCCGCTTTGGTATCCAGATCCGTGACTGCATCGACAAGGGCGTCTTCAAGGGCCCGCGCGTTCTGGCCACCGGCCTTGGCTTCTGCCGCGTTGCCGGCCACGGCGACTCCCACCACTGCAGCCAGGAGCTCAACAAGGAATCGCACCCCTGGGGCGATCAGGTCGACGGTCCTTGGGATCTGCGCAAGGCCGTCCGTCGTCGCCTGCGCGAGAACCCCGATGCCATCAAGATCTGGGCTACCGGTGGCGGCATCTGGCGCTGGGACTCCGGCCGCGACCAGCACTACTGCTCCGAGGAGATTCAGGCCGTGGTCGAAGAGGCCAAGATGGTCGGCATCCCCGTGTGGAGCCACTGCTACAACAACCACGCCGCTGCCTACGATTCCGTTCGCTTTGGCTGCGAGCAGTTGATTCACGGCTTCGATATCGATGAGCGTACCATGGACCTCATGGCCGAGCAGGGCACCTTCTTCACTCCGACGATCGCCTTCCTGCCCACCTGGTACGCCACCTATCCGCCCGTCTACGTCCCCGAGCTGCACGACAAGTACGAGGGCACCCTGGTCGAGAAGGAGCTGCAGCGCAACTACGACTGCCTGCGCGAGGCCAAGAAGCGCGGCGTCGTCATGACGATCGGCTCCGACTCCTTCTCCTTCGTCACCCCGTATGGCACCTGCTCCATCGAGGAGATGTACGAGTTCGTCGACAAGATCGGCTTCACCCCGGTCGAGACCATCACCTGTGCAACCCTCAACGGTGCCAAGATGTGCCACATCGAGGACGAGACCGGTTCCATCGAGGCCGGCAAGTGCGCCGACCTGCTGGTCGTCAACGGTGACGTCGCCGCCGACATCCACGTGCTCAACACCGACAACATGGACGTCATCATGAAGGACGGCTGGATTGTCGAGGCCGGCACCTTCGGCGAGGCAAACAAGTACAGCGCCTAAGCTACCGTTCATCGATGGCTTGATGTAAAACACAGTATTTGATTGCATAATGCAATGGAGAGGGTCGCTTGCGGCCCTCTCCATTGCTATGGGGTGCGTCAGTAAGAAGGAGATGACAGTGGATCTCAATAGGCTGATTCTGGGCAAGAGCTACAACTCTACCAAGGTCTTTCGTACCGCTCAGCATGTGGTTCAAGCCATCTTGCTCGGTATTGTCGTTCCACTGCTTATCCTGCTGCTCATCTGGGATCTAACCGATAATCCCAATCCCGTTCCGGCCGTTGTCGTCATTGCCGGCTTGGTCATGCTGTGCTTCTTCTTCTCGTACGTCTTTGTCGTTCCCGACGACCTCACATCGAGCGCAACCGACCGCACGCTCGCCATCGCATCAAAAATATTCGCCTACGCGTCGCGCGGCCTTACGCCCGAAGCTGCTCTGGGCGCCTCTAAGATCATCCTGTCCGAAACTATCGCCTCTGCCATCTGCTTTACCGACGGCAGGCAGGTGTTGGCGAGCTGGGGCGAGGACTCGGCAAAATGCCCCGCGGGCACCCCGGTGGTACTGCGGACTACGCTCAACGTGATCAACAGCGGTGAGCAAAGCGTGTTCTCGCGCGATGCCTCGACCGAGACGGGTGGCTACTTTCCGCGCCTGCGCGCCGGTATTGTCGCACCGCTTACCGTGCGCGGGCATTGCGTGGGCACGCTCGAGCTGTATTATCCCCGTCTGAGCAGCATCGATATGCGCCAGACGGCGCTTGCCTCGGGCTTTGCCGACCTCATTTCCACGCAGCTTGCGAGCTTTGAGCTCGAGCGCCAGGACGAGCTTACGGCCCGCGTGGAGCTGCGCGCCTTGCAATCGCAGGTCGATCCTCATTTTCTGTTTAACACCATCAGCACCATCGTGTCACTCGTACGTACCGAGCCGGACAAGGCCAGGTCGCTGCTGATCGACTTCTCCAACTACTATCGTCAGACGCTTTCTGATTCCGATACGCTCACCACGCTCGAGCACGAGGTGGAACAGGGCACTCGCTATATCAATCTTATGCAGGCTCGTTATGGCGACGGCCGTCTGCGCGTCTCGGTCGATATCGACTTTGAGGTGCGCGATTGCATGGTGCCGCCGTTTATCTTGCAGCCGTTGCTCGAAAACTGCATCAAACACGCGCAGCGCGAGACCGAGCCGCTTTCTATTCATGTTAGGGCTTTCGAGACCGATGACGGTTTGGAGATCATCGTCGAGGACGATGGCATCGGTATGAGCGAAGAGGTCTGCGCGCATCTGTTTGAGCAACACCGCCTGGAGGAGCCCGAGAGCATTACCGCCGACGGCTCCGTCAAGCGAGGTTGCGGCCTGGCGCTCTTCAACGTGCTTCAGCGCATCCATTTCTTTTACGGAGAAGATTCCGGCATGCGCGTGAAGTCCCAGGAGGGCGTGGGAACGCAGGTCATCGTCGAGCTGAACGGCGAGCCGCATGAGCCCGCGCCGTTGACGGCGTAGCACGCGGTTGGATTGAGAGAAAAAGAGGGGAAGCACATATGTCCGAAGGCTGGAACATCTTGGTGGTTGATGACGAACCTCCCATTAGGGCTGAGCTACGCTATCTGTTGGAAAAGGATACGCGTGTGGGCCAGATTGCCGAGGCGGGCAATGTCACCGAAGCCGTGGAGTCGATTCTGTCGAACAAGCCCGACGTGCTGTTTTTAGACATTACCATGCCCGGTCGCTCGGGAATTGAGCTTGCCGAGACGCTGCAGAACCTAAAGACGCCGCCGGTGGTTGTGTTTGTGACGGCGTTTGCCGAGTATGCGGCTGATGCCTATAACCTCGATGCCGTCGATTATGTCGTCAAGCCGGTCGAGGACGCACGCCTGTCAAAGGCACTCGACAAGATCGAGGCAGCCTTGGGTGTCCGTCGTGTTATCCACGCTCCGCGCCAGCCTTTGCGTCTGACGGTGGACCGCGGGGGCAAAAAGGTGTTCATTCCCGCCGCAGACGTCTGCTACTTTGAGGCGCGCGCCGATTTTTGCAACGCCATCTGCGCCGAGGGAACGTACCTGATCAATGAGTCGATCTCTTCGCTCGAGCGTCGCTTGGTCTCCGAGGGCTTTATTCGCGTTCATCGCAGCTATCTGGTCAATTTGGAAGACGTGCACAATGTCGAGATCGGTTCCACGGGTCTTATGGAGCTCAGGCTCGATCGCGTAACCTCGACGGTGCCCGTGTCCCGCCGTCGCGCTGCCGAGGTTAAAGCACACTTGGGGCTTGCGTAGACGGTCTGCGTGCCGTCGTTTACCATCGCAGGTTTGGCATGGGCGCGCGGTGGGCATAATGGGTGGCATCGAATGAAATCGAAAGGATCATTATGCCCGCGCTTATCACCCATCATCTGTTTGGCGAGGAAAGCATCGACCGTCTTCCGCAGGGCGTCATCACGTCCGATGAAGAGCGCATTGCCTTTATCTTGGGCAACCAAGGCCCCGACCCGTTTTTCTTTCACATTCTGACACCGCGTGTTTCCGACTGCACGCTGCTGGCGCAGGTCATGCATCGGTCGCGCATGTCTCGCCAGTTCGCGTGCCTGCGCGACGGCGTGTCGCATCTGCTGCCGCGCGACGCCAGCTTGGGTCGCGCCTTTGCGCTGGGCCTGCTGTCTCATTACGTGCTCGACCGCAACGCCCATCCTTTTGTCTATGAGCAGCAGTTTGGCATCGTGGAGTCCGATTCAGAGCTTGAGAATTCGAGCAGTCAGGTCCATGCCGTGATTGAGAGCGACCTGGATGTGCTGATGCTGCAGCTTAAACGCGATGGCGCTACGGTCGACGATTATCCGCCGGCGGGCGAGATCGTCACCACCGATCGCATCAATCGCGTGGCCGGCGTGCTGATGAGCTATGTTGCCGGACGCGTGTACGGTATTGACATTCCGGCAGGGGAGTACGGTGCTGCCGTTGCCAATATGCAGCGACTTTACCGCGCGATTGAGCCGGCCGGCTCCGCAAAGACGCGCGCGATCTTGCTGGTTGAGGGCTTGGTGCACGACTACTCGCTGCTCGACGGCCTTGCCCATCGCGTGACGACGGAGTTGCCCGAGCGCACCGGCAACCTGGGCCATCTGACATGGAAGAATCCCTTTACCGATGAGGTCTCGAACGAGAGTTTCCCCGAGGTCTTTGATCGCGCGCTGGTCGATTACGAGTGCACGGTCGCACGTTTTATCGAGACCGGTGACATGGATGCCGTGACCGGTCACGTCAACTACAGCGGTCGCGTGCTCGAAGCCGATGAGGAGTTCGACCGCGAGGAATAGGGCTCGTGCGTGCCCCTTTGCCGAATCCTTACCGGCGGTTCTGGACAATTGGGGTACGATGAACTAACTGCATATCGGGCGAATACGAAGGGTCCCTGTCCATGAAATACACCAAGCTCGAGCGTAACTGGGTTATGTATGATGTGGGCAATTCGGCCCTTGTGCTGCTCAATACCTCGGTGGTGCCCATTTACTTTAACGCCATCAATACCGGCGCTTCCTCGGCCGACCTGGTGGTCGCCTGGGGCAATGCGCAGACGATCGCCTCGCTGGTCATCGCCATGCTCATGCCCATTCTGGGCGCGCTTGCCGACTACGCCGGCAACAAGATCAAGTTCTTCTTGGGCTTCTTCCTCACGGGCCTGGTGCTTTGCCTGGCGCAGGCTATCCCAATGTCCGCCATGGCATTTTTGACCGTGTACGTGCTGTGCACCATCGGCCTTAACTCTTCTATGACGTTCTACGACGCCATGCTGCCCGACATTACCACCGACGAGCGCATGGACGCCGTGTCCAGCTCGGGCTATGCCTGGGGCTATATCGGTTCCACCGTGCCGTTCGTCATCTGCCTGGCGCTCATCATGGGCGGCCCCGCTCTTGGCGTCCCCACCATGCTGGCAACGCGTCTGTCGTTTATCATCACTGGCGCCTGGTGGCTCATCTTTACTCTGCCGCTCATTCGCACTTATAAGCAAAAGTACGGTCGCGAGCGCGGTCCCGAGGACACTATCGGCCACATCGTGGGCGGTGTGTTCTCCGAGGTCGGACACACCATGCGCGAGATCGCCCACAACAAGACCGTGCTGGTCTACATGGTCGCGTTCTTCTTCTACATCGACGGCGTGCACACGGTCATTTCCATGGCAACCAGCTACGGCTCGGCTTTGGGCATCGATTCGACGCAGTTGGTGCTGGCGCTGCTCGTTACGCAGTTTGTTGCTTTTCCGTCTGCCATCATCTACGGCAAGCTCGCCGGACGCGTGGGCACGCTCAACATGATCCTGGTGGCCGTCGCCGCCTACATGGGTATTGTGCTGTTTGCCGCGTTCTTCCTAAAGACCGCCTTCGAATTCTGGGTGCTTGCCATTATGGTCGGCCTGTTCCAGGGCGGCGTGCAGGCGCTCAGCCGTAGCTACTTTGGCCGCATTATCCCTAAGGAAAAATCCAACGAGTACTACGGCTTCTTTGACATCTTTGGTCGTTATGCAAGCGTCATGGGCACCTTCCTGGTGTCGGTCGTCACCTCGCTGACCGGCAACCCGTCGCTGGGCGTCCTTTCCATTGGCGTGCTGCTGGTCGTTGGCTTTATGCTGCTGGTCCGCCTGTCCCGCATGACTCGGGCGGCAGAGCATGCCGCATAGGAGCGAGCGGCTATTGTGCCTGTCCACGGTACTCTTTTGGGGTTATCCGCAATAAACATTGCGACTTGCGAGCAATGATTTGCCCAAGTGGGTATGATGGAATCAGCTAGGTCGCGGGGCGTCGCCTGTGTTTGGCGGCGTCCCGTTTTTGTGTTGCAGGGAGGGTAAGGCATGAACGCCACAGTCGTGATTCCAACGTATTGGGCGGGCGATGACGCTTGCGCAAACGCCCCTGGCACCTATGACCATTCGACGCGACTCAACGCCGACAATCCCGAACTCGACCGCTGCCTGGCCTCGCTTGAGCAGGTACGTGACATCCCGCGCATCATCCTTTTGGTGGTCTGTCCCGTTTCTGCCACAGCCGATGTGTCGCTGCGCGTGCACGAGATTGTCGACGCGCATCCCACGCTCAAGGTCACCGTTGTCACCAACACCCAGGCCTCGCGCATTGCAGACCGGGTTGCTCAGATCGCGCCCAAGGGTTCGGGCGAGTGCGTGAGCCTGCGAGGCTACGGTGCCATCCGCAACATGGGGCTAGCCTGTGCCGCTGTGCTGGGGCATGACGCGGTTATCTTTTTGGATGACGATGAGACTGTCATCGACGCCGACTTTATGAAGCGCGCGACCTATGCGTTGGGGCAGCAGACACGTCAGGGCTTGCCGATCTTGGTCAAGAGCGGCTATTTCTACGATCGCGACGGCTCGCCGCTGGCTCCCACGGACAAGGCGGGCATCTGCCATCGTTGGTGGACCAAGCGCATCGAGTTCAACCGTTGGATGAAAAAGGCGCTCTCGGGCACCCGCATCTCGCGCTCCAACTACGTGTGCGGCGGCCTGATGGCCCTGCACGCCCGCGCCTTTACGCGTGTAGCCTTTGACCCGTTTATCACCCGCGGCGAGGACTTGGATTACCTCTTTAACATGCGCATGTTTGGCTACGACGTGTGGTTCGATAACGAGTGGACCGTGCGTCATCTGCCTCCGGAGTCCGAAAAGCGCTCACCGCGCTTTATGCAGGATGTATACCGTTGGTACTACGAAAGGGCAAAGTTGACATTCGCCGCGCATCAAAAGGAGCTCATTCCCGTTACGGCGGCATCGCTCATGCCCTACCCGGGCCCGTGGATTTCGCGCGAGCTCGACGACCGCGTGCGCAAGACCGCTATGGTCCGCAGCGTGTTTACCCGCGAGCATGAGGGCTACCTGCGCATCTGGCGCCATGGTATCGACGAGGCAAAGGCCTATGCGCGCCAAAACGCTGCAAGCTACCTGCGTTTCCAGAGCTTTTGGCCCAAGATCATGGACGGGCTTTGGCGTGACGC
This sequence comes from uncultured Collinsella sp., assembly GCA_958405195.1. GTDB lineage: Bacteria > Actinomycetota > Coriobacteriia > Coriobacteriales > Coriobacteriaceae > Collinsella. The sequence continues at coordinate 59,303 of CATYDM010000008.1, forward strand.
ACAACTGATCAGTATCCTGGAGGGGGCCGAATGATCGACCGCCGCGCCCAGCGCGATAGTTCAATATCAATCTTTCGCATCATTGCCGTTGCCTGCGCCATTTGCGTGCTGGTGTACTTTATTTTTGCCTTGGTGACCGGTATCGAGCCGATCGCCACGGTGATTGCCTGCGCGCTGCTGTGCATCTTTCTGTGCATCTTTATCTTTTTGACGCTCAATCCCGATTCGGTGCGCTCCCAGTACACCGAGGAGACGCTCTCGGTGGCCTCGGCCATGCTCGAGGACATTAAGGGCGGTCTAACGCAGGAGTCGGCGCGTTTGGTGTGCCGGCGCATTTTGCCCGAGACGCGCGCCATGACGGTGGCCATCACCGACGAGGGCAACGTGTTGGCCTGCGCAGGCGAGTTTGAGGAAAAACTACTGCCAGATTCTCCCATCCACACGCTTGCCACACGCTACGTTATCGAACATGGCATCGTGCAGTCGTTCAACCGTATGGTGGATGTCGTGGGCTCGGATGGCTCGCACAACCAAGTCCCCGCCGGCATTATCGCCCCCATCAAGGTGGGCGATCGTACCGTCGGCACGCTCAAGTTCTACTACAAGACCCCGCGCGCCGTCGACCGTACCCAGTACGCGCTTGCCTCGGGCTTTGCCGAGATCTTGTCCACGCAGCTCGCCATCCACGAGCTCGAGGTGCAAAAGGAACTCACGGCGCGCGCCGAGGTGCGTGCGCTGCAAGCGCAGATTAACCCGCACTTCCTGTTCAACACGCTGAACACCATTGCATCGTTTACGCGCACCGACCCGCTGCGGGCCCGCGAACTGCTTCGTGAGTTCTCATCGTTCTATCGTGCCACGCTCGACAACTCGGGATCGCTTATTCCGGTCTCGCGCGAGGTTGCACAGACCAAGCGCTACCTTACCTTTGAGAAGGCCCGCTTTGGCGAGGACCGCGTGCTTGCGACGTTCGATGTGTCCGAGGACGTGGAAGATACGCTGGTGCCGGCGTTCGTGATCCAGCCGATTGTCGAGAACGCCGTACGTCATGGTATGGGCGATGACGACGCCCTGAGGATCGACGTGACCGTTCACCAAGACGGCGAGGATGCAATCTTGATTGCCGTGGCCGATAATGGCGTGGGCATGGATGAGGGTACCGCCGCCAGACTGTTTGACGAGCGTTCTGCCCGTCCCGACGCCAGCTCTCCCCAGGGTGGCGGCGCCGGTGTGGCCATGCACAATATTTCGGAGCGCATCCATCGCTTTTATGGGCCGCACTCCTATACGCGTGTCGAATCGGCGCCGGGCAAGGGCACCAAAGTGCTCCTTCATCTTGATTTGTCAGAGAGCATCTTTGACATTCAAGAGTAAAATAAAAGGCTACGGGCTCAACGTCATGCGACGGATGCCCGGCGTAGTTAGTTGACGAAAGGTTTTATCCCTATGCTGCGTGCGATGATTGTGGATGATGAGGCGCCGGCTCGCTCGGAGCTTCGCTTCCTGCTCGAGCAAACGGGCAAGATCGGCACGATCACGGAGGCGTCGAGCGTCCGCTCCGCCATCGAGATGCTTATGGAAAGTCGCGTGGATGTCGTGTTTCTCGATATCTCGATGCCCGGTGCCTCGGGCCTGCAACTTGCCGAGGCGCTGCATAAGCTCAAAAATCCGCCGGCGATCGTGTTTGTGACTGCGTATAGTGACCATGCGGTCGAGGCATTCGACGTGGATGCCGTCGATTATCTGATGAAGCCGGTCGAGGAAGCTCGCTTGGATCGCGCGATCGAGAAGGTCATGCAACGCACCAAGCCGGTTACGGACAGCAAGGTGACCATCGAGCGTATCCCGGTGGAAAAGGGCGGCCGCAAGGTGCTCATTCCCGTGGACGACATTCGCTTTATCATGGCCAAGGACGATTACTCCTGCATCTATACCGTCGATGATCGCTTTTTGTCGACGACCTCGCTGGCGCAGTTTGAGGCCAAGCTCTGCGACTTTGGCTTCTTCCGTGTTCACCGCCGCTATATCGTCAACTTGGCGTGCGTCACGGATGTGGAGACGGTGCCCTCGGGCGCCATCCAGCTGGGCATTACGGGCGTCGACGAACGCGTGCCGGTTTCGCGCCGCCGCGTCGTGCCGCTCAAGAAGGCTCTGAGTCTCTAGCACACTGGCCCCGCAGCCCTGTAGACCCATCGTCTGCGGAGCCGTGGGGCCTTTTTGTATGTATCTGCCGAATCGTTTTTTGCGGAAGGGATCCCATGAACAGTGCAAGCGCCAAGCGTATCGACATCATCTCGGACACCCACGGCTATTTATCGCCTGCGCTCTTGGATGAGCTTGAGGGCGCAGACCTGATCATCCACGCCGGCGACCTCACGTCAGAGATGGACTACGAGCACCTATGCACCATCGCCCCCGTTCGGGCCGTACTGGGCAACAACGATTACTACCGCGACTACGGCCCCGATGTAGACCGTCTTGCGCTCTTTACCTACGAAGGCCTCAAATTCGCCGTAGCCCACTACCGCGAAGACCTTCCGGTGGGATCCGTAGACGTAGCCATCAACGGCCATACCCACGTAACCAAAGAAGCCCAAGTGGGCCGTTGCTTAGTCCTCAACCCGGGCAGCGCCAGCTACCCCAGAGGCACCCGAGGCCCCACCATGGCCAGAATGCTAGTAAAAGACGGCAAGATCCTAAGCACTAAATTTATTGACCTAGAGTAACCACAACAAAAGCGGGGGATGCAGATGCGTCTCCCGTTTCCATTTGAGCCAAAGGCAGAGCTTCAACAAAAACAATCAGACCAACCCCGCCGAGGAGCACGCGGGCTAGCCGCGCAGCGGCGCACGCCCGCAAAACTGGTTGAATAATGTGACGGCAGGGAGGGCTTCCGGGGCTGAGGGCGGGGGTTAAGTTTGTCGCGAGTTCCGCACGCAAAGGAAAGCACTTAATGTGCTTTCCGTCTTGCGCAGGACTGTAGAGCAG
>CATYDM010000009.1 GCA_958405195.1 uncultured Collinsella sp.
ATTTAGGGACTATTCCACCGCAACTTATTGGGAGGTTAGCTAGTCCTTGGGTGTCCAGGACCAGAAGAAGTTGATAAGGGCCACACGCGAGGCGGTACCGGCCTTTTTGTTGATCGAGGAAATGTGGCGATAGAGCGTGGAGCGCGAAAGAAAGAGCGTTGTGGCGATGTCCTGAACGCTCTGGTCCGAAACGACCAAGACCTCAAGAATATCGCGCTCGCGCTCTGTAAGCCCAAAGGTGGCGACGAAGGCATCAAGGCGTTCATCGGACGTGAGCTCCGCTGTCTCCACGGGCTCGGGGTCGGAGCATGTGGGCGCAAGATCCCCACCAAGATCGTCGGTGGCAAGCGGCAGTCCGTCCCGCATCGCGGCATCATCGGCTCGTTGCCCCAACTGCCCCAGCAGCGTAATCGCAATGCCCACAAACATCACGAGCGCCGCACCGACCGCAGCCAGCACATTTTGACTCGAGATAATCGCCACTGCCGGCGCCGTCACGAACATCGAGCACACGTTGTTGACGACGCGACCCATGCACGGCCAAAAATATGACCAGCGCGCATAGAGCGAGACGGCGGCATATTTTGTGGTAAAGAACACCACGAAAAAGCCCGAGCCCAGATAAAAGATGATCGTGGCAGCAAGCTCGTTGCCGCCATTGCCATCGACGATGAGCACAAAGAACGAAAGCGTGGACAGTATGGCGGCACATGTCATGCCGATATTCATATACGAGCGGCCGTGCAGGTCAAATAGTGCGCCAGCGACCAACGAGCTCACGACAAGCAGCAGGCGCGGCCAATCGCCCAAATCGACGGCTCCGACAGCATGCAGGGTCGTGAAGCCCGCGTTGAGAGCGGCGAATACGCCGGAAAGATACGCCGTCGCCACGGTCAGGCGAACTACGGCGCGACGGAATGCCGCCTTTGCCTCGGGATCGTCATGCCACTTGGCGCCATATTCCAGAGCATCTACCGAAAGCCCGGCAGCACTGGGTTCAAAGTTGGGATTGGACTCGTCGCGCAGCTTGGCGCGTCGGGCACCGTGGAGCAACGCCACCTGCGCGATCGCGCAGACGACCAGAACAGCCTGCTGAGGAATGCCGGCAGGCATCACCATGTGGTTGAGCACCTGCACCAGAACGCCCATGGCGTAGGAAAGTGCAGCCGCACGCGCCAAGCAGGGCGTCCGTGCAAAGCGCCGCGCAAAGTTTGCATGGGCAGTCGATCCGCAGTAGCCCAGCGCGCAGCACGCCACCAAACCGCCGGCAATTACCACCTCAACCTGAACCGCCATAATCAACAGCAGCAATGCCGCCACCAGCAAAACGCCCGTGACGTCACTCGTTGCGTCGATAGCATGGGGACGGCGATAGTACAGAATGGGACGCACAAAGAAGCCAATCACGCTCGCGCCGATGACAAGGCTCTCATAAATAACGACCTCGTTCGGAGACACGAACTCGGCCATGCGCACATCAAAAAGATACTCGCACGCCAAAAACGTGAAGAAGAACAGCGCCAGGCATATAATCTCCCGAATGCCCCGACGCAAATATGCGGTTGTGTCTCCCATGCCCCTCATGGTTAACCCCCAGCCGCTCAATTGTCTGGAAATCTATTTTAATAAAGAACCAGCCTCAATATCGAAGCCAGGCTCGAAATGCTGCCAATTCGACCCCAGCCGTCCACATCACGCCGCGATTTTGAGCCGCATGGACCAGAAGGGACACGCGCGATCTCTAGCTCGGCCAGGAGTGTCTCCAACTACCACTCATTTAAGTACGTCCCCAATGAGTGGCCAAAGAGTGTCCCCCGCGACTAGTCGTTTAAGAACGTCCATTACAGTCGAAATTGTCAGCCCGGGACCGTCTCGGGCTACGATTGAGGCGCGCCCAGAACGGGCCGCCGACCGGGCGCCCGCGCACGGCCGAACGTCCCTGCCCCCGAGAGGGCCTGTTGGGTGCTGCCGGCGCGGGACGCGCCGCCCCCGACGGCTGATAGGAAAATGCCGGGCAGGTGCCGCGGCTGGTAATGTGAGTGCCGAGGGGGAGGCCATCCGGTCGAACGACTACCGGAAGGATACCACCGTGAAAGCGCCATCCACCAGACCCGCGGCCGTGCTCGGCCTGGACGTCGGCAAGTCGTCGCACTGGGCCTGCCTGATCGACCGCGACGGGGAGGTGCTGGCCAGCGCCCCCGTCCGCAACAGGGAGGCCGAGCTCGACGCGCTGTTCGCCTCCGCGCCCGCCGGCACGCTCGTCGTGGTCGACCAGTTCCGCAACATAGGGTCCCTCGCCGTGAGGCGGGCCCGCGCCGCGGGGCTCGGGGTCGCCTACCTGCCCGGGCTAGCCGCCAGCCGCGCCGCGGGCCTGTTCGCCGGCGAGGCCAAGACCGACGAGCGCGACGCCGCGGTGATCGCGCGGACCGCCCTGGGCGTGCCGGACTCCCTGTCGGGGGTCCCGGGCCGCGGCGAGGCCCTCGAGGCCGCCCGCGCCCTCTCGTCGCAGCGCGACCACGTCGTCGCCTGCGCGACCAGGGACAAGAACCGCCTGCGCGCGGTGCTGCTCGAGTCCTGCCCGGCCCTCGAGGCCGCGGTCGACCTGTCGGACCGGCGGTGGCTGGAGCTGCTCGCCGGGTTCGGCGGGGCGTGGGGGATCGCCCGCTCCGGGGCCGAGGGCCCGCGGGCCGAGGCCGCCGGGGAGGCCGCGGCCGCCTCCACCGCGCCCCCGCCGGCGCTCGTCGAGGCCGAGAACAGGCAGGTCAGGTTCCTGGCCGCCCGGATATCGGAGGCCCTCGACGAGGCCGGGGCCCTCGAGGCCGAGACGGCGGCGCTGCTCGAGGGCGACGAGACCTACGCGTGCCTGCTCACCGTGCCCGGCATCGGCCCGAGGACCGCGGCGCAGCTCGCGGTGTCGGTCGACATCGGGAGGTTCCCGGACCACGACCACCTGGCCTCGTACTGCGGCATAGCCCCGAGGGTGAGGAGCTCCGGCACGTCGGTGAGGTCGGTCAGGGCGTCCAGGCGCGGCGACGCGAGGCTCAAGTCCCTGCTGATCTTCTCGTGCAACAGCCTGGTGAGGTCCTCGGGGCGCTACGGCGAGTACTACCGGGCCTGCAGGGCGCGGGGCATGGGGCACGGGCGGGCGCTCAAGGCCGTCGCGAGGAAGCGGCTCAGGGCGATATACGCCGTGATGCGCGACCGGGTGCCCTACCGGGAGTAGCCCCGACGGTTGACAAAACTATAGGAACACCCAACGACTGGTCAAAAATGGGCCATGTGTCCCAGTTGTGGAGACTCGTTGAGCCGTCTGGGTATCGTGAAAGATCGCGCACTCCCCCATCATCAAAAGTGACACACGCTACCAGTTGATGGGAGGCAGCCATGGGCTTCTTTGACAAGATGTTCGAGAAGAAAGAGTGCGCGATTTGCGGTACCGAGCTGGGACTTCTAGGTAAGACAAAAATCAATGAAGGCTACCTGTGCAAAGAGTGCGCCGGCAAGCTCTCCCCCTACTTTCACGGCTATCGCTCCAGCACCGCGGACGACATCCGTGAGCAACTCGCCTACCGCGAGGCCAACGCCGAACGCCTGTCTTCGTTCAACCCCACGCGCACGCTTTCTGCCGGGCGCACCAATATTATGCTCGATGAGGACGCGGGCCTGCTGATCATCACTTCGCAGAGCCGCTGGCGCGACGCCAATCCCGACATCATCGAGTTCTCGCAGGTACTCGGCTGCGATATGGATATCGACGAGCATCGCACCGAGATCTATCGCGAGACCAAGGACGGCGAGCGCGAGAGCTACAACCCGCCGCGCTACGACCTGGATTACGACTTTAATCTGACCATCCACGTCAACACGCCGTACTTCACCGAGATCAACCTGCGCGTGAACGACTCCACCATCGATCAGCGCGGCTCCATCGAATACCGCGAGGCCAAGCGCCAGGCAACCGAGGTCCGCGACGCGCTGGTGCAGCTGCGCCAGGAGACGCGCGACAGCGTCGTGGCCGCCAAGGCCCCCAAGACCGCGGTGACCTGCCCCTTCTGCGGAGCCACCACCATTCCCGATGCCAGTGGGCGCTGCGAATACTGCGGCGGCGCCATCGGCGCATAGCCTCCGGCAGCGAAAGGACCGATCATGGCCTTCGAGAGCGTTAACTATCAGTGCCCTGCCTGCGGTGGCCCCTTGCATTTTGCCAGCGCCGAGCAAAAGCTCGTCTGCGACTACTGTGACTCGCGCTTTGAAGTCGAAGAAGTCGAGGCCCTCTATCGCGAGCGCCAGGACAAGGCAGATGCCAAAGCCGATGCCGCAGCCGCGGCCCCCAAGCCTGCTGTCGACGATGCCGTGCAGGAGCTGGCCCAAAACGCCGGCTACATCTGCTCGTCGTGCGGCGCCGAGCTCGTGTCCGACGGCACCGTCGCCGTCACCACCTGCCCGTACTGCGGCAACTCCGCCGTGGCGCCCGGCCAGCTCTCTGGCGACTTCTCGCCCGACCTGGTGATTCCGTTTAAGCTCGGGCGCGACGACGTCACGGCCGCACTCAAGGAACACTACAAGGGCAAGATCTTGCTGCCCAAGAGCTTTGTCACCGGCAACCACATCGACGAGGTCCAAGGTGTCTACGTGCCGTTTTGGCTCTACGGCGCCCGCGTTGACGGCGAAGTGTACTTTGACGCGACCAACGAGACCGTGACCGAGGAATCCGACCGCACCGTCACGACCACCGACCACTACGATGCCTATCGCAAGGGCAATATCTCGTTTAAGCGCGTGCCCGTCGACGGATCGTCCAAGATGCCCGACGGCCACATGGACGCCATCGAGCCGTTTGACTACGACGCGCTGCGCCCGTTTTCGGTCGCGTATATGCCCGGCCACATCGCCAACCGCTACGACGAGGATTGCGAAACCTGCAAGGCGCGCGCCGAGCGCCGCATGGAGGAGAGTACGATCTCGGCCCTGCGCGAGACCGTCGTCGACGAGTATGACGACGCCACAGTCGAAAGCAAGCAGCTCGACTACACCTGGGAAGACAGCGACTACGCCCTGTTCCCCGTCTGGATGCTCTCCACCTCGTGGAACGGCAAGAGCTACCTGTTTGCCATGAACGGCCAGACCGGCCGCTTGGTCGGCGAGCTCCCCTGCTCCAAGCCCAAGCTCGCCATCGCCTCGGTGCTGTTCTTCGTGATCGGATTTATCCTCTCCCAGATTCTCTTTATGGGGGAATACGCCTTCGATCCGGATTACCTCACCTTTGATATCGAGGGTATCCTCATCAACATCATCGCGCCGCTGATCATCGTGATTATCGGAGACGTGCTACTGGTAGGCCAGCTCAAGACGGCCAACGAAGCAACCCATGCCGATGAGTATTGTGGCGAGCTCGACCTGACCGAGAAGCACGACACCTTCAGCCACACCGAGACCACCGTTGTCATGAAAGACGACAAGGACGATTAGTCATTCTGACCAATAACCACCCGGCCTTTGACGAGAAAGGAAGATCACCATGGGACTCTTGAAAGCTGGATTGGGAGCTGCCGGCGGCGTCATGGCCGACCAGTGGAAGGAATTTATCTATTGCGAATCGATGCCTGCTGACGTCTTGGCCTGCAAGGGCAGCAAACGCACCGGTGGCCGCAGCTCCAACACGCGCGGCGAGGACAACGTCATCTCCAACGGCTCGGTCATCGCCGTCAACGACGGCCAGGGCATGCTCGTGGTGCAAAACGGCAAGATCATCGAAGTCGCGCTGGAGCCCGGTGAGTTCGTCTTCGATACCGGCAGCGAGCCGAGCGTCTTTAGCGGCAACCTGGGCGACTCCATCAAGGAGACCTTCGCCAATATCGGCAGCCGCTTTACCTTTGGCGGCGACGCGGGCAAGGACCAGCGCGTCTACTTCATCAACACCAAGGAGATCATCGGCAACAAGTACGGTACCGCCTCGCCCGTGCCCTTCCGCGTGGTCGATAACAACATTGGCCTGGACGTCGACATCTCCGTGCGCTGCAACGGCGAGTATTCGTATCGCATCACCAACCCGCTGCTGTTCTACACCAACGTGTGCGGCAACGTGACCGATAGCTATACGCGCGACAAGATCGACAGCCAGCTTAAGTCCGAGCTGCTCACCGCCCTGCAGCCAGCCTTTGCCAAGATTTCGGAGATGGGCATCCGCTACAGCGCCATCCCCGGCCACACCACCGAGCTCGCCCGTGCGCTCAACGAGGTCCTCTCTGCCGACTGGCGTGACCTGCGTGGCGTCGAGATCGTGAGCTTTGGCGTCAACTCCATCGCCGCCTCGCAAGAGGACGAGCAGATGATCAAGGACCTGCAGAAAGCCGCGGTCATGCGCGATCCCACCATGGCAGCCGCCAACATCGCCAGCGCCCAGAGCGATGCGATGCGCGCGGCAGCCGCCAACCCCAACGGCGCGATGGCCGGCTTTATGGGCATGGGTATGGCAGGTGGCATGGGCGGCATGAACGCCAGCCAGCTGTTCGCCGCCGGCCAGGCACAGCAGCAGGCCGCCCCGCAGCCGGCTCCGGCACCCGCTCCCGTACCGGCTCCCGCCGCACCTGCAGCCGGCGCATGGACCTGCAGCTGCGGCGCCACCAACACCGGCAAGTTCTGCTCCGAGTGCGGCAGCCCCGCACCTGCCCCGGCGCCGGCCAAGTGGTTCTGCCCCAACTGCGGCAGCGAAAACGGCGGCAAGTTCTGTAGCAACTGCGGAACGCCCAGGCCCTAACCCCTCTATCTGGTAATTGGCGGGGGGTTCCGCCACCCCCGCATTTGTTTCTATAGGTTTCGTTCGATAAAGGAGGACACCATGAAGACAACGTTCAAAAAGTCCGTACTCGCATTTCTGACATGCGTCCTGGCGCTCGCCTTTGCCCTGACGGGCTGCAGCGGCGGCGGCAAAGACCCCAAGGCCAACTTCGTCGGCAGCTGGCAGTACTCGGGTGGAACCTTGGACGGCGAAGAGCTCACCGATGAGTACATGGATATGCTCAAGGAGTGGGGCCTCAACTGTATCCTGATCCTCGACGAAGACGGCACGGGCGTCCTCGACATGTTCCTTGAGGTCGCCGACCTGAAATGGGAGGCCAAGGACGCCACCACCGTAACGATTACCGCCGAAGATGAGTCGCACGACCTGAAACTCAAGGACGACAAGCTCGTCCTGGAGGTGGAAGGCGACAAGCTTATCTTCACCAAGTCCGACAAGGATCTGTCCGGCACGGTGAAGAAGGATCGCGAGAACGCCGAGAAGGAAGAGGAGATCGATGAGGCCGTCGAAGACGACGATGTCCAGAGCGTCGAAATCTCCCCCGCCGTCACCGTCGCCGATGACGATCTGTGCACCATCACCATCACCGAGAAATTCAAGGACGACTGGGGCGACATCGGCTTTGTCGTCAACATCACCAACAAGAGCGACAAGGACCTGACCTTCTACGCTCCTTCCGGCAAGACCAACGTCAACGGCACTATGAAGGAACCCTGGTTCTCGGCTCACCTGATGCCCGGCACCAACGCCACCGAGGAATTCACGTTCTCGAACGGCGAGCTTGACAGCCTTGACGACCTGGTCAATACGACCATCGGCATCGACGCCTACCTGACCGATTCCTACGAGGACGTCGCCTCTTACAGCGCAACCATCGCGTAACGGCAGACACCGATAGCCGCGGATTGGCGGACACATCCGCGCACATGTCAGGCGGGACCGCAGGAGATAATCCTGCGGCCCCGCCGCTTTATGCCGATGCGTAACGAGCGCTAGCGCTCCATGTTGGGAACGATGCTGCCCTCCGTTACTGCGCGCACGGCCAAGCGCATGATGTTGTCGTAGCCGGTCTTGTTGAGAATCTCCGAGATGCGGCGTTTGATGGTGCCCTCGCTCATAAACAGCTCGGCCGCGATCTCGCGACGACTTTTGCCCTCGCAGGCAAGGCGCAAAATCGACAGCTCAACATCGTCGAGGGCCGCCGTGCCCGAGAAGATGCTCTCGGGCGGCTTGGGAAACGTGCAGTAACCCGCCAGCGTGGAGCGCATCACGGCGAAAAGCTCGTCGATACCGACGTTCTTGTACACAAAGCTATCGACGCCCGCCTCGCGCGCCTGATCGACAAAGGTGATCTCGGGCATGCCTGTCATGATGATGACGCGGCACTCGGGCAGTTGTTCTTTGATGCGCGCCGCCGCCACGATACCGTTGGAATCATGCTCGGTGCATACGTCCATCAGTATCATGTCCGGGCGCTCCTTGAGCGCGACACCCAAGGCCTCGGAAGCATCGGCAATGGCGGAAACAACGGTCATATCGGGCTGGTCGCCAACGGAGCGCGCCAGGCTCTCGCGCAGGATGGCCTGGTCTTCGACTATAAGGACGCGGATCATGAACTTCTCCTTTGGACCGTGGCGTTGGAGGCGAGCGGGATGGACACCGTAAGCGTGAAGGGCGGGGCGGTGTGGACTTCCAGGCTGCCATCCAGATTCTGTGCGACATGCCTCATACCTGGGATACCCGTTCCCTCGCGATACGATACGGGTGCAGGCGCGCCGTCGTTAGAAACGGCCATCCGCGCAACAGCGCCGTCTTCTGTCCCCTCCTGCCACAGGCGCACATGGACCTGATGGGCCTGTGCATGCTTGGTGGCATTAGTCGAGGCTTCGCGGATAATCTGCAAAAATGCTGCGGCGACACGCGCGTCGTTTGGCAGCTCGCCCTCCACATCGATCTGCACGCTCACCAGGCCAAAGGCATGGACGATATCGCCCAATTGCTCTGCCGGTTCGGTGTCGCCCCCGCTGCGCAGATCGGCAGCGATTGAGCGCAGCAACGGGTCGATCTGCTCGAGTGACTCGTCATCCAGGCGCCCTTCCTCCAGATAACGATGGAGAATGGACAGGCGCTGCCCGATCACGTCGTGCACGCGAGCGCGCATACGCAGATAGGCCGCATTGTCAGCAACTTTTTTGACTTCTTCAATCTGGGCTTGGAGCTCTTGGCCCGCAAGCTCAAGCAGGTGGTTGGCTTGCGCCAGGCGATCATGAGCATGCGCATACTCTGTTACATCCAGGCCGATAATGCGCTCGAAGAGGCGGCCCGAAACCATAACGTCATCGCGCACGAACAAGCGAATCTCGGCGGGAGAAACCTCGACCACAACGCGCGCCTCACCAAAGCGGTCCAGATTAATGCGCACGCGGTTCTGGCTGCTTTCGGGCATTTGCATGCTGAGTTTGCGCAGGTCGTTCCATGTGCCGCTCATGTCACCTAGATCGGTGGGCATATGAAGTTCCACCAGGTTTTTGCGCATGCAGCGGTTCATGAGCAGCGGACGGCCCCTCGGGTCCAGATACAGGATGCCCACGGGAATCACGTTGATGGTCTCGATCGTCGAGAACGCGGTGATATCCTCCTGGCGGTTGCGGACATCCATCAAGAGCGCCGCGATGGAACGGAACAGGAAGAACGCTCCCTCTGCGATAAGGACAACGGTCCACGCCGAGCCCATGGCAAAAACCACCGGCGGTGTAACGGTGACAACAAGCAGCAGCTCGACCAGCATGACGGGGCGACGATAGCGCACCATAAGCACCACGCCGTAGGCAAAGATCACGGCATTGAGCCACAACGCTCCGCCCATTGCCCTGGCGCAAACGTCAAGCGGCGCCACCAGATATGAGCCAGACGACGCGAACAAGATGAGCGCCGAAATAACTAGGTGAAGCACAAGGCTCGCCTCGTAGGCACAAATCACCTTACGGTTATAGGACGAGCGGCGCGATGCGATGAGCGGGACGTGGATCGTCTGCAGACACGCAGCCAGGGCAAAGACAACATCGAGCGCAACGATTTGGGGAAGAATGAGCGAAATCTGCATCGTCACTCACCCGCCCTCGGCATCAAGACGATCATGCGCAGCTGGCCGGGCTCGCCCTCAAGGCGGTATGCCACGTTGCGCCCTTGCAGAGCGCTATCGAGCTCTTGCGCAGCGGGCGTCTGCGAAAGATCTGCATCATCGTTGGAAAAAAGCGTGGCGCGCAGCTCGACACTGCATCGGTCATGGTCGCCCAAGTGATACATAAGCGCCGGATGGTCGGTGGTGTAGGCAAAAAACGCAAAGTCATACACGCAGTCGTACAGGGCGCTTACCGTACTGGCGTGCAACGGGCGCCGTATGGCGATAATCGAGGCGCAATCGATATCGATGGTGCGCAGGTCGCTTGCGAGCTCGTTGGCAATGAGCTGAATGCGGTCGCGATCAAAACCGCTCTCCCCGTGCTGTGCCAACGTGAGCGACCCCTTGCGCTTGCAATAGGCGACGAGCATCTTTGCGCGCTGCAGCATGCGGTAACGCTCGTGCGAAGACGCCTCGTCGGTCAACGGCGGCAGCGAGCTCAGCAGGTCGTACATCCCTTCGAGCGCGCGGGCAATCGCCTGGTCCACGTCTTGGACCAGCAAGGTCTCGGCCTCTTGATCTGCCAAATGCGTCTTAAGGTCGTAGTCGGCGGCGAGCAGCTCGTTTTGACGCTGCAGCTCCATGCGACGATGTGCCAGCTCACGGTTAAGCTCGTTGAGCTCCGACACGTCTTGGGCAAGCAGGGCCGATCCGCCCAGCAGTGGAAAGGCACGGTACATCACATCGGGATCGGACGCCACGGCAAAGGCATGGGCGTGGCCGTGCTCCTGGGTCCGCAACTCCTCGCGCACGCCTACCGGCATTGGCTTTGACACCGGCGTGGCATAGACCTCCTGCAGGTCGCGCGTTAGAACTTTGAGGTCGAGCGGCAAGGTGTCGAAAATGCCGGCGATGTCGTGATACGACGGAATGACACCACAATCGAGACAGATTTCCATCGCCACCACGCACAGGACGCAATAGACGAGCGAGAAGTTGAGCCTCCATGCCCAGGGCACGCGCAACGCATACGAGATGGCAAAGAATGCGCCACCCAGCAGCACGAGCGCCGCCGTGCCCGAGAAACGTTGGATGCGAAAGGACGAGGACCGGCCCACCAGGATAAAAAAGGCCACAAAGTTAAAGGCCGTCCACACGAGGACGGCGAAATAACCCCAGCCGTACGTGTAATCGTTGCTCCAGGTGTCGCTTGTACGGTCAAAGTGGAAGACCTGCTGGTGAAAATCGTTGGTGAGCACAAATCCGATAAGCAGGATGGCCACAATCCACAGCGCAGCGCAGTAGCGGCGACCCAGGCGGTGTTGCTCCAGACCCGCAAGGCGCAAACCACACAACTGGTAGAGCAGCGGAATGAGCGTCATGGGCACGTAGTACAGGTACCACAGCACGGTGGCATAGAACGGCGTGAACGACTTGTACTTGAGAATGACTTCGATCATCCACAGGGCGCAGATGGTGGCGATGGCAACAAGGCGGCGGCGCAACACATAGTCCAAACAGCGCAGATAGACCGATACGCCCCAGATCGAAAATGCAATTGCGGCAACAAGCAACGGCAGAGAGCTCGAATGGACGAGCGCATCCACGACCTCTTCGGACACCTCGCTATAGGCGGGCACGGCGTTAGAAAGTTTGGGGTCGAAGGCGAACAGCGCCGGCAAGACTGCCAAAAGCATGAGGAACAGCGCAGCGATGACACCGGCGATAGCGAAGACGCGGTGACGGTACACCTGGTGTGTTATGCCAACAAGGAATCGCGGCATGGCGAAGAGCCTGCCGCCCCTGGGATCCGCCACGGGTGCGGATCGGGCGGCCGCGTTGCCGATATGTCGCTCGCGGGTACCCATAGTGCTTTTAGTGTACCGACAGATGGGTCGAAAAAGCGGGCCGCATGTCCCAAAATCCGCAGACGGCAAGGCGCCCGGCAGCCTCCCCCGTCTGGCACTTCCCGATATCCGCCCGCCCCAAACCACCGCAAAGGAGACAGGCACCTTTGTGGTGGTTTGGGGCGATGCGCTAGTCCACGGTGATGTCGAGATTTTTGCCGATGAGGCCTACGTAGCCGCCTTCGGCTGCCTTGGGGCTGTCAGCATGGCAGAGGACCCACTTGTCGGCCTTCCAGTAGCAGTAGCTGTCACCGGCGGTAGGCATGTCGGCCGCAGCCTCGGGGCGCGGACCATTGGTGCCAGCGGGCAGCGCCACCATCACCTGGAAGCCGCCTTCGTCGACCATGCACGGCGTGTAGTGGAGCGTGGTGTTGAAAACCTCGACAACCTTGCCCGCCGGCACGCGGAACGCCTTGACGCACGCGGTGTCGAGCTTGCCGTCCTCGATCTCCCAGCGATGCGCCACAAGCAGGATAAAGTCGCGAGCGCCCAGGTTGAATTCGCTGGCGCGGTGATACTCCAGGCAGTTGAGTCGCGTATTGTGGCCATTGCACCAGCCGAGCTGGAAGGGACGGCCACCAAACATGAGAAAGCCAAGCTTGTCGGCATCCTTGACGTCCTCGAGCTCCGGCGCGCTTGCTACGTACTTGCTGCCCTCGGGGATGGGCGTGGAGGCAAGTGCCTCGAGCACGGGCGACGTAAGCTCGGACGGAACGTCATCCCAAACGTTGCCATAGGATTTGAACTCGGGATCGTTGACAGAGTAGATATGCATGTTCACTCCTGTTCGTAAATGTGACTATACGAACATTCTAGAACAAACATGAGCGATTTTGAACGCTCGCCCCGACCAATCAACAAAAAGGCGCCCCCGCATAAGCGAAGGCGCCCAATGCGCGCGTTTTGGACGATAAAGCCCTTATGCCTGCTGATAGTGCAGGTGCTTCTCGTCGATATCGGCCAGGTCGCGGTCGAGGTAGCGGCGCGCGAGCCAGTTAGCCATGGGAAGGTTCTGGTCCAGGTAGTTGCCGCACTCCTCGGGAGCGGCACCGGGGACATCGCCCTCAAAGTCGGCGACAAACTCGAACAGCTCACGCACGAGCGGCAGGATCTCCTCGCTCGTCACCTCGCCAAATACGACGAGGTAAAAGCCCGTGCGGCAGCCCATGGGGCCAAAGTAGACAATGCGGCTCGACCACTCGGCATGATTGCGCAAGAACGTTGCACCCAGGTGCTCGATGGTGTGGCACTCGGCGGTGTTCATGACCGGCTCCTTGTTGGGCGTGGTCAGGCGCAGGTCAAACGTGGTGACGGCAGCACCGGTCGCCGGATCGCGGTCGATGCGGCTCACATACACGCCGGGCTCAAGCAGCAGATGATCAACGGAAAAGCTGGCGATGCGCTCCATGGCAGATCCTCTCGATAGTCAAATTGGGACGGGGCTCTTTTAGCTGGTTCGAATGGTCGTACCAATCATACCAGTCAAAAAAGCCCCGTCCCAAAAAGACAACTTAGCCAAGGACACGGGCCATACGCGTCTTGAACTCGGACAGGAAGCGCGGAGCATCCACGGTCAGTGCCACAAGCGCGCTCTTGTCCGGATCGGACAGGCGGCGCTCATCGCAGATGGTGCGACCGCGGTACTCGCCCAGCAGATCAACACGCAGGTTGCAGCCGAGCGCACCTACGAGCGTGGGGTCGATCGCCACGGCAACGGCCAGCGGATCGTGCAGCGCACAACCACCCAGGTAGGGTGCGTTCATCTCGTACGAGCCAATGTAGTGCTCGACCATGCTCGCAAATGCGCAGCCCGCCATGGTGCCCGAGCCCGTCCAGCCGGCAATGTCGCGGCGTGTGAGCACCACGCGATGCGTCACGTCCAGACCCACCATGGTGAGCTTACGGCCCGAACGCAGCACCGCGTCGGCTGCCTCGGGGTCGCTCGCCATATTGGCCTCGGCGCCCGCGCTCACGTTGCCGGGCACGGTAAGGGCGCCGCCCATCACGACCACGCGGCCGATGGACATCATCGCCGCCGCATCGCGCTCCAGGGCGAGCGCCAGGTTGGAGAGCGGGCCAGTCGCTACGTAGACCAGATCGGGACCATAGGTGCGCGCGGCATCGATCAGATAATCGACCGCAGCGTTGCCGTCGGCCGAGGTCGCCCCCACCGGCTCGTAGGGCGACGCGGGCACGCTCGCGCCGCCGATGCCGTTCTTGCCGTGAATGAGCGCGGTGGACGCCGGCGGCGTATAAGGCTCAGTCGCCTGCAGAGGACGGTCGGCGCCCAGGTACACCGGCACCTCGGGACGACCCAGCAGATCGAGCACCGCCAGGCAATTGTGCGCCGATTGCTCGACGCGCACGTTACCAAAGCACGTGGTGATGCCCACGAGCTCCACCTCGGGGCTCGCGATGGCATAGGCCAGCGCCATCGCATCGTCCACACCCATATCCAGATCAAGGATCAGCTTCTTGATTGCCATTGTTCTACTCCGCTTCTCCGTCTTTATCGTTTAACCAAACCAATGTTCAACTTCGGTGCGCATGGGAATCGATTGCTGAGCGCCCAGGCGCGACACCGTCACTGCCGAGGCGCGAGCACCCGCGGCCATGCACTCAAAGAGCGGCAAGCCCTCTAGGCGAGCCGCCGCCAACGCGCCGATAAACGTATCGCCGGCGGCCGTGGTATCGACTACCGTACTCGAAAGTGCCGGCATGCGCAGCAGCTCACCGCCATCGCCGAGCGAAACCGAG
Organism: uncultured Collinsella sp.; assembly: GCA_958405195.1. Lineage (GTDB taxonomy): Bacteria > Actinomycetota > Coriobacteriia > Coriobacteriales > Coriobacteriaceae > Collinsella. The sequence goes on from CATYDM010000009.1 coordinate 14,585, forward strand.
CCGGCACCGCCCAACGTGATGACCGCAGCCCCGGCACCCTTGTCGAGCAGCGCATTGAGCGCGGTGACGCAACTCGCGTCATCCGTGGGCAGAATGCCCGTCAGCACCTGGCACTCGGTCTCGTTGGGACAGACCAGGTCGACCGCAGGCCAGACCTCCGCAGGCAGCTCGCAGGCGGGCGCTGGATTAAAGACCGTATAGAACCCCAGCTCGTGAGCGCAAACAAGCGCCTCGGCCGTCGCCGCAAGGTCGCATTCGCCCTGGGCGATAAAGACGCTTCCGGCAGCCGGGGCAATCTCGCTGGCGCCGCCGTCGAGCTCATGGGCCACCAGACGCCTCAGCGCGCAGGCAACGTCCGCGCCCGCAAGCGCATGGTTGGCGCCCGGTGACAGTATGATGCGGTTGTCGCCCTCGCAGCGAATGATGGTCGCCGTTCCCGTCTCCACGTCATCGCGATGCACTACAAAGTCACAGTCCACGCCGGCGTCTTGGAGCCCCGCCACGAGCGACGCGCCGAACGCATCGCGACCGACCGCGCCGATCATGTGCGTGCACGCGCCCATACGCGCGGCAGCTACGGCCTGATTGGCGCCCTTGCCTCCGGCGTTGGTGATAAACCCGCTGCCGCCGACGGTCTCGCCCGCACGCGGTATGCGCTCGCACGCCACCGAAAGGTCCATGTTCATGCTGCCGAACACCGCAACGATGCCGCGATCTGCCATGGAAACCTCCTCGTCCGCGGGCTTTGCACCCGCTGTCGGCCGTCAATCGTGTGCTCTCGCACCTCTATAACTTTAGTTCACTTTGATGTGAACGCGCGCTTGAGCTTGCGCCAGCAGCAAGCATTCACAGGAGCAGGCAGCTACAATGAAGGCGTGCTGATTATTCTCGTCATTGGATGATGTTTTATGGAACAACTCTCGCAATCGGGCTCGCGCGGTCGACGCCGCACGGGCAACGAGCCAGCGCCGCACGAACGCGTGAAGGGCGAACGCCGTGCTAACGAACCGCGACGCACCGCGAGCCCCCATCGCGCTTCTGCCAACAACGCGGGCCGCGCCAACACTCCCGCCGCGGAGCAGACGCCTGCTCGCCCCAAGTCCCGCTACATCCCTGCACTCGACGGCCTGCGTACGCTCGCCGTCGTCGCGGTGGTGCTCTATCACCTTAACCTCACGTGGGCTCAGGGCGGCCTGCTCGGCGTCACGATCTTCTTTGTGCTTTCGGGCTATCTGATCACGCGCTTGCTGCTCAACGAAGTCGCTAAGACCGGCCGCATCGACCTCAAGAGCTTCTGGATCCGCCGCATCCGTCGCCTGGTTCCCGCCGTGGTGACCGTCGTGGTGGTGACCTGTGCGCTGTGCACCGCCTTCAACCACGTGATGCTCACCAAGATGCGCCCCGACATCCTGCCGTCACTGTTGTTCTTCAACAACTGGTGGCAGATTGCCCAAAACGTCTCGTACTTCAATGCTCTGGGCGACCCCTCGCCGCTCACGCACTTTTGGTCGCTTGCCATCGAGGAACAGTTCTACCTGATTTGGCCGCCACTGCTGTTTGCCATGGTATCCATGCATGTGAGCAAGCCCAACACGCGCCGCGTGGTTCTGGGCCTTGCCGCGGTATCTGCCCTAGCCATGATGGTGCTTTACAACCCTGCCGCCGACCCCAGCCGCGTGTACTACGGCACCGACACCCGCGTGTTCTCGCTGCTGCTGGGTGCCTGGATGGCCTTTATCCCCGATCGCGACCTGGCGCCGATGCGTCTCGCTCATCGTTTGGGGCTCAATCGCCTGGCTGGCGCCGCCAAGCACGGCAAGAGCGCCGAGGGCAAGCCTGGCGAGAAGGCCGACGAAGCAGCCGAGACCACCCCGGCACAGCCGAGCGCCCTCGTGCGCTTTTGGTCCTCGCCCGCATCCATCGATGTGTTGGGCGTCGTGGGTCTGGTTGGCCTTGCCGCCATGGTCGCGCTCACCAACGGCTACACTGCCTTCCAGTATCGCGGCGGCACGCTGCTGTGCTCGATCCTCACGCTCATGGTCATCGCGGCCTGCGTGCAGCCCCAGGGAATGGTTGCCCGCGCGCTGTCCGCCGAGCCGCTCGTATGGGTTGGCAAGCGCTCGTACAGCATCTACCTGTGGCACTATCCCCTGCTGTTGCTCATGAACCCGGTCGCCAACATCAACGATACGCCCTGGTGGCAGTACATCTTGCAGGTACTTGTGGTGGTCGCCGTAGCCGAGTGCTCCTATCGCTTTATCGAAACGCCGTTTAGGAAGGGTGCCTTCGGCCGCACCGTCGCCGAATTCCGCGATGGCACCACCACGCCCGCCAACTGGGCACGCGCGCACATCCCTGTCTGCGCAGCCTGCGCTATCGTGTTGGTCGTTGCACTGGGCGGCCTGATCTTTGTGCCCGAGACGTCTGCGCTGAGCGGCGAGGGCGCCGAAGTTCTGAACAAAGAAACCAAAAACACCGCGCCCACCGACCAGCAAGCGGCCGACGACACCGACAAGGACAACGACGGCTTCCCCGATGGCTCCTACGACCTGTTGATGATCGGTGACTCCGTGTCGCTGCGCGCCGTTGATTCCTTTGACGGCGTGTTCCCACACAGCCATATCGATGCCGAAAAGGGCCGCCAGTTTGATGCGGGCCGCGCGACATTTGAGGGCTATATCCAGCAGAACCTTGCCGGCAAGATCGTGGTCTTTGCCCTGGGCACCAACGGTTTGGTAACGGATGACCAAATCGACGCCATCATGGCCGATGCAGGAGATAAGCGTATTGTGGTGTTTGTGAACACGCGCAGCCCGCAGCCGTGGGTTGGCTCTACCAACCAGGCCATCGCCAACGCCGCTACGCGCTACAAGAACGTACGCGTTATCGACTGGTACGGATACAGTGCCAACCGCAACGACCTGTTCGATGGCGATGGCACGCATCTATCGACCACTGGCGTGACTGAGTACCTCAACTTGATCCACGATGCCGTCAAGAAGGACCTGCCCGTGCATCCCGAGGATCACGTCAACGATCCGCAGCCGGCAGCCGTCAAGTCTGCCACCGACGCACTCGTCAATGCGCTCGCTCTCAAGCCGCACAAGCTGGGCACCGACAAGTAACCTGCAGCGCAAACTTCCCACATCCGGAGGGGGTGTCTGCCACGGCAGACACCCCCTCCGGCAGTTAGGGACACTCCTGGCGCAGCCAATGAAGACCTCTACGGATGAATTCCAGGCCGCTCCGTCGCTCCAGACATCGTTTCCGCGCCTCGTGCCTGCCCCAAACAATCAAAACAAGCCCTTTTCGCCGCACCCTCAAAGGTCTGTGGGCAAAAAAGGGCAAATATGAGTACTGTTACCATTTTAGTAGCAGGCAAAACCACCCAAAATGACGTCCGAGCGACCCCTACAACCCCCTAAAGCAGCCAACCTGACTGGTTTAAGGCGTATTGGAGCCAATTTTAATGAACATACTAAAGGCTATGTTCATTATCTTTTAGGATGTAAATGCTATTCACTTAGCAACAGTACTCATATTTGGCATTTTTTGTCCATTGCTATATAACTAACACCCTATAGCAGACAAAAAACAGGCCGCAGCCCATCGCTGCGGCCTGTTCGGAAGCAAAAGTGGGCGTTAAGCGCTGTAGCCCATCGCTTGCAGCACAAACATGACGACTGTCAGCACCGTAATCACGGCGATAGTCGCCCAAGTGAGCACGTTCCACACACGGCCGTTGCGGTTGGCACCCATAATGTGGCGATCCGCCGCGATAACCACCTGGAATACCAAGACTACAGGCAGCAGCACGCCATTGATGACCTGCGAGGTCATCATAATCTGGAACAGATCGACGCCGGGCATAAGCACCAGCACGGCAGAAATGCCGATGATGGCCGTAATGATGCCGCGGTAAACCGGGGCCTCGTCCCAGCTGCGATCGGCGCCGCGCTCCCAACCAAAAGCCTCACAGATGGCACTCGACGTAACGCCCGGCAGCACGCAGGCAGCCAAAAAACTCGCTGCGACCAGGCCCGAGGCGAACAGCACCGTGGACCACTGGCCCGCGATGGGCTCCAACGCGCGAGCGGCATCGGCGGCATCGCTAATTTGAATACCCGCCGGGAACAGCACCGTACCGGTCGTGATGATAATGAAGCCCGCAATGATATCGGCGGCAAGCGAGCCGCTCACAGTATCGATGCGCTGCAGCACGATATCGTCCTCGCCCGCGTTCTTATCGACCACGTTGTTCTGCGCCAAGAAAATCATCCACGGCGCGATGGTGGTACCGATCGTTGCGACCACGAGCGACACGTAGCTGGGGTCATTTTGAATGTTAGGCACGACCAGGTCGACCGCGACCTCACCCCAGTTGGGGCCAGCCATAAACGCGGCGACAATATAGGTCACGAAGACGCAGCTTACCAGCAGCAGAATCTTCTCGATGCGCTGGAAACTACCCGACATGGTAAGCATCCACACCAGCAGCGCCACCAACGGCACCGAGATGCTCGCCGGCACGCCAAAGAGAGCAAGGCCGCTGGCGATACCCGCAAACTCCGAAATGGTCACAGCCGTGTTGGCGATCAACAGCGCCGCCATAGCAAGTACACTCTTGCGCACGCCAAAGCGCTCGCGGATGAGCGATGCCAGGCCCTTGCCCGTGACGCAGCCGCAGCGCGCCGCGGTCTCCTGCGTCACGATGAGCAGCACAGTCATGACGGGAAGCATCCAGAGCATCTTGTAGCCATAGCTGGCGCCCGCGCTGGAATACGTTGCAATGCCGCCGGCGTCATTGCCCGAAAGCGCCGCCAGCAGACCGGGACCCATAGCGCCAAAGATGGCCGCGATGGTCAACTTTTGCTTGGTGCCCGACTTTTGCTTGGTATTTTGCACGCGACCACCTAACCAATGACCGACATGGTGAGCAGCACCGCAGCGGCGCAGTACGCTACGCATGAGATCATGACGGCAATAACGTTCATGGCGGTGCCCGACGTGTTGAGGTCATGCTCGTCACGCCAGAACAGCACCATCAGGTAAATCACGGCGCTCATGTTGCCGACCAGGCAAATGATGGCAGCGATATTAAAGGACCCGGTAAAGAGTTGCTCCTCAAACATGGGCGCATCGGGGAACGCGGCGGTGCGCACCAGCTGGGCGCACAGGTAGGTCACGAGTGACAGAATCAGGCCCATGCCCGTGCTCTGGAAGAAGAACCCCAGATACGGCTTGGGCTCGTCGTCGTGACCGTCATACTCCAGGAAGTAGTTCTTGACGAACGACACCATGCGCGAGGCCGCCAGCAGCACGAGCGGCATGGCGCACATGGGGAACACCACCAGATGCGCGGAGCCGAGCGCCGTTCCCAGCACGGTCGCCATGATGCACGACGCGATGCCCCATACAACAACCCAGTACTGGCGATGCACGAACCAGCTGAGCACGTTCGTCGAGTCGTCCGACGCGCTATCGCCCGAGCCGACACCGGCGATCTGCAGGTCCTCCTGATGCTCCTCGGCGATAACGTCCATGGCGTCGTCAAAGGTCACGATACCCAAGATGTGGCGGTTCTCGTCGCAAACGGGGATGGCAACCAGGTCGTACTTGGTCATCTCGTCCGTTACGTCTTCCTGGTCCTCGTCGGGCGACACATAGACCAGGTCGCGATAGGCCAGCTGGCCCAGCGTGGCATCGCGGTCGGCCACGATCAACGTGCGCAGCGAGAGCACGCCGGTGAGCATGCCGCTCGGATCCTCGGTATAGACGTAATAGACACTCTCGAAGTCCTCATCGAGTTTGCGAATCGCCTCGATGGCATCGCCGACCGTCGCCGTGGCGGGCAGCGAGACAAACTCCGAGGTCATGATGCGGCCGGCGGTGTTGTCCTCATACCCCAGCAGGTTACGAATCGCCTTCTCCTCCTTGACGCCCATCAGGCGCAGGAGCTTCTCGGCCTTCTCGTAATCGAGCTCGTCGATCAGGTCGGCGGCGTCGTCCGGGTCCATCATGGCCAGCATCGACGATGCGTCCGTGTCGGACAGGCCCTCGAGCATCTCGGTCATAAGCTCGTCGTCATCGAACTCCGAGATGGCCTCGGCGGCCTGGGCAGTATCGAGCTGTGCAAACACCTGCGCACGCAGGCGCGGGTCGAGCTGCTCGATGATGTCGGCAATGTCGGCAGGGTGCAGCTCGCCAAGCGTCTTGTGCGACACCGAGAGCTGGATGTTCTTAGTCGAGCGATCGAGCAGGTCCATGTAAGACCAGGCGATAATGTCCTCACTGAGCGGCTTGCCCAGGTGCTTCATAAAGCCCTCGACGATATGCTCGAGTGCGGGGCTGATCGCGCGCAGCAGACCGCGGGCGCCCACTTCGGCGCCCAGCAGGCGCAGCTGGTTTTCGCCCGACATGGAAAACTTGATGTCGTTTACGCGCACGACCTTCATGCCCTGCGTGTCGACAATCTGCTTGTTGAGCACGTCGCGGGCAAGCAAGAGTTCGGTCGGCTGCAGGTACGAAAAACGGATTTCGGTGGCCGACGTCTTAAGGTGTACACCCGTCTCGTCGATACGGTCGACCCATTTGCGCCAGCTGATCATAAACGGCGTCTTGCCGGGTCCGCGGAACGCGAGCGACGTCACGTGCGGAAAAACTTCGCCGGTGGCAATGCCAAAATCGTTCACTACGCCGAGCTTTTCGCCATCGACGTCCAAGACCGGCAACTTGAGCATCTCACTCAGATAATTCAATGGTGCTCCCCATCATAATTCCTCCGGACGCGGCCGCGCGTGCGGCGTCCGGGGGCTTCTGGATATGTATACGCATGCGCGGGCGGCACGCCGCTCGACGCTTACACCCCGTGCATGCGCAAAAAGCACCTGCATGGGGTCATCGACTGTATGGTCGAGGTTTGGATTTCACCTGTAACCTTTCTCTTGACCCTCATTAACCGCAGTAACTATAGCATCAGCATCGCCCTGCGGCATCGAATTTATGCGCTGCACATTGCAGGCATACCAAACGCTGACGCATCCGTGACATAGTCATTGGGGACGTTCTTAAACGACTACCCAATGACTACTCTGTGGTGTCGTCGTCCTCGGCAAGTTGGGGGAACACGGCGTCCTTGGGCATGGTGACCTTCGTCAGCGAGGTGAGCTTTTTGCTCAATGCCGTGTCCGTCTTGACCAGGTCGCTGAGCGTCACGATCTTGTAGCCGTCGGCAATGAGGCCGTCGATAATCTGCGGCAGCGCCTCGAGCGTCTGCTCGGCGCATTCGTCTCTATCGGTGAGCAGCACGATATTGCCCGGCGTCACCGAATCGAGCACCGTCGAGACCTGCTCGTCGGCACCGTTGAGCAGCCAGTCGCCCGAGTCAATATTCCACGAGACCACGGCGGAGACCAGGTCCATCGCATCAATCCAGTTTTGCTCGTCAAAGGCAGCGTAGGGAGCACGCAGCAGCATCGTCTTCACGCCGGTCGCCGACTTAATCGCATCGGTGCCTTTCGTGATCTGTTCGCGTACCGCCTCACGGTCCTGACCCTTGAGCGAATCGTCGCTGTAGCTGTTGGATCCGATCTCGCACCCGGCGTCGACAATCGCCTTGGCCGTGGCAGGCGAGGCCTCGGCCGCATCGCCCGAAAGGAAGAACGTCGCGGTGACGCCCTTTTCCTTGAGCACCTGCAAGATCTGTTTGGTGGCGCCGCTCGGACCCTCGTCAAACGTCAGTGCCACGTACTTTTTGTTGCCCTTGGGCGCCACGCTGGCGCACGCAACAACGCAATCGGTGGCGGGCACAACCTCGCCGCGGTCTTGCGTCTTGCCTGACTGCTCACCAACCCACACCTCGGATCGGCCCTGGACACCCCATGTCTGCACATACTCGATAGCGCCCGTGCCCTCGACCTTGAGCTTGGGCTCGATAACCGTAGCCTGAACCTCGTGCTTCTCGTAAGTGTTACGGCCATCCTTGACCGTCACCTTCTCGCCGCCCTCGAGTTCGCGGCTATCCCATTTGCCCTGCTTCACGCGCTTGCCGTCGACCTTCACCGACAGCTTTTCGCCCCCATGGCGCTTGAGCACGCTGTCATCGACGGCCAGCAGGTCGCCTGCGTCGTAGGTGTCAGTCAACTCCTGGTCGTCGATGAGGTTTTGTAGCGTAGAGCCCACGCGCACCGCGGTCTTCTGGCCGTTGAGCTCCACGTCCACACTGCGGTTGACGTAGCCCACGACGGCGGCGATAAACAGCACGAGCGCGCAACCCACGGCGATGAGCGCGTAGGGCAGGCGAGACGAACGACGGGGCGTACGGCTGTTGCCGATGCGCGCACTGCGATCGCTAAACCCACGGCTATGGTTGAGGTACATCGCGCCGGGCTTACGGTGACGCTTGCGCTGACCGCTGGGCAGCTGCCCCAGGTCGCGGCGCGCCGTCGGACGCGCACCCGAACGCCCGTTTAAGGTGGATCCGTTTTGGCGCATATGCCCTCCCCCATAAACACAGCAAGCCGGAGCAACAGGTCTCCGGCTTGCCTCCCATCATTTGGTACGTCGCTATTTTGTAGCTTTTGACGAGCCTCCGCTCGCCTTTTGGTATTCGTCCTTAAAGGCCTTGAACATGCCGCGCGTCTTGCCGAGCTGCTTGCCCAGTGCGCGACTGCCCTTGTCCACGGCAACCGATCCCTTGTCGTCGAGCACCTTGGCACCCTTTTTGACCTTGTCGCCCACCACGACGCTGGCCTCGGCGGCCTTGGCAGCCGCACCGCCCGAATACCCGAGCGACTTGACCTCGTCCGAGACGACCATCGCGCCGTTCTCGTAGCCGCGCAGCATCGTCGGCGGCACCTGCGTGTCACCAACCAAAACACTCGAAGCAGCACCGGCGGTCACATAGAATGCCTGCACGATGCCCGAGCGTGGCTTGAACTCAACGTCCGAGCAATAGCCCACGACGTCGCCCGATTCCGTGCGCACGTCCATACCGACCCAGATGATGCAATCGTCCAGGTTGATGTCGAGGCGCTTGGCGGCGGCGGCATCGTACGTGTCCTTGACGTCATCGACCGCAATGGCGCCCTCGTAGACACCAATGGCGTCGAGCGCTACGAATCGGTCGGGACGCTCGATCATGCCCGCGATATCGGACTGGCGGACCATAAAGCCGACCACGCGCGTACCGCCCGGGGTAAAGACCGGAAAGTGAATCTTTCCGAGCTTTTTAGGGCTGCGCGGCGTGCCGTCCTTTTTGGTGCGCTTGTCCTCGGTAGGCTTGCGATAGATCTTGGCGCCGACAAAATCCCCGGCGCGCATTATGCCTCGGTCGAGGGCTCCGCAGCCTCGGTATCAGCCTCGACGGCGTTCTCGACCACGACGTCGGCGGCAGGCGTCACGTTGCCGCCCGAAATGGCGTCGTTGAGCTGCTCACGCAGCTGGTCCATGCGCTCGCGGGCCAGGTCGACCTTGGCGCGCAGGTCGTCGGTCTTGGCGTCGACCATCGGGCCAAAGTCATTCACCGCAGCACGGGCCTCCTCGGCGCTGTGCTCGTAGGTGTCGCGCATATTGTCCCAGGCGTCGTTGGCGATATCGGCAGCCATGGCGCGGGTCTCGGCGCCCGAGCGCGGGGCCAGAGCAACGCCGACAATAGCGCCGGCAGCGGCACCAAAAAGTGCGCCGGAGACAAAGCTGAAAGTCTTACCCATGATCATTCCTCTCCTGCGGGCACGTCGGTACCCACCGTTTGAATGTTGTCCATTATACCCGCAGCGCATCACTTGCCGCTCCGCTCATCTACGTACGGCAAAGGCGCAGGTACGTGATGGTGATAAACGCGTAGGCCTACTCCTGGGGCATAGCCGACATGGCCACCGTGGCACCCGGGTCCTCGCCGGCGCCGTCCACGAGCGGCAGGCTGCCCTCATGCGCAGGTCCTGCCGGAACCGTCGCAGCACCGCCAAAGACGGCAGCGGAGGCCTCGTGGTTCTCGGCAACCGCGCCCTCGGTATCAATCGCCACCTGGAACTCGTCGTCAAAGTTGGGGACACCCTGGGGCTCGGTGGGAACGGGCTCGGCGGTCGCATCGGAAACGGGCTCGGCGTCGACCGGCGCATCGCCCTCGTCAGCGCCCTCGTCCTCGGCAGCATCTTCGCCGTTCGCAGCGGCGACGGCCTCGTGAGGATCCTTGCCCTCGGCCTCGGCGCGCATGCCCAGCACCAGGTTGCGCAGGCCCGCGACCGTGCCCTCCACGTCGGGGGCCGGCTGGTCAGCGTGTAGGTAGGCCCAGTCCATCATAAAGGTGGCCGAAGACAGCGCGCCGATGGCCAGCGCATCATCGGGGCACGAAAGCTCAATCTCAAAGACGCGCTCGTCGTGCTCGCTCACGCGGGTGCGGCCGCACGAAATGCTGCCCGCAAGACCGGTCTCGTTCATGAGCTCGACCGTCACATGCTCAAGCAGGTGGCAAAGCTCGGTCTGGCCCATGCAGTCCTGGAACTCACGACCGGAATCACCCAGGCACAGGTGCTTGGCAATCGCCGGCACCAGGTAATACACGCGCGCCGTGGCCTCGATATCCTCCGAGGTCATGAGCGGCATGCCGGGGTTCACCAGCACATGCGCGCAGATCTTGTCCTCGCTGACGGTGACCTTAAGGATGTTGAACAGGCCTGCCATAACTCTCCCCTACTCTTCCTTGCCCTACTCGTCGCCATCGTGCGGATCCACAGAGCCCGCACCCGACGCCGCCGGCTTCTCTGCCGAAGACTCGGAATCCTTCTTATCGGTTTCGGCCGGAGCGATCACGCGAATGAGCGAGATGCGCTGGCCACGCATCGACTCCACCTTAAACTTGTACCCCGCAACCTCAAACACCTCTCCGATGTCGGGCACCGAGTCGCAAAGCTCCAAAATCCAGCCGGCGATAGTCTCATAATCATCGCTTTCCTCGAGCGGCCAACCAAGCTCAATCGCGTCATCGCACGAAAAACGCCCATCGACGAGCCACTCGCGGCGCGAAAGGCGCGTGAGGTACTTGTTGTCGGGGTCGAATTCATCCTCGATCTCGCCGACGATCTCCTCGACGATGTCCTCGATGGTGATGATGCCGGCCGTGCCGCCGTACTCGTCCACGACCACTGCGATCTGGTCGTGCGAAGTCTGCATCTCGGACAGCAGCGGCAGGATGTCCTTGGTGTCGGGCACAAAGGTGGCATCGCGCAGGTAATCGGCGATGGGCTGGTCGCCCTTGCCGTCGAGCGCGGGCTGAATCAGGTCCTTGATGTGTGCGATGCCCGCGACGTTGTCGGGATCTTCGTGATAGACGGGGATTCGGCTGAAGCCGGTCTGGCGCATGGTGGACAGTACGTCGGCGACTGTCTCGTCGTCCTCGCACATGGTGGTGTCCACGCGCGGCACCATGACCTCGCGGGCAACGGTGTCGCCCAGGTCGAAGATCTCGTGGATCATGCGCTTTTCCTCGTCGAGCAGGTCGTCCTGCTCCGAGACCATGTACTTGATCTCTTCCTCCGAGACGTTTTGGCGGTCGTCGGCGCTCTTGATGCGCAGAATGCGGGCCAGGCCATCGGAACAAGCGCCGGTCAGCCACACGAGCGGACGGGCAATCTTTTGGAAAAACGACAACGGCCCCACGACTTGCTTGGACACGCCCTCGGCATTGGCCAGGCCGATGCGCTTGGGGACGAGCTCGCCGATCACGATGGACACGAAGGCGACCGCGACGGTGATGATGACCGGCGCCAGGCCGCGCGCGATGGCGGAGAGCGGCGTGATGCCAAAGCTCGTGAGCCAAGCGGCGAGTGGGTCGGACAGGCTCGTCGAGGCGACGGCGGACGAGGCGAAGCCCACGAGCGTGATGGCAACCTGGATGGTGGCCAGCAGCTGGTCGGAGTCGGCAGCCAGCTTAATGGCACGCTCGGCGCGCTTGTCGCCTTCCTCGGCCTCGTGCTCCAGCACGGCGCGCTTGGCCGTGGTGAGCGCCATCTCGGACATAGAGAAGTAGCCGTTGATGAGGGTCAGGACGAGCGTGGTAATAAGAGAGATGGTTATGTCCATCGGGAGTTTCTCGAACCTCCAAGATTCGGGACGTTAGGTAGTAAGCGTAGGTGACGGATAGGGCAGTTGCGCCCGGCGGCCGCCTGGATAGGTCCGCGGGCACAGACGCGATCGCTAGATTACGAAGAGGATCACCGCCATGAACTGGAAGATGCTGCCGGCGAGTACCCACAGGTGAAACACGCTGTGAAGATAGCGCACGTTTTTGGCGATATAGAACGGCACGCCCGCGGTGTAGCACACGCCGCCGACGGCGAGCAGGGCAAGTGCCACGGGGTTGAGCAGCGCCACAAGTTCGGGCAGCTTAAAGACGACGAGCCAGCCCATCAGCAGGTAGACCAGGCCGCTTACCCAGTGCGGCTGGCGCTCGCGCATAAAGCACTCGAGGGCGATGCCGATGATGGCGATGGCCCATACGGCAAAGAACAGCACAGCGCCGCCGTCGTTTGCGAGCGTGATGAGACAAAACGGCGTATAGCTGCCGGCTATGAGCAGGTAGATGCAGCTGTGGTCGATGATGCGGAATACGCGCTTGGCGCGCGCGGGCTGAATCGCGTGGTAGAGCGTGGAGGCTAGGTATTCGAGGATAATGCTGACGCCATAGACAATTGCCGCGGCCATGTGGGCCGGGCCTCCGCCGCGCAGGGCAGCGAATACGATCAGGAGCACCAGGCCCGCGATACCCAGCAGGCAGCCGACACCATGGGTGACGGAGTTCATGATCTCCTCGCCCACCGTGTAGTGTGGAACGGCCGCGGTCTTGGGCCGCGGCTTAGAACTGTCGCTCGAATCGGACATGCCGGTTACATCCTCCAACGTAAAGAGTTCTCAACACTATATCAAAGCGTCTAGGTACGTGCGAAATTTGCACCATACGTGACCCTTTGTTTACCCATTCTTTGCCTGTTGACGCATCAACGGCGAACGTCCATAATGCGCTTGCATTAAATGTTGATGTATTAACATCTTATAGGAAAGCTTCTTATGTCTCAAAACGCACGTTCCCATCGAAAGCTCAAGATAGCCGGCGTCGTTGCGCTGGTGCTCGTTGTCGCGCTGCTGGGGTTTGCCGGCAACTTTCTGTTTGACTTCGCGCTGAATCCCCGCGCGCCATACACCATGAAGATGATGCAGGACGGCAAGGACGCCGAAAAGGGCGAGCAGATGGACGCCGAGGACACCGAGGCGCGGGCATGGTTTAAAGAGAACCGCGAGAGCAGCGGCCTCACCGCAGATGACGGAACCGAGCTCGCCGCCTGGTATTTTACTGCCTCGGAGAACACCCACGATTACGCCGTCTGCCTGCATGGATATACCAACGAGCCCATCGGCATGGCTCGATACGCCAAGCGCTTCCACGACCGTGGCATGAACGTGCTCGCGCCTGCCGCCCGCGCCCACGAGCGCTCCGGCGGCGACTATATCGGCATGGGCTGGCCCGAGCGCCTCGATATCGTCGCATGGATCGAGCAAATCGTTCAGGCTGACCCCCAGGCGCGCATTCTTGTCTTTGGCGAATCGATGGGTGCAGCAACCGCTATGAACGTCGCGGGGGAATCTCTGCCTGCAAACGTGAAATGCATTATCGAGGACTGTGGTTATACGAGTGTTTGGGACGAGTTTTCCCTGCAGCTCAAGGACGTGTTCGGCCTGCCCAGCTTTCCCTTGCTCGATGTAGCAAACTTGGTGTGCAACGTGCGCGCGGGCTACGACTTTCATAAGGCGAGCAGTGTGGAGCAACTCAAACACGCGACGGTTCCCATGCTGTTTATCCACGGCGACCAGGACACCTTTGTACCGTACAGCATGCTCGACCAAAACTACGACGCGTGCGCCAGCAAGGTCAAGCAAAAGCTCACTATCCATGGCGCCACCCACGCCAAGAGTGCGCAAGTTGACCCCGAGCTCTACTGGAACACGGTCGACGACTTCCTCGACAAGAATTTTTAGGCAAAAAGCAACGTCTGGGGTTTTGTTGCCAAAAAACGGTTTGTGGTCGGCGGTATTCGATTTTTCACCGCACTTCTGAAAAACCGCCCGTGGGCGCTGTGCTCACGGGCGGTTTTTGCTCAACTAGCGCTACAAAGGCGCTTGTTTTGTCCAATAGCTAGGCGCTACTTGACCTCGATGAGCTCGTACTCGCTCGTGCCAAGGCCGATCTTCTCGGCATGCGCGATGCACGCGCGCCAATCGGTATCGGGATGCGTGATGCAGAAGGGGTCGCGCGCCTGCTCGCCCTCCAGATGCTCGTGGTTATGCTCCATCTTGGCGGCGCTGTCGGTGAGCTCGGTGTTGGGCAGCGGCTCGGATGCCATGACGGCATCGGCGCAGGCCTGATCGATAGCGACCGGGTCGAAGCTCGCGAACATGCCGATGTCGTTGACGATAGGCGTATCGTTTTCGGGATGGCAATCGCAGTTGGGGCTGATATCCATGGCAAGCGAGATATGGAAGCTCGGGCGGCCGTCGACGACGGCCTTGGTGTACTCGGCAATCTTGCAGTTGAGCACGTCGGCCGCGGCCTCATAGCCGGGCTTGATGGCGTCCTGGTTGCACACGCCGATGCAGCGGCCGCAGCCCACGCAGCGATCGTGGTCGATGGTGGCCACGTGCACCGTGCGAGTAGCGCCGCTGGCAAGCTCGCGCTCGCGGGTGTCGTTGAACGAGACGGCGTCGTGCGCGCAGATCTTTTCGCAGGCACGGCAGCCAACGCAGTGCTCGGTCGCGACGTTCGGCTTACCGGCGGCATGCTGCTCCATCTTGCCGGCACGGCTGCCGCCTCCCATACCCAGGTTCTTCATGGCGCCGCCAAAGCCGGCCTGCTCATGGCCCTTAAAGTGGGTGAGGCTAATCACGATATCGGCATCCATGAGCGCCTGACCGATCTTAGCCTCGTGCACGTACTCTCCGCCCTCGACCGGGACGAGCGCCTCGTCGGTGCCCTTGAGGCCGTCGGCGATGATGATCTGGCAACCCGTGGCATACGGGGTAAAGCCGTTCTGGTAGGCGGTATCGATGTGCTCGAGCGCGTTTTTGCGGCTACCGACATAGAGCGTGTTGCAGTCGGTGAGAAAGGGCTTGCCACCCAATTCCTTCACGACGTCCGCGACGGCGCGGGCGTAGTTGGGGCGCAAAAAGCTCAGGTTGCCCAACTCGCCAAAGTGAATCTTGATGGCGACGAACTTGTTCTCAAAGTCGATCTGCTCAATACCGGCGTGACGGATGAGGCGCTTGAGCTTGTCGAGCTGGCTCTCGCGAGCATGCGTGCGCAAGTTGGTGAAGTACACCTTAGCGGGTGCTGCGGGTGTAGTTGCGGTCATAGATATATCCCCTCGGTCTATATGGCGTTACAGACATAAGAGGATGGTACCAGTTAAAGCAGAGTTAAAGTCAAGTACGGCACCCAGTCATTGGGGACAGACTTAAATGACTGAAACCACTCATTGGGGACGGACTTAAATGAGTGCCTCGCCACCTGGCAGCTAGGGGCGCGCCGTCACGTTTGTGGCGGCGCGCCTTGGTTTGGCGGCGCGTTCTAGCGTGGCCACAATCTGGTTTGATGGCGTGCCCTGGTGTGGCGGCGTTGACGGCGTGCCCTGGCGTGACGGAGCGTCCTGGCGCGGACCGCTAGCCCTTTCGCGCGACCAGATGCGCGCGGAATCCCTTCTGTGCCTCGAGCTTGAGCGGGGTGAGCCCGAATTCCTCGACGAGCGCGCGTAGCTCGGACAGCTTGAGGATGCGCACGTCGCCATGGCCCAAGAGGCGTGCCAGCGGTAGCTCGATGTTGTTCATGAGCCAGACCGCGACATCGTTCGAGGTGTAGTCGCGAAGGACCAGTCGCCCGCCGGGCCGAAGGACGCGTGCCACCTCGGCGAAAAACCTCTCCGGATGCGGGTAGTGGTGGAAGCTGTTGGAGCAGAGCACGGCGTCGAAGCTCCGGGGCTCGAAGGGCAGTGCCTCCGCGTCTCCGACGACAAAGCTGACGTTATCGAGCTGCTTTGCCCGAGCGACGTCGATCATCCCGGGTGTGAGGTCGAGTCCAGTCAAGTGCTTGCTGGGGTACCGGGCGTGGAGCAGTTCTAGGACGGCTCCGGTTCCACAGCCCACGTCGAGCGCGTCCTCGAACGGTTCGAGCTCAAGCTCCTCGAGCATTTGCGGATAGTCGTCCTTGCACATCTCGTAAATGCCGGCATGGCCGGATTCGTAGACCTTTGCCGCCTCGGTGAACTCCTTGATGGAGAGCTGCTTGAGCTCCTCTGCCGATCTTGCCATGGGTCTCCTTCTGTTCGGGGAAGTCTGACGTTGCGCGCGTTTGCCCACGTCGGGCCTGGCGGGCAAATAACGCGGGGGCACCCTTCCTTCGGTTCGTGCCCCCGCGTGCGGGCGGTTCTCTATTCCTGGACCTTCAGCGCCTCGGAGAGGCTCACGCGCTTGATGGAGCGCGTGTGTAGCAGCGCCACGACCAGGTAGGTCGCAAAGCCAATGCCGACGCATGCAGCCATAGACCAAGCGGGCACGTAGATCTCAATATTGCCGTTGTAGGCGAGCAACATCATGCGGAAGATGGCCGTGAGCGAGCCAATGATGACCGGCAGGCTCAGCACGAGCGACGCCGCCACGCACAGCGTGATCGAGCGGATGTACAGATACGAGATCTCGCTATCGCGATAGCCAAAGACTTTCATGTAGCTGATCGAACGGGCGCTGTGATCGATCACAGCCTTGGTCAGCAGGTACATAAACAGCAGGAAGATAAACACCGCGAGACCGATCATCATTCCGATCATTTTGCTCATCATACCGATGAACTGGTCGCCCACGGCGCGCATGTCGTCGGGCGTGGTGTCGCCGGCAAAGTAGCGCGAATCGAGGTCGAGCTTCTCGTCGCTCACATAGCCGTTAAAGTAGGCGGCGTCGTTGTCAAACAGCTCGTTAAAGTCTTCGATACTCATATAGATATTCATGTCCGACTTGGAGCCCCAGGCACAGTCCTTGCCCGCATACTCAAGGGAATAATGCTCGCCCTCGTACTTGTCGCCGAGCGTGACCTTCTGGCCCTCGCTCCAGCCAAACTTGTCGAGCAGGCCACCGCCAAAGACAACGCGCCCATCGCCGACGTTGAGGTCTTTCCAATAGCGCGAATCGGATGAAATACCGTAGACGGAAATCGTCTCCTCACCATTTCTATCGCCGCGGTCGTATTGCAGCTGGTAAACGGCGTATTTCTCGGCCTGTGCGATTGCGCCTGCACCGTTGTCGATCGTATTGACCGGGTGGATATCGTCGTTGTCAGTGTCGATCTTAAAGGCCTTGTCAATCAGGTCGATAGCCTCGTCGCGGTTGCAGCCGAGGGCATCGGCAAGATCGTCAAGGCGCGCGTAGAGCGCATCCTTCTTGTCCTGGACCTTGGCAAGCGCATCCTGCGCTGCAGTCAAGCTCTCGGCAGACGGAGATGCGGTCGCGGCATCGGCTGCCGTCTGCGCCGCATCGGCCGCGTCGTCAAGCTCGTCATCGGCATCCTGGGCGGCGGAAAGCAGCGCGCCGTCAACCGACTGCAAGCGCTCGAGCGCCGACCACTGCTCGCGTTCCTCGGCAGTGCCCTCAAGCTCCAGCGGAGCCTTGAGCGTGTACTGGTGCTCGGCGACCAGGCTCGTCTCCAGGTTGTCCGCGTAGTGCGTCATCGTGGGCAGAATCGCCAGGCCAAAGAGCAGCAGCAGCGAGGCAAACGCAATGCCCACGAAGAGCGTGGCGAAGTTGCCCAGGTTGCGCAGGAAGATACGCAGGCGGAAGCGGGAAACAAAACCCATGCGCTCCGGCAGCTGCAAGCCGCGCTTGGTGCCCGATTTGCCGCTCGCCTCGTGACGAAGGAACTGCAACGGCGTCTTGCCCATTTTGCGAAGCAAACCCACCAGCGTGATGAGGATGAGCGCGGCGGCGGGAACCACGGCGCACTTCACAAAGATCTCCCAGCTCCAGTACACCTGGAAGGGCGGCAGGCTGTACGAACCGTAATAGAGACTGCGCATGGGCTCGGTAAAGAACACAATGCCGAGCGCAGTGCCCAAAAGCGCCGCGACCACGCCCACGATGGCGGGAAGTGTCAGGTAGTGCAGCACGATCTCGCGTCGACGATAGCCGCTGGCGAGCAGCGTGCCGATGATGGCGCTCTCCTCCTCGATGGTGGCGTCGGTAAGGACCACAAAGACGAACGCCATAATCACGATGATGATGTCGAGCAGCGTCATCCACATCATGGAGTCGCCGTCCACGTCGTCGCGCGCATAGCCAATGCCCTGGTTGGAATCGGCATCGATCAGATCGTCCACGCGCGCATCGGCTTCGGTCAGTGCCTCGACCATATCTTGTTCGGCATCGGTGCGGTCCGCGGTGGAGAGATCGCGATCGGCAAAGGTGAAGGAGTAGGTGTAGACGGGTGCGCCGCCGGCATCCTCGAGCGCGGCAAAGCCGGCATCGGTAACCTCGGCAACGCCATAGGTGACGGTGTTGATCGTAAAGTCGGAGTTGTTGAGGAACAGCGCCTGGCTATCGGGCTGGGTCATGATGCCGCAAATGGTGTAGGTGCGGCCCTCAAGCTCGACCTTATCGCCCACGGCGAGGTCGTTGTTGGTGGCGAAGACGCGGTCGATTGCCACCTCATCGTCCGTCTTGGGCTGCCTGCCCTCACAGTAGGACGCGATATCGACCTTGGTACGGTGCGCATAGGTGCGCAGCGTGCGCTTGGTGCCGTCGTCGCCGGCGGTCTTTTTGATGATGGCGTCGATGGAGAAATTCTTGTAGAGCGTGACGCCGCCGACGTCGTCGGCTGCATCCTCGGCGGCCTTGAGTTGGTCTTTGGTGGCCTCGAAGGAGGTGGTCACGCGGCCGTCCTCAATCGTGTACGCATCGCGCATGTCGTCGATAAGGCAGCCGATGGAATGCGCCGCGAGCAAAAAGCCCGAGGTAAGGGCAATGCTTCCGCACATAAGCAAAAAGATGCCCAGGTACTTGCCGATATTGCGGCGCAGCTCGCGCGGGAGACGTTTTGCGAGAGGTGTCATGGCGCCGCCTACCAATCGAGCTCGGCGGCCGCGACGGGCGACTCGTTGAGCTCATCCTCGACGATGCGCCCGTCGCGCAGGCGCAGCACGCGGTTGGCCATGCGAGCGATGGCGGCGTTGTGCGTGACGATGATGATGGTGCAGCCGTACTCGTGATTGACATCCTCCATGAGCTGCAGGATTTCCTTGGACGTCTTATAGTCGAGCGCGCCCGTAGGCTCGTCGCACAGCAGCAGACCTGGGTTTTTGACGAGCGCGCGGCCGATGGCACAGCGCTGCTGCTGGCCGCCCGAAACTTGGCGCGGGAACTTGTTGCGGTGCTCGTAGAGGCCCAGCGAACGCAGCAGGTCGTCGACATTGAGCGGGTTTTTGGACAGGTGCGCCGTGACCTCGATGTTCTCCTTGATGGTGAGGTCGGGCACCAGATTGTAGAACTGGAAGACGAAGCCCAGCTCACGGCGGCGGTACTCACCCAGGTCGGTAGGCTTGAGCACCGTGAGGTCGCAGCCGTCCACCATGATGGAGCCGCCGTCGGCATCCTCCAGGCCGCCAATGAGGTTGAGAAAGGTCGACTTGCCCGAACCCGAGGGCCCCAGCATGACGCAGATCTCGCCGCGGTTGATGGACGTGTCGATGCCATCGAGTACCGTCAGGCGCGCATCACCGTCGCCATAGTGTTTCTTGAGCCCTTTGACCTGGACATAGGCTTCCTGCGTTGCCATGGTATCCCCCATTGTTAGCCTCGTACTACTTTATAAGCGTAATAGTAAACCTTGGCGAACTATTTTTGGAGCGAGGCCTGGAATTTATTTCAGACTAGTCATTGGGGACGTTCTTAAATGACTAGCCGCTAGGGACACTCTTTCGCCACCCGGCACTTGGGGACGTTCCTTATCTGCCGGTAGCTGGGGACAGTCCTTGCCAGCCCGGCCGGCGAGCCGATGAATCGGCAAAGACTGTCCCCGATGACTAGTCGTTTAAGAACGTCCCCAGTGACTAGGTGGCTAGGCGCGGGATTTGGTGCGCGAGAGTGCGAGGCCTACGGCGGCGATGGCCGCGGCAAAGAGCACCGTGACGCCCAGATCGCAGGCGATGTCGCCCAGCACGGTGGACGTCAGGTCCGCGGCGAGCGCCTTGCCGATCGCGTCGTTCACCCAAAACGTCGGCACAAAATGCGCCGCGGTCTGCACGGCCGAGCCCATGAGCGACAGCGGCATCCAGGCGCCACCCAAAAACGTCATGAGCATGCCGAGCAGGTTGCCCACACCGTTAAGCAGCTCCTCGCGCGCACCCAGGCTCGACAGCGCAAAGCCAACGGCCAGAGGCGTGCACGCCAGGGCAAACGTCGCCGCCAGCGCCAGGCACACGCGACCCACGCCGACCTCGGCAACCGCGCCGGCAAAGCCCACGACGCCCATCATGCTCGACACAAACCAGATACAGACGGTGAGCACTGCAGCAGCCGCGAACACGGCAAGCGAACGCTGGCGCTCGGAGATTGGGCCGGCATCCATACGACGCACGCGCTCGGGCTCGTTCATGCCCGAGAACACCAGTCCCACCGACACGATGACCGACGAGATAATCGCGTACGCGCCAAAGTTGAAGTACGACTCGAGCGTTGCGGCGGCCGTCGAGTCGACCTTGACCTGCTCGATCTCGACCTCGGCACGCTCGGTGGCCGCGTGTTCGGCAGCCTTGGCGACGTCACCGTTGGAGGCAGCAGGCTCAAGTGCGGCCGCAGCGCCCGCGAGCGAGATCCAGCGCGAGGCCTCGGCAGACGAAAGCGCCGCCGCCATAGTGCCGGCACCGTAGGTCACATCGAGCTTGGGTAGGGACTCCCCCGCACGGGCGGCTGCAACGAGGTCGCCCTCAAACCCCTCCGGGATAAAGAACACGCAGTCGGCGCTGCCCTTGGCGCTGTTGCTCTTGGAGAGCGCGTCCGCAAGATCGTATGTATCGTCGCCGATGCCCGTGACCAGCTCAAAACGCGAACCCAGGTGCTTGGTAAGCGCACGCGAAAGGTCGCTATTGTCGCGGTCGACCACGATCACGTTGGTGTCGTAGGGCTCGTACTCGGTAAGCTGCGACGAGTTCCAGCTCACCGAGGCCGCGATGAATACGCCCATGAGCGAGATGAACACCGTATAGATGAGCAGGTAGAACGGGTGCGCCAGCGCCATGCGAAGCGCGGTCTTAAAGGTGCTCATAGCGGCTCCTTCCAAAGATCAGCGTGGCGGCGGCAACGAACAGCAGCGCCATCAGGACGAGCGCGCCGGCGCGAACGGCGAAGGGCCCCAGGTCTTCAAAGAAATACAGGCGATTGAACATGTCGCAGATGAGCTTGACGGGGTTGAACCAGCACTCGGCCGGGCAGGCGCGGGCGACGTCGTCGGCAAGCGCCATCGCCGGCTCGCCGTAGAGGCCGGAGAACAGGGCGCACGTGGTAGCAAAGCCCGTGAGGATGCCCGACTTGGACGCCTTGCCGCCCTTAACGGGAAGCGTGCCCACAAAGAGCCCCAAGCCCGTGGCGGCAAGCGCGGAAGCGGCGCCGCCCACCAGACACAGCCCCTCGCGCCCGCCAAAGTCGACGCCCACGACCAGGCGCACGTAGCCGATTGCGATCGCCATCGAGGCGAAGGAAACCAGCCACGAGCCGACAAAGATGCCGGCCAGCGACGCCGTCTTGGAAAGGCCGCCCACGCAGCGACGCGCGCCAAGGCCCGACAGATTGGGCTGCAGATCGACGACGCTCAAGGCGGCAAACTCGGCAGACATCATCGCGACCAGGCCAAAGAGCGCGTAATAGTAGATGACCGTGCCATCGGGTGTGGTGCGTGTCAGGCTTACGCGGCGGGTACTGCCCTCGAGCGACAGGGCGCGCGCAACCGCCTCCGGGTCGGCGAGCGCCGCCAGGTTGTCCTGGGCAATCTGGGACATGAGCTCGGCATTTTGTGTATACGAGCTTGCCACCGTCTCCAAAATGCTGCGGTCGGTGAGCACCGACGACGCACGCGAGCTGTCGTAGCTCGACAGCAGCGTGAGCTTGGGTACGCCTGCGTCGTCGACCGTATAGATGCCCGCGACCTCGCCGGCCTTAAGCGCACGGTTCGCATCGGCTGCGTCGTCGCACTCGTGAATCTCGAGCAGCTGATCGTCGCTCTCCTTGGCAAGCGACGTCGCCACGTCCTTAAAGGTCGAGGCGTCCCAGGCCTCGTCCGCTATGACGGCAACCGGCACCGGGTCGACCGTGCCGTCGGAGCTCAGATTCGCAAACATAAACATGAACATCGTGGAAAGCGCGATGGGAAAGAGAGCGCCCCAGACCCACGTACTCGGTCGGCGCAGCAGCGTCTTGACCGTAATAATAATGGTGTTGAACATGGCTGCCCCCTAGTCGCGCAGCTCGCGGCCGGTGATCTCGAGGAACACGTCGTTGAGGGTCGGCGGCTCGGAATAAATGCGGCCAAGCGCCACGTCATGCGAGCGCAGCGCATCGAGAATGTCGGTCAGGTTATGCGGGCTCGCCTCGCACGAAAACGTGAGCTGGCCCGCCGTCGCCGACAGGTCCAGGACATGCGGCAGGCTCGCGACGGCACCGAGCGCCGCGCTCGGCACCTCGCCGACCTCGATCACGATCTTCTCGCCCATCTGAATCATGCGCTTGAGTTCGTCGTTGGTGCCCTGCGCCAGCACGCGCCCGCCGTCCATGATCATGATGCGGCTGCAGATCTGCTCGACTTCCTCCATATAATGGCTGGTATACACCACCGTGGCGCCCTCGTCGCGCAGGCGGCAGATGCCCTCCAGGATGGCGTTGCGACTCTGCGGGTCGACCGCCACCGTGGGCTCGTCAAAGAAGATGAGCTCGGGCTTGTGCGCGATGCCGCAGGCGATGTTGAGGCGACGCGCCAGGCCGCCCGAGAGCTTGCCGGGGCGAAACTTGGTAAAGTCGCCCAAGCCGACAAAGTCGATCGCCTCGTCCACCAGCGCGCGGCGGCGCTTGCGGTCGCTAACGTAAAGGCTGCAGAAATAGTCGATGTTCTCGCGCACGGTGAGCTCGTCGAACACCGCCACCTGTTGCGGCACCACGCCGATGCGGCGCTTGAGGTCGTAGCGGGCGGGCGTCATGGGCTCGCCGAACAGTTCGATGGTGCCCTTGTCGTAGGCGAGCAGCTGCAGGATGCAGTTGATGGACGTGGTCTTGCCCGAGCCGTTGGGGCCCAGCAGGCCAAAGATCTCGCCGGGGGCGATGCTCAGGTTAAAGTGGTCGAGCGCAATAAGATCGTCGTAGCGCTTGACGAGGTTTTCGACGTGGACGATGTCTGTCATGAGGCGGCCCTTCTGTTGATTGCGGCCCGGTACGATTGCATCATCGCAGGAGCGGACGGCGCGCACCAGTGAGCTTTGTCACGAGTGCGGAACTTGGCCGTGCGGCCTGCCGACGTCCCCGCTTTGCCGCGTGGGAGGAATGTCACGGTTGCGCAGGCGGTCCCTCCACCACGCGCGGCTTCGCGTACAATACCCGTATGAACAGGCTTTTCGACAAATCGATCGTGCTGGCGTGCTGTATTGCGGCCGCCATGGGTCTTGCCGTGGACGCTCGTCTGGTTGTGGCGTTTTGCCTTGGCATTATTGCCACCTCGCTGGCCGAGGTCACACAGGGGAAACGCACCCGACGCGCAAGCGAGGCAGCGAGCTACGCCTGCATCATCGCGGCTGTCTTCGTGCCGCCGTTTGTGCCGTTTGCGCCTCTCGCCCTCTATGACATCGCGCGACGCGTGCGCCGCGAGCACGCCTGGGTCGCGTTGGGCATTGGCTCCGTCTTTGCCTTTGTGCTCGTCGCGGACCTTCGCGCCGATGCGCTTACCGCACGAACGCTCCTGCTGACCGCCATCCTTTCGGTTGCCGCCACCTTGCTATCGCTACGCACCGCCCAGTTGGAGCGCGAGCAGCGGCGCATGCGCCGCACCCGCGACGAGCTGCAGGAACGAGCCCTCGCGCTCGAGGCGCGCAACCGCGATCTTGCCGATCGCCAGGACTACGAAGTCGAGCTCGCGACGCTCGCCGAACGCGCCCGCATCGCGCGCGAGATCCACGATAACGTCGGGCACCAGCTCACGCGCGCCTCACTGCAGGCCGAAGCCCTACGCGTGGTCCACGCCGACGAGCCTGGCGTCGCCGCCGATTTCGCCGACGTTAAACGCACGGTTGACGAGGCGCTCCAGCTTGTGCGCACCAGCGTCCACGCGCTCAACGACAACGCCGTCGACCTTTCCGTGCAGCTCGAACGCATTGTCGAAGGCACACGCTCGGACGGCGGCCCGCAGATTGAGCTTGAAGTTATGGCCGAGCATGCGCCCGCAAACGTCGCTAACTGCTTTGCAGCGGTCCTGCGCGAAGCGCTCTCCAATACCATGCGCCACGCTTGCGCCCAGACCGTCACCGTACGGTGCATGGAGCATCCGTCGTTTTACCAGCTCATTGTTACCGACGATGGCGTGGGTGAGGTCCAAGCAAGCGGCCGCGGCACCGCGGAGGGCATGGGGCTCGCCTCCATGCGCGAGCGCATCGAGGCGCTTGGCGGCACCTTCACCGCCGGCCCGCGTGCCGGCGCCGGCGGCTGGCGTGTGTTTGCCACCGTTCCCAAACAGCAAGGAGATGAGGGCCGATGAGGCTCATCGTTGTCGACGACGACCGCTTGGTGGTCGATTCGCTCAAGATTATCTTGGGCGCCCAGCCGCAGATCGAAGTGGTGGGCACCGGTGCCAACGGCAACGATGCGGTGGCGCTCTACGCCGAGCACGCACCCGATATTGCGCTGCTCGACATCCAGATGCCGGGACGCGACGGCCTTTCGGCCGCGCGCGAGATCCTCGAGCACGACCCTGCGGCGCGGGTGGTGTTTCTGACGACATTCTCGGATGACGAGTACATTGTGTCGGCGCTCAAGCTGGGCGCCCGCGGTTACCTGATCAAGACCGATGTCGCCGCCATTCCGCCAGCGTTGGCGCAGGTCATGGCTGGCAAGCACGTGCTCGAGGGCAAGGCGATCGAGGATGTCGACTTTGATGGGGCGGACGCTGAAGCCGGTGCGACCCGCCGGCCCGCGGCCTTTGCCGGTCTGACCGACCGCGAGTTCGAAGTCGCCGAGCTCATCGCCCGCGGCCTCGACAACAAGGAGATTGCCGCCACGGCTTATATGGGAGAAGGCACGGTGCGCAACCACATCAGCTCGATCCTTGCCAAAATGGGCCTGCGCAACCGCACGCAGATCGCCATCGCCTACCTGCGAGGGTAATTACCCAACGGCCGACCGCTCCGGCTTAGCAAAATGGCTGCTACCGATTTAATACCATTTCAAAACTATGCCGGTTTACGGGGCTAAACTCAGGATCCCCATCCATACCCACGTTTTCCGTCAAATGACGGCTTGTCTACCTGCGGTTTTATTTTCACGAATATCGGCATGGTTGGGGACTCGTGACTCAGCCCCGTAAACCGACATAGTTTTGTTCGGGCGGCCCTGCACGAGCGCCTCCGCAAGCCTCGTGGAACCAAAATGACCCGTTTCCCTCAGTCCCCAGGGGATCATTTGACGGTGCCCGCCACGAAACCGGCCCATCTACTACGTTTGACTCGGTACCCCTGACCATACCTTCATTTTGAACAAAACCGCAGGCGTACTACCTGCGGTTTTGTTTTCGCGTTTTTTAGCATGGTTGGGGGTAAGGGGCTAAACGTAGTAGATGGGCCGGTTTCGTGGCAGGCCCTTCTCGCCTACGCACAAAAGCGCCGCCACGGAGGAGGGAGATACCTCCGTGGCGGCTGGGGCTGGGGGTGGGGCTATGTTCTGGCTCCCCGCCGGCCGCCCGGGGCCTTTTGCCCCCGGGCGCTGCCAGCGTGCCTAGCGCTTACGGATACCCCAGACCAGGGCACCGACACCGGCCATGGCAATAACAAATGCCATGAGCAGTGCGGCGGCCTGTTGGTCACCCGTGGTGGGCAGGAAACCCTTGACCGTCTTGACGATGTTCGTCACGGTCTTGGGCGTGCCGGGGTCGGGCGTCGGCGTAGGAGTCTCGGGCTTCTTGTACGTGTTGTTGAACACGATGCCCTCGACGCTCTTGTCGCCCTTGGCAAAGGCGACGCTTGCCTTGAGGCTGCCCTCGCCGTCATCGACCACGTTGACGGTCGCGGTAAAGACGGACTTGTCGTAGGTCATACCGGCCTCGTCGCCCTTGACCTCGCTGATGGTGTAGACGTGCGTACCGGGCTCGTCGTACTCAAACTTGTCGAAGCTGATCTTACCGTCGGCATCGTTGGTGACGGTGGACTCGATGTCCTCGCCAACGAGCTTAAAGCTAAACTCGTCCTTCTTGAGTTCGCGTCCCTCGAGCACCTTGATAGCGCCGATGGAAACCTGCGTAGGCATGGCGTGATACTTGTTGGTAAAGCCAGCCGACTCGGTGGTTCCCTCGAGCTTGTGCGTCGCGGTCAGCGTGCCGTCGCCGTTGTCGGAGACGGTGGTCACGACGGTGTAGGTCGTGCCGTCATAGGTGACGCCCTTGTACAGGCCGAGCGCGTTGGGGCAAGCCTCGCGCAGCGTGTACGTGTGCGTGCCGGGTGCCTCGTAGCGAATCGGGCTCAGCGTCACGGTGCCGTTAGCGTCGTTGGTGCCGTTAGCGACAACCACGTCGTCCTCGAGCAGCTCAAACGTGAACTCACCTGCTGCAAGGTCGCGTCCAGTCAGGCGCTTGACTGTCTTGACCTGATCGGTCACGGACGAATCGGTAGGTGCCACGCCGTAGGTGTTGGCAAACGTGAAGGCAGCACCGTCGTCGCCTTCGCGCTTGACGCTCAGATGCCCGGCACCGTCGTCAGACACGGTGTAGGAAACCTTGCGCGTGGCGTTGGTGTCATTGGTCACGCCAGGGGCACTACCGGACTCGGTCACCGTGTAAGTAAAGGTGTGCGAGCGCGGAGCGGTGGGGGCTGCGGGCTCGGGCTCGTCGCTGGGCTCGTCGGCGTTGGCATCGGTGTCGGCCTCTTCAGCCTCTGCCTCGTCGGCCTCTGCCTCGTCGGCCTCGACCTCGTCAGCTTCGTCTGCCTCGGCCCTATCGGTTGCATCGTCCGTCACGCCCAGGGCGCGGTTGAGGTCCTCGAGCGTAAAGTGGATCTTGCCAAAGTCCACGTTACCGGCTGCGTCGTTGGTTACGGTCGTGCGCTCGGGCATCGGGGCACCTGCCTCGTCGGCGGTCACGGTAAAGGTGAACTTACCCGTGATGTCGGCCGGGGTCAGGCCCTCGGCAACCTGGAGCTTCTTAGTACCGGTGAGCGCGGCATCCACGGCGTCGGCGCCGTAGGCGTTCTCGAACAAGGGCTCGACGCCGCCGTAGTCGACCGTCGCCGTCAGGGTACCGTCACCGTTGTCGACGACGATAACCTTAAAGCCAAAGCTCCACGTTGTAGCGGAAACGCCATTCGGCAGCCCGAATAAATCTTCGTAGGCCGTGTAGTTAATGGTCCAGGCAAGCTTGCCGTCCTTATCGGTACGATAAGCAAGCCCAGCAGCCTCAAGATTAGCAAGCATCTTGGTGTCGTAGTGCAGCGTATCAAAGCTCACGTGCCCGCCGATATTGGGCTTGAGGTTTTCGTATGCCACAAGCTCACCCTGATAGGCGATGCCGAACCAGAACTCGCCGTCGGCCATCGGGCGACCGGTCAGAGTCTTGGTGGCAACGACCTGAGCAGCGGTGCCACCAGGCGTGTTGGTCGTAGCGCTGTAACTGTTGTGGAACGGCACCAGGGCCTTCTCGACCTTGTTCTCGCCACTCTTGTGGACCGTCTCATGCGTGCCCTCGGGACCACCGGAAACGGTCGTCGTAGCAGTGAGCGTACCGGCGGTGTCGTCGACGATGGCGATCGTCACCGTGCGTACGGCGTCATCGTAGGTGTAACCGGGCTGGCCGTCGTTCTTTTCGGCCACGGTGTACTTGAAGGTCTTGCCGGCGTCAGCTTGCGTAAATTTAACCTCATGACCAGCCAGAATGTCGATCAGTCCGACCGTTCCCTCTATCGTTGCAGGGGACTCGAAGTTGTTGGCCCCGGGCAGCAGGCCAAGTGCGCGAGCCGAATCATCGTCAGCGGGCGTCACGGTAAAGGTGAATTGACCCTCGGTCATGGGACGTCCGCAGAGGGTCTTGCTGAGCTTGAGGCCGCCGGCCGCGGCGTAATCGAGCTCAGTGCGGTATGTGTTGGTAAAGCGCCCGTTTTCCTTCTTGGTGACGTTGGCGGTCAGGTTGCCCTCGCCGTCCTCGGTCACGGTCACTTCGGCGGTTGCGACATGCGCGTCATACGTCATGCCGACCGTGCTGCCCGCGTTCTCGCGAATCTCGTACTTATAGGTTCCGGCAGCCGCAAAGTGAATCTTGCCGAACTTGATGGCAGCGATGCCGTCCTCCGCGTCCCCCTTGCTCACGGTTACGGTTGCGGGATCGGGCAGTGGGACGCCCTCGGGAGCGGTGATGGTAAAGCTAAACTCGTCCCCATCCGTCCAGTCGCGGCCGTCAATAGCCTTGCTCAGGCCAAAGTCGAGCTCTGCATCGAGCGGGGTCACACTGTAGGTGTTCTTGAACTCGGCAGGCTCGGTGCCCTTCAGAACATGTGTGACACTGAGCGTACCGTCGCCATTGTCCGTGATGGTGGTCTCGATGGCGTACTTGGCGTCACTGTAGGTGATGCCCTTGCTGGTGGTTCCGCCGTTGACCTCGCGCAGCGTGTAGGTGTGCTTGCCGGGCTTGTCGTAGGCAATCTTGTCCATGGCAATCGTGCCGTCAGCAGCGTTGGTACCCTTGGCGACGACCTTGTCGCCCTCGACCAGCTCAAAGGAGAACTCGCCGACAGCAAGCTCACGCCCGGTCAGAACCTTGTTCGCGGTAATCTGGTCGGTGACGCTCGTCTCGACAGGCGTCGCGCTGTAGGTATTGGTGAACGTAAATGCCGCGTTGCCGTCCGGCTTGCGGGACACGCTCAAATTGCCCTTGCCGTCATCGGTCACGGTGAAGGAAACCTCGCGCGACGGCTTGGCGTCGTTGGTCACGCCAGCGACCTCGCCGGACTCGGTCACGGTGTAGGTAAAGGTGTGCTCGCGCTTCTCGGGCTTCTCGCCCAGAGCCTTGTTAAGGTCGTCGAGCGTAAAGGTGATCTTGCCAAAGTCGACCTTGCCCTTGGCATCATTGGTCACACTCGCGTTCGCGGGCATGGGTGTGCCCTCTTCACCGGTCACGGTAAAGGTGAACTTGCCGGCAATGTCAGCCGGGGTCAAGCCATCAGGAACCTGCAGGTTCTTGATGCCCGTAAGCGATGCCTCGGCAGCATTCGTGGTGTAGGCGTTCTTGAACTCGATGCTCTTGACGTCCTTGGCGCCCTTCAGCTCGTGCGTAGCGGCCAGCTGGCCCTTGCCGTTATCGCTGATGGTCGTCACGATGGTGTAGGTCGTATCGTCATAGGTGATGCCGCCAGCGTCGCCCTTGACCTCGCGCAGCATGTAGGTGTGCTGGCCGATCTCGGTGTACCTGATGGCGCTGAACGTCACCTTGCCGTCGGCGCCGTTTGTAACAGTCTCGACAGGCTTAACTTCCTTGTCCGCGATCTCGAGCAGCTCAAAACTGAACTCGCCTTCCGCCAAGTCGCGCCCGGTCAGGGACTTGGCCGCGGTAATCTGGTCGGTAACGCTGGACTCAACAGGATCCGCAGCGTAGACGTTCTTGAACTCGGTCTCACCCGAGGTCACCTTCACGTCAGCGCTCAGTTCGCCCTTCTTATTGGGCTTCACCGTCACGGTGATCTCCGCGACGTTACCGCTGTAGGCGATGCCGTCAATCGTGGTCCCGGCGTGCTTTTCACTGACCTTGTAGACGTACGTGCCAGGTTCGGTGTATTCGATCGTACCGAAGTCGATGGCAGCCTTGCCCTGGGCGTCCAGGTCGGCCTTGCGCACGATCGCAGTCGTAGTCGTAGGCATCGGGGCGCCGTTCTCGGACGTCAGGCCAAACTCAAACGCGTCAGCATTCGTCCGGTCGCGACCCTCGAGCACCTTGGTTAGACCAAAGCTGGCCTTGGTGTTCACCATTGCCGGCGTCATGTCATACGCAAAGCTGATCTTGCCGTTGTTGCCCAGGTAGGAGTTGACATGCGTCGCGGTCGCCTTGGCGGATATGTTGTTCCACTTGGGATTGAGTACGTCGGTCGCGGTGCCGGTGTTGTTGTCGCCCACGCTCTTCTTGGTGGTGTGGAGCTCGTCGATAAAGGCCAGGCGCGCGGTTCCCACGCTAAACGAAAGGTTGCCGTCCTTGTCGGCAACAACAGCGCCGTCAAACTTCGCAGCGTCGCCGCCGGTAAACTCGATGACGGCGGTGGCGGGCTTGGCCTCGCCGTTTTCGCCCTGCTCCTCAAACTCATCCTTGTAGTAATAGGTGCCGGTATCTGCCAGCGAATTCTTTGCAGGCTGTGTGCAGCCCTTGTCCGTGAAAATGGGAGTCTGCTTCTGGAAGTAGTAGTAGCGGTTGGTGTCGGCCGGCTCAAAGGTCGCAACCGTATCACCCAACGCACCACCGTTCCACTTGTTCGCGTAGAAATTCACGGTCTTGGTGCCGTCAACGACAGTCGTATTACGCTCGATGTAGTCCTTGAGCCCCGCTACCTTCTCGGGCGTAAACAGGTTGTCAAGCGCGTCCTTCTTCACGCTCGAGGCATACTTCACCTGAATGGGCTTAACGTTGTTGACCGAAAGCTTGCCGTCTACGGTCTTAAAGTGACTCAGCGGAATCAGCGACGCAGGAATATTAACCGTTACGATATCGCCCTTCTGGGGATTGTCATCGCCGGCACGCTGCACGGTGATGAGCAGGTCTTTTGCCTTGCCGGCGAACTCGTATGTGTCGGTATTGGCTTCTTTGTTGACCGTCTTGCTCGCCTCGGTAAACGGCGTGCCGTTGATGACGACTTCGGTAAATCCGTCGACCTGCATAAAGTCGCCCAGCTCGTCGGTAAACGTAATGTAGCCGGACTTGGTCTCGTCGTAGCCCTTATGGATTTCGGTCGGATAAGGCGCCTCCGATGTGATGGCCTGTGAGATGTCGTCGAAGACCTTCTTGAGCTCTTCGGCGTTGGTCGCCGACTTGTAGTAGTCGGAGTTTTCCGCGCGTGTGCCAAGCTTGTCGCTCGCATACGACGTGGCATCGGGATAATTACTCGACACGGCGTGCATAAACTTGTTGACGTCGCTTGTCCCCTCTTTCGAGGGATCGTCAGCGGGGTCCGCTCCACTAAAGATACCGATGGTATAAACGGTGGCTTTGCCATCCTTCATCTTCTTGGCAGCCGTCACGGCACCCTTGGCGACGTCAGAATCAAACTCGCTGAAGCTCGTTGGCTTGCCGTCGGTAAAGAACACAACGATCTTCTTGGCATCTGCGCGGCCAAAAGTGATATCCCCGGCCAGTTCCAGACCATAGTCGGCACGCGTGGCACCGCTTGGTTTGATTCCAGCAACTGTATCCTCAAGAACTTTCACGTTGCCGCCAGAGCAATCGGTCAAACCCTTCATCACCTGCGAGTTGTTGTACCAAAATTGCCCTTTCTTGTACTGGTCATTACCGACCTTATTGGTCTTATCACCCGCAAACTTAACAATGGCAACCCTGTGCTGCCTATCGACACCCTCGATACCCTCGTTTTGCTTGGCAATGGTATTGATAAAGCTGTTCGCAGCGCTCTTCAGTGCATCGATACGCTTGGTGGAATCTCCGCCACCCATAGGATCATCCATCGAGCCAGAGGCATCCAGCACCATCACGATGTCAAGCGGCGTGGTGACCGTCACGGTTGAATTAGACGTCGAGGACATCGCCGAAAGCGTGGTCAAAAAGTCCGACTCTTCGTTTTCCTCGGTTGCCTTGACCGTCTTGTCGGTCCAGATTCGGCCGACGTTTTGGGTCGTTACCTTATTGCCGCCGTGGCCTGCCGCCCAAATTTCCCAGCGTCCGCTGGTATCGGGGTCGACGACCTTTCCGGTCATTATCGGTCCGTCCATTCCTGTGCTGGACCTGGCGTTGGCCTCGGGCAGCATGGCGAATGCTGCGGCTGGCAACACCAGCACTACGGCCAGTATCACCGCCAAGAGACCCCTCGTGTACTTACCCATCGTGTCTCCCTTCTCGCGGTCTCAGACCTTGCATCAGCCTAAAGTTACGAAATGAGACACAATTAAGGCAGGTGACACACGTTCCAGATTTGATTTTGGGCGTGAGACAAATGTCTCACCAAAGTTGAGACACGAGAGTTTTCGCAGGAAAACGGGTGCGACTCGGAGCCATCAAGCAAAAATGATCCGTTTTCCTCCGTCCCCGGGGGATTAGTTGGTAACGTTCGCCACGAAACCGGCCCATCTACTACGTTTAACCCGATACCCCTGACCATAACCGCGTTTTACGAAAAACCGCAAGCGTTCTACCTGCGGTTTTCTTTTCGCGTTTTTCGCCGTGGTTGAGGGCAGCCACCCAAACGTAGTAGATAGGCCCATTTCATGGCGAACGGGTCACGCGGATATCCTCGCAAGGCCAAAATGATCCGTTTCCCTCTGTCCACGGGAAACCAAGGGCTGTTATGGATATGGTTCCATTTCAAAACTATGCCGGATTACGGGGCTAAAGTCGGAACCCTCATCCATACAACCTTTTTTTGAAAAACGGCAAGCAATCTACCTGCGGTTTTGTTTTTGGGATTTTCCGTATGGTCGGAGGTTCGCTATCCAGCCCCGTAATCCGGCATAGTTTTGTTCGCGGCGGCACAACCGCGCGCTCACGCGCGGGGCCGGCGGGGCATTTTTGCCCCACCGGCCCCGTCTTCGCGTTACTCCGGCTTGGTTTCTACCGTGGGAGTCTTATCCGCCGCAACTGGAGTACGGGCGGTGTCCATAGTCAGGCAGTGCTTGGGGCAGCTCTCGATGCACTCGCCGCACACCACGCAGGCGTACGGGTCAATCGACCAGGTACCGCCTTTGCGATCGACCGCGAGCGCGCCCGCCGGGCAGCGACGCGCGCACATGCCGCAGCAAATGCACACGTCCATGTCGTTAACGATGTGCCCGCGCAGGCGCTCGGGCGCCACGAGCTTCTCCTGCGGATAGCACACCGTGACCGGCTGCTTGACCATAGAGCCCAAGGCCGTCTTGGCAAATGTCAGCAAACTCATGCCGCGCCTACCTTTCCGTGCAGCTAATGCAGGGGTCGATGGTCAGGATAATCATGGGCACGTTGGCAAGGAGCACGCCCTGCAGCGCATGCGTCAGACCCGCCAGGTTTTGCGACGTCGGCGTGCGCACGCGGAAACGGTCCAGGTTCTTGGTGCCGTTGCCGCGCACATAGTAATACGCCTCGCCGCGCGGTTGCTCAATCACAACCTCGCCACGCGCGCCGTCGGCCGGCGTGAGCTTGGTGCGCCCGCCGATACCGTCGTGCGGAATCTTGCCCGCAAGCTCCTTGATGATGTCCATGGCCTGCGTGACCTCGGCGCAACGCACCTGGCAGCGGGCATAGCAATCGCCATCGGTAGCAACGATGGGCTCAAACGCAGCCAGATCCGCATAGGCACCGTCGTCAAACATGCGCACGTCGTAATCCACGCCCGATGCGCGCCCAAACGGACCGACCATCGAAAGCTCCAGCGCGTCTTTCTTGCTAATCATGCCCACGCCATGCAGGCGCTCGCCGCAGCTGTTGTCGTCCAAAAACGTATGCACCAGGGCCTCGTAGTCAGGACGCATGGCATCGAGCGTCTGGACAATGCCCGCCAACTCGGAGTCCTCGATATCGTGCTTAAGGCCGCCGATCTCGTTAATCGAAAGGATCACGCGGCCGCCGCAGGTGCTCTCGAAGATCTTGAGAATCTGCTCGCGCAGGGTCCACGAACGATAGAACAGCGCCTCGAAGCCAAAGGCATCGGCGAGCAGGCCCAGCCACAGCAGATGCGAGTGGATGCGCGAAAGCTCGTGCAAAATGGTGCGGATATACCGCACGCGGCTGGGCACCTCGATGTCGAGCATACGCTCGCAGGCGCTGGCATAGCCGCAGCTGTGGCCCACGGCGCAGATGCCGCAGATGCGCTCGGCGATGTAGCCAAACTGGTGCATATCGCGCTTTTCGGTGAGCTTCTCGAGTCCGCGGTGCACAAAACCGATCTGCGGAATTGCCTCGAGAACGCGGTCGTCCTCGATCACCAGGTCCAGATGAAGCGGCTCGGGCAGCACCGGGTGTTGCGGGCCAAACGGAATAACGGAGCGATGTGCCATGGACCTTACGCCTCCTTTTTCTGCTTGTCGCGGGCGGCCTTGGCGGCAAGCGCCGCGCGGACCTTGGCCGCTTTCTCGGGATCCATGGCGGCGAGCTTTGCCTCCATCTCGGCAGCCTTGAGCGCGGCCTTCGCAGCAGTTTCATCGTGCTGAGCATCGGAGCCGGCAGCCGCAGCGGGCTGAGCGACGGCAGCGCTCGCAGCATCGCCAGCGCCCGCAACGCCCTCCCCCGCAGCGGCCGTGGCAGCGGCGGCCTTTTCGGCCGCGGCCTTGCGCGCTTTGGCCTCTGCGGCCGCGCGGACCTTCATGGCCTTCTCGCGCGCGGCCTTCACCTCGGGCGTGATAACGCTCATGGGCTCGGCAGTCGAGACCTGGTAGAAAAAGCCCTTAAAGTCGAGCTGCATGTCGGTAATGGCAAGACCAAACAGGTCGTGGGCCTCATTTTCAAACGGGAACACCGCCGGATAATATGAGCTGATGGACGGAATCTCCTGATACTGGTCGATACCCTCAACCACCAGGTTCTCGATCGCGTAGCTGCCGTCCTGCGCAATATGCTCCTGAGCAGCACGAACGTTGATAAACGTATAGACCAGGCGATACGTGCCGTCGTCGACGTTGCGCTCGGCGTGCATTTGCACAAAGCGCGCGCCGACGCCCTTGAGCGCCTGGACATGCGACAGGAGCTCGTCGATCCCAACGGTGGTATAGATAGCCTTTTGCATTACTCGGCCTCCTTTGCAGCGGCGGGCGTCCCAGCAGGTGCGTCGCCGGCGACGGGCGCGGCAGGCTTCCCGGCAGGCGCGTCACCGGCACCATCAGCCCCGGCCCCCGCAGCCACAAACCCGTCCTCGCCCAGCTCAACGCCACCGTCCCAGGTAGCGGCACCGCCCACGGTGAGCGGGTCGCCGCCGGCGCGCATCACGGCCTCCTTCTGGTCCAGGATGCCGCACGCCTCCACGATGGCATCGATCACTGTCTCGGGGCGAATGGCGCACCCGGGCGCGTACACGTCCACGGGAATTGCGCGGTCCACGCCGCCGATCACGTTATAGGCATCGCGGAACACGCCGCCCGAACACGCGCAGATACCGCAGGCCACCACGCACTTGGGCTCGAGCATCTGGTTGTAGATCTGGCGCACGACGGGCAGGTTCTGGGCATTGACCGAACCCGTCACCAAAAAGATATCCGCATGCTTGGGGTTGCCGGTGTTGACCACGCCAAAGCGCTCCGCGTCGAACAGCGGCGTGAGCGAGGCCAGCACCTCGATATCGCATCCGTTGCAGCTCGAGCCGTCGTAATGAATAACCCACGGCGAGCGCGACATTTTATGATCCATGGATGCCGCCTCCTAAATAAACACGTCGACGAGGATGGGCATAAGGTTGAGCAGGCCAAACACCAGCGCCACGCCCCAGCCGAGCTTAAAGCAGCTGCGCCAGGTGCTGCGCGCGAAGGTGTTGTCGATCAGGACCTCGGCAAAGTACGTCGCGGCCATCACGACCAGGGCTACGACCCAGCTCACCGGGTTGTCCCAAACAAAGAACATGCCCACCCACATCAAAAACAGCACGGTCTCGCACCAGTGCATAAGGGTCATCTTGGCCAGCGTGCCGCCGCTCATCTCGGTAGCGACGCCCTGGACGATCTCCTGATGCGCGTGATGCGAGTACGAAAGATCGAACGGCGACTTGCGCAGCTTGATGGTAAGCACCGCAAGCAGCGCGAGGAAAATGGGCGCGCTGTACACGATGATGGGGACCGACTGCCCCGTCACGGCGATGGAATCGAAGCTATCGGTGGCAAGATACAGGCCCACGCTCATCAGCAGAACGGCGGGCTCGTAACTCATGACCTGCAGCAACTCACGATCGGCGCCGACCTGAGCAAACGGGCTTTGCGTCGAGGCGGACGCCAGCACCACAAAGATCGCGGCGAGCGTCACCATAAAGGCGCACAACATCGTGTTGGAACCCGACACAAAGATGCCGCCGCCCACCACGGTAAAGATGAGCGCACACGCCATATAGGTATCGTCCATGGTGTTTACGCTGGCAGGAGCCTTGCGCAGCAGCTTGGTAACATCGTAGAAGGGCTGCAGCAAGCGCGGGCCCACGCGGCCCTGCATGCGAGCCGATAGCTTACGGTCAAGACCGTCAATCAGGCCGCCCACAAGCGGCGCCAGCAAGGCAAACGCCACGGTGCCAATAAATATGCCCACGACACCCGAACCTTCAAAATACTTGCCGCGCAGCACCGAGGGCGCACTCATGGCAAGTCTCTCGGGCCCAATCCACGCGCAACACAGCAGCGCAAACAAGATAATGCTGCAGCACACGACGCTACCCGCGGGGCCAATACGCTTCTCGCCAAGGGCATCCTCCGAATACCAATTGCGCTTTTCGGCCTTCACCTCGCGTCCCATCGAGCCGCGGAAATGACGATATTTGTCGGTTCCCACGCCCGAAAGGTACACGTTGACGTGCGGCTTATTGCTCACGCGGAACGACGTCAGCAGCACCACGGCAATAAACGCCACGATAACCACCATCAGATACATGGCGTCCTTGCCGATAACGTACGGCACGCGGCCAAACACCATGGCCAAGTAAGGCGACACCAGACCGCTCGAGATAACCGGAAACGCCACGCAGCACAGAATCAGCAGCTCGGCGATGGTGTTGAGGGCCATCCATTCGGTCTTATGGACATTGACCTCAACGTTTTGAGCCGTGGGGTCGACGCCCGAAAGCTTGGCAAGCCACTTGCCCCAGAAGAAGAACGTCGCGGCCGAGCCAAAGGCAAGCACCATAATCATGAGCACGTTGCCGGTCTGCGCGAACGCCACCAGGGCGCCCCACTTGGACACGAGCATGCCAAACGGCGCCACAAACATGCCCATGATGCCCAGCATCATCAGGCGCGTCAGGTGCGGCATGCGGCTGAACATACCGTCCATGTCCTCAATATCGCGGCTGCCGATATGATGCTCGGCCGTGCCCACGCACAGGAACAGCAGCGACTTGGCCACCGTGTGGAACAGGATCAGGAAGATGGCCGCCCATACGGCCTCGGGCGCGCCGACACCCAGGCAGGCACTAATGAGGCCCAAGTTGGAAATGGTGGAGTACGCGAGCACGCGTTTGGCGTTGCTCTGCGAGATGGCCATGAGGGCAGCAAGCAAAAACGTGATGGCGCCCACACTCGTGACCATAAAGCCGGTTACGGGATAGATAGCATAGAGCGGGCTCAGCTTGACCATTAGGAACACGCCGGCTTTAACCATGGTTGACGAGTGCAGCAGGGCGCTCGTGGGAGTGGGGGCAACCATGGCACCCAACAGCCACGTGTGGAACGGCATCTGTGCGGCCTTGGTGAGTGCGGCGAGCGACAACAGGATGACCGGCATCACCAGCAGCGCGGATTGCGCGGTACCGGCGCCGGAAAGCTCGATCATGCCCGAGATGGTCAGCGGCATGCCGTTAACGTGCAGAAACATAAGGCCCGCCAAAAACGCGATGCCGCCCAGCATGTTGAGGATGATCTGGGTAAAGGCGTTTTTAATGGCCTCGGGCGTGCGCGTGTAGCCAATCATAAGGAACGAGCACACGGTGGTGATTTCCCAGCCGCAGAACAGCCACTCAAGGTTGTCGCTCGTCACGATAACGAACATGGCCGAGAGGAACAGAAACATAAGTGCCAGGAACTGCGGGCGACGGTCGAGCGCGGTCTGCCCGCGCAGCGCGGCCTCGTGCTCGTCATGAGCCTGGAAGTCCTTCATGTAGCCCAGGGCATACACGCAGATGAGGCTGCCGACGATACCGACGGCGAGGACCATGATCACACTCATGTAGTCCAGGTAGAGCGGCGTCGCCGTGACGGCTTCGGCCGCGGGCAACGTCATGGCTGCAAAGGCGAGCGAACCCACCAGCTGGACTATGCCGAGCACCGTGGTGAGCGCGTTCCTATATTTGTACGCGTTGTACAGGATGACGGCGCACAGGATGACGTCGATGACGGAGCTGATGATCGAGAGCACATGCGAGGTGCCGGGGGCAACCTCAAAGCTCTGCGGACCCGTGCCAAAAAACATGACGGCGACTACAACTGTCACCGCCATAATAATGCCGGAGCCTACAAGCCCCACCGCATCGCGGGCGCGGTCACCGCGCGCGAGCAGCATGCCCAGCGCCGGTACCAGCGGAAACAGGGTAAGGAAATACAGTAGCGTCATACCATCACTCCCCCGTGCAAAAACGCTGCAATTGTTTAACGTTATAGCTCAATTGAGGAGTAGCGGCGGCAGGTTTTCGGTCAACTGGGGAGTTTTAGACGTACGAGGCAAGGGCGCGTCCGCATTGGAGTAGAGGCACGGCAAGAAAAAATGCGCCCCTGTGGGCGCACCATCCCGTTTGCTATTCCGCCTTTTTAACGCGCGGCTTGCGACCGCGCGGCTTATCGACCAGTGCGACCTCACCGCTCTCGCGGTACTGACGGCACCAAGCCTTGACCGAAGACTCGCTGGGAATCTTGTGCTTAATCATGGCCTCGCGAACCGTTAAGCCGTTTTCCAAGCGGTCCTTGACCACGGCGAGCTTAACTTCGTACGAATAGGTGTGATGATGCGAACCGGCATTGAGAACGGCGTCGGCACCGCCCACGGCATACGCGCGGGCCCACTGACGAGCCGTGGCTTGGGGAATGCCAAGCTCCGCGGCGAGAGCGCGATGACCGACCCCCTCTTGGAGGATCTCGACGGCGCGCTGCCTAACCTCGGGCGCATGCGTGCGAGTCCTAGTTGCTTCCGACATACCTGCCACTTCTTAGCCTTAGCCGTTAATCTGCTTTCTTACGTGCAAGTTAGATAGTAGCATTTTACTGTTTGCTCAAAGCAGTTAATTAAAATAGACGCGGCGTTATCTGGGCATTTGGCACCAAATTACGACATTTCTTTATCGATTATTTACGCTGGTAGCTGACTCGCAGCTAATCGTCATTCGCTTGTCAACAAAATTGGCATCTCTTTATGTCCTTTGGTATAGAGGATATAGTTATTAACCCCTCCCCCAATATTTTTGAGTGATCTGCAAGACAGTAGACGTCCTCACTCCTCATGATTACCGCGCATTGCCATCCACCGGAGCAAAACAAAAAGGGCGGGACCTGCTGCGCTTGCAGGCCCCGCACCGGTTGACACCCGACGGGACACAGCCGGGCGAGGCGGATCCGTGCTACCGCCCCGCCTGGCCGCGATGTTCAACTACAGCTCGTTGGCCGCGTGATACGCCGTGCGAATGGCGCTCGCAATGTCGGCGGTGCGCTCACCCGAGCAGTCGCCCACGCAGGTCACGGGCACCGTCACGCCATCCAGGTCAAACGCGTTGGCCTTGGAGCCCACGGCCATCACCACGTAATCGCAGGCGATCCTCACCGGCTCCTCGGCGCCGTCCTCGGTGGTGCGAACAGCCTCCACGCCTTCGTCGGTAATGGCGGTCAGGCGGGTCTTAACATGCTGCTCCACGTTGTGCTCTGCAAAGTCGCTCATAATCAGCGGCAGAATGGTCTCGGACTCGCCCGCGGCAATCTTGTCGAGCATCTCCACGATCGCCACCTCGCAGCCGTGCTGCAGCAGATACTCGGCAGTCTCGGTGCCCACCAGGCCACCGCCAATGACAGCGACGCGGCCGTTGAGCTCCGCCTTGCCGGCCAGCACGTCCCAGCTCGAGACGACCTTCTCCGAGTCGGCGCCCGGAACGGGGATGACCACGTCGTGCGCGCCCACGGCCACAATCGCGGCGTCGGCGGCGTTGAGGTCCTCAGCGGTAGCGGCATGGCTGAGCTCAACCTTCACGCCCAGGCCAGGCAGAATCTTCTCGTAGTACTCGACCGAGCGCATGATCTCGTCCTTGCGCGGAGGCGCAGCCGCCAGCACAATCTGGCCGCCCAGATGATCGCTCGCCTCGTAGACGGTCACGTCGTAGCCGCGCTTGGCCGCCACGCGCGCGGCCTCCAGGCCGGCGATGCCGCCGCCCACCACGGCGATCTTCTTGTCGCCCTCGCCCGGCTTGATGGCGATGGTCGCCTCGTCGCCGTTCTCGGCATTGAGCACGCACGAAATGTACTTGCGGTTTTGAATCGCATCGACGCAACCCTTGTTGCAGTTGAGGCACTCGCGGATGGGCTCACCCGTGGCGGCCTTCAGCGCAATGTCGGGGTCGCACATGAGCGAGCGGCCATAGGCGATGATGTCGGCGGCGCCGTCTTCCAGAATCTTCTCGCCGGCCTCGACCGAAACCACGCGGCCCACGGTTGCCACCGGCACGGAGACCAGGGCCTTGACGCGCTCGGCCACGGGCAGCGTCCAGTTGTAGGGCATGGCGCCCATGGGCGGAATGGTGTCGCCCATGTTGCCGGTGTGGTTGGCCTGTGCGACCTGGATCATATCGATGCCCGCGCCCTCGAGCAGCTTGGCGAACTCGCAGGCCTCGTCGGGCTGTAGGCCGCCCTTGCCGCGCGGCGTGCCGTCGGGGTTCTCCATGATCACGGGGAGCTTGTACTCCACCATCAGCTGCGGCGCGGCTTCCTTAATGGCAGCGACGACCTCCAGCGCGTAGCGAACGCGGTTCTCGAAGGAGCCGCCGTACTCGTCGGTGCGCTGGTTGAGGATGGCCGAGCACAGCGAACCCACCAGGCGGTCGCCGTGGACCTCGATGGCGTCGATGCCGGCCTGCTGCGCACGGGCGGCCGAGGCAGCGATGGCCTCCTTGATCTGGGTGAGTTGCTCTACGCTCGCCTCGTTCACAAAGTGCTGCATGTCGTGATGCAGCTTGGCGTAGGCCTGGTTGCGGATCTCGTTGGACTCGGCCATCTTGGCGGCAAAGGTCTCCTCGTCGCCGGCGGCCTTGGCCTCCTGCGCGGCCTTGGCGGCAGCCATGGAGCCCATGACCATGCGGCCGACACCGGGCACATCGTACTCGGGGTGGAACAGCTGCAGCGCGACCTTGGCGCCGTGCTTGTGGACGACGTCGGCCAGGGCCTTAAACGTGGGGATCTGGGCGTCGGTTGCCAGCTTGGGCGTGGGGCTCGCGGTCATGACGGGAGCGACGTCGCCGATGACGATGTAGCTCACGCCGCCACGGGCCAGGCGCTCGTAAAAAGCCAGGCTGCGCTCGCCGATGGAACCGTCACGCTCCTCGTAGCCGGTGGTCAGCGGCGGAAACATAATGCGGTTCTTGAGCTCAAGGGGGCCAACCGTAATGGGCTGGAGCAGCTTGGATGCAGGTGTGGTCATGGACATTCCTCTCTTGTAGGCGCGGCGGCGATGTTGCCGCGTAGTTGTCTAGAGGATATGGCATGGGAATACAGCAGCGCAACGGAAATCGGCGGACGGCAGGTAGCGGCAGGTGGATGGGGCAGGGCGGCCCGCCGGTATATCTCGATCTGTAACAGTCGCTCAGCAAAACCGGGTCTTACTGTTACAGATCGAGATATTCCCCTCGACCCATCCTCAACAATTTAGATCTGTAACAGCTAGGCCCACTTTTGGCCCCTATCTGTTACAGATCGAGACAAACCAAACCCGCCTGCTAGAAAATCTCAATCTATAACAACAACTCGGCAAAAACCGTCCCTCGTGTTACAGATTTAGACAAACACGACCAAGCCCACCGGTATATCTCGATCTGTAACACCTAGCCGCCCAAATCGGGTCTAGATGTTACAGATCGAGATTTTGTTTGAGAGGCCGAGAATTGGATCGAAAACACGGTCCCGAAATAACAAAAAAGCTCGCCGGCTAGGCCGACGAGCTGCAAGTTCTTGGTCGCGGGGGCAGGATTTGAACCTACGACCTCCGGGTTATGAGCCCGGCGAGCTACCAGACTGCTCCACCCCGCAATGTCTGGGCGCTTCATGTGCGCAAGAAAGAATATTACGCGGGAGTTCGGTAAGCGGCAAGGAAAATCTCGTAGAGCATAATTCCTTCATATTTAAAACCCCTCAGCCCCTATCACCGTAAACGAATCGCAGCCGAGCGCCGTCGGCGGCGCGTATACAATGGTGCGCGTCCTTTTATGCCAACACTGGGAGTAGACATGCTGCTCGCTATCGATATGGGAAACACGCAGACGGCCATGGGCCTGTTTGACGGAGACGAGCTGGTGCAGTCGTGGCGCATGCCCACCGACCACTCTTATACCGCCGACGAGATCCATGTGCGCCTGATGGGTTTCTTTAAGATGTACGGCCTTTCGCTCGACGCGGTCGACGCGATCGCCTTTGCGGGCGTGGTGCCGCAGCTCTCGCGCGAATGGCACGCCGTGGCCGACCGCATTGCCGCAGACGCCATCGTCATCGGACCGCAGACGGCCGCGGTGACCAAGCTGCGCGCGGCGCGTCCCCAGGCCGTAGGCGCCGATCGCGTCGCTAACGCCGTTGCGGCCGAAACTTTCTACGGCGCGCCGGCAATCGTGGTGGACTTTGGCACCGCGACCAATATCGACGTCATCGATGAGGACGGTTATTACATTGGCGGAGCGATCGCGCCGGGCATCCGCATTTCGATGGACGCGCTCGCCGCCCG
Organism: uncultured Collinsella sp.; assembly: GCA_958405195.1. GTDB lineage: Bacteria > Actinomycetota > Coriobacteriia > Coriobacteriales > Coriobacteriaceae > Collinsella. Next base: position 57,657 of record CATYDM010000009.1, read on the forward strand.
AGCCGCCAAGCTCGCCAGCGTTCCGCTCGAGGCGCCCGAGCACGCCATCGGCCGCGATACCGAGGAGTGCATCAAGGTGGGCGCCGTAACGGGCGCCGCCGCCATGGCCGAGGGCCTGGTCGCGCGCATGAAGCGCGAGCTGGGCCGCGAGGATGCCACCGTTATCGCCACGGGCGGCCTTGCCGGCATCGTCGCCGATTCGACCGATGCCTTCGACGTGGTCGACGGGCAGCTCACTATCAAGGGCATCTGCGAAATCTACCGCCGCATGCAGGAGCTGGGATAAGACAGGGGCTTAAGTCGAGCACGCCCGATGCCACAGCCCCCGCAAACGTTCACCAAGCCTATTCCTCAAAACTGAAAAATTTTCAGTTTTGAGGAATAGGTCCGAGGTGCTACCCCGCAGTCACGCGAAAGCCCTCCCCGGCACAGTGAACTGCGCCCCAAATCTTGGACGCCCTAAATAGCGACTAGGCCGCGAGGGCCT
>CATYDM010000010.1 GCA_958405195.1 uncultured Collinsella sp.
AGCACGCGGCTGTTAACCGCGCTGTTGTAGGTTCGAGTCCTACCCGGGGAGCCAGAATTTCTCAGCCCATTCCGCTGGGCTTTTAAATTCCTCGGTAGCTCAATGGTAGAGCACGCGGCTGTTAACCGCGCTGTTGTAGGTTCGAGTCCTACCCGGGGAGCCAGGTTGTAAAACCCGTCGCTTATGCGGCGGGTTTTTTCATGCCGCGATCGGCTGTCACGAACGTTACCTTATCAACATTTCGTGTCGAGGATGTAATCGTGAACCCCGCCGCCCTAACATGGCGTGGTCGTTGTAGAATATTGCAATGATTGCTCCCACGACATGGTGCCGCGAGCACCAGAAAAGGAGATTCTTGTGTCTGAGACCATTAACGGCAGCTTGAGCGTCTCGAATGACGTTATTGCCGATATTGCCGGTTATGCCGCGATGACGTGCTACGGCGTCGTCGGTATGGCCGAGCAGCTCCAGGGCGCCGAGAGCGTGCGCCTGCTTGCCGGTCAGCGCCTCCGCAAGGGCGTGCTTGTCTCCGCCGATGAGAACGGCCTCACGGTCGACCTTCACGTTGTGCTCGAGAACGGCGTCAACATGAAGTCCGTCTGCCACAATCTTTCGAGCTCCGTTGCCTTCACCCTGCAGGAGATCGCCCAGATCGATCCCGCCAGCCTTAAGATCGGCATTCACATCGACGCGCTCAAGAGCCGTCTGAACTAGCATCCGAAAACGGAGATTCTAACACCCATGATTGCAAAGACCATTCGCACCTGTTTTCCGATCGCTGCGGCTGCCGTTTCCGACAAGGCCGAGGAGATCAACAAGCTCAACGTCTTCCCCGTACCCGATGGCGATACCGGCACCAACATGTCGCTCACGCTCGCCTCGGTGACCAAGGAGCTTTCTGCTCTTCCTGCCGACGCTGACATGGAAGCCATTGCCGGCGCCATCACCCACGGCTCCCTCATGGGCGCCCGCGGTAACTCCGGCGTTATTACGTCGCAGATTCTGCGCGGCGTGGCCGAGGGCCTTGTCTCTGCCGACGAGCCCATTACGTCCGCCAACATCGCCTTCGCCTTCCGTCGCGCCGTCAAGGTCGCCTTCCAGGCTGTCCGCAAGCCCATCGAGGGCACGATTCTCACGGTCCTGCGCGATGTCTCGACCAAGGCCGATGGGTGCGAGAAGAAGAAGTTCTCGGCCGAGGATGCGCTCGATGCCATCGTCGTCGAGGCGTACCAGTCCGTCGCCCGCACGCCCGACCTGCTGCCCGTTCTGAAGGAGAACGGCGTGGTCGACTCCGGCGCCTTTGGATTTGCCATTTTCCTCGAGAACTTTGTGGCTGCCGCTCTTGGCCGCAGCACCGTTGTCGAGGATTTCTCCGCTACGTTTGATTCCGCAGGCTCTGCCCGCGATGCCGCTCTTGGCCGTGTTGAGATCGAGGCTAACGACGACTGGGAGGGCTCGGAGTTCCGTTACTGCAATGAGTTCCTGTTTAAGGCAGACGCCCCGTTTGACGAGGACGAGTGCCTTAAGTTCCTGGGCTCCATGGGCGACTGCGAGCTGCTCGTTGGCGCTTACCCCGATTACAAGATTCACGTGCATTCCAACACCCCCAACCTGGTGCTCGAGCACATGCTGCAGCTTGGTCAGATCTACGAGGTCTTTATCCACAACATGGAGATGGAGGCCCACGATCGTACCGCCAAGATTCATGAGGACCAGGAGAAGGCTGCCGAGCCCGCCAAGGCGCTGGGCTTTGTCGCCGTTGCCGCCGGTTCGGGCGAGGCCGACATCCTCAAGTCCCTCGGCGTTGACGTGATCGTCTCGGGTGGGCAGACCATGAACCCCTCGACCGCCGATCTGCTGGGCGCCGTCGACCAGGTCAACGCGACCTCGGTCATCATCCTGCCCAACAACGGCAACATCCGCATGGCTGCCGAGGCCGCTGCCTCTGCCTGCACCGATAAGAAGGTCGCCGTCGTTCCCACTAAGACCGTTCCCCAGGCGTTCTCCGCGCTGTTCGCCGTCCTGCCCGATTCCGAGCTCGAGGACGCCGTCGCCGCTATGGTCGACGCCATCAGCGAGGTCCGCGATGGCGAGGTCACCCGCGCCGTGCGCGACTCCAGCGCCTCGGACGGCTCTCCGATTCACTCCGGTGACGTCATGGGTATCATCGCCGGTTCCATCGACGTGGTCGGCTCCGATGTGAAACAGGTCACCCTCGACTGCATCAACCGTATGCAGGAGGAAGAGGAGGGCGACGCGCTGACGATTCTGGCCGGCGAGGAGCTGTCCGACGAGGCGTTCCAGGAGATCGTCGACGCCATCGAGGAAGCTCAGCCCGACCTGGAGGTCGACGCCCATCGTGGCGAGCAGCCGCTTTATCCCGTGATTTTCTCGATCGAGTAGGCATCTGAACATGTCCGAGCTATGCTCCGTGCCGCGCGTCTCGGAGCGCTTTGCCCAGAGCAATGCGCTCGGCGAGGATATCGCGCGACTCAAATATGTTTCGGGTAAACGTGAGGAGGCCCTTCGCCGTCTGGGAATTCGGACGGTGTGGGACCTCCTTCTCCATATCCCGCATCGATATCTGGACTTCACCCGCTCTTGGTCCATCGAGATGGCGCCCATCGGTACCGTGTGCACCATCATTGCCACGGTCGATCGCATTGTTCAAAAGCAGCCTCGTCCGCGCATGCAGGTGACCGAGGTATCGCTCGTGGATGACACGGGCGTGCTGCAGGTCGCCTTTTTCCGCCAGACCTGGATTGCCCAGCAGCTTAAACGGGGTGACCGTCTGGCCGTGATGGGTAAGGTCGAGTTTGCCTACGGCTTTAAGCAGATGGCCTCGCCGCATTTTGAAAAGCTTGAGGGTGGTCGTGCCGCGGGTACCATTTTGCCGGTCCATTATGTGAGCGATGGTGTGAGCCAGGCATGGATGCGCCGCATCGTGAGCGGTGCTCTTGAGCTCGTCGGCAATCCCTTTGATCCCATCCCGGCACCGCTGCGCGCAAAGCGCAAGCTCATGAGCAATGCCCGTGCGCTTCGTTCAATCCACTTTCCCTCGAGTATGGCCGAGCGCGACATTGCGCGCCGCCGTTTGGCCTATGAGGAGTGCCTGTACCTGCAGCTCGCACTACGTCTGCGCAATGACGGCGGCTTGGTCGAGGTGGTTCCCTACGCCCACACCGCGGGCGAGCACCTTGCTGCTCTCAAGCAAGCCCTGCCGTTTTCGCTGAGCGACGAGCAGGAGGCCGCATTTCAGGATATTTTGCATGATATGTGCGATGATACGCGCGTCATGAACCGTCTGCTGCTGGGTGACGTCGGTACCGGCAAGACGGCCGTTGCCGCTTGTGCGTTGGCCGTGGCCGTCGATAGCGGCACCCAGGGCTGTGTCATGGCGCCTACGGGCGTGCTGGCTCGTCAGTATGCCGATAAAACCGGTCCTTTGCTCTCGCAGGCTGGCATGGCCTGGGCGCTTCTGACGGGCGCCACGCCGGCGGCGGAGCGCGAGCGCATCCATGTGCAGCTGGAATCGGGCGAGCTTGACGTGCTCTTTGGTACGCATGCCGTGCTTTCCGAAGACGTGCATTTTAATCACTTGTCGCTTGTGGTCATCGACGAACAACACCGCTTTGGCGTGGGCCAGCGCAACGCCTTGCGCGCGAAGGGTCCCGGCGCGGACCTGCTCGTCATGACGGCGACGCCCATCCCGCGCACGCTGGCGCTCTCGGTCTATGGCGACCTGGATACGAGCATCATCCGCCATCGTCCCGTCCCGGGTGCCGGCGTGACGACGCGCGTCCTCACTGAGTCGAGCCGCGACCTGGCTTATGGGGCCATTCGCGAGGCGCACGAGAAGGGTCAGCAGGCCTACGTGATCTGTCCGCTTGTGGAGCCGAGTGACTCGGCCGACGAGCTCGAGGATGTGCCCGGTATCGCCCGTGACGACGAGGGCCGCGTGACCGCCCCCGTGCCGCTGCACGATACGGCGACTGAGCTCGACCGCCTGCGCCTGGCGCTGCCGGGCCTAACTATCGAACGTCTCCACGGCCGCATGCGGGCGGGGGAGAAGGATCGCGTGATCGATGCCTTTAAACGCGGCGAGATTGACGTGCTCGTCTCGACCACCGTGGTCGAGGTGGGCGTTGACGTGCCCAACGCCACCGTCATGGTCATCGAGAACGGCGAGCGCTTTGGCTTGGCTGCCCTGCACCAGCTGCGCGGTCGCGTGGGCCGCGGTAGCGTGTCGGGCACGTGCATGGTCATGACCCACTCCAAGGGCAATGGCGGTACGTCGGCGGCACAAGATCGCCTGCAGTCGCTCGAGAAGACCGCAGATGGCTTTACGCTCGCGCAGATGGACCTACGCCTTCGCCACGAGGGCGAGATCTTGGGTTACCGTCAGCATGGTGGCGTGGCCCTGCGTTTTGTCGACCTTGATGCCGATGAGGAGCTCATCGAGTGGGCGCACTTGGACGCGGTCGAGCTCTTGCGGTATGCTACCAATCTTGACTCTGTGGCGACGCGTCCCCTGCGCGATGCGGTTGCCGAGCGATATCGACATATTTTTAAGGAGGTCAGCGGAGGATGAGAATCATCGGCGGTGAATGGCGCGGTCGCAAGATTGAAGAGCCGCGCGGTCGCGATGTTACGCGTCCGACGACCGACCGCGTGCGCGAAGCGTGCGCATCCATGGTCCTATCGGCTTTTGACTTTGATTTGAACGAGGTCCGCGTACTGGATGCCTTTGGCGGCTCCGGTGCCCTAGGCATCGAGATGCTCTCGCGGGGCGCCCGTTCGCTCACGACCTTCGAGATCGACCGCAATGCCGCGAGGCTCATTACCAAGAATATCGAGTCGCTCTGTCGTGATCGTGCGCGTTGGCGTGTGGTGACGGGCGATGTCCTTGCGAGCGCTTCGCGCGGCCGCGTTCCGGGCGGCCCCTTCGATCTGGTTTTGCTCGACCCGCCCTATGCTTTTGGTGCCAAGCCGGTCGATGAGCTACTGCAGAACCTGGCCCAGCAGGGCCTACTCACCCCGGGCGCCTATGCTCTGTTTGAGCATGCTGCCGCCGACGCGGGTGCACATCCTGCCGGCTTTGTAACCGTGCGTGAGAAACGCTATGGCATCACCTCGGTCGACCTGCTCCGTTGGGTCGGCGAGGGCGAGGATGACGATATCGCCACCGATGACGATGACAACGACGGCACGACGTTTCAGGAGGATGCCCATGAGCGACACCATTAACCGCGTCATCGTTCCGGGTACCTTCGATCCCATCACGTTTGGCCATATCGACGTCATCCGCCGCGCCCGTCGCATTTTTCCCAGTGTGATCGTGGCCGTTGCCGAGTCGCAGGGCAAAAACGGCGTGGGCACCACGTTTACGCTCGATGAACGCGTGGCGCTGGCCCGTGAGGCACTCGGTGATATTGATGGCGTCGAGGTTCTGCCCTTTACCGGACTGCTTGTCGACTTTGCTCGCGAGCAGGGTGCCGGTGCCGTGGTCAAGGGCCTGCGCGCCATGACCGACTTTGAGTATGAGCTGCAGCAAGCCGACCTCAACTACCGCTTGGATAACGAGCTAGAGTCCATCTTTGTCATGAGTGCTCCGCAGTATGGCTACATTTCGAGCTCGGTGGTACGCCAGATCGCCTCGCTCGGTAGTGACGTTTCGACGTTTGTGCCGGTTAATGTGGTCGAGGCGCTTAAACATCGCTTTTCGTGACGTTTTTTATTGCCAGGTGGCATGTGGTAAACTAGCACGATGATATGTTACCTATGAAAGGAGACCGGATGCCGGGCGAGATTTTTCCTGGCGACAGGATCGTGAGCCTTGTCGACGAGCTCGAGGGGCTCATCCAAGAGGCTAAGACGCCGTTCGGCAAGAACGCCCAGATGAAGGTCATCGATGCCGACGTCTTCTTTAACATCCTCGATGAGATCCGCATGAGCTATCCCGAGGAATGGCAGAAGTCCCGCCGTATCCTCAAAGAGCGCGAGGAGCTTATGGCTTCCGCCGCCGCTCAGGCCGATTCCATCATCGCCGACGCTCAGCAGCAGGCCCTCACCATTGCCGGTGAGCAGGAAATTGTCCGCCTAGCGCAGCAGCAGGCCGACGATATCCGCGACCGTGCCCAGCAGTATGAGCGCGAGACGCGCTATGCTGCCGAGGATTACGCCGAGCAGGTCTTTACGCACCTCGAGGAGAACCTCAAGAGCCTGACCGGCACTGTTACCCGTTGCCGCCAGCAGCTCAACGAGGGTGCCGCCCAGCAGAATGGTCAGTGGTAATGGCTGAGTTCCCGAGCGTTACCGTCGATCTTTCCGAGCAGCTCGAGTTTCCCGGAGACTCGTATCCGCTGACCGGCAAGGTCGATGTCGCCGCCTACACGGTGGGCGAGAAGGAGTACCAGCTGCAGGACGGTATCGACTACGACGTGGTCTTTACCAATGCCGGTACCGGTGTCTTGCTCACGGGCATGGTCCGCGCGCACGCCACCGGCGAGTGCGACCGTTGCCTGGAGCCTGCCTCGTTTGACATTGCCGGCGAGATCGAGGAGTTCTATCTCTTCCATGAGCCCGAGGACCCCGAGGCCTACGAAGACGGCTACGAGCTCCTGGGCGAGGATCGCGTTGTCGATCTGGGCGAGCCCATCAACGATGCCGTTGTCATGGACACGCCGTTTGTGGTGCTCTGCAAGCCCGATTGTCGCGGTCTTTGTCCCGTCTGCGGTGCCAATCTCAACGTGGAGCAATGTGATTGTGCCGCCCAAGCCGAGGCCGAATGGGCCGAAGCCACGGAAAATCCATTTGCAGCATTGAAGAATCTCAAGCTTGACGAGTAAAACTGTGGTAGTATCGCTACTTGCGCGTAATCGCCACACTGGATAGTTCATAAGGAAGGTCACTATGCCCGTACCTAAACAAAAGCAGGGTCGTATCCGCACTCACACTCGCCGTTCCGCCAACATGAAGATCTCGGCTGCGGCTCAGTCCACGTGCCCCCGTTGCGGTGCTGTCAAGCTTCCGCACCACGTGTGCCCTAGCTGCGGTTTCTACAAGGACCGCGAGGTTATCGTTACCGAGTAACGGTATACTCTGGATACGATGCCGTTCCAACTGGAACCACAATGGCCGGCTCATTGAGTCGGCCATTTTTGTATAAGGAGCATGTATATGAGTAACGTTCGCGTTTGTGTAGACGTTGTGGGTGGAGACGAGAAGCCACAGGTTGTCCTCGACGGTATTGAGGCCGCACTTGCCGCCGATCCCGATATCGAGGTCTTGGCAGCTGGCCCCGCCGATATCGTCAATCCCTTTGCTGCTTCCCATGCGCGCGTCGAGGCCCTGGAGGCACCCGACGTAATCGCCATGGACGACGATCCCATTCGCGCCGTGATGACCAAGCGTAAGTCGTCGATCGTGCTTTCTTGCCGCGCGATTAAAAAGGGCAACGCGGATGCGTTTTTCTCCGCCGGCTCCACCGGTGCCATGACAGCTGCCGCGACCGCCTACGTCACGCCGTTTCGATATATGGCCGAGGGTAAGAAGCAACCGGTGCGTCCGTGCCTGACCAATGCGCTGCCCAATCGTGCCGGCGGTCTTACGGTGCTGTGCGACATGGGCGCCAATCCCGATGTCGAGGTTGACGATATGGTGCGCTTTGCGCAGATGGGCAGCGCCTATGCACGTGTCGTCTTGGGCATTGAACATCCCCGCGTGGGCCTGCTCGCCAATGGCACCGAGGACGAGAAGGGCTCCAACTTTACCAAGGCCTGTTTCCCTGCTATGAAGGCCGCAGTTCCGGGCTTTGTGGGCAACTGCGAAGGCACCGACCTCACCTCGGGCAATTTCGATGTCGTTGTTGCCGATGGCATGTCGGGTAATATCGCGCTCAAGGCTACCGAGGGCGCTGCCAAGTTTTTGCTGCAGGAGCTCAAGGGCGCCTTTATGTCCTCGCTCGGCACCAAGATTGCCGCGCTGCTCATCAAAAAGCAGATGCGCGAGATTAAGGCCAAGCTCTCTGGCGATGCCAAGGGCGGCGCCATCCTGCTGGGCCTGCGCGGTGTGGTCTTGATCGGCCACGGCGCCACGTCGGTTGAGGCTGTCAAAAACGGCACGCTCGCCGCGGCTGAGGCCGTACGTGCCGGACTGGTCGAGAACGTCGCCAACTCCATGGACGGCATCGTTTTATAACAGCGGCGTTATGCGCCTCGGGGCGTGCGTCGTGGGGTAGAATCAGAACCGTGTCTTGGTACCGCCCGGGCGGTACCATTCTTTTGGTATTCATGCACTATGAGAGGAAGCGCTATGGACCGCTCCGAAATCTTCGACAAGATCGCCGAGGTCACTGCTGACGTTCTGGGCGTCGATGTTGCCGAAATTAGCGATGAGACCACCTTTGACGACCTCGACGCCAACTCGCTCGAGCGCCTGCAGTTGGTTACGGCTATCGAGGACGAGTTCGACCTCGAGATCGATGATGAGACCCTGCTCTCGCTCAACTCTGTCGCCGACGCCGTCGACGCTATCGAAGCTGCCAAGGAGGCTTAAGTCTTGGCTTTATCCGAACGACTTACGCGTGCCCAGGAGATTCTGGGCCACGAGTTCAATGACAAGGTGCTGCTGCGCGCCGCCCTCACGCATCCTTCGGCTGTCGAAGGCCAGCCAGTCTCGGCAAGCTACGAGCGCTTGGAGTTTTTGGGCGATTCCATTTTGGGCGCCGTCGTCGCCCGTTCGCTCTTTGAGTCCTATCCCGAGTTTGACGAGGGCAAGCTTACGCGCCTGAAGGTGTCGCTCGTCTCGGGCGCCACGTTGTCGGAAGTGTCCCACGAGTTGGGTATCGACGACATCATCATCTTTGGTGCCTCCGAGACCGGTACGGGCGCACGCGGCCTGCATTCGGCACTCGAGAACGTCTATGAGTCGCTCGTGGGTGCGTTATACCTGGATGCCGGTTGGGATGCCGCGGCGGAGTTCATTCACCGTACACTTAAGCCGCACCTGGCTACCGAGCGTGCCGAGCATCCTGCGAACCCCAAGTCGTTTTTGCAGGAGTGCGTGCAGGCCGACGGCCACGAGCCTCCCGCGTATAAGCTGGTCGGCTCCGAGGGCCCCGCGCATGCGCCCACCTTTACCGCCGTGGTGCTCATCGACGGCATTCGCCAGGGTCGCGGCACCGGTTCCTCCAAGAAGGAAGCCGAGGGAGCCGCCGCGCTCGAGGCGCTCGATCGCATGGGCTATACCACCAACGGCGTGATTCTCAACAAGAAGCCTGTTTAAGCGAGGAACCGTGTATCTCAAGTCCCTCACGCTCAAAGGGTTCAAGTCGTTTGCCGACCGCGCCCATATGTCATTTGAGCCGGGCCTGACCGTCATCGTCGGTCCCAACGGCTCGGGAAAATCGAACATCTCCGACTCGATTCTGTGGGTCCTGGGCGAGCAGAGCGCCAAGCAGCTGCGCGGTCAGGCCATGGAGGATGTCATCTTCTCGGGCTCGTCGGCGCGCAAGCCGGTGGGTGTGGCCGAGGTCACGCTGGTGCTCGATAACTCGGACCATATGTTGCCTGTCGACTTTGACGAAGTCGCCATCACCCGTCGCATGTATCGCTCGGGCGAGAGCGAGTACCTCATCAACTCGAGTCCGTGCCGCCTGATGGACGTTCAGGACATCCTGCACGATTCGGGCCTGGGCAAGGATACGCATTCCATCATCAGCCAGGGCAAGCTCGACGCCATTTTGCAGAGCCGCCCCGAGGAGCGCCGCGCCCTCATCGAGGAAGCCGCCGGTATCTCCAAGCACAAGCGTCGCAAGGAGCGTGCGCTCAAAAAAATCAAGTCGATGGACGAGCACCTGACCCGTGCCCGCGACATCAATAAGGAAATCGCCCGCCAGCTGCGCCCGCTGGAGCGTCAGGTCGATCGCGCGCGCAAGTACAAGGAGCTGTCCTCGCGCGCAAACGAGCTTACGCAGATGCTAGCCGTCGACGAGCTGCGTTCCCTGCAGTCGCAGTGGAACGACCTGGAGAGCCGCTCCAAAGAGGGAACGGCCGAGCTTGAGCTCGCGCAGTACCGCCTGGGTGAGAAAGAGCGCGAGCTCGAGAAGCTTCAGGTCATGCTTGAGGAAAAAGGCCTGTTTGTGGGCGACCTGGGCGAGCAACGCCGCCACATGCAAGACGTGGTCGGCCGCATTAACTCCGATATGCGCCTGCTCGAGGAAAAGGGTCACAACATGGTGTCGCGCCTGTCCGACATGCGCGGACAGATCTCGGGTTCTGAGCATCAGCGCCGTCGCGTGGTCGAGGAGCTCGAGGATGCGCGCGCCCAGCTCGAGGAAGTGACCGGCGCGCATATGCAGGCCCAGGAGGACGTTGACGCTGCCGGTCCTGCCGCCGCCGCGCTCCACGAGCGTCGCGTGGCGCTCGACAATCAGATTTCTCAGCTCACGCGCGAGCAGCGCGATGTGCAGCGTGTGGCCGATAACGCCGCGCTCGAGCTCGCCAAGGTGAAGGACTCGCTGAGCAACGCCGAGGTCGAGGACAACATGTATGCCTCGCGCCTGGAGCAGATTGACGAGCAGCTTGAGGAGGTCACGGCCTCGCTCGAGAGCCGTCGCGACCGCGCCGAGGAGCTTGAGGGTGCTCTTGAGGAAGCGCGCCAGGCCCAGGTCGATGCGCGTGAGGCCACCGAGGTCGCCCGTGCGGCGCTGAAGGACTTGCGTGCCCGCGAGAGCGAGGCGCGCAACAAGCTGTCCGAGGTGCGCTCGGAGCTTGCCAGCCAAAAGAAGTTTGATGCCCGCATGGCCGACAGCTCGCCGCTCGTGAGCCGTCTGGTGGGTGCGTTGGGCGACGATGTCTCGGGTCGTCTGGGCGACGTGCTCGAGGCCCCGCGCGAGCTTGAGGGCCTGGTGGAGCAGCTACTTGCCGGCGATATCGATGCCCTGTTATTTGATGACGCCGCCGCGCTTGAGCGTGCCGGTCGTGCGGCTCTGGACCAAAAGAAGGCCTCGGGTGAGGCGCTGCTGGTGGCGCGCGGCGTGAGCGGCTCTGCTGCCGCCGAGGGCGCTGCCGGTTCGCGTCTGGTCGATCGCCTTTCCGTGCGTGCCGGTTATGGCCCGATTGTCGAGGCGCTGCTCGGTGGCTATTACGTGGTCGATGACTTGGCTGCCGCGCTGGCTGCGCCTGTCGTTGACGGTGTGACCTATGTGACTCCCGATGGCGCCCGCGTAAGCTGTGGCGGCCTGGTGCGCGTGGGCCTCGATGCTGGCGAGGCCTCGGGTGCTCTGGAGCGTAAGCGTCGCATTCGCGAGCTGGAGGGGCTTGAGCCCGATTTGGCCGCTGTGTTTGAGCATGTGTCGGATCAGGTCGTCGAGGCCAATGCGGCCGTCGAGGAGGCGCGTGCCGCTGAGGGCGATGCCGCCGGCGAGATCGCCCGTCTTGAGGGCGAGCGCCGCTCGCTGCTCTCCGAGATCGGCCGCTTGGAGCAAAGCGCCAACAATGCCGAGGTCGAGCGCGTGCGCATCTCCAAGCGCCGCGAGCAGGCCTCCGAAGCCGTTCGCGCTGCGCGCCCGCGCGTTGACGAGCTCACCCGTTCGCGTGACGAGGCTCGCGCGCAGGCAAGCAATCTGGGGTTGCAGATTGCCGAGGCCAACGACGAACTCGACCGCGTTCGCCGTGACGATTCCGAGGCTGCCGGCAAGCTCGCCGATGGCAAGGTTCGCCTAGCCCAGACGAGCGAACGCCTGCGTTCGCTGAAGGGCCGCGTGCCCGACCTGGAGCATCGCCTGGAGGGCATCGACCGCCGTATCCGCGGAACACGCCAGGCCTCGCGCTCGCTCGAGTTGCTGCGCCTGCGCGTCGATCCCATGCACGAGCGCTATTCGGCCCTGCTGGAGCGCGCGTCGGATTGGGCCGCGCGCTTGCGTGACCAGGCTTCGCTCGAGGAGGCGGACTCGGCCTCGCTCAAGAAGACTATCGAGGACGCCAAGGCCGAGGTCTCCCGTGCCAAGGAGCGGGTTGATGCCGCCACGGCGACGCAAAATGAGTTCAAGGTTGCGCGCGGCAAGCTCGAGGTGCAGGTAGAGGCGGCCATCAAGGCCATTACCGCCGATGGCACCACGGTACTCGAGGAAGCGCTCATGCTTCCGGCACCCACGGACCGCGATGCCGCCGAGCGCGAGCTCAACCAGCTTGTGCGCCAGATCAACAACCTTGGTCCTGTGAACCAAGTTGCCATGGAGGAGTACGAGCAGCTCAAGCGCCGCGCCGACTACATCGAGGAGCAGCTGGCCGATCTGGAGAGCGCGCGCAAGGCGCTCACCAAGATCACGGTGGCCATTGATCGCAAGATGCGGAAGGCCTTCCTGGTGACGTTTGAGAAGGTCGATGCGAACTTCCGCGAGATCTTCGCTATGCTCTTCCCGGGCGGCCAGGCACATCTGGAGATGACCGACCCCGAGCATCCGGCCGAGACAGGTATCGAGGTCGTGGCGCAGCCGCGCGGCAAGCGCATCACCAAGATGATGCTCATGTCGGGCGGCGAGAAGAGCCTGACGGCGCTCGCCCTGCTCTTTGCCGTGTACCGCACGCGCACGGTGCCGTTCTATGTGCTGGACGAGGTCGAGGCGGCGCTTGATGACGCCAACCTGTCCAAGCTCATCGGAGCCCTCGATGTGCTGCGTTCCGATACGCAGCTCTTGGTTATCTCGCATCAGCGCCGTACTATGGAGGACGCTGACGTTCTCTATGGCGTCTCGATGCAAGCCGACGGCGTCAGCCGCGTCGTCTCGCAAAAACTCGATCGCGAAACCGGAAAGGTCGTGAATGCATAATGGGATTCTTCGATGCTCTCTCGCGCGGACTTGAGCGCAGCCGCGAGGCCCTCAACGAGGTCTTCTACTTTGGCGGCGAGGTCGACGAGGACTTTTGGGAGGACCTTGAGGACACCCTCGTTATGGGTGACATGGGTGCCGAGGTCGCCATTCAGGTCTCCGATGACTTGCGCGATGCCGCGGCCAAGAAGAACCTCAAGACCGCCCCGCAACTCCGTCGCGCCCTGGCCGAGCAGCTTGAGCAGCACTTTGTGCCCATCGAGCGCGATCCGTTCTCCGATACGCCGAGCTGCGTGCTGTTTGTGGGCATTAACGGTGCCGGCAAGACCACGACGGTCGGTAAGATCGCGAGCGCCATGGCCGCCCGCGGCAAGAACGTCGTGATCGGTTCGGCCGATACCTTCCGCGCTGCCGCTATCGAGCAGCTCGATGTGTGGGGCCAGCGCGCTGGCGTCCCCGTCATCAAGCGCGACCGCGGCTCCGACCCGGCAAGTGTTTGCTACGACGTGCTCGACGAGGCCGACAAGCGCGGCAGCGACCTGGTGCTCATCGATACCGCCGGTCGTCTGCACACGAGCCCCGAGCTCATGCGCGAGCTTGCCAAGGTGGTCAATGTGACCCGTAAGCGCGCCGACAATATGGACACCGGTCCCATGCCCGTCTATGTCGTGCTCGTGATCGATGCCGCAACGGGCCAAAACGGCCTCAACCAGGCGCTCGAGTTTAACGAGGCGCTTGGCCTGGACGGTATTATCATGACAAAGCTCGACGGCACGGCTAAGGGCGGTATCGCCATGGCCGTGGCCGAGAAGCTCAAGCTCCCGATCCTGCGCATCGGCGTGGGCGAGCAGGTCGATGACCTGCAGGAGTTCAATGCCAAAGATTTCTGCCGCGCCCTGGTGGGCGAGTCCAATTAAGGAGTGACTAGTGTTTGATTCTCTGAGCGATCGCCTCAACGACACATTTGACCGCCTGCGCGGCAAGGGTAAGCTGACCGAGGCCGATATTACCTCTGCCATGCGCGACATTCGCATGGCGTTGCTCGAGGCCGACGTCAACTTTAAGGTCGTTAAGGAGTTCGTCGCCAAGACCAAGGAACGCTGCATGACCGCAGAGGTCATGGAGTCGTTGTCGCCGGCGCAAAACGTCGTCAAGATCGTGCTCGACGAGCTCACCGAGATGCTCGGTTCCACCGAGAGCAAGCTCGTCTTTAGCAACCGCATTCCCAATGTCATCATGCTCGTGGGCCTGCAGGGCTCCGGTAAGACCACGGCGGCCGTAAAGCTGGCCTACCAGCTCAAGAAGCAGGGCCGCTCGCCGCTGCTCGCCGCGTGCGACGTCTACCGTCCCGCCGCTGCCGACCAGCTGGCCACACTCGGTGGAGAGATCGGCGTGCCGGTCTTCCGCGGCGACGGCGAGCACCCGGTCGATATCGCCAAGGGTGCCATCCAGGAGGCAGTCGACCACCTGCGCGATGTAGTCATCGTCGATACCGCCGGTCGTCTTCAGATCGACGAGCAGATGATGCAGGAGGCCGTGGATATCAAGAAGGCCGTCAAGCCCGATCAGGTGCTGATGGTCGTCGATGCCATGACCGGCCAGGATATCGTCAACGTCGTCTCGACCTTCGCCGAGCGCACCGACTTCGACGGCGTGATCATCTCCAAGCTCGACGGCGATGCCCGTGGCGGTGGCGCGCTTTCGGTGCGCCAGGTGACCGGTAAGCCCATCAAGTTCGTGAGCATGGGCGAGAAGCCCGATTCGCTGGAGCCGTTTTACCCGGACCGCATGGCCAAGCGCATCTTGGGCATGGGCGATGTCGTCGGCATCATCGAGAAGGCCCAGGAGGCGGCTGACGCCAAGCAACTCGAGGCTGCCGAGCGCATGCTGCGCGAGGGCTTCACCATGAACGACATGCTCGAGCAGATGAAGGCTGTCAAGAAGATGGGCGGCATGAAGGGCATCCTGGGCATGCTCCCCGGCGGCCAGCGTGCGCTCAACCAGATGGGCGGCAACCTGGACGAGGGCATCTTCGACAAGAACGAGGCCATCATCATGTCGATGACCAAGGAGGAGCGCCTGCGTCCCTCCATCATCAACGGCCAGCGTCGCGCCCGCATCGCCAAGGGCGCCGGCGTGACCCCTACCGAGGTCAACAGCCTTATGAAGCAGTGGGGCGAGATGAATAAGATGATGGGCCGCATGCGCACGATGGCCAATCAGGCGCAGGCCGGCGGCAAGAAGGGCAAAAAGGGTAAGAACGGCAAAAAGATGCGCATGCCCAATATTCCCGGCCTGGATGCCATGGGCCTGGGCGGAATGGGTGGCCTAGGAACGGGCGGCCCCAAGTCCGATATGGACCTGCTGCGTCAGATGGAAGCGCAGATGCGCAATAAGAAGTAACGGCTTGATTAAGTCGACTATGGCGAAGGCCGCCCGGATGGTATTCCAGGCGGCCTTCGCCGTTCGTTCATGAGTTGTTGCACGTGTGGAAGTTTGCTGGCGCCAGGGCATTTGGCGTTAGTGGCAGCCGCAGCCCTCGTGTCCATCATGGTCGTGGTGGCTGTGGCAACCGCAGGATTCGCCATGGTCATGGGCGTGCTCGTGGTTGTGTCCGTGGCAGTCGCAGGTGGCTTCGCCGGTCTGCGCGAGCGTGCCGGCAATGAGGGCCTCGACGCAGGCATCGCAGCTGCCCTGGGCGCCCGCATAGACCGTGATGCCGGCCTGGGTAAGCGCGTTGATGGCGCCGCCGCCGATGCCGCCGCAGATGAGCGTGTCCACGTCGCCGTTGGCGAGCAGGCCCGCCAGGGCGCCGTGGCCGGTGCCGCCGGTGCCTACGACCTGCTCGTTGAGCACCTTGCCGTCCTGGATGTCGTAGATCTTGAACTGTTCGCTGCGGCCAAAGTGCATAAAGATGTTGCCGTTGTCGTACGTGGTTGCCACCCTCATGGTGTCGACCTCCTTTGCTGGCCATGCGGCCGTTGTCGTGGTGATGGGGGAGTATGCGATATTGCCGCCCTCGATGACAATCGCCCGTCCATTGACCAACGCGTTTGCCACCTTGCGATGCGCGCGGCTGCAGATTGCCGCCACCGTGGTGCGGGCAATGCCCATGTGTTGGGCGACTGCCTCTTGGTTAAGGCCTTCCAAGTCGCACAGGCGCAGCACCTCGAGCTCGTCGACTGTCATATCGATGGCATCGCCGCTCGCCAGGCCATCGGGGGTAAAACCGCGATATTCGGGGATGATCCCGACGTGGCGCAGTTTTTCGCGTCTTCCTGCCATGCGCACTCCTTATCTGACATATGTCAACAATAGAATAGCGAACGTGCAGATTTGCGCAATTAATTTCTGGCATATGTCAGAAAATGAGGGCTTATGTTTGGGCTGTGGGGCCGCGTGCGCCTGGGCTACAATAAATCTCGCTTATAGGCGACTGACAGGAGGGTCAATGAGCAAAGCTGATCAGCAGTTTGTAACCATGTGCCGCGATATCTTGGACCATGGCACCACCACCGAGGGCCAAAAGGTCCGTCCGGTGTGGGAGGACGGCACCCCTGCCTATACCATTAAAAACTTTGGTGTCACGGCGCGCTATGATCTGCGCGAGGAGTTCCCCGCGCTCACCCTGCGTCGTACGGCGCTTAAGTCTGCCATGGACGAGATTCTGTGGATCTATCAAAAGAAGTCCAATAACGTGCATGATCTCAACAGCCATATCTGGGATGAGTGGGCCGATGAGACCGGTTCCATCGGTAAAGCCTACGGCTATCAGATTGGTCAGAAGAGCCATTACGTCGAGGGCGACTTCGACCAGATGGACCGTGTACTGTACGACCTTAAGCACACGCCGTATAGTCGCCGCATTATGACCAATACGTACGTGTTTAGCGATCTGTCCGAGATGCACCTTTATCCATGCGCCTATAGCGTGACCTATAACGTGACGCAGCGTCCTCAGGACGACAAGCCGACGCTCAACATGATTCTCAACCAGCGCAGCCAGGACATTTTGGCCGCGAACAACTGGAACGTGTGCCAGTACGCCATTTTGCTGATGATGGTCGCGCAGTCGGTCGATATGATTCCCGGTGAGCTGCTGCACGTGATCGCCGACGCCCATATCTATGATCGTCATGTCGATATCGTCCGCGAGCTTATCGAGCGTCCGCAGTTTGCGGCACCCAAGGTAACGCTCAACCCCGATGTGCATGACTTCTATGCGTTTACGACCGATGACCTGATCGTCGAGGGCTATGAGCACGGCCCTCAGGTCAAGAACATCCCCATTGCGGTGTAGGTGACGCGCATGACGTGTAAGCTTTCTGCCATCGTCGCCGTGTGTGACGACTGGGGTATTGGCTGCGAGGGCGATATGGTGGTGTCCAATCGCGCCGATATGCGCCATTTTGTGGCCTGCACCAAGGGCCGCCCGGTTATCATGGGACGCAAGACGCTGCTGAGTTTTCCCGGCGGGCGTCCGCTCAAGAACCGCCGCAATATCGTGCTTACGCGCGATATAGGCTTTACCCGCGAGGGCGTCGACGTGGTGCATAGCGTTGACGAAGCGCTCGCTGCGGTTGCCGATGAGCCCGTTGCCTGGGTGATCGGTGGCGGCGATGTCTATCGGCAGTTTTTGCCGTACTGCGTGGAGGCCGAGGTCACTCATAACCACTGCGTCCATCCCGTGGACACGTACTTTCCCGACTTGGACGCCGATCCCGCGTGGGAGATTGCGCAGCGTAGCGAGGTCGCGACGATTGCCGCCGGTGAGGGTGACGAGGGCGTCGATTATGAGTTCGTGACGTATCATCGCGTTGAGGCGTAAATCGTCTGGCGTGAACGGTATCATCGGGTTGATTGAATGCATGGGGCGGCGCTTAGCGTCGCCTCGTTTGGTATAGATGCGCTGTAAAGAAGGGTGCGGGCTGGCTGCTATGACTGATGCCGTTGAGGTTCTGCGAATTGATTCGCTCGATGACGAGCGGCTCGATGCCTATGTGCGACTGACCGAGCGTGAGCTTCGCTGCGTGCTGGAGCCGCAGAAGGGCATTTTTATCGCTGAGAGTGCCAAGGTCATCGAGCGTGCGGTTCGCGCCGGATATGAGCCGGTGAGCTTTCTTTTGGGCGAGCGCTGGCTCGACCAGATGATGCCGCTGCTTGACCAGCTTGTCGTGCGCGAGGGAGCGGGTCCGGTTCCCGTGTTCGTGGCCTCCATGGAGCTCATGGAGCAGTTGACGGGCTTTAACGTGACGCGCGGCGCGCTGGCGGCGTTCCGTCGCCCGCGTCAGATTCCGGTTGATGAGTTCTTGGGCGGCGTCGTCGAGGCGGCGGGGGATCGTCCGGTGCGCGTGTGCGTGCTTGAGGGTATTGTCGATCACACCAATGTTGGCGCGATTTTCCGCTCGGCTGCCGCATTGAACGTTGACGGTATTTTGGTCAGCCCGACGTGCTGCGACCCGCTGTACCGTCGCTCGGCCCGCGTGAGCATGGGCACCGTGTTTCAGGTGCCGTGGACGCGCATTGGCAGCGAGGCTCGTGTGTGGCCGCATGATGGCCTGGCGGTACTGCACGATGCCGGTTTTTCGTGTGCCGCTATGGCGTTGACGGACGATTCCGTATCGCTGGACGATCCCGTGCTGCAGGAGATTGACCGCTTGGCAATCTTTATGGGTACCGAGGGTGCCGGCTTGGGCGCCAAGACCATTGCCGGCTGTGACCACGCGGTGCGCATTCCGATGGCGCACGGGGTCGATTCGCTTAACGTGGCCGCGGCGAGCGCCGTCGCCTTTTGGCAGCTGTGCCCGCACGTGAGCAATGAGTATCACTACCAGCCGGGTTTGTATCACTAGGCAGTTTTCCGCACCGCGCTCTAATTCGGGGTGTTTCGGTCGCCGCCAGTCGGTGCTAAGCTAGTATTGGCTTTGGTCTTAAATTGCCATTATGTTGTTTGACGTATGCTGGCGGGGAGGGCGTGTGGCTAAGAAATCTACGGCTATCGATGTAACGCAGGGTGCCATTTGGCAACAGCTGCTGTCGCTGTGCGTTCCCATCTTTTTTAGTTCGTTTTTTCAGCAGGCCTACACGCTTATCGGTACGTATATCGTTGGCCAGTTTGGCGGCAAGCTCGCGCTGGGTGGCATTCAAGCCACGATGGTGCTCACCGAGCTCTGCATTGGCTTTTGCGTTGGCGTCGGCGCCGGCTGCGCGGTCATTACCGGTCAGTATTTTGGCCAGCACGATGATGAGCGACTGAGTCGTTCGGTCCATACAGCCATGACGCTCGCGCTGGTGGGCGGTATCGCTTTCTCGATTCTTGGCATAGTGTTCGTTGAGCCCATGCTGGTGCTTATGAACACGCCGCATGAACTATTGGCCGAGGGTGTGGCCTATGCTCGCTGTTATTTTGCCGCGATGGTTGCGGCACTGCTGCTGAATATGGGAACCGCACTGCTGCGTGCCGTGGGCGACACGCGCGGGCCCGCCGTGATCATTGCCTCTGGCTGCCTTGTTAACGTGGTGCTGGATATCATCTTTGTCGCTGTGTTGCATATGGAGGCGCTGGGCTGCGGCATCGCAGTGGCGCTGACCATTTGCTCCAATGCAACGATGATCGTGTTGCGCATGATGCGCGCTCCGGGTGCATGGCGTCTTTCGCTGTCTAAGCTCGGTATCGATCGCGGTATTTGCAAGAGTATGATCTCGTGTGGTCTGCCACTCGGTTTTCAATCGGCTGCCTATTCTATCTCGAACGTGCTGATCCAGGTGTCGGTTAATTCGTTTGGCGCCGATGTCACGACTGCTTGGGGTCTATCTGGGCGCCTGGATGGCATTATCTGGATGGTGACCGAGGCGCTCGGCGTATCGATCACTACGTTCTCGGCGCAGAACTTTGGCGCGCGCAACTACGAGCGCATGCGCAAGGGCTACCATACGTCGCTCGTGCTGTCGTTTATGCTCATTGGTGGCCTGTCTGCCGTGCTGCTGGTGTTCTCGGGCCCGCTGTCGCGTTTGTTTGTCGACGATGCTTCGATTTCGGCGTACACCACGACTATCCTCCATTTCATTGCGCCGTTCTATGCGATTTTCTCGATTATCGAGAACGCCTCGGGTTCCATCCGCGGCGCCGGCGTGAGTTTGCAGCCTATGATGCTCACCATCTTTGGCACCGTTGTCTTGAGGGTGATCTGGGTGTTTGCGATCATGCCCTTCGATCCGTCGCTCGAGCATCTACTGCTGGTCTACCCCGTAACCTGGCTCATCACCGCGACCATGTTCACCATCTACCACCACAGCGGCAACTGGCTAGGCCGCGCCACCGCCTAATGATCCCTTGGGGCGGAGGAAAATGGATCATTGCTCTCCGTCGTGATGTCGATGATCCGTTTTCCTCCGTCCCCTTCGGATCAATTAGTATTCGATGCCTTGGCGGGCCAGGAGGCCTTCGTCGAAGTAGTGTTTGACGGGGCGCATTTCGGTGACCAGGTCAGCAAGGTCGGCGAGTGGCAGCAAGCCGCGGCCGGTCAGTATGAGCTCTGTGGTGTCGGGTTTCATCGCGATCAGTTGCCCGTATAGATTTGAACCTTGCCGACTTCCAGTAATGCCATCTCTGTCCTTTCGTGCCCGGCGTCGGTTTATCGCCGTCCGGGTTGGGTATTCTAGAAAACATTATCAACCCCAGTAGATGGAGTTCAAGCAGATGGAGATGGATGACAACAAACGTAGACGGAATATGATCCTCTACGTGCTCATCGCCTTCGTCGTCTACCTCGTGCTCTCGACCGTACTGTTCCCCAACATCGGTCACACGCAGCAGATTACGAAGACCGATTACTCGACGTTTGTCAAAGCGCTCGATAAGAAGAGTGTCGACAAGGTCGAGTACAACACGGACGATTACACGATTTATTACACCAAGAAGGGCGAGGACGAGAACATCGCCTACAAGACGACCGGTGTGCCGAATGACGCGGGCTTTACCGATCGCGTGCTTGAATCTGGCGCCTCGCTTGAGTCGGTTGTTCCCGATAAGAACTCGGGCCTGATGACCTACTACTTGCTCACCCTCATTCTTCCCATAGCCATCTTCTTCCTGATCGGCTGGTGGCTCAACCGCCGCATGAAGAAGGCCATGGGCGATGACGGTCCGTCGATGAACTTTGGCGGCGGTGGTTTTGGCGGCGGCGGACTGGGTAAGTCCGGCGCGCGCGTGATCGCCTCCAAGGACGTGGGCGTGACCTTTAAGGATGTCGCCGGCCAGGAAGAGGCCAAGGAGTCCCTCAAGGAGGTCGTCGACTTTCTGGAGAAGCCGCAGCGCTACGAGGAAATCGGCGCCAAGCTGCCGCGCGGTGCTCTTCTTGTCGGCCCTCCGGGTACCGGTAAGACCCTGCTTGCCAAGGCCGTTGCCGGCGAGGCGGGCGTGCCGTTCTTTAGTATTTCGGGCTCTGAGTTCGTTGAGATGTTTGTTGGTCGCGGCGCTGCAAAGGTTCGTGACCTGTTTAAGCAGGCCAAGGAAAAGGCCCCGTGTATCGTCTTTATCGATGAGATCGATACCATCGGTAAGAAGCGCGATGGCGGCGGCTTTAGCGGCAACGACGAGCGCGAGCAGACGCTCAATCAGTTGCTGACCGAGATGGACGGCTTCGATAACCACAAGGGTATCGTTGTCCTTGCCGCAACCAACCGTCCCGACAGTCTCGATCCCGCTCTACTGCGCCCCGGTCGTTTTGACCGCCGCATCCCCGTTGAGCTGCCCGATCTGACCGGCCGCAAGAACATCCTCGAGCTGCATGCCAAGAGCGTGAAGACCGAGCCGCCGATCGACCTGACCGCGATTGCCCGCGCCACGCCCGGTGCCTCGGGCGCTGACCTGGCCAATATCATCAACGAGGGCGCCCTGCGCGCCGTTCGCGAGGGTCGCAAGCGTGCAACCCAGGACGACTTCGAGGAGTCGGTTGAGGTCGTCATCGCCGGTCAGCAGCGTAAGTCTACGGTGCTGTCCGACCATGAGAAGCAGGTCGTTTCCTACCACGAGATCGGCCATGCCATCGTTGCCGCTCGCCAGAAAGGCTCTGCGCCGGTCACGAAGATCACCATCGTGCCGCGCACGAGCGGTGCTCTGGGCTACACCATGCAGGTCGAGGAGGATGAGCGCTTCCTGACCACGCGCCAGGAGGTCCTGGACAAGCTCGCCGTCTATTGCGGTGGCCGTGCAGCCGAGGAGCTCATCTTTGGCGAGATGACGACCGGCGCCGCCAACGATATCGAACAGGCCACCAAGCTCGCCCGCAACATGGTGACGCGCTTTGGTATGTCCGACGAGTTTGGCATGATGGCCCTCGGTACCGTGCAGAATGCGTACCTTAACCAGAACACGTCGCTCACCTGCGCCCCCGGTACGGCCGAGCGCGTGGACGCGATTGTCGCCAAGTTGATCGAGGATGCGCACGACCGCGCTCTGCAGATTCTGAAGGAGAACAAGTTCAAGCTCCACGAGCTGGCTCGTTATCTGTACAAGAAGGAGACGATCACGGGCGAGGAGTTTATGAATCTCCTCACGCGCGAGAATCCGCTGATGCCCAAGCAACAGTAAAGCCGCGGTCGAACCAGTAAACGCCGACGCCCCATTTGAGCAGCTTTCTCAAATGGGGCGTTTTGCTTGAGAGGGATGGAAATGAAGATCGTGGTGAGCGCCTGCTTGATGGGTGAGAGCTGCAAGTATAACGGGCTCGATAACTACCACCGCGCGTTGGTCGAGGCTTGCGAGCGCACGGGGACCGAGGTCCTCCTCGTGTGCCCTGAGGTCTTTGGGGGCCTGCCCACGCCGCGCAAGCCGTCCGAGATTGTGAACGGCGAGGTCCGTACCTGCGAGGGCGTGTCCGTTGACCTGGAATTTCGCCTAGGCGCCCAACGTGCGCTCGACATGTGCGAGCAGGCAGGCGGACCGGAAGAGATAGTCGCGTGCATCCTTCAGGACCGCAGCCCCTCGTGCGGCGCAGGTCACATCTACGACGGCACCTTTAGCGGTACGCTCACCGCGGGCAACGGTGTTTTTGTCGATTTGCTGCTGCGTCACGGGTACCGTGTGATTCCGGCTTGCGAGTTCGACCCCAGCATGTTGAAGTAGTAAATAAAAGGGGCGGCCATCGAGTAGATGGTCGCCCCTTTTGCTGGCAAGCTAAACTATTTCACCAATTGTTCAATGGTATTTACCCATATAAAACCTGCCAAAATAAACCTGTCACTTTTTGGTAGGTTAGGCGAGGAGGGTGTGGCCGTAGGCGTCGGCGGCCTTGATGGCGGCGGCGAACTTTTCGTCGGTGAAGGGCTCGGGGTTTCCCTGCTTCCACTCGTTGGTGGCGTGTGCGAACTCGCACAGGGCCGGGATGTCTGCCTCGGAAAGCCCGACCTGCTCAAGCGTCACGGGCAGGCCCATCTGCTTGTTAAAGGCAGCGTAGCGTTCAAGGTTCTCGGTGTCGCCCGTATAGGCAAACAGGACCAGCACGCCCAGGCTCACGACCTCGCCGTGCAGGTAGGTGCCCTCACGCGGAATGCTGCACGTGGCGTTGTAGAACGCATGTGCCACGCTCGAGTTGTAGTAGTAATCGTTTTGGTTGGTCAGGTTGGAGACGTAGCCCGTGTTGACCACGATGTCGAGCGCGATCTGCTTGACGGCCTCGCTCGACAGGTCCTGGCGCACGTCCTCTAGACCCTGGACGCCATAGGTAAACAGCGGCTCGGAGCAGGTGTGGGCGAGTGCCAGGCCAAGACCGGCGGTGTGCTCCAGGTTGCCGGCGCTCGTGGCGTATTCGACCTCGGGCTGCTTAGACAGGGCATCGCCCACGCCGGCCCAGAAGTACTCTGCCGGTGCCTCGGCGATGATCTTGGGGTTGATGAAGATGTGCGCCGGTCGGTTGGGGTACGAATAGCCCTCGAGCGAGCCATCGTCATTGTAGACAACGGCAATGGCGGTCGCGGCCGAGCAGTTGGAGCAAATCGTCGGTACGGTAAAGACGATCTTCTTGAGCTCGATGGCCGCCGTCTTCACAGTGTCGAGTGCCTTGCCGCCGCCACATGCGATGAGCACGTCGGCTTCCTGGCAGGCAGGGGAGTTCACGACCTTGGCGATATTGGCACGCGTACTGTTGGTGCCATAGACGCGCGTCTCCAGGACCTCGACATCGGTACCTTCAAGTGCCGCCTCGATTCCCGGCAGCGCCGCAGCCAGGGCTCGCTTGCCGCCAATGATGGCGACCTTGGTCGCTCCGTACTCGGCCAGTGCGGCGGGCAGCTCGGTAAAGCAATCCTCGCCAACGGTATAATCACTCATTCCAATCGTGCGCATGGCAACCTTCTTTCTTTCGATAAAGTGCTTTCAGGTATTTTGCTCCTAGAGAACGTCCACAGCCGCGAGAAATTTCGAACGTATAAAACCAGTGTTGAGGGTTTTTCGCCGGCGCGGAACGTGCTAGCATACTCCGCATAAGCGTTGATGGGGACGAGTAGTCGGCCGTCAGCATGTTACAGAGAGCGGGGAGCGCTGAGAACCCGTGCATGCGACCGATGAAAATCACCCCGGAGCTGCGGTCCCAACGGACGCGTCGCACAGGCTCGTCCTAGTAGATATCGCCGAGATGGTCGTCGATACAGGCCAGCCGAGTAACGGATGCGAGCGCGCGAATACGCGGGCGAGGGCATCTAAGCTGGGTGGTTAAACGAAGAGCTTTTGCGGGCGTACAGTCCGTTTTGTGGCGCTTCGTCCCAGCTTGTAGGGACGGGCGCTTTTTTGGTGCCCAGCGGGCGTGCGCGCCCATGACAAGAAAGGGGTACCGTGGCAAACGAGTACAAGCAGACGATGAATCTGCCCAAGACCGGTTTTCCCATGCGTGCCGGTCTTTCCAAGTCCGAGCCCAAGCGACTCAAGGACTGGCAGGACAACAAGGTCTACGAGCAGGTTCTGAAGAAGAACGAGGGTCACAAGAAGTTCGTGCTGCACGACGGCCCTCCGTACGCCAACGGCCCGATCCACATCGGCCACGCCATGAACAAGATCTCCAAGGACATGATCAACCGTTACTGGATGATGCAGGGCTATGAGGTTCCATATGTCCCCGGTTGGGATTGCCATGGCCAGCCGATCGAGCATAAGGTCGAGGAGAAGCTCGGCACCGAGAAGTTCAACCAGACCTCCACGGCTAAGATCCGCGAGCTTTGCAACAAGTTCGCTGTCGAGAACATCGAGCTGCAGAAGGCCGGCTTCCGTCGCCTGGGCGTGCTCGGCGATTGGGACAACCCCTATCTGACGCTCTATCACCAGCATGACGCCGCCGACATCGAGGTCTTCAAGGCCATGTTCGACAAGGGCATGATTTATCGCGGTCATAAGCCCGTCCACTGGTGCAAGCACTGCCACACCGCGCTGGCCGAGGCCGAGATCGAGTACTCCGACGAGACGAGTCCGTCCATCTTCGTGCGCTTTGAGATGACCTCCAAGCCCGCCGGCCTCGAGAACTTCGACGGCCCGGTCGACTTTATCATCTGGACGACCACGCCGTGGACCATCCCCTCCGACCAGGCCGTTTCCCTTAAGCCCGGCGCTGCCTATGTCGCCGTTGAGCATGACGGCCGTGCCGAGGTCATGCTCGAGGATCTGGCTCCCAAGTGCTGCGAGGAGTTTGGCTGGGAGTACACCCCGGTTATGGTCGACGGTAAGCCCTATGTGGTTCCCGCCGAGACCTTCCACCACATTCACTACAAGCAGCCGATCTTTGACGGCGTTGAGGGCGTGGCGCTGCTGGCCGATTACGTCGGTGTCGATGACGGTACCGGTATCGTCCACAACTCGCCCGGCCACGGCGTCGACGACTACTTTGCCTGTCTCAAGGAGGGCATCACCGACATCTGTATGCCGGTCGATGACGACGGCAAGTTCTACACCGGCGAGGAGTTTGGTACCGGCGGCCCCTTCAGCGGCATGGATACCGACGAGGCCAACCCGCACATCATCGAGTTCCTGCGCGAGCGCGGCACCCTGGTCCTCGAGAAGAAGATCACGCACAGCTATCCGCACTGCTGGCGCTGCAAACACCCGGTGCTCTTCCGCGCTACCGACCAGTGGTTTGTCTCGATGGACAAGACCGGCTTGCGTGAGCAGGCTGGCAAGGAGGTCCGTGAGAACGTCAAGTGGTATCCGGCCCACGCGGCCAACCGCATTGGCGCCATGGTCGAGCAGCGCCCTGACTGGTGCATCAGCCGTCAGCGCAATTGGGGCGTGCCGATCCCCAGCTACACCTGCGCCGACTGCGGCGAGAAGGTCATGAACGACGCCACGCTCGACGCCGTCATCAAGCTCTTCCACGAGAAGGGCTCCGACGCCTGGTTCACCGACGCTCCCGAGAGCTACCTGGGCGAGGCTTGCGTTTGCCCCAAGTGCGGCGGCCATCACCTCAAGGCCGATAAGGACATCCTCGACGTGTGGTGGGACTCCGGCGTGTCCTGGAAGGCCGTCTGCGAGTATCGCCCCGAGCTTGAGTACCCGGCGGACGTGTACCTCGAGGGCTCCGACCAGCACCGCGGTTGGTTCCAGAGCTCGCTGCTCACCTCGGTTGGCGCCAACGGCCATGCTCCCTACAAGGCGGTCGTCTCGCAGGGCTTCACGCTCGACGGCCAGGGCCGCAAGATGTCCAAGTCGCTCGGCAACGTCATCGACCCCAATAAGGTCTGTGACGAGATGGGTGCCGACATCATCCGCCTGTGGGTTGCCTCCGTCGACACCAGCTCCGACGTTTCCATCGACCACGAGATTCTCGCTCGTACGTCCGATGCCTACCGTCGTTTCCGCAACACGCTGCGCTTCCTGCTCTCCGAGCTCGAGGGTCAGTTTGAGCCCGAGACCGACGGCGTCGCCTTTGCCGACCTGCTGCCGCTCGACAAGCTCATGGTTGCCCGTCTGACCCAGGTCCAGGCCGAGGTCGACGATGCCTACGCCAGCTACGAGTTCCCGCGCGCCTACCGTGCGCTCTACGACTTCGTGGTTACCGAGCTCTCCAACGTGTACCTCGACGCCCTGAAGGACCGTCTGTACTGCGACAAGCCCGGCTCGCTCGAGCGCCGCAGCGCCCAGACCGTGCTGGCCGAGCTCTTCTCGATGCTCATGCGCGACCTGCAGCCGATCCTGTCCTACACGGTCGACGAGGCCATGGCCTATGCACCCGCCGGCTGCGTCGATCACCAGAAGTACGCCGCGCTGCTCGATTGGTACAAGTCGCCCATCACGGTCGACGAGGCCAATGAGTTTGAGGGCGTGCTCGAGGCTTCGCTCGAGCTCCGTAGCGCCGTGACCAAGGCCCTTGAGGATGCCCGTTCTGCCGGCACCTTCACCAAGAGCCAGCAGGTTCGCGTCAAGGCGGTCGTTCCCGTCGAGATGTACGCGCTGCTGACCGGCGACAAGGCCGTCGACCTGGCCGAGTTCTACATCGTCTCCGATGTTGAGCTGACCCAGGGCGAGGAGCTTTCCGTTGCCATCGAGGCTGCCGAGGGCGAGTGCTGCGATCGTTGCTGGAACTACCGCACCACCGTCGGCGAGTACAACGGCCACGCTCACATCTGCGAGAGGTGTGCGAATGCCCTTTAAGGCACGGTAACTCGGCATTTTGGTTATAGGGAGAATTTGGGCGCCTTCGGCCCATTTGCTCCGCTGATTAAAAGCGGCATTCTGTTTTTCGGAATGCCGCTTTCGTTTTTAGCTGGTTATTTCGCTTGCGTTGGTGGATATGTCGTGCGCTCTGCGTGTGGCAATATAAGATGGTAAATTGCGTTAAACGGAATTCGATTGTTTTGAGGGTAGGGGATTTCTTTGGGTCGTTCTGCGGATATGACGCCGCCTTTGCGTTGGCGGTTGGGTGTTGCCGGTGGTGTGGCGTTGGCCGTGCTGCTTGTTGACCAGCTGACCAAGCTTGCGGTTCGTGCCGTGGGCGACACTTTGCATGTGACCGTTATCCCCGGTGTGATCGACTTCCTTTTTGTGCGTAACATCGGTGCTGCCTTTAGCATGGGCGAGGGCCATGGCATCGCGTTTGCCGTGCTGGCGCTGGCGGTCATTATCGCCATTATCGTGTACCTCGTTCGAGCACCTCAACTCGCTCGCCTTGAGGTTGTGGGTATGGCGATGGTTGCGGGCGGTGCCATCGGTAACGCGATCGATCGCCTGGCTATGGGCTTTGTGACCGATTTTATTGCCACCACCTTCATTGACTTCCCCGTCTTCAATGTGGCCGATATCGGTATTACCGTGGGCGTCGTGCTCGCCCTCTTCGGCTATATGTTCTTGAGTCCCGCCGCTCGCGAGGTCGATGCGACCGCCGAGCTTAACGCCCGTGACGAAGCCCGCGCTAAGCGCAAGGCCCAGCAACGTGGGGAGCGTGCCCGCAAGATTCGCGAAAGGAATGAGCGCTAATGGCCGACATCCATATTCTTGTTGCCGACGATTCCGCTGGCCGGCGTCTCGACGCCTTTTTGGGCGCCAACGACGGTTGCCCCACGCGCTCTGCCTGCGCACATCTGATCGAGGGAGGCGCCGTTGCCGTCAATGGCGAGACCTGCCTGTCCAAAAAGTACGCCGTGCGCGCCGGCGATCGCATTTCGGTCGATCTGCCCGAGCCGCACGATCCCACCGACGTGATCCCCGAGGCCATCCCGCTCGACATTCGCTATGAGGACGACTATCTCATCGTGCTCTCCAAGCAGCGTGGCCTGGTGTGCCATCCTGCCCATGGACATGAGAGCGGCACGCTTGCCAACGCCCTGGTCTATCACTGCGGTATCGACCATCTGGGCACCGTGCAGGGCGAGGACCGCCCCGGCATCGTGCATCGTTTGGATCGCGATACCTCGGGCCTCATGCTTGCGGCAAAAGACGACGACACGCAGCGCGCACTCCAAAATCTCATTCGCACGCGCACGCTCGATCGTCGCTATATCACGCTCGTTCACGGACATATCGCTATGGATGAGGGCACCATTAACACCGGCATTGCCCGTTCTACGCGTGACCGTGTCAAGATGGCGGTTTCGGACGATCCTTTCGCGCGCCAGGCCATTACGACCTTTAAGGTCCTCGAGCGCTTCGATTCCACGCGTTTTGACGACGGCTATACGCTCGTCGAGTGCCACCTGTTTACGGGCCGCACACATCAGATTCGCGTGCATATGCGCCATATCAACCACGCCTGCGTGGGCGATCCGCTCTACGGCAAGTGCGATGCACGCGCCGATCAGGGTCTGACCAGGCAATTCCTTCATTCCTGGCGTGTTGCATTCGACCATCCCGTGACGGGGGAGCGCATTGAGTGCCGCGACGAGCTGCCGTGGGATCTCGCTGCGGTTCTTGACGACCTGGCCCCGCGCTCGCTTGGTCGCACCGCTGCCGGCGACGAGATCGTTCCTCAGCTCGGTCTTCTCGAAGCCTAGTCAGTATTAGGTGGTTTCTTGAACGCCCCTAGCCTGCGGTAAGATATACGATTGTTTACGTAACGCGTTCCTGGGAGCCTGCATGCTCGCCTTTTTACAAACCAACACGCCCATCGTGATCTTCAACCAGATTGTCGTCACGCTGCTCACGGTCTGCTTTCTGTACCAGGTGGTCTTCTTTGTCATCGGTGCTCTTCGTGGCGAGGTCGCGCCTCCCAAGGCCAAAAAACTCCACCGCTATGCCTTCTTTATCGCGGCGCATAACGAGGAGGCCGTGATCGCCAACCTCGTTCGCTCCATCAAGGACCAGGATTATCCGTCCGAGCTTATTGAGGTCTTTGTGGTCGCCGATGCCTGCACCGACAACACGGCACAGCTTGCGCGCGAGGCGGGCGCTATTGTCTATGAGCGCAACGACCTTGCCCGCAAGGGTAAGAGCTGGGTCATGGACTTTGGTTTCGACCGTATTCTTAACGAGTATCCGGATACGTTTGAAGGTTACTTTATCTTCGATGCCGATAACGTCATCTCCCGCGATTACGTCTCCAAGATGAACGATGCCTTTGACCAGGGCTTCCATGTGGTCACGAGCTATCGCAACTCCAAGAACTTTGGCAGCTCGTGGATCTCGGCAGCTAATGCTACTTGGTACCTGCGCGAGGCGCGCTTTCTCAACAACGCGCGCAATATCTGCAAGACTTCTTGCGCTGTCTCGGGTTCGGGCTACCTCATCTCCGCCAGCGTTATCGAGGGCATGCACGGTTGGCAGTTCCATACGCTGACCGAGGATATTCAGTTCACCACGTTCTGCGCCATTCACGGCATTCGCATCGGTTATGCGCCGGCGGAGTTCTTTGACGAACAGCCCGTGACGTTTAAGGCGTCCTGGAAACAGCGCATGCGGTGGACCAAGGGCTTTTACCAGGTGTTCTTTACCTACGGTAAGCATCTGGTCAAGTCGACGTTCCGCTATCATCGCTTTGCCGCCTATGACATGTTCATGACGATCGCCCCGGGTATGCTGCTATCGCTGATCTCGATGCTCGCTAATGCGACGTTCTTGATTGTGGGTGGCCTTTCGCATGGTTTCTTGGCTACCGAAGTCGAGATGCAGGCGTGCGCCGCTTCGCTCATTATGACCTTCGCCATGATGTATCAGACCTTCTTTATCCTGGCGCTGCTCACGACTATCTTTGAGTACAAGCATATTCACTGTGCGCAAAAGTGGCGCCTGGTGACCAACCTGTTTACCTTCCCGATCTTTATGTTCAGCTATATCCCCATCACGGTGGCAGCGCTGTTCCTGAAGGTCGACTGGGTTCCTACCCAGCATGCCGTAAACGTCACCCTCGACGAGGTCATGCAAGGCGCCAAATAACCACCACCAAAACCACCGCAAAGGGGACAGGCACCTTTGTGGTGGTTTTTGCGTTTGAGCTGCTGCCCAAGGAGGTTTTCGATGATCTATATCCCGTTTTGGATTTGCATCTTTGCCGGCGCGTGGATTGATGCCCGTGAGCGGCGGTTTCCCAATGGGCTTGCCGGCGCATGTGCCGTGGCGGCGTTGGCGAGTGTTTGGCTCGACCTCGGTTTGAACACTGCGCTTGACCACGCGGGTCTTGCCGTCATTGTGTATCTTGCTCTCGTGCTGACTGAGTCCCTCTGGCGTCGTCTTCGCCAAATCCCGGGCATTGGCATGGGGGACGTCAAGGCACTCTTTGCCCTTTGTACCTTCGATCCCCTGGGCGGCGTTGTCGCGTTTGCGGTTGCGCTCCTGACCCTTGCCGTCGCTTGCCTCATCGCAAAATCACGCTCCCTGCCATTGCTGCCGTTTTTGGTGCCTATTTTTGCCATAATCGAGGTCGTGGGCTGCACTTTGTAACCGATTGCGCATCCTTCTTAAGGAGCATGCCATGGCAACTAATCAAGAAACGGCCGTCATTAAGGCGCGCATGGACCGTATCCCCTCGGCGTTGTCGCCCGAACTTGTCGAGCGCATTGCCGCCGATCGTGCTTCGGGCTATGTCAACCCGTATCGTTGCAACGACGATCAGGTCATTCGTCGTATTGATCGCGCCGCCGACAAAGGTACGCTTATGCGTCCGGCGTTTATGCGCGATACCGAAAAGATACTTCATCTTCCGGCGTACACCCGTTATGCAGGCAAAACGCAGGTCTTTAGCTTCCGTAGCAATGACGATCTGTCACGCCGCGGTTTGCACGTGCAGCTTGTCTCCCGCATTGCGCGCGATATCGGTCGCGCCCTGGGGCTCAATTGCGATCTGATCGAGGCGATTGGCCTGGGTCATGACTTGGGACACACGCCTTTCGGCCATGCCGGCGAGCGCTTCCTCAACGATATCTATCATGAGCGCACGGGGCGTTATTTTTTCCATAATGTGCAGTCGGTCCGCGTGCTCGACGCGTTGTATGGCCGCAACGTGTCGCTCCAGACGCTCGACGGCGTGCTATGCCATAACGGCGAGTACGAGCAGCGTGTGTTTGAGCTCTCGGACATGAGCTCCTTTGACCAGTTTGACCTGACGGTTGAAGATTGCATTGCCACGGGCTATAGCGCAATTGAGCATCTGCGTCCCATGACGCTCGAGGGCTGCGTCGTTCGCATCTCGGATATTCTTGCCTACGTTGGGCGCGATCGCCAAGACGCCATTGCGGCGGGCCTGCTGTCACCCGACGCCTTTGATGATGGCCGGGGCGGTGCCTACAACAGTTGGATCCTCACGCATGCCTCCATCGATATCGTTGAGCACAGCTATGGTAAGCCGCGTATCGAGATGAGCGAGGACCTGTTTGAGGAAATCCGCCGGGCCAAGCGGGAGAACTACGAGAAGATCTATAGCAAGGGCGGTATCGAAGGCGATTCCGAGGTGGAGCTGCGCGAGGCGTTCGAAAAGCTCTACGACCGTTGCCTGCGGGATCTAAACAGTGGCGACGAGCCCTCTTACATCTTTAAGCACCATATTTCGCGCATTGAGCAGCAGCTTTCCTACTATGATCGCACCTATGCCTGGCAGGACGACAAGGATCAAGCCGTGGTGGATTATATCGCGAGCATGACGGACGGTTATTTCTGCGAGCTGACGAGCAAGCTGTTCCCTGGTCTGGAGTTTCCGCACCGTACCTATATTAACGAACGGTAGTTCGTATTAATTCGGTATACTCTTAGTGGAAAACGTTTTTGATTGATACACGGGATGGCTATGGACGACCTTTTTTCTGCTTCGACGCGCGAGCGTTCCTTTCAGAATGCGCCGCTTGCGGTGCGCATGCGCCCCAATTCGCTCGACGAGTACGTGGGCCAGCAAAAGGCCGTCGGTAAGGGTTCATGGCTGCGTGCCGCAATCGAGCACGACGTGCTTTCGAGCGTGATTCTGTACGGGCCTGCCGGTACGGGTAAGACGACGCTGGCCCACATTATCGCCAACCATACCAAGAGCGAGTTTGTCGAGGTCAGCGCCGTGACGGGTACCGTAAAGGATCTTCGCCGCGTGATTGACGAGGCCAAGACGCGCCTGAATACGTACGACCGCCGCACCATCCTGTTTATCGACGAGATTCACCGCTTCTCCAAGTCTCAGCAGGATGCCTTGCTGCATGCGGTTGAGAACCGTACCGTCATTATGATTGGCGCCACGACGGAGAATCCGTACTTCGAGGTCAACTCGGCATTGCTCTCGCGCGGTCGCGTGGTGGAGCTTGAGCATCTTAAAGACGAGGATATCGCCACGCTTATCGAGCGTGCGCTCGAGGCGCCGCAGGGTTTGAACGGCAAGTTCTCGGCCGATGAGGATACGGTTAAGACCATCTGCACGCTGGCAGCGGGTGACGCTCGCTCGGCGCTCACGACGCTCGAACTTGCGAGCGAGATTGCCGTCACGCGTCCCGATACCGAGGGAACGGCAGCGCCCGCGGCGGGGGAGCGCTATCCCATCACCGTGGATGACGTGAAGATCGCCAACCCGCGTCGTGGATTTTCGTATGACAAAAACGGCGACATGCACTACGACATCATCAGTGCGTTTATTAAGTCCATGCGCGGTAGCGACCCCGATGCCACGATCTATTGGCTCGCGCGCATGATTGATGCGGGGGAGGATCCCAAGTTTATCGCTCGCCGTATTATGATTCAGGCTTCTGAGGATGTTGGCAACGCCGACCCGCAGGCGCTTTTGGTGGCGCATGCCGCGTTTAAGTCTGCCGAGGTCATTGGCTATCCCGAGTGCCGCATTAACCTGGCTCAGGCTGCACTCTATGTGTCTTTGGCCCCTAAATCCAACGCGTGTGAGGCTTCGATTGATGCGGCGCTGGCCGATATCCATTCTAGTGGGCTTCGCGAGGTGCCGAGTTATCTGCGCGATCGCCATCGCCCAGGCAGCGACGACTACGGTGTGTATAAATACCCGCACGATTATCCCGAAGGCTGGGTCGATCAGCGCTATTTGCCCGAGGGGCTGGAGCGCGGTGCGTTCTGGCAGCCTGCCGGGCGCGGCTGGGAAGAGTGGCGCGTAGAGCAAAGCGAGCGCGACCGCAGCGGGAATGCACCGAAGTAGCTGCTGATAATTTTGTCCCACGTTGCTGCTCTTGGCATGTTCGGTCCCCTTTGGGGTACCATGAAAAGCGTCTGTATTTCGATTTTTCCGGGAGGCTTGTATGAGTCCCATTCAAATCGCCCTGCTGCTGCTCGCCGTTGCGGGCGTGTGGGCCATCGCTGAGCTCGCGCTTACCCTGCGCAAGACACGCAATGTTGTCGACTCGCTCGATAAGACCGTGAACGACCTCAACAACACCATCGCCGAGGCTCAGCCTGTGGTGGCAAAGCTCGATGGCGCTGTCGATGAGCTTACGCCGGCGCTTGCCCAGATGGAGCCGCTGCTTAAGTCGAGCAAGACGGCAGTTGATGCCCTTACCTCCAATCTCGTAGAGGTCGAAGCCGTGGTTCGCGACATTTCCGAGGTTACGGGCAGCATGGCCGAGGCCAGCAATGCTGTGTCGAGCGTGACCGACTCTGCCGCCGGTGCTGTGCAGAAGCTCTTCAATAAGGTGAAGGCTCCTGCAGTCGACGCCGATCGCAAGCTCGCCGCTGCCGCTGCGGAGGCCGAGCAGCCTACCGAGCGCGTCCTAATTGGCGAGGACGAGGCCGCCGCGGGCGACGATGATGGTCAGAAGTCTGTATCCAAGCCGGCTCAGTATTACACCTATACGCCCGCCGAGACCTCTGAGGAGTCCTGCGATGAGTAGCGAAGCAACCTGCCCTATCACGCTGACCGTTGCCGGTGACCCGCGTCTCGCTCGCCTTGTGCGCATGACGGCAGCCAACGTTGGTGCCCTGTGCTCTATGTCTGTCGATCGCATCGAGGACATCCGCATGGCTGCCGAGGAAGCCTTTATCTTTGGCTGCACGGCTGTTGATTCCGACGACATCTCAATCAAATTCGATGTCGATGAATCTCACGTTGGCATGACCTTTACCTTTGGCGATCAGGCCACCGTCGACGAGGATGACCAGGCTGCTGTTTATGCCGAGCTTATTTTGGCGAGCGTGTGCGACTCCTACGAAAAGACTGCGGCGCCCCTGACGCTTTCCCTCGACCTCAAGGCGGATATTTAATATGACCGAACGTTCCCGGAGCGGCAAGACCGCTTGGGACAAGGAGAAAACCCGCGAGCTGTTTCGTCGCTACAAGGAGACCGGTGATCCGGACGCCCGCGAACAGCTCGTCATGTCCCATATGAACCTGGTAAGGTTTCTTGCCAACAAATTTAAGAATCGCGGCGAGCCGCTCGACGACCTCATGCAGGTCGGCTATCTGGGTTTGCTCAAGGCTATCGACCGCTTTGACCCCGAGCGCGGACTCGAGTTCACGACGTTTGCGACACCCACTATCCTGGGCGAGATCAAACGCCATTTCCGCGACAAGGGCTGGAGCGTGCGCGTACCGCGTCGTCTGCAGGAGCTCTCGGCCAAGGTCAACCAAGCTACTGACAAACTTACCAACGAGCTGCAGCGTTCGCCCAAGGTTGAGGAGATCGCTGAGTATCTAGATGTGACTGTCGATGAGGTCCTCGAGGCTATGGAATCGTCTTCGGCCTATACCTCGGTGCCCATCGAGGCTCCTGGTGCGTCCGATTCCGACGATGCGCCCTCGATTCTCGACCGTTACGCCGACGACGACAACGAGCTCGACTTTACCGATGACCGCCTAGTGATCGAGGAAGCCATCCGTGATTTCTCGCCGCGCGAGCGCGAGGTGATCGAGCTGCGCTTTGTGAAGGGTATGACCCAGATCGAGATCGCCAAGAAGCTTGGTATTTCTCAGGTGCAGGTTTCGCGTCTGCTGCGCCGCACGCTTAAGAAGATTCAGGACAAGATCGACCCCGACGGAGTGATGATTCGTTCATGAGTGAGCACCCCCAACAAACCGATCGCGTGCTGCGCGACACCCGCATTCTGACGCTGCGCATTTGGGCTGTTGTCGGCTGCATTGTCATCGCCGCTGTCATCTTTAACCTTATGGGCATCCTGGCGCCGGTTATTGAGTTTCTTGCCGTCGGCTCCATCATTGCTTTTGTGATGTCCCCGATCACCAACTGGCTTGAGCACCATGGCGTGAATCGCGGCATCGGTTCGCTTATCTCGCTTATTGTTGTTGTTGCCGTGCTCGTCGGCGTCGTTTGCATCCTGTCGCCGATTCTCTTTGGTCAGATCATGGAAGTCCTGAGCCGTCTGCCCGAGCAGCTTCGTGTTGCGGGTGGCGATCTCAATGAGATGATCTCGCATGCCAAGACGCTCAACAACACGCCGGTTAAGGAGTACTTGGACGACAATCTGTCCTCGCTCGTTACCGTCGCATCGAAGTACGTGTCCCAGATTGCAGCCGAGCTGGGCCGCGGTGTGTTCCCGCTCATTACCAACACGGCGTCGCAGTTGTTCGTGATCTTCCTTGGTCTGGTGCTTGCGTACTGGATGGCCTGTGACTACCCTCGCATGCACCACGAGATTTGCACCATCATCGGTCAGGAGAAGGAGACCTCGTACCGCTTTATGGTCGCCATCCTTTCTCGCTCTGTCGGCGGCTACATGCGCGGTATGGTCGTGACGTCCATCTGCGGTGGTTTCCTCGCCTTTATCGGTTTTTTGATCATCGGTCATCCGTATGCGGCGCTCATGGCTATCTTTACCGGCATCATGCATTTGGTTCCGGTCGTCGGTCCCTGGGTGAGCGCAGCAATCGCCACGGTACTCGGCTTCATGTTCAGTCCCATGTTGGCGTTATGGACGCTCATCGTGACGATGGTCGCGCAAAACGTCACCGATAACGTGATTTCGCCTAAGGTTATGCAGAGCTCGGTGCAGGTGCATCCCATCATGAGCCTCACGGCGCTCGTTATTGGCTCGGCACTCATGGGCCCCATCGGCATGATTATTGCCATCCCGCTATGTGCGGCCCTCAAGGGTATCTTCGTGTACTACTTCGAGAATGAGACCGGCCGCCAGCTTGTGGCCTATGACGGCGCCGTGTTTAAGGGCACACCGTACCGCGATGCCGATGGCAACCCGGTCGCCGCCTACGATGCGCTCGGCGACGATACCTTCATCTACGAGTCCGAGCTCATCGGCAACGAGACTGCGCCCGAGGCCAAGGCCATGCCCAAGCCCGAGCTCGATAATCCTTGGATCAAGCTCTCGGGTTTGCAACCCGATGCCACGGGCTTCTTCAAGAATCCCTTCGCCAAGGACGATGACTCCAACTCGGACGACGATACCAAAACCGGCATCGACGGCTCCATGGACGATTCGGATTCTAAATAGGCCCTATTAACGTTTCTTGAAGTTGTAAATGACAATAAACGCGAGCAAAGCGATTGATAAGGGGCCGGCTACATAGAAAAAGAGAACGTCAATTGCGCGTAGAGTGTAATAAGCCTTATCGCCGGACATTACTGCATACAATACGTAGCCAAATGCTGGTTGGTTTGCGTACCAGCAGGAGAAGGCCAAGAGCGCTAAAAGTGCTAGTACCAGAAGTGCATTCAGGACAAATCGTTTACTTTTCATCGATCGCTCCTTCCGGGTGACTCTTATATGTAATTCTACAGCAGTCCTTTTTCAAAGGATCGCACAGTACTGAATAACGTGCACTTTCGCTGGAGGGTCGCTGTTTGGCGGCCCTCTTTTTTGCACTTG
This sequence comes from uncultured Collinsella sp., assembly GCA_958405195.1. Lineage (GTDB taxonomy): Bacteria > Actinomycetota > Coriobacteriia > Coriobacteriales > Coriobacteriaceae > Collinsella. The sequence goes on from CATYDM010000010.1 coordinate 37,506, forward strand.
CGCGGTGGGATGGTAATATCGTTACGTTTGAACTGTTTCGATGTGAAACCGAGGAGATTCCCTCTATGAGTGCTGACTACCCGTCAATGACTACGGCCGAGATCCGCTCCAAGTTCCTCAACTTCTTTGAGGAGCGCGGTCTTAAGCTCTATCCTTCTTCGTCCCTTGTTCCCGACGATCCCTCGCTGCTGCTTGCCAACGCCGGCATGAACCAGTTTAAGGAGTACTACCAGGGCAAGAAGACCATGAAGGAGATCGGCGCGATCTCCTGCCAGAAGTGCGTCCGCACCAACGACATCGACTGCATCGGCGAGGACGGCCGTCACCTGTCCTTCTTTGAGATGCTCGGCGACTTCTCTTTTGGCGGCGTCTCCAAGGAGCAGGCTTGCGCCTGGGCCTTTGAGCTCATCACCAAGGAGTTCAAGCTGCCGCTCGACCGCCTGTACTTTACCGTCTTTACCGAGGACGACGAGACCCACGACGTGTGGCGTTCTCTGGGCATTGCTGAGGACCACATCTCCCGCCTGGGCGAGGACGACAACTTCTGGGCCGCTGGCCCCACCGGCCCCTGCGGTCCGTGCTCCGAGATTTACTTTGACATGGGCGAGGAGGTCGGCTGCGGCAGCCCCGACTGCAAGCCTGGCTGCGACTGCGACCGCTTCCTTGAGTTCTGGAACCTCGTGTTTACCCAGTACGACCGTCAGGAGGACGGCTCCATGCCGGAGCTGCCGCACCGCAACCTCGATACGGGCATGGGCCTGGAGCGCATGGCTGCTATCATGCAGCACAAGACTGCTAACTACGACGGCGATCTGATGCAGCACCTCATCAAGCTGGGCGAGGAGATCAGCGGCAAGACCTATGACGCCGACGATTACTCCGGCGCCAGCCGTTCTCTTCGCATCATCGCCGACCACTCCCGTGCCGTCGACTTCATGATCTCTGACGGCATCCTGCCCGGTAACGAGGGTCGCGAGTACGTCCTTCGCCGCCTGCTCCGCCGTGCCGTGTTCCACGGTCGCCTGCTGGGCATCGAGGGCGCCTTCCTGACCAAGTTTATCGACGAGGTCAACGCTCAGATGGGCGAGGCCTATCCTGAGCTGCTCAAGAACGTCGCGCTCGTCAAGGGTATCGTCGCCTCCGAGGAGGAGCGCTTCTCCACGACGCTCGACAACGGTCGCGTCTACCTGGATGAGGCCCTGGCAGCGCTTGCCGAGGGTGCTGTGCTTCCGGGCGATGTTGCCTTTAAGCTGCACGACACCTTTGGTTTCCCCATCGACCTGACCGTCGAGATCGCCGGCACCGCTGGCCACGATGTCGATATGGACGGCTTCACTGCCTGCATGGAGGACCAGAAGGCCCGCGCCCGCGCCAATGCCAAAGGCGACGCCTGGGGCAGCTTCAACGACGTTTGGGTCGAGCTTTCCGACAAGGTCGCCGCGACTGAGTTCGACGGCTATGACAACGATGCGATCGAGGGTGCCAAGGTTGTCGCCATCGTTCGCAATGGCGAGTCCGTCGAGTCCGCTGCCGCCGGCGAGGACGTCGAGGTCGTGCTCGACCGCACCCCGTTCTACGCCGAGATGGGCGGCCAGCAGGGTGACGCCGGCGAGCTTTCCGCCGAGGGCGTTTCGCTGACCGTTTCCGATACCAAGAACCACAACGGCCTGTATGCTCACGTCGCCCACGTTGCCGAGGGCACGCTGACCGTCGGTGCTACCGTGACCGCCGCGCTCGACGCCGAGCGCCGTGGTTTCCTGCGCCGCAACCACACCGCCACCCACCTGCTCGACGCCGCCCTTAAGCAGGTCCTGGGCGAGCATGTCTCCCAGGCCGGTTCGCTGGTGACGCCCGAGCATCTGCGCTTTGACTTCACGCACTTCGAGGCCCTGTCCTCCGAGCAGCTCAAGGCTGTCGAGGACCTGGTCAACCAGCAGATCTTCACTTCCAAGCCGGTTGTGACCCGTGTCATGGGCATCGACGAGGCTAAGGCTGCCGGCGCTGTCGCTCTGTTTGGAGAGAAGTACGGCGATGTTGTCCGCGTCGTCTCCGTGGGCGCCGAGGACCAGCCGTTCTCCCGCGAGCTCTGTGGTGGCACGCACGCTGCCAATACCGCCGAGATTGGCCTGTTCAAGATCATTTCCGAGTCCTCCACGGGCTCCAATGTCCGCCGTATCGAGGCCGTGACCTCTAAGGGTGCCCTCGACTACATGGCCGACCGCCTGGCGCTCGTTGACGCCGCCGCCGCTGCGCTCAAGTGCCGCGTCGACGAGGTTCCCGCCCGCGTGGAGAACCTGCAGGCCGAGCTGCGCGAGACGTCCAACAAGCTCAAAAAGGCTCTGACCGGTGGTTCCTCCGACGCCATTTCCAGTGCCATCGAGGGTGCCGTCGAGCTCGGCGGCTACAAGCTCGTCGTCGCTGAGCTCCAGGGCCTTGAGGCTGCCGACCTGCGCAACGTATGGGATACCGTGCACCAGAAGGTCGCCGGCCCTGTCGCTTGTGTCGTCGCCAGCGTGACTGAGAAGGGCACTCCGGCCCTGCTCGCTGCCGGCTCCGATGACGCCGTGAAGGCCGGGTTCCACGCCGGTAACGTGATCAAGCAGATCGCGGGTCTGGTTGACGGTCGCGGTGGTGGCCGTCCCAACATGGCCCAGGCCGGTGGCAAGAACGCTGCCGGTATCGCCGATGCCCTCGCGGCCGCTAAGACCGCACTCGGCGCCTAAGAATCTAAGAAGTCACTGTGGTCGCGCTTGCGCTGGACATAGGGGAGACCAGGATCGGCATCGCCGTCTCGAGCCGTGATGGCAAGATGGCGATGCCCGTCAAGGTGCTCCCGGCTGCAGAGGTCACCGGTATGGCCAAGACGTTCCGCTACCTGGTTGAGGACTATGAGCCCGACATCCTGGTAAGCGGACGTCCCCTGACCATGGCCGGTGAGCCCGGCCCTCAGGCCGAGCGCGTTGCCGCTGTGGCGCAAAAGATTGCCGACGAGCTCGATCTTCCGTTGGAGTTTGAGGACGAGCGTCTGTCCTCGCAAGAGGCCAAGCGTATCCTGCGCGAGCAGGGACTCAACGAAAAGCAGATGAGGGGCAAGATCGACATGATTGCCGCCAGCCTGTTTTTGCAGACGTGGCTCGATCGTAAAAACGAGGAGGTTTCGCATGCCTAGCGCTTCCGATCCGCGCCAACAAAATCGTACACGGCAGCCGGCGTCGCGTCCAGCCCAGCCTGGCCAGCGTCCGGCACAGCCGGCGCAGCGTGCAGTTCAGCCTGCCGCGCGCCCGGCGCAGTCCTCCTCTCGTTCGGCCCAACCTACTCAGCGGACGGTTCAGCAGCCCACTGCTCGTACGGCCCAGCCTGCAGGCGGTACCCGCTTTAAGCAGCAGGCACCTACCCAGCGAACGCAGGCCCCCCAATCGCATTCGCATCGCGCTCGTGGTTCGCATGGCGTTGCTCCGGCGACCCGCTCGAGCTACAACACGCATGCTCGTCGCGGTGCTCAAAAGAAGAGTTCTCCGGTTCCCATGATCATCGGCGTCGTGGTGGCGGTGCTCGCACTTGCTGCGATCGCTTTCTTTGTCGTGCCGGCCGTCAAGGGCTTCTTTGCCGGTGAGGATACGAAGGTCACGGCTGGTCAGCAGGTTACGGTGACCATTCCCGATGGTGCTTCGGGCGATACTATCGCCTCGATTCTCTCCGAGAACCATATCGTCGAAAATCCCAAGGATTACTATGCGGCGGTGAAAAAGCTCAACGCCGATATGTCGCTCAAGCCTGGTGATTATTCGTTCACCACACTCATGGATGCGACCAAGGTTGTTCAGCAGCTCATGGAAGGCCCCAACGCGGGCTCCAATGCGCTGACTATCCCTGAGGGCCTAACGGTCGATCAAGTCGCCGACCGTGTGGCCCAGGCCTACGACAGCATCTCTAAGGAAGACTTCCTCAACCAGGCCAAGGCCTCCAACTACGTGGACGACTATAGCTTCCTTAAGGGCGCCGCTAACGACTCGCTCGAGGGTTTCTTGTTCCCCAAGACCTATTCGTTGGGTGATTCGCCGACGGCCGATGGCGTGATTCGCGCTATGCTCGATCAGTTTAAGACCGAGTACAAGTCGCTTGACTTTGCGAACTGCGAAGCCAAGATTAAGGAGCGCTATGGCGTGGAGATGTCCGACTACGACATCGTCAACTTGGCCTCTATCGTTGAGCGCGAGGGCCTCAACGCCGACCAGCGCGCGCACGTGGCCTCGGTCTTCTACAACCGCCTTGCCGGCAAGCTCGACGGTCTGCGCTATCTCAACAGCGATGCGACCATGATGTATGTCACCGGTGGCGAGGTTACCGCCGACGACCTGCAGAGCGATAGTCCGTATAACACCTATAAACACGAGGGTCTGCCGCCCACGCCCATCTGCTCTCCGTCGCTCGAGGCACTCAAGGCCACGCTTGAGCCGACCGACTCCGAGGACCTGTATTTCTACATTACGCAGGACGAGGAGTACTTCTCGCAAACCTACGAAGAGCATCAACAGTCTTGGAATTAGCATGAGGATTTTTAGCCCCAAACGATACGTTGCCTCGGTCGATCGCATCGACCTTGATATCCTGTGGGCCGATGGCAAACGCGCCATTCTGCTCGATCGCGATAACACTCTGGTGCCGCGCGACACCGAGCAGGTTCCCGCCGCGGTTTCTGCTTGGCTCGACGCCGCCCGCGCCAAAGGTTTTAAGCTGTGCATGGTGTCCAACAACTGGCATCGCGACCAGGTCATGAGCTCTGCACGCGAGCTGGGACTCGAGGCCATCAGCCACGCTATGAAGCCGGCGCCGTTTGCCCTCAAGGCGGGTCTTAAGCGCCTCGGCGCCACGGCCGACGAGGCGGTGCTGATCGGTGATCAGCTCTACACGGACGTGTGGAGCGGCAACTTCGCCGGCGTCGATACCATCTTGGTTAAGCCGCAGGCGACGCAGGACCTGTGGTATACGCAGATCTTCCGTATCTTTGAGCGTCGGGCCCTTCGCGACCTTCCCTGCGAGGAATAGGTCTCGTCATGTCCCAGCACACCAAACACGGCTGCGACCATATCTTCTTTATCGGCTTTTTGGGCGCGGGCAAATCGACGCTCGCGCGCAACGTCGGCACTATGTTCAAGCGGCGTTTTATCGATACCGACCGCCTGGTCGTGCGCCGTTGCGGCAAGTCGGTAACCGAGATTTTTGAGACCGAGGGTGAGGGTCGTTTTCGCGAGCTCGAGACCTCGGCGCTCCGTTCGCTCCAAAGCGAGCGCAGCCTGTTGGTTTCGTGCGGGGGCGGTATCGTCGAAACGCCGGTGAATATTGAACTGATGCACGAAATGGGTACGTGCGTGTACCTCGAGGGCGACTTCGAGGATTCGATTCGCCAGATTCGTCGGTCCGACACGCGTCCCGATTTCCGTTCGCCCGAGCATGCTGCGCGCCTGTTTGAGCATCGCCGTCCGCTGTATCGCCAGGCCGCCGATCTTACCCTTGATATTCGCAACAAGTCCTTCGAGGACGTTTCCTACCTTTGTGCCGAGATGCTTTTGGAGCGTGGGCTGCTATGATTCGCCGTCAACTGATCAATTTCCAAAACCGCAGTGTCGATGTCCGTGTCGGATTGGGTGCGTTCGATGAGCTGTCGCGCATGTTTGCCTCGGCCGTTGGCAAGCCTAAGCGCGCGATGGTGGTTTGGAACGACGCCACATCCGAGCGTTTTGGTGAGGTCGTCGAGCATGCGCTGGTCGACGCCGGTTTTGCCGTGTCGCCGCTAGTCCTCGAGGTTTCGCCTGCTGGTGCCACGCTGGCCGATGCCGATGCTATCTTTGGCGCCTTGTCTGCCAACGGCATTACCTGCGACGATCTGGTTGTCGCCGTTGGCGATGCCGCAACCTGCTCGGTTGTTAGCTGGTGCGCCAACCAGTGGTGCGGTCGCACCGAGTGCGCGCTGCTGCCGACGACGTTCGACGCCATGCTCACGGTCGCGACGACCATGAAGCCGCTCGTCGCCTCGTCGGCCAATGCACTTCCCGCTATCGCGTTCCGTCCCGAACCGGGCTTGGTCGTGTGTGACCTCGACTTTGTTCGCGAGGCGGACCCCGAGGACCTCAAGCTCGGCTTTGTGGTACTTGTTGGCACCATGCTTTCGAGCAGCAAGTCACGCTGGAATCAGTTTACTGAGACCGTCCCCGAGATTCTCGCGGGCGAGGAGGTCGCGCTCGTCAATGCTGTTCAATGGTCTCAGACTGCCCGTAAAGACGTACTGATGGCCACGAACCCGAGCGCCCGCCATGCGCTCGATTTTGGCAAGACGGGGGAGCGTACCTTGCGCGCTTGCTTGGGCGATGCCGCTTCGCAGGTCCCTGCCTACCAGCTGTTGTCCGAGGGCATGCGCTTTGAGGCGCGCCTAGCACATGATGCCTGCGACTTCGATATCGATTACGTCTTTGAGGTCGATGACTGCCTGGAGGACTTTGGTATCGAGGAACTTGCCTTCGATCTGGAGCCTGCCGCATATATCGAGGAGTTCCGCAGGCAGCAGTTTGTCCGCTCGAACCGCAGTATGTTGCCGCTGCCCGCGGCGCTCGGCGCCATTCGTCTAACGAGCGTTGAGGACGAGGTCCTTGAGCGCCATGCTCACGCCTACTTGGCTTCACGCAAAGAACTTCTCTAAGATTTATTGACATCCATTGTCTTTCGTATCATGTTGAGGTGCGGGTTTCCAATCGGTTGTGGATCGCATGCGATCCCGTCGTTCGGTTGAGACCCGTCCCGTCTATATAGAGACAACAAGAAAGGAATCTGCATGTCTGAGTTTGCTGCCGGTCCTGCCGGTCGTATCGAGCGTGTCCGTGCCCTGATGGTCGAGCGTGGCTACGACGCCATCGTGGTGCGCGACGAGGCCAACCTTCGTTGGCTTACGGGCGTGAAGGGCGTCTTCGACTACACCTTCGAGTTCCCGCACGCTGCGTTTATTACGGCCGACCAGTGCCTGTTCCACACCGACTCGCGCTACCTCAACAGCTTTGAGGAGAACACGCCCGCCGGCAGCCCTTGGGTCTACGACATGGACGAGGGCACCATCCCCGGTTGGGTCGCCGGCAAGATTGCGGCCAACAAGTGCCGCGTCTGCGCTGTCGAGGACGATATGCAGATTTATTTCTACCAGGGCATTCAGCGCGGCCTGGAGGACCGCTCCGTCGCCTGCATGCTGCCGCTGATGCACGACGACATCCGCAAGATGCGCGCCATCAAGGACGCCGAGGAGATCGAGCTCATGCGCCACGCACAGTCGATTACCGACGCCGCCTTCCAGCACATGCTCGGGTTTATTAAGCCCGGTATGACCGAGAAGCAGGTTCGCAACGAGCTCGAGAACTTTATGTTCGCCAACGGCGCCGACAGCCTGGCCTTCGGCTCCATCGTGGCGAGCGGTCCCAACACCGCCAACCCGCATGCCGTGCCGAGCGATCGCGTGATCGAGAAGGGCGATTTCGTCCTCATGGATTACGGCGCGGGCTACTGTGATTACCGCTCCGACATGACGCGCACCGTCGTGATGGGCGAGCCCACGCAAGAGCAGCTCGACCTGTACGCACTCGTGCGCCGCACGCACGAGGAATGCGTCGCCGCCATTCATCCGGGCGTCGAGGGCAACGACATTTTCAAGCTTTCCAAGAAGATCATCGGCGATGCCGGCTATGGCGATTACTACAACCATGGTCTGGGCCACGGCGTGGGCATCGACATCCACGAGCTGCCTAACTTTAACCGCAGCAAGAACACCATCGAGATCGGCTCGGTTATCACCATGGAGCCCGGCGTGTACCTGCCCGGTGTGGGCGGCGTGCGCCTGGAGGACTACGGCGTGGTCTCCGAGAACGGCTACGAGCCCTTCACCAAGACCCCGCACGACCTGCACGTTATCGACTGCTAGTCTACTTCGGTAGATAGTTTGGGGCGGGGCGTCCGGATCGATTCGGACGCCCCGCGTTCTCTTTTTATGCGCTCGCTGCAGGCGCCGTCTGCAAGTGTATAATTTCGGTCGTATGTAATTTGGACGCTTGTGCGTTCTGCCCATAACAAGAAAGGTCGCTATGCCTACCATTTCTACCGCCGACTTCAAGAACGGCCTCGGTCTCCGCATCAAGGACAAGGTCTACACCATCGTCGAGTTCCAGCATGTCAAGCCGGGCAAGGGCGGCGCGTTTGTGCGCTACAAGACCCGCGACATCAAGAGCGGCCGCGTCGTCGAGAACACCTGCAACGCCGGCACCAAGTTCGAGAGCGTCATGCTCACCACCCGTGAGTTCCAGTACCTCTACAACGATGGCGCCGACTACATCTTCATGGACAATGAGACCTATGAGCAGGTTCCCGTTCCTGAGGACATGGTGGGCGAGAACTCCAAGTGGCTGCGTGAGAACGACATCTGCCAGCTGCTCTTCGCCGACGACGAGCTCATGGGCGTGACCCCGCCGATGTTCATCGAGACTACCATCGTCCAGACCGACCCGGGCTTTAAGGGCGACACCGTCCAGGGTTCCACCAAGCCGGCCACGATCGACACCGGCGCTGTCATCCAGGTCCCCATGTACCTCAACGAGGGCGAGGTCATCAAGGTTGACACCCGCGACGGCAAGTTCGTCTCCCGCGTCTAGCAACCAACTCTTCTAGGAGGACTCATGCCCCAGGAAATCAAGATTGACGGCATCGGCATTTCGCCCGATGTTCTGACCGCCATCGTCTCGCGCGCCGTGTCGGATGTCGAGGGCATCGCCTCCGTTGGCGTCAAGGACCTTGCCACCAACCTTGTCTCCATGATGCTCTCGTCCAAGGCCCCTGCTTCCGAGCCGGCGGTCGAGGCCGAGGTCGTCGGCGACAAGCTCGCACTCACCGTGCGTGTCGTGGTGTTCTTTGGCTATCCGTTCAAGAAGCTCGCCGAGGCCGTTCGCGCCGCCGTGGTCGCTGCCATCGATGCTCAGGTGGGCGTCGAGGTCGAGCGCGTTGACGTTTGCATTGACGGCCTCGTTTTCCCCAAGGAGTAACCTTTGAGCCTTAAGGTTTATCGCGGGCGCACGCTTGCCCGCAGTCAGGCGCTGCAGCTGCTGTTCCAGGCCGAGGCCACGGACAGCCCGCTCGAGCGCGTCCTCGAGGGCGATTTCCTGATCTCGAAGGGTCCCCTCGACCCCTATGCGCTGGAGCTTTGCCGCGGTGCCTACGAGCATATCGATCGTATCGACTGCGCTCTGCGCGCCGTCGCCAAGAACTGGGATCTTATGCGCATGCCCGGCGCCGACCGCAACTTGCTGCGTATCGCCGTCTATGAGATGCGCTTCCTCACCGACGAGGAGGTCTCGGACGCCATCGTAATCAACGAGGCCGTCGAGCTTGCCAAGGCCTATGGCACCGACCAGTCCGCTTCGTTCGTCAACGGCGTGCTGGGCAAGATCGCTCGCAGCGAGGAGCTGCCAGGCGAGGACCTGTACCAAGAGCTGCTGGCCGAAGATCGCGCTCGCGAGGAGGCACAGGCTGCCGAGGCTGCCGCCAAGGTTGCGGTTGCCCAGGCTGAGGCTGGCGTGCTGGCCGAGGATGCGGACGCCGCCGAGGCTGTTGTCGACTCCGTCGAGGAGTAGCTATGCCAGAGGGTTCCGTCCGCAACTTCGACGAGATCTCGGACCGCTTGGACCAGATCATCGCTACCGTTCGTTCCAAGGATACCTCCTTGGAGCGTTCGCTCGATTTGTTTGACGAAGCGATTGAGCTGGGCTCCCGCGCGGTCGATATGGTCGACAAGTTTGAGCTGACGCCGCGTGAGGCCGACAAGCTCGAGCAGGAATATGATGAGGATGCGGCAAACGAATCCCAGGATAGCTAGGCTGCATCTCCGGATACGAATGGTTGATGGCATTCATGAAACGCGTGCGTCTTGATGACGAACTGATTTCACAGGGCATCTGCGCCGATCGCGCGGATGCCCTTCGCACTCTTATGGCCGGCTTGGTCTCGAGTGGCGGTGAGCGCTTGACTTCGCCGGGTCTTAAGGTGATGCCGTGGCTGCCGCTGCACGTGAAGGGGCGCATTCCCTATGTTGGCCGCGGCGGTCTTAAGCTCGAAGGCGCGCTTGATGCGTTTGGCATCAATCCGACGGGCCTTGCCTGTCTGGATGTGGGCTGCTCTACCGGCGGTTTTACCGATTGCCTGCTCAAGCGCGGAGCTGCGACCGTTGTCTCGGTGGACGTGGGTCGCGCCCAGTTCGATTGGTCGTTGCGTCAGGACGATCGCGTGACGCTGCATGAGCGCACAAACGTGACGCAGCTGCCTGAGCTTGGCTATTCCGGCGCCATCGACCTGGCTGTGTGTGATGTCTCGTTTACCAGCATCGCGAACATTATCGATGCGGTACTGGCGTGCCTGGCTCCTACGGGTTCATTCTGCACGCTCGTAAAGCCGCAGTTTGAGGCTCCGGCGGCGCTGGTGAGCGAGGGCGGCATTGTGACCGATCCCACCGTGCGCCGCGATACACTCGTGGCGGCGGTTGAACTCTTTGCTGCCAAGGGCCTGTTCCCGGTCGATGTGTGCGTGTCACCCATTCATGGTGCCAAGGGCAACGTTGAGTTTTTCCTGTACGGCACGAGATTTGAACCCGGTGACCGCTCGCAAGACGAGCTGCAATCCCAGGTATCGGTTTTGAGCGAGAAAGCTGCAACGCTATGAAGGTCTTTCTGGTTCCCAATTACTACAAGCAAGAGGCGGTCGAGAGCGGCCTGATGCTCGAGCTTTGGCTGACGCGCCAGGGCTATGAGGTGGCATGGGCTGCCGACCAGCGATCCAAGATTCAGAGCACGCCTGATATTGACGGCTCCGATCTGGTCATTACGCTCGGCGGCGACGGTACGTTGCTGCGCGCTGCCCGCATCCTCAACCATCGCGAGATTCCTATCCTCGGTCTTTCCTATGGTCACCTGGGCTTTTTAACTGCTGCGAGCCCCGAGGAGCGCGACATTCTGCAGGTCGTGAGCGACGCCCTTTCCGGCGAGCTGCACGTGAGTCGTCGCGCCACCATCGCCGCGGATATCGTGTCCGTGCGCGAAGACGGTACGAAGGATGTCGTGCGCACCTTCGCCCTCAACGACATGGCGCTTACCCGCGGTCCGCTGTCCGATATGGTCGAGTTCGACATCACGGTGTCGGGCCACCATATCGATCGACTTCGTGGCGACGGCGTGGTCGTGTCCACGGCGACTGGTTCTACGGGGTATGCGCTCAGTGCGGGTGGCCCCATCGTGAGCCCCGACTATACGGGCATGGTCTGCGTGCCCATTGCGCCGCACACCATTCAGGCCCGCGCCTTCTTGACTTCGCCGAGTGATGTCGTCGAAATCTTTATGTCTGATGACCGTCCGAGCATTCCGGCGATCGCTATCGATGGACAGTTTATTACCTGCGATGGCACCGTTCAGAGCGTGGCGGTGCGCCGCGGGCCCGGAGATGTGCTGCTGCTCGATTACGGCCCCGAGAGCTTCTATAACTCGGTGAGCCGCGTATTCTACGGAGTCCGTCATGATCGATGAACTGCAGGTTTCTAACATTGCACTCATTCGCGAGGCGACGCTGGTGCCGAGTGCCGGCCTGACTGTCCTGACCGGTGAGACCGGCGCCGGCAAGACCGCGCTGCTCTCGGCCCTCAAGCTTATTTTGGGCGAGCGCGCGGATTCCTCGACGGTGCGCGAGGGTGAGGCGCTCGCGAGCGTCGAGGCACGACTCTACGACGGGCCGCACGACACGGAGGGTTTTACCGTGCAGCGCAGCCTTTCTGCCGAGGGCCGCAGCCGCGTGAAGATTGACGGTCGCATCGCCAGTGTGCGCGAGCTTTCGGAGCGCGTTGGCGTGATGATGGATCTGTGCGGCCAACACGAGCATCAGCGCTTGCTCGACCCGGCGCATCACGTTGCGATGGTCGATGCCTGGGCGGGACGCTCTGCGCTCGAGGCGCTGGATGCGTACCGCGCCTGCTTTAAGGCATCGCGTGCTGCCGCCAAGGAGGTTCGACGTGTCGAAGAGGCCTCGCGTGCGCAGGGGAGTCGCGTCGAGGAGGCGCGCTTTGCCCTCGAGCGCATCGGCGAGGTCGACCCCAAGCCGGGCGAGTATGAGGAACTCGAGGAACTGCTGCCGCGCTCCGAACATGCCGAGGTACTGGTTGCCACGGCTAACGATGCCCATGCATCGCTTGCCTCCGAAGGGGGAGCGCTCGATGCCGTGAACAGCGCCGTGGCAGAGCTTTCCCGTATGGCTACCGTCGATCGCAAACTGGGCGACATTGCCGATGCGCTTTCGGATGCCTGCATCTCCCTTGAGGATTGCGCGAACGAGCTTCGTGCCTATCGCGATGGCGTCGCCTTCGACCCGCGCGAGCTCGCTCGCATGCGTGAGCGGTATTCCGACCTCAAGGGCCTGTTGCGTCAGTGGGGTCCCACCATGGACGATGTTTTTGCTATGCGCGATCGCTCGCAAGAGCTGCTGTCCCTGGTCGATGATGGCGATGAGCAGATCAAAAAGGCGCGTGAGGCACTCGGGAGCGCTGAGCGCGAGTTGTTTGCCGCTGCCAAGGCACTTAAGCGCGCTCGCAATACGGCGGCCCCGCGCTTCTGCCACGAGGTTGGCCGCCAGATGGCGCGCTTGGAGATGGGTAGTGCCGAGCTCGTCTGGGAGTCGCGCGATCTTCCCCGTGCTGAGTGGACGCCCGTTGGTCCTTCGAGCTACGAGCTGCTATACCGCAGCGGTGCCGGCTTGACGCCACGTCCCCTTCGCCGCATTGCGTCGGGCGGCGAGCTCAGCCGCGTCATGCTGGCAAGCAAGGTTGTCCTCGGTAACGCGGACGGTGTTGATACGTTGGTGTTTGACGAGGTCGATGCTGGTGTCGGTGGCTCCACGGCGCGTGCACTTGCGGGCGTGCTGACAGATCTCGCCGCTACGCATCAGGTGATTGTCGTAACCCACTTGGCGCAGGTTGCCGTCATGGCCGACAAGCATTATGTCGTCAGCAAGGAACCGGGCGATGTTCCCCAGACGCATTTGGACGAGGTAACCGGCGAAGCGCGTACCGCCGAGATCGCCCGCATGCTGAGCGGCGATCAGTCCGAGGCAAGCTTGGCCCACGCAAAGCAGATGCTCGAAGAAGCTCGAGGTTAGGTCGTATCAGCGGTGTTGGTGGGACAAAATCGACTGAAATTTTTGTCCCACTACGCGTTTTACTCAACGACTTTATCCGGCTGGATGAGCTCTTCGTAGTAGCTGATATGCTCGCGGGCGTCTTCGATTTCGGGCAGCAGGAAGTTGTAGATGACCTCGATGATCATCGTGGCGCTCATCTTGGAGAACGCGAAGTCGCCCGTTGTCAGTAGTGCTTCGTGGTTGACGGTATTAAAAGTGTAGTCTGCCAGGCGCGCGAGTGGAGACTTGCTGTCGCTGCTGATGACGACCACGGTTGCGCCGCAGTCGCGAGCCGCTTTTGCCATGCGATTCAGTCGGCGCGATTTGCCGGAGTTTGAGATTAGCACGATGACGTCACCCGGGCGCAACGTGAGCGCAAAGCCGATTGATGTCTCGCTAATGGTACTCGTCATGCAGCGCAGGCCCAGCTGCGAAAACTTAAATGTCGCGTCGAGCGCGACCGCGTTTGTATTGCCCACGGCGGCGAACTCAATAACGCCGGCATTCTTAAGCGCGTGTACAACTGCGGCCAACGTGTCGTGATCAATGCCGTCGATGGTCGCATTAAGCTCGCTCACCTTGGCAGCCAGGATGTTCTTGAGGCTCTGCTCCATATTGTCGAGTGAGACCTCGTCAGTCAGGCCCTCGTTACGCTGGCTTTCCAAATCCCTCGCCAACGAAAACTGAAAGCTGCGGAAGCTACCAAAGCCAAGCTTGCGGCAAAAGCGCGAAACGGTCGCCTCGGACGTGGCGGCGGCGCGCGAGAGCTGAGCGGCCGTGAGGCGTGGCGCCTCGGACTGGTGCTCCAATATATAGTCGACAATGCGCTGCTCGGACTCGCTGTATCCCTGATGGGTGCTAATGAGGGAAAGTGCGCTCTTGCTACTATCGGTCATGGATGGCTCCTGGTTGGCATGAAAATCTAATTTGATTCGCAATGCCATAGTATACGGGCATTTTTAATTACAAGATACACCTTGCCGTTTCAAGTGTTGATGGTAATCTTTCACTTACCGTTTACGGTTATGAAAGAACCTTTCACCAGAGAATTGCACCTTGTCTCTTCTCACGCGGACGGTAGGTTGGTATCTTTCAGTTGTGGAAAAACGCGCATCGAAGCGCGTGTAGGGGAGCGCCCGCGGGCGCTGTACTCAAGAAGGAGGGACACATGGCTAAGTTTGACATCATCGCCGCGACCGGTTGCCCGACCGGCATTGCGCACACCTTCATGGCGAAGGAGGCGCTGGAGAAGGCAGCTGCCGAGCGCGGTCTGACCATTAAGGTCGAGACTCATGGCCAGGTCGGTGTCGAGAACGAGCTCACCAAGAGTGAGATCGCTGGTGCCAAGGCCGTCGTCGTCGCAGCAGACAAGGATGTCCAGGCTGAGCGTTTCGCCGGTAAGCCCATGGTTTCCGTTGGTGTTTCCAAGGCCCTGTCCGTTGAGGCCGCCGGTAAGTTGATTGACCGCGCGCTCGCCGCCAAGGGCGACAGCACGGTTGCAGCCGCTGCCGATGTCGAGGACGAGGTTGAGGAGAAGGAGTCCATCGGCCACGTTATCTACAAGCACCTCATGAACGGCGTCAGCCATATGCTGGTCTTCGTCGTTGCCGGTGGTGTCCTGACCGCCGTCTCGTTCCTGTGGGGCATTACGTCCTTCGATTCGACGGCGTCTGACTACAACAGCTTTGCTGCGATGCTCAAGATCATCGGCGGCATCGCCATGAACCTCATGGTTCCGGTGCTTTCCGCCTATATCGCCGAGTCCATCGGCAAGCGCCCGGCGCTCGTCCCCGGCTTTGTTGCCGGTATGATCGCCATCCAGGGCCTGCCTGTTAACGCCGAGACCGGCATGATCGACGCCGGTGGCGCCGGCGTGGGCTTCGGCTTCCTGGGCGGCATCGTCGGTGGCTTCCTCGCCGGCTATGTCATCCTGCTGCTCGAGAAGGTCTTTGCCGGTCTGCCCAAGAACCTGGACGGCCTCAAAGCTATCTTCCTGTACCCGCTGTTCTCGACGGCTATCGTCGGTCTGGTCATGCTCGGCATTTCCGGCCCCATGGCTGCCATCAACACCGCCATGATGGACTTCCTCAAGGGCCTGTCCGCCTCTGGCGCCGTTGTCCTGGGTCTTGCCATCGGCTGCATGTGCGCCTTTGACATGGGCGGCCCGGTCAACAAGGCTGCTTACGTCACCGGTACCGCTATGCTCACCGAGGCTCTGGCCGCCGGTGTTGGCACCGACACTTACAACTTCGGCACCAACTTCATGGCTGCCGTCTCCGCCGCCTGCATCGTTCCGCCGCTGATCACCACCTTTGCCGTCGTTGTCGGCAAGAAGTACTTCAGCCAGGAGGATCACGACGCCGGTATCGTCAACCTCATCCTTGGTTGCACCCACATCACCGAGGGCGCCATTCCGTTCATGACCAAGAACATCTGGCCCGTCATGCCCATCATGATGTTCGGTTCCTCTATCGCTTCGATCCTGACCATTATGTTCAACGTTCACGATCCGGCGCCTCACGGCGGCTTCCTGGTCCTGCCCGTTGTCGAGAACGGTCCGCTTTGGGTCCTCGCTATCCTCATCGGCGCTGTGGTCGGTGGCATCCTGTTCGTGGCCTTCAAGAAGTACGACTTCGAGAAGAATCAGAAGGCCGCTCCTGCAACCAAGCCGGTTGAGGCCCCCAAGGCCGCTGCCGTCGAGGCCCCCAAGGCCGAGGCTGCTGACTTCGTGAAGGTCGAGAACGTCTTTGTCGCCGAGGACTTCGCTTCTCGTGACGAGGCTCTGAGCTTCGTTTCCAACCAGGCTGTCAAGGCCGGTATCGCCAGCGACGCCGACGCCGTGATGAACGCCTTCCTGGCCCGCGAGGCCGAGGTCACCACGGGCATGATGGAGGGCTTCGCCATCCCGCATGCCAAGTCCGACGCCATTACCGAGGCTGCCGTCATCGTCGTCAAGGACGAGTCCGGTGTGACCGGTTGGGACACCATGGACGGCGCTCCCGTCAACGTGGCTATTGCCCTGCTCATCCCCGGTGCACAGGCCGGCACCACGCACCTCAAGATCCTGTCCAAGGTCGCCGAGGCGCTCATGGACGAGGACTTCCGTGCCACCGTCAAGGGTTCCACCGACGCCGCCAAGATCGCCGAGACGATCAATGCCCGCCTGGTCTAATCCAGCAGTTAGCGAATAATATCGCCCCTTGCAACAAAGGCGGAGACCCTCTCCAGGGCCTCCGCCTTTTTCTATCCCTCCCATAAGTTGCGGTGAAATAGGGACTGTTTAAACGATTCAACCCCAAATTCAGTCCCTATTTCACCGCAACTTATAAAAGGGCATAGAGGGGCTGCCTATCGAGTCTTTGTCGCGAATAGTTCATCAGCCAGAATTCCTTTCAGCCGACATTACTCTGGTCCGACTGGGTTTCCGCAGCTTGCTCGCCCACAGGGGCCCGTGCGCGGCCTGTGAGATTTATCGCGAGTTCCGCACGAGCCGAAGAGCACTTAATGTGCTCTTCGTGCGAGC
>CATYDM010000011.1 GCA_958405195.1 uncultured Collinsella sp.
ATGCGGACATGGCTCAGTTGGTAGAGCACAACCTTGCCAAGGTTGGGGTCGCGGGTTCGAGCCCCGTTGTCCGCTCCAAACGCAATAGCCCGGCTACTACGGTAGCCGGGCTTTTTTGTATCCATCGCATGGGCTCGAACCCGAGAGGGAGCGAGCGTTTTGGGTCGTGGCTGTGGCGTTGTTTGCTGCGAATGTCAGCTTTGGGCGTATCATCGTGGGCATCTCACAAAACCTCGTTGCAAGGGAGGCACGCCCCATGGTTACAGAAAAGTCTTCTTCGCGTTCATGGATGTCCGATGCCGCGATCTATCAGATCTACCCGCGCTCGTTTAAGGATTCGACTGGTTCGGGTCTGGGCGATATCGCGGGCATTACCCAGCAGATGGACTATCTTGAGCGGCTGGGTATCGAGGCCATCTGGCTGAGCCCGTTTTACCCATCGCCTCTTGTCGATGGTGGCTATGATGTGGCGGACTACTGCGATGTCGATCCACGTCTCGGCTCGCTTGACGACTTCGATGATATGATCGCTGCGGCTCACGCGCGCGGCATCAAGGTCATCGTCGACATCGTGCCCAACCATTCATCCAGCCAGCACCCCTGGTTCAAAGCCGCTCTTGCCGCCGGCCCCGGATCGCCCGAGCGCGCCCGTTATATCTTCCGCGATGGTCGCGGCGAGCATGGCGAGCTGCCTCCCACCAATTGGAATGCCAACTTTGGCGGCCCCGCATGGACGCGTGTTGCGGACGGTCAGTGGTATCTGCACATGTTTACGCCCGAGCAGCCGGACTTTGACTGGTCATGCCCTGAGGTTCACGCGCTCTTTTGCGACGTCCTGGCGTTTTGGAGCGATCGAGGCGTCGATGGCTTTCGCATTGATGTGGCGCAGGGTCTCGCCAAGGATCTCGACCGCGATGACCTCGACCGGTGGCATCTCGCCGAGGGCGATGACATGGTTGACGACGGCACCCATCCGCTGTGGGACCGCAACGAGGTCCACGAGATCTATCGCGAGTGGCGCCGCGTGTTCGACCGCTATAATCCGCCGCGCAGTGCCGTTGCCGAGGCGTGGGTGCTGCCCGAGCGCCAGTATCTCTACGCGCGTCCCAGCGAGCTTGGCCAGACATTCAACTTTGAGTTTGCCAAGGCCGCTTGGACCTATGATGACATGCACACTGCAATCGAGAAGGGCTTGAAGGCAGCCGTCGAATCCGATTCCGCCTCGACTTGGGTACTCTCCAACCACGACGTGCCGCGCGTGGCGACACGCTATGCCCTGCCGCAAATCAAGGCGACGCGCTACCACCAGATTGCGCTCGACTGGCTCTTACGTGACGGGTCGTCTTATGACGAGGACCGTGAACTCGGCGAGCGCCGCGCGCGGGCGGCCCTTTTGCTTGAACTGGCGCTTCCGGGCTCGGCATACGTGTATCAGGGCGAGGAGCTCGGCCTTTTTGAGGTGGCTGATATCCCGTGGGCTGCACTCGAAGACCCTACTGCGACCAATACGCACGGACCGAAGCGTGAGAAGGGGCGCGACGGCTGTCGTGTGCCCCTGCCGTGGGTGGCGGCGGACGATCCCGCGCATGGCGGATCGTTTGGGTTTTCGCCGGCAGACGCCGATGCGGCGC
Organism: uncultured Collinsella sp.; assembly: GCA_958405195.1. Taxonomy (GTDB): domain Bacteria; phylum Actinomycetota; class Coriobacteriia; order Coriobacteriales; family Coriobacteriaceae; genus Collinsella. The sequence goes on from CATYDM010000011.1 coordinate 1,632, forward strand.
CCCATCTGCCGCAGCCTGCATGGTTTTCCGATTATGCTGCCGATAGGGAAGAAGTGGACCCGACATCGATGCTTGCGCTCTATCGTGACGCCCTCTGGCTGCGGCGCAAGCTGCGCGGGTGCGCCAACGATCTTGCGTGGCTCGATCTTGACGGGCGCACCGGTCTTGCGGATGGTGCCGAGGGCGCTGAGGGCGGCGTCATCGCCTATCGCCGCGATAACGGCTGGACGTGTGTGACGAACTTCGGTGCAGCACCTGTGGAGCTGCCGGCGGGCAGGGTCCTGCTCACCTCATCACCGCTTGCAGACGGCAGGCTCACACAGGACAGCTCTGCCTGGATCATGCTCGGCGAGATGTAGGGGCTTCTTGCGGCGAGTTTGCGTTTGCCTGCGCCTTCCGTGGTGGCTGATGCCCTCGCGAGGTTTGCGAGGGCGCCGCAAAACTTTTTAAAAAAAGTTCTTGCATTTGGGTGGATCATCCCGTATATTAAATCCTCGTAAGCGGACATGGCTCAGTTGGTAGAGCACAACCTTGCCAAGGTTGGGGTCGCGGGTTCGAGCCCCGTTGTCCGCTCCATTTGGGCGTTTAGCTCAGGGGGAGAGCGCTTCCCTGACACGGAAGAGGTCAGAAGTTCAAATCTTCTAACGCCCACCAAATGTTCGCAGCTCAGAGGCTATGTCCTCTGAGCTGTTTTGTTTTGCTACCAAGCACGCCGTCAAATATGCCAGCAAATATTGATCCAAGGTCCCCGTAGAGGTGCCGGCAGGTTGCATACGTCCTGGCCGACCGTGACCGCAACATGTTGGTCAAGCATAATCTTTTGGATTCTTTTGGCGTGAGCGGCTTGGTTTTGGTAGGATTTGTCAGCGGCTTGACTAAGGGGGTTTTATAACTGCCATGCAGGTAGCCGTGTTGGTAACGTTTTACCGACTTGCCAAGAACCCCTCATAATTAATGCGTCTGCAAAATGACTAATTGCTTTGACCTGCTGAAACACTATATGTTGTGTTTGACCTAAAAAAAGAATACAGGATATAGATGCCTCTTTGTCGTATGATAGATGGCGGACAGAGAACGAGGACCTTATTCGCCCCATTTGGATGGATCATCGAGCCCCTTGATTGGCTGCGAGGATTGTCCGCATGAGGGCCTATGGTTTTCGAAAACACAGATTGCGCGACGGCGCCGCAAGACAGGGGCAAGCCCTGCCGGGCATCGTTTGGCTCTGAAGCGCAATACGATTTCGACGCGAAAGAGGCAAGAGGATGAAGATCATCAAGCGCAGCGGCACCGAGGTTGTCTTTGACATCGATAAGATTGTCAATGCCATCCGCGCCGCAAACTTGGAGGTCGAGGAGAGCTCTCGTCTTACCGACCGCCAGGTGGTTTACGCGGCACAAAACGTCGCCGAGGCATGCGAGAACGCGGGCCACACCGTGTCGGTCGAGGAGATTCAGGATCTGGTCGAGGACGAGATTATGCGTCTCGACTGCTACGAGGTCGCTCGCCATTACATCATCTATCGCTATGTTCAGAGCCTGAAGCGCCAGAAGAACACGACCGACGACAAGATTCTGTCGCTGATTGAGTGCAACAACGAAGAGGTCAAGCAGGAGAACTCCAACAAGAACCCGACCGTCAATTCCGTTCAGCGTGACTACATGGCCGGCGAGATCTCCAAGGACCTGACCCAGCGTGTGCTGCTGCCCCAGGAGATTGTGGATGCTCACAATGAGGGTCTGATTCACTTCCATGATTCGGACTACTTTGCCCAGCACATGCATAACTGCGACCTGGTGAACCTGGAGGATATGCTCCAGAACGGTACTGTTATTTCGGGCACGCTGATCGAGAAGCCGCACAGCTTCTCGACTGCCTGCAACATCGCGACGCAGATCATCGCTCAGGTTGCTTCCTCCCAGTACGGTGGCCAGTCGATTTCGCTGACCCATCTTGCCCCGTTCGTCGAGGTGAGCCGTCAAAAGATTCGCGGCGAGGTCGCCCGCGAGCTCGAGGAGCTCGGCGTCTCTGCGTCTGCCGAGAAGGTCCGTGAGGTCGTTGAGGACCGTCTGCGTGACGAGATCCGTCGCGGCGTCCAGACGATTCAGTATCAGGTTGTGACCCTTATGACCACCAACGGCCAGGCGCCGTTCGTGACGGTCTTCATGTATCTCAACGAGGCTCGCTCGGCGCAGGAGAAGCACGACCTTGCCATGATCGTGGAGGAGACGCTCCGTCAGCGCTATGAGGGCGTTAAGAACGAGGCCGGCGTGTGGATCACCCCGGCGTTCCCCAAGCTTATCTATGTGCTCGAGGACGATAACGTTTACGAGGATTCCCCGTACTTCTACCTGACTCAGCTGGCTGCGAAGTGCACCGCCAAGCGCATGGTGCCCGACTACATCTCTGAGAAGAAGATGCGCGAGCTCAAGCTGTCGAAGGGCGAGACCGCGGGCAACGGCGACTGCTATACCTGCATGGGTTGCCGTAGCTTCCTGACGCCCGACCGCTCCGGTAACGGATTTAACAACGTTGCCAATGCGCTGAACTACGACCCGAACAAGCCCAAGTACTATGGTCGCTTTAACCAGGGCGTCGTGACCATCAACCTGCCTGATGTCGCGCTGAGCTCGCATCAGGACATGGACAAGTTCTGGAAGATCTTCGACGAGCGCCTTGAGCTGTGCCACCGCGCCCTGCTGTGCCGTCATGAGCGTCTGATGGGTACGCTTTCTGACGCCGCACCGATTCTTTGGCAGTACGGTGCCCTCGCCCGCCTGAAGAAGGGCGAGACGATCGATAAGCTGCTCGTGGGCGGTTACTCCACCATTAGTCTGGGTTATGCCGGCTTGTATGAGTGCGTCAAGTACATGACGGGCCACAGCCACACCGAGAAGGAGGGCACGCCCTTTGCCATGGCCGTCATGCAGCGCATGAACGACAAGTGCGCCGAGTGGAAGGCCGAAAGCGATATTGACTTCTCGCTGTACGGTACCCCGCTTGAGTCGACGACCTACAAGTTCGCCAAGTGCCTGCAGCGTCGTTTTGGCATCATCCCGGGCGTGACGGACAAGGGCTACATCACCAACAGCTACCACGTCCACGTGTCCGAGGAGATCGACGCCTTCGATAAGCTTAAGTTTGAGGGCATGTTCCAGCAGCTTTCGCCGGGCGGTGCCATCTCCTACGTCGAGGTTCCCAACATGCAGGACAACCTCAAGGCTGTCATTCGCGTGATGCAGTACATCTACGACAACATCATGTACGCCGAGCTCAACACCAAGAGCGACTACTGCCAGGTGTGCGGCTACGACGGTGAGATCAAGATTGTCGAGGATGACGGCAAGCTGGTGTGGGAGTGCCCTAACTGCGGCAACCGCGATCAGGAGAAGATGAATGTTGCCCGTCGCACGTGCGGCTACATCGGTACCCAGTTCTGGAACCAGGGCCGAACCGAGGAGATCCGCGACCGCGTGCTGCATCTCTAATACCGCTCCGGGGCTGAGCCGGGAGGGCCGCTTGGGCATTTGCTCGCTATTTCGGACAGTCCTGCGCAAGACGAAGGCCACATTAAGTGGCCTTCTTTGCGTGCGGAACTCATATCGAGCAAAAGCCCAAGCGGCCCTCTCGGCTCAGCCAAGTTGACGTAGCTGAGATACGGCATGCGGTCTGCTCACTCCTCGAAGTTCTAAGCGGAAATGAGTTGACTTGCAGCAACGCTTTGCTTGCGATGACGGTTGAGCTGCAACAAAGTTTTTATTAGACCTCGAACCCTATACTCGATGTTCGCTTCGTTCATTGAGTTACCCTTTGCATGAGGCCGGGACATATCGTCCCGCCCGCAGTTTCGCAGGCCGAAGGCCGAGAATGTTTGAGGACGGGATGATATGTCCCGGCCTCCCGGGAGAGTTACCTATGAACTACGCGAACATAAAGTATTTCGACATTGCTGATGGAGAAGGCGTTCGTACTTCTCTGTTTGTGAGCGGGTGCCGTCGTGGGTGCAAGAACTGCTTTAACTCTGTCGCGTGGGACTTTGCTGCGGGCGAGCCGTTCGATCGTGCCGTCGAGGACAAGATTATCGAGAGCCTCGATCATCCCTTTATTGACGGCCTGACGATTCTGGGCGGCGAGCCTATGGAGCCCGAGAATCAGGCGGGGCTCGTTGAGTTTGTCGAGCGTGTTCGTGCCGCGTATCCTGCGGGGTCAGGAAAAACCATTTGGTGTTTTACCGGCGACGTGCTCGAGGAGCTTATGCCGGGTGGTCGTCACCATACCGAGGCGACGGACCGTATCCTTGCCTGCCTCGATATGTTGGTGGATGGCCCGTTTGTTCAGGATCTGTACGATATCTCATTGCGCTTTAGGGGCTCGAGTAACCAGCGCGTGATTGATATGAATGCCACGCGCGCTCGTGCTGAGCGCGAGGGCGTTGCGCTTTGTGATGCGGTTGAACTTTGGCATGATGATCCGGTCTATTCGACCCATACTATGTAGCTTGTGGTCGATGCCGAAGGGCGTGGTACCATAGCGCGAACGTGAAATCGGAAAAGTGAGGCCCAGATGGTCGATCAGGAAAAAGTCGAGGCCGCCATTAAGCTGTTGCTTGAGGGCATAGGCGAGGACCCAACTCGTGAGGGCCTGCTGGAGACCCCGGCGCGCGTTGCCCGTATGTATGGTGAGATCGCCGGCGGTATGGACCAGAGTGCCGAGGAACACCTGTCCAAAACCTTTGCCGTCGCTTCGAACGATTTGGTTATCGAGCGCGACATCACGTTCTACTCGCTGTGTGAACATCATCTGTTGCCGTTTTATGGCAAGGCCGCCATTGGTTATATCCCTAACGGTCGGGTGGCTGGGCTTTCCAAGCTCGCCCGCACGGTTGAGGTTTATGCCCGTCGTCTGCAGCTGCAGGAGCAGCTGTGTGCGCAGATTGCCGACGCTCTCATGGATTATCTCGCTCCCCAGGGAGCGATTGTGCTCATGGAGGCTGAGCATATGTGCATGACCATGCGCGGCGTGCAGAAGCCCGGCACCAAGACCGTGACGCTCGCTCGCCGCGGCGTCTTCGAGACCGATCCCGCGCTCGAGGAGCGGTTCTTTAGGATGCTGGGCCGCTAACCATGAGGGTCGTCAACGACTTTACATCGAAAACCGATGAGGGGACGCCGCGTCGCGGCTTTATGGCTTCGGGCCTGACTCCCTTTGGTGCCATGCCTCGCATTGATTACATTTGTGCCAACGGGCTGTTCCGGCGGCACCTGGGCAACATTGCACAGTTGGAATCGGGGCGCATCTTCTGCCGTCACGGTATTGACCATCTGCTCGATGTCGCTCGCATTATGTGGATCAAGAATCTCGAGGAACAGCTCGAATTTGACCGCGAGGTCATCTACGCCACGGCACTTCTTCACGATATCGGCAAAGATGAACAGTATGAATCGGGTATATCCCATGATGTTGCAAGCGAACGCGTCGCTGATGCAATTCTCGGCGGCATGCCCGATGACGTGGCGTTTGAGCCGGCCGATGCCGCAGCCATTAAGACGGCCATTCTGGGCCATCGAAAGCTGCGCGTGAACAGCCAACCGCTTGAGCGTCTGCTCTATGCGGCCGACAAAGCGTCGCGCGCCTGCTTTGCATGCCCCGCGCGCAATGCTTGCAACTGGAGCGATGATAAAAAGAACCTGTCGATTCGCGTGTAGTTAGTTGCGCGGTCGGGGTTCTAAACGAAGGAGACGATCGCGATGAGCAACAAGAAACTGCCCGAGAATGCAACCAAGACTGAAGGCGCCGAGCTCGCCCGCCGTGGAAGGGGCGAAATATCCACCGCAACGGCGGTGCCCCACGTGAACTATGACGATCTGCGCCATGCCGACCGCATCACCGTTGAAGGTCTTGAGGTTTTTGCTAACCACGGCGTGTATCCCGAAGAGAACGCGCTGGGCCAGAAATTCATCGTGTCCTTGGTGCTCTATGCTGACCTGCGTGCAGCGGGAGAGCACGATAACTTGGACGCCTCGATTGACTACGGCTCGGTGTGCCACGATGTCGATGGCTATCTGCGCGAGCATACGTTTAAGCTCATCGAGGCGGCAGCCGAGGGTGTGGCCCAGATGCTGCTGCGTCGTTACCCCCTGCTGCTTGGCGTGCACGTTAAGCTCGATAAGCCTTGGGCGCCCGTCGGTCTTCCTCTGGCAAGCTGCGGTGTCGAGATCGAGCGCGTGCGCTAACCGGTTCTAATATGTCTCTATGGGTGGCTGCTTGAGCCGCTGCGATAGCGCTCTATTGTTGGGGCAGTACGTGTCGAGCAGGGCGTGAAACCGCTGATTGTGGCTTGGCTCGAGCAAGTGGACGAGCTCGTGGGCGACAACCATGTCGAGGCATTCAACGGGGTAGGCGGCAAGTTCTCGTGCGATGCGAACGGCTCCGGTCTTGGGCGTGCATGATCCCCAACGCGTTTTCATGCTGCGCACGGAGACGCGGGAAACGGCGACACTCATTGCGATTTCGTACGCGTGCACGATGTCGCGTAGCGCCGTGGTGACCTCGGATGCATAGAGCTGGTCGATGCGGGTCTGGAGCTCATCGGACGTTAGGCCGTCGAGGATTGCGCGCCGCTTGGCCTGTGGGCCTTCGTCCGATTCGTCGGTACCCATAAAACTTGCGAAGGTGGCCTGCTTGGGCCGCGGTGCGGGTGATGCAAAGTTGTGATCGAGTGCATCCTGTACCGTGATGGGCTTGCCCCAAAGTGCAATGACGGACGAGGTGCTGAGCGGCTCTCGCGCCGTCGCCTGATGTTGCTCGCGCTTGGCAAGTCGGTTGATAATCCAGGTACTGTTACGTTGAACGAACGCCTCGATGCGCTCGCGACTGGCGCCGAGCGGTGCGCTGGCGTGGACCTCACCGCTTGATGTGACGCGTAGGTTGAAGTTTTTGACGCGCTTTTTGGTAACGACGATGGAGATGGGCGTCCCATCCGGTCGGGATACGGAAATCGTAAATTGCTGCGTCAAAAGCGGCCCTTCAGATTGGGGACGGGCCGGCATGTCGACCGTTCGGCATGCCGGCCCGCTCAAGGGATGTGAAATTAATAACGCTCAAAGAAGGCAAGCGCGTTGTCGCTGCTGAGCTTCTGCATCACGGTCTTGCCAAAATGCTTGGAAAGCATGTTCTGGAACTCGGGCATCATGCTGGCATCGGAGAGGAAAGCGGGCACCGTGGCACCGTCCCAGTCGCCGCCGAGCGCGATGACGTCCTCGCCGCCCAGGTCGAGCCAGTGCTCGATATGTGCCGCTAGCTGGTCGAAGGTGACGTCTGCGGCGGTCTTGTCGGTTGCGTCGTTGGAAAGGAACTCGCTGCAGTAGTTGAGGCCGACGATACCGCCCATGTCGCGAATGGTGCGGAACTGGTCGTCGGTAAGGTTGCGTTTGACGCCGCAAACCGCACGGGAGTTGGAGTGGCTGGCGACGAAGGGACGTGTGGCGTGGGCAACAACCTCGTCAAAGCACTCATCGTTGAGGTGGGAGACGTCAAGCACCATGCCGGCGTGCTCCATCTGCGTAAGTGCCTCGATGCCGGCGGCGGTGAGGCCGGCGTGGGTATCGTGTCCGCTCGCGAGCGGTCCTTGCGCATTCCAGCTGAGCGATGACATGAGTACGCCCAAGCTCTTGAGCACCTCGATCAGCGCGGGGTCCTCGGCAAAGAACGTGGCGTTTTCGATGGTGTGGATGCAGGCGACCTTGCCGTCTTTGAGCGCGGGGCGAATGTCTGCCGCGCTGCGTACGTTGACCATGCGGTCGTGGTTGAGCATTGCCTGGCCGCTCATATGCGCCATGATTTGCGCCTGGAAGCGCGCGGCGTGGGCGGTGGGAATCTCGTCGGGGACAAACGTGGCGAAGCACTGTGCCCACGGCGTGTTGCCGATCTTTGTGAGCGAGATGGCACAGGCGTTACCCTCGATGAGGTCGAAATCTTGCGGATGCGTTTCGTCGCCGGGGAAATAACCGTCGGTGCCGGCGGTAAAGCGCAGGTCGAGATCGAGCGTGGCCCAGCCGATTCGGTCGGCGGTGTCGCAGTGTAGGTCAAATACGGGATATGCCATGGTTCCTCCGGTTGCAGCGTTTCTTTGCAAACTGTCATTGAATTGTATGACTAGGGTATAGTTAGCGCCATATGTTCACGGCGGCCCGCGTTGTGCGCCGCCCTTATCACGGAGGTTACCATGTCCAACCAGGGCAAGAAGGTCAAGACCCATTATCGCGGCACGCTCGATGACGGCACGCAGTTCGATAGCTCCTACGATCGCGGCGAGCCGCTGGAGTTCACCTGCGGCGCCGGTCAGATGATCAAGGGCTTCGACGCCGCTGTTGTCGACATGCAGGTGGGCGAGAAGAAGACCGTGCACATTCCTGCTGCCGATGCCTACGGCGAGCACAATCCCGAGATGGTTATTACCTTCCCGGCCGAACAGGTTCCCAACATCGAGCAGATCGAGAAGGGCATGAAGCTTTTCCTGTCCACGCCGAGCGGTATGCCCGTTCCCGCCGTGGTCATCGACGTAACGCCCGAGGCTGTGACGCTCGACGCCAACCACGAGCTGGCTGGCAAGGACCTCAACTTTGATATCGAGCTCGTCGAGGTCGAGGGTTAGAGTATGCCTGAACGCTTGGTTTCGACGACATGCTTGGGAAATCTCAACGATCCGTCCTATGAACTCCTGCTTCGCCGGAAGCTGGGCGGCGTCTTTGAAGTTGACGAGCTGCTGCTCGATTGGGACCAGGCTGATACGCGCGCGTTTGTGGGTGTGACGGAGCTGGGGCGCACGGTCGATGTTCGGCTGGATACTGCCGACGGCGGTCGTTTTGTCGACGGCGACGTGCTCGCCGTCGACCGTTCGGGCATGGTGCCCGTGGCGGTTGTCGTGCGCCTGCGCAGCGCTGAGGTTTATTTGGTCGAAGTCGACCGCATGGACCCGATTGCGCTCGCGCATGCGTGCTGGGAGATCGGCAATATGCACGCGCCGCTTTTCCGAGGCGATTCGGACGAGCATACCGTGCGCATGTATACGCCGGTGCAGCCTGTTTTGGGCCGCATGCTCCGGGGCGTCGAGGGTGTTCGGCTCTCGGTGGTTACCCGTGAACTCGATGCGGACCGGCGCTTTGCATCGAGTGCGGCGGAGGCCGTCGTGAGCATGGCTCCCGACTTTACCATCGTAAAAAAGACGCGCGGCTAAGCGCGTGTATACGCAAGGCGGGCTTTGAGGGGCGACCAATCAAGGTCCGTCTTGCTGTTGATAGGAGGCTTTGGGGAAGCATATGGGTCTTGAGGGAATCAAGCTGATTGCATGCGATTTGGACGGCACGTTGCTGCATCCGGGGGAGCGCGAGCCGCGTTCCGAGGCCTTTGAGCTCATCGATGAACTGCATCGTCGCGGTATCGTGTTTATGCCGGCGAGCGGCCGTCAATATGCGAGCTTGCGCTACCTGTTTGCCCCGGTGGCCGATGAGCTCGCCTATGTATGCGAAAACGGAGCCCTGGTGATGAGCGAGGGACGTGCCGTTGTCAAGCGTTCCATGGAGCGTGACCTGGCGATGGATATTGCGAATGCCGTGGTTGCGTATCCCCATGCCGACGTGACACTTTCGTGCGAGGGGCACCTCTACACTATGAGCGGCAACGATGCGTTTGTTGACCACCTGCGCTATGAGGTCCACTGCGATGTGGCGGTGGTCGACCGCCCCGAGGACATCGACGAGGACGTCATTAAGATTGCCTTCCAGACGCCCGAGGTGAATCAGCCGGCGGCCCTGGAGTATTTCGAGCACCTCTTTAGCGACCGTGTTGACGTGATGACGTCGGGAACCGAATGGACGGACTTTATCGGCTTTGATTCGGGTAAGGGTTCCGCGCTTGCCGATTACGGTCGTGCCCTGGGTATTTCGCCCGATGAGATGATGGCGTTTGGCGACAATGAGAACGATCGCGATATGCTCAACGTCGTGGGCCATCCCTATCTGATGGAGAGCTGCAACCCCACCATGCGCGACATCAACGACCGCGTCCGTTACGTGCGCACGGTCGAAGAAGAGCTGCGTCGTCTACTTGCTGAGTAGACATTTGGGACATGCCTAGAAATCTATTTTTTGCTGCAAAGCGCGGAAAGGTGGATTTTAAGGCATGTCCCGAACATCTACCGGCAGTCGGGGCAGAGACCCTCGAAGATGGTGTAGTGCGACGTGACGTGCCAGCCGATTTGCTCGGACGCCTTGGCGTCGAGCTGGGCATCGAAGGGGAGCGGTACGTCGATGACGCGGCTGCACGAGGTGCAGATGATATGCGCATGCGGCTCGATGGTGCGATCGAAGCGACTTCCGCCCGGCGTCTTGATGGAGAGAATCTCGCCGGCGTCGGCCAAGAGATTGAGGTTGCGGTAGACCGTACCGCGCCTGATTTTGTCATCCTGCGCGCGCACGACGTTGTAGATTTCGTCGGCGGTGGGATGGTTATAGCTTTGGCGCACGGCGTCAAGAACCAGCTTTCGCTGCCTGGTATTCCTTCTTTGCACCGCCATGCGCCTCGCCTCTTTTCTATCAACGGTCGTAGGTAAATGATACCGTATTTAGCACACAATACTAATAACGAGGTGTGAAACTGTCTTCATTGGCAAGTGGGGCTCGGGCCTGGGCGTCTACGAGGCGAAAACGTGTTCCCATGCGCTCGTAGGAGGCATGAAGCGCCTCGAGATGAGATAGGACGTTTGCCGGAGCTCCCTGTATCTCCATCTCGACTGAGCCGTCTTCCATATTACGCACCCAGCCGGTGAGGGAGCGTGCCTGCGCGAGGTTGGCGTTGGTAAAGCGAAAGCCAACGCCTTGGACTTGCCCCGCCCAGCGCAGAAAATAGCGCAGGGGAGTGTCTAGAGTGGCCTTGTCGCTTGCGAGTACGGTAAGCCTGCGGCGCAGCTCGAGCTCGACGTTTGATGGTTTTTGAGGTTCTCGACTGCCGCCGGTGACGCTGGAGAAGAACGTATCGAAGAGGCCCATCGCTATGCCTGCTTGCCTGCGTCGGCCGGGAAGATAATGCCGGCCTGCTGGCGCACGGCATCCATGATGCGCAGCGAGACGAGCGTGACATCGCGGTAGTGGCCAAGCTCGTGGCGTCCCGCCGGGGTCTCCCAAATCTCTTCCTTAACGTTATCGATGCCGCAGATGGCGGTGATAAAGTCTGTGAGTTCGTATTCCATAGTGTTGCTCGATTTGGGCAGGTCGAGCACGCGGCCGTTCTCGCCCTGTTCGCGCGGTGCCTCGGTCGCCGAGCCGCGTACGACGTCGCCGCGATAGTCGATGCGGACGTTGCGGGGCGTGGACAGATGGTCGATCTGGATAGTGCCACGCTCGCCTTCTATCTGCGAGGGCAGCAGGTCATTCGTAATTTTGGAGTGCGCGAGCTCGACGGAGATGCGGCCACCGCCGTAGCTGGCGAGGATGGAACCGCAGCCGTCGATGGGGCCGTGCGTGAGCTGTCGCGTGGTGGGGTCGAGCAGAGTAGTCATGCTCGTAAGGCCGGAGGGCATGCCGAAAATCTCGACCATGGGCTCGACGGTGTAGACGCCAATGTCCATGAGGGAACCCGATGCCATATTGCAGTCAAAGATATTGGTGGCGCGTCCCGCGAGAATCTCGTTGTAGCGCGAGGAATACTTGCCAAAGCGCAATGAAGCGCGGCGGATGGGGGCGATCTCGCCCAGGGCGTCCTCGATGGCGTGGAAGGCGGGATCGTGGAGGGGACGCATGGCCTCGAGGGCCACGACACCTGCTGCCTCGGCAGCGCGGAAGACTTCCAGCGCCTGCGCTTCGGTGGCGCAGAAGGGTTTCTCGACGATGACGTGCTTGCCACCGGCGATGCAGGCAAGGGCCTGCTCGTAGTGAAGTGCGTTAGGACTGCCGATATAGACGGCGTCGACGTCGACGGCTGCCGTAAGCTCGTCAAGTGCGGTGAAGTTACGCTCGCCGCCGTGTTCGGCGGTAAAGGCGGCGCCGCGCTCGGCATCGCGCGAGAGCGTGCCCACAAACGCGGCTTGGTCGTTGGCGTTGACGACCTGGATAAAGTCGTCGGTAATCATGGATGTGCCGATGGTCGCGATGCGCAGCATACGTCCCCCTTGCGTTGTTTGGTCTACAGGATGAGTGTAGCGCGTGGGGATATAAAGCTGCGCGAAAACGCTATTACAGGTCGCTCTCGTTAAAGCCGGTGTCGATATCGAGGTTGCTGCCGTCGGCCGCCGTGGTGGCGAGCTCATCGCAGCGCTCGTTGAGCTCGTGGCCGGCATGCCCCTTAACCCAGATGAACTCCACCTTATGCTTGCTTTTGGCGGCAAGCAGGCGCTCCCACAGGTCGCGGTTCTTGACGGGCTGCTTGTTGGCAGTTTTCCACCCGCGCTTTTTCCAGCCGTCGATCCAGTGTTTATTGAAAGCGTTGACGACGTACTGCGAATCGGAATGGACCTCGACCTCGCAGGGGCGGTTGAGCGCCTCGAGCGCCACGATGACCGCCATGAGTTCCATGCGGTTGTTGGTGGTCTTGGCGTAGCCGCGTGAAAGCTCGGAGGTGAAGGTCTTGCCGGCGGGGTTGGTGTATTTGAGTACGGCGCCGTAGCCGCCGCGTCCCGGATTTGATCGGGCCGAGCCGTCGGTATAGATGATGACCTTCACGGGCTTCCTTTCGTTGGGTACGTTTCGTGTGAGTGACCATTGTAGCGCCATGTCCGCCGGGGGCTAGCAATCTACGATTTCTACCCCGTCTTCCGACAGTTAGTTGGCATGGATGATGCGGTTGAGCTCGTCGAGGTATTGCTGCAAGAGGGGAGAGGGCTTGCGCTCGTCGTGCATGATATAGCCTACGTGCATCGTTGGGGCGTCTGCTAACGGGATCGATGCCATACCCCATTGCATTTCATTGGAGAGGACACCGGTCGACAGGGTGTAACCGTTCGACGTGATAAGTAAGTTAGTAAGTGTTCCGCGGTCCGAGATTCGTATGTTGCGGTCGCAAGGGATATAGCTAAAAGGTTCCTCGGCGTAATAGAAGGAGTTTGAGGTTCCCTGCTCAAAGCTGTAGCGCGTATAGGGTGTGAGGTCGGCAAGGGACAGCTGCGGGCGGCGGGCAAGCGGGTGGCGCTCGCTAACGAAGACGTGGACCGTCGCGTCGAATAGGGGATGGAAGCTCGCGCGCGCATCGGCAAAAGCCTTCTGCAGAACACGGGCGTTAAAGTCATCCAGATACAGAATGCCGATATCGCTGCGAAACGCGCGGACGTCATCGATGATCTGCGATGTGGTAGTCTCGCGCATGATGAACTCGAACTTGCTGTCGCGGCAGCGCTCGACCACGTTGACAAAGGCCTCGACCGAAAAGGCGTAGTGCTGGGCGGAAATGGCGAGGCGGGCTTGCGGGGTGCCGCCGTCCTCGTAGCGCGCCTCGAGCATATCGGCCTGCTCTACGACCTGGCGCGCATAGCCCAAAAGCTCGGTGCCGTCGTTGGTGAGCGTGACGCCGCGGCTGGAGCGCGTAAAGATCTCCAGGTGGAGCTCCTGTTCCAGGCTTTTGACGGCGTTTGAGATGTTGGACTGAGCGGTATAGAGGCGCTGAGCTGCGGCATTGATTGAGCCGGACTCTGCTACGGCGATCAGGAAACGAAGCTGCTGGAGGGTCATCGGCGCCATCCTTTCGAGTGTTATCTATATAACCGATAACAGGTTAGCGCTTTTAAGTGATTGACCGAGGGAAACAATGCTCGTACTATTCAAAACACACAAAGGCGGTAGGTAATTAAACCGACCACGGAACCGGGATGCGAAAGGAGGCCCGCATATGAATTGCTTACCAAGACGAATGCCGGGCTCCTGTTTGCGCCCGTCGGCGTGATCAGGAGACAGCGACTTACTTCTCTCTAATTTATTAACTTTTGTTCGATCAAGGAGATCATCATGAGCCAGTTCATCAACAACCCCGAGCACACCTTTGGTTTCGATACCCTGCAGCTTCACGTTGGCCAGGAGAGCGCCGATCCCGCATCCGACTCCCGCGCCGTGCCTATCTACCAGACCACGAGCTATGTGTTCCGCAACTCCCAGCACGCCGCCGACCGCTTTGGTCTTGCCGACGCCGGTAACATCTACGGCCGTCTGACCAACTCCACCCAGGGCGTCTTCGAGGACCGTATCGCCGCACTCGAGGGTGGTGTGGCAGGTCTTGCCGTTGCCTCCGGTGCTGCTGCCATCACCTATACCCTGCAGGCTCTTGCCCAGGCCGGTGACCACGTGGTGGCTCAGAAGACCATCTACGGCGGTTCCTACAACCTGCTGGAGCACACGCTCTCCCAGTTTGGCGTCGAGACCACCTTCGTCGATGCCCACAACCTGGACGAGGTCGAGGGCGCCATCAAGGACAACACCACGGTCATCTACCTCGAGACGCTCGGCAACCCCAATTCTGACATCCCCAATATCGACGCCATCTCCGAGATCGCCAAGAAGCACGGTCTGCCGGTTGTCGTCGACAACACCTTCGGCACCCCGTATCTGTTCCGTCCGCTGGAGCATGGTGCCAACATCGTCGTCCACTCCGCAACCAAGTTCATCGGCGGCCACGGCACCTCGCTGGGCGGTGTGATCGTCGACGGCGGTAACTTCGATTGGAAGGCGAGCGGCAAGTATGCGCAGATCGCCGAGCCCAACCCCTCCTACCATGGCGTCTCGTTTGCCGAGGCTGCCGGTCCCGCCGCCTTCGCAACCTATGTCCGCGCCATCCTGCTGCGTGACGAGGGCGCCTGCATCAGCCCGTTCAACGCTTGGATCCTGCTCCAGGGCACCGAGACTCTGTCGCTGCGCGTTGACCGTCATGTCGAGAACACCAAGAAGGTCGTTGAGTTCCTGGCTGGTGATTGCCATGTCGCCAAGGTGAACCACCCGAGCCTGTCTGAGCACCCCGATCACGAGCTCTATCAGAAGTACTTCCCCAACGGCGGTGCCTCGATCTTTACCTTTGAGATTAAGGGTGGCCAGGAGGCAGCTTGGAAGTTCATCGATCATCTGCAGGTCTTCTCGCTGCTCGCCAACGTGGCCGACGTCAAGTCGCTCGTCGTGCACCCGGCTACCACCACGCACTCCCAGCTCTCTGCCGAGGAGCTCGCCGAGCAGAACATCACGCCCTCCACGATCCGTCTTTCCATCGGTACCGAGAACGCCGAGGATATCATTTGGGATCTGAAGCAGGCCTTCGCCGCGCTGGACGAGTAAGGCGACTTGTGCAAGGACCCCTTGCGACTCGATAGGTATAACTGCATAAAATGCCTGCTCAAGGCGCCTGTGCGAACAATGGTTGCACAGGCGCCTTTTTTGCATAGAGCGGGTGCAAAAACAGGGTTTTTGACACGCTTTATGCATTCGAGTTGTGGAAAACTCCTGTTGAGAGGATGTGAGTTTTACGCAATTGACGTGCGCCTTTTAAGTAAAACCGCAGGTCGCGATTTGCTCGGGGTACTATGCAGCGCGATCGAATCACACGCAGCTCAAACGCAGCAAAAACGCACTACGGAGGTTTCCAGCTACATGAGGATTGATTCACGAAAACCGAAAACCGCCGCCCTTTCCGCCGCTCTGACCGTGGCACTTTTGGCGGGCGCCGGTGCAACTGATGCCCACGCCGCAACACTGTCCGATACGGTTGGATCTACTCCGTCCGAGACGACGCTGGTGCAGCCCGTTGACTATCGTGGCGATGGTTATGGTTCCATGCAGGAGTGGAACGCCTCGATGGAGGCCAAGCGCGATTCCCTGGAGATGCGCGCTCAGATCATCATGAATATGTATGGCGACTATGCCACCGATGACGAGCGCGCTGTGCTGCAGGGTTGCATCGACGGTGCGGGTAGCCTGTTGACGATGGGGGAGGTCGACGCCAAGTCGACCGAGCTCGATGAGCTGCGCGCTGCGCTTGAGGATGCCAAGTGCGAAGCGCTCGAGGCTGCCGCCGAGGCGGAGGCTGCCGAGGCCGCCCAGGCTTCGTACTACAACGCCGGTTACACTCCGCCTTACGCGTCTGCCGCGTCCTACGCGAACGGATCGGGCCTGACGCGCTCTGCGGGTGTCAATAACTACAACGGGCGCCGCGAGACCTATTACAGCAGCAATGTGCTTTATCACTATCGCACGGGCGAATGGACTCAGGATTCTGAGGGCTTCTGGCGCGATTCCGACGGCTATTACGTTGTTGCCGCGGGCGATATGGCCCAGGGCTCGACCTTTACGGGCTCCAAGGGTGATTGCAAGGTCTATGACTCCGGCTGCGCTGCCGGAACCACCGACTACTACACTGGCTGGTAATTTTTCTGCATCACGGATATTTGGCGGACGGGCGTCTTTACCGAGCTTTAGGGCAACGTAAGGACGCCCGTTCTATGTATGCGCTTGAGTTAACAGAGCCCTTACCGTGGCGGTACGCTGGGCGTATGGATGCGGGGCACACTGGTTCTTGAGAAATAAGGTCTTTCTCTTGGAGGAAGTGGTCTTGTGAATGCTCGAGATATTGCCGTTGCCGCCGTCGCGTTGATGCTTGGCTGCCTTGGTCCCACGGCCGCGCTCGTCGCGGGCATGCAGGGGACATGCGGGGCTGCTCCTATCGTGGTCGGCGCGCTGATCGCGGCCACGCTGCTGGGAAGCGCAGGCGTGGTTCTTTGCCGCGACGATGAGGACGAGGTGCCGGGGTCGCAACGCTAACTGTTGTGAGATCGGCCGCCGGTCATAGACGAAGATGAAGGCCGCCGCAGGGGAAAGGTTCCCTTGCGGCGGTTTTGCTGTTAAGGCTGTTGAATGCGGCGCGTTGCCGCTACCAGCTTTTCTCGATATCGCGGATGCGCCGATAGAGCCGCTCGTTTTGCGGTGCCTGGATATCGTGTTTGGCTGCGAGGCGGCAGATGGTGCCCGCGAACTCATCAACCTCGGTTTTGCGCCTTGCGATGCGGTCTTGAGCCATCGAGGGCATACCGGCGGGGTCGATTCCCTCGATGAGGTGCACCGTTTGCGTCAGGTCTGCCTCGGTCAGTTCAACGCCCTCGGCGTTGGCGACCGCAAGCGTTTCGCGCATGGCGGAAACAAAGCAGCGACGCTGCTCGGAGCCCGGCTCCGTGGCGCTTCCGTAGGTCCCGCCGTAGGCCATGCAGGTCTGGTTGATGCCGTCGTTGAGCATGAGTTTGGCCCACATGCGGTGGGCGATGTCGTCCTCGACGGTATGGGCGATGCCGCAGCGCGTATAGAGCTCGTCGATCGCGGTGATGGTTGCGGGGTTCGTGCCGGCCGCCGCGCCAAAGCGGATTTCGCCCGCATTGGTAAAGGTGAGCGCGCCGTTGAGAAACACGGCGTCCATGCCCTGGCAGATACCAAGAACGGTATGCTCCCAGCCAAAGCGTTCGGCAATCTTTTGCTCGCTCGTAATGCCGTTGCACAGCGAGGCGATGAGCGTGTTGGGTCCCACGACGCGCTCCATAGTCTTGAGTGCTTGGTCGAGACCGGTGGTCTTGACTGTCAGGATGACCAGATCGGCGGGCGTCGCCTCGCTGGCACGGACGGACGTGAGATCGCAGGGCTTGCCGTTGACGGTGAGCGCGTCGTTCGCATGACGCTCAAAACGGGCATCATCCATGACGTATTCGACGGCGTCGTTGCCGAGCGCCCGGGCGATCATGCTGCCGTAGAGCAGGCCGACGCCGCCCTTGCCGATAAAGGCGACCTTGTTGATCTGCATGTGAATCATCTCCCCATGTAAAAGGCGCCCGCGTAAGGGGCGCCTGATGGATTGTATGCTGCCAGGGTGATTGGTGGGTGCGCGGGGCGGCTGTTATAAAAAAGAAACGTTTGCCTGGACGCTACGCTGCAGGGCAGACCGCAAAGACGCGGGCGGGGTATCCGACGCCATCGCGGACCTTGGGGAAGGTGCAGAAGATGACGGCACCCGTGGCGGGAAGCTCGTCCAGATGGTCCATGACCTCGATCTGATAGCGGTCGACCGAGAGGATGTATTGCTCGCCGGGGTAGGGGTAGGCGTCCTCACGCGTGGTCACGCTCGTCTCCTTTCATCGGGCTTTTTGCTGATGTTAAAGCGGTGCCGTGACGGCTCGATTTCTGCTGCGTTACGATACGTTCTCGATTGCGATTCCACGATGTTTCGGCTGCGTGACCATTGTGTTTCGCCTTGTCGGGGCGCTGATGGCGAAGGGAGGGGCCGTGCAATACCGCGTTGACCCCAAAAGTGGTAACCGAATATCCGCTCTGGGTCTGGGCTGCATGAGGTTTCCCGGTGCGCCGGGACGTCCGGATGCGAAGACAGCCGATGCCATCATTTCTCGTGCGGTGGAGCAGGGGATTAATTATCTGGACACGGCCTATCTCTATCCCGGCAACGAGGCTTGCGTGGGCGCTTCGCTTGAACGCCTGGGCTTGCGCGACCAGGTTTTGCTCGCAACCAAGCTGCCGCATGCTTCGTGCAAATGCGCGGAGGATTTCGACCGGTTCTTCGACGAGCAACTGCGCCGCCTACGGACCGACCATATCGACTATTACCTCATGCACAACATTACCTCGCCCGCCCAGTGGGAACGCGTGGTGGCGTTGGGCATCGAGGACTGGATCGCGCGTCAAAAGGCGGCGGGGCGTATTCGCCAGATTGGTTTTTCGTACCACGGCAGCGCAGCGGACTTCCTGACGATGCTTGACGCATATGACTGGGATTTTTGCCAGATACAGTACAACTATGCCGGCGAGCGTTACCAAGCGGGAACGGCAGGACTCATGGCGGCTGCGGAGCGCGGGCTCGCGGTGTTTGTGATGGAGCCGCTGCTGGGCGGGCGTTTAGCAGGCAAGCTGCCGCCACGGGCCCGCGCTGTGCTCGATAGTGCCCGTGACCCGCATTTGCGCACTCCTGCCGCCTGGGGTCTTTCGTGGGTGTGGAATCATCCTCAGGTGACGATGCTGCTTTCGGGTATGACCGATACCGCGCAGGTGGACGAGAATTCGTCACTGGCAGACCTCGCGTTGCCGAATTCGATGACTGCCAACCAGCTCGACACGATTGCGCGCGTGTTGATGGAGTTTGAGAAATCGAACCGTGTGCCCTGCACGGGATGCGGCTACTGCATGCCATGCCCCAAGGGTATCAACATTCCCGGCTGCTTTGCCGCCTACAACGCGAGCTATGCGCACAGCTGGTTTACGGGGCTGTCGCAATACTTTACGGCGAGTGCGGTGCGCACGAGCGAGCCCAGGCTCGTGAGCAATTGCGTCAAGTGCGGCAAATGCGCGCGCCACTGCCCACAGCACATCGATATTCCCGAGCGTCTCGACGATGTGCGCCGACGTTTCCAGCCTGGTCCCGTGACGGCGGTGCTTAAGGCCTTCGGCAAAACGCGCTCCTCATGACCCTTTTATAACTTGCGGTGGAATAGTTCCTGTTTGCGGCAGAATAGGGGCCAAACAGGAACTATTTCACCGCAACTGAAGGGGGCTGTCGTGGGTCATCGGGATTCATGTGATGATTTGCGTGAGGTTTGTTGGGGCGTTTTGGGCGCTGGACACATTTCGCATCGATTTGTATCGTCGCTCAAGGAGGTGGACGGGGCACGGCTTGTGGCTGCCGCCGGCCGCACTCCTTCGCATGTTGAGGAGTTTTGCAGGGCGTTTTCGATTGATGCCGCGCACAGTTATGCCACGGCTGACGATAGCGGCGATGTGGCTTATGATGCGCTGATTGCCGACCCCGATGTCGACGCAATCTACTTGGCTCTTCCGCATGGCATGCATGCGCATTGGGTCTGTCGGGCACTGCGCGCGGGAAAGGCCGTGCTGTGCGAAAAGCCGGCCGTTTTGAGTGAGGAAGAGGCTCTCTCGATTACCTCCACCTCTCGTGAGCGCGGCGTGCTGTTTATGGAGGCGATGAAGAATCGGTTTTGCCCGATGCGCACTCGCGTGAAGGACTTGCTTGCGTCGGGTGAGCTTGGCCGTATTGTCTCGATTGAAAGCGTGCAAAAGCTCGATTACGGCGAGTTTCCTTCGGGCTATCTGCTTGATCCGTTGCAGGGCGGCTGTCTATATGACATGGGCTGCTATGCGGTCGGTTGGTTTGAGGATTTGCTCTCGGGCGCGTGCGAGGTTTCGTCCCGTGAAGTTCGCTGGCGTGACGTATCAGGCGGCCGCGTCGATTGGGCCGACGAGATCCATATGAGCGTCGGCGGTATACCCATTCATATGGCGTGCGACGGCAAAGCAACATATGAAAGCCGCTTAACGATTGCCTGTGAGCGGGGCTCGTTGGAAATCGAGCGTCTCCATCGCCCCGAGCGCGCTCATGTGAAGTATTCCGACGGTCGAGTACTCGAAATCGATGCACCATTTGAAGTCGATGATTTTTACGGTGAGGCATCGCATGCGACACAGCTCATTCAGGCGGGAAAACTCGAAAGCCCCATCATGTCCCTAGCCGCCACACAGCGCTGCGCACGCATCATCGATGCGATTCGTCTAGCCCTCTAGGACTTGGCGCTGACGCGTAGGGGATCATGACGCCGGCGCCCGTGGTGCCTGGCGGCCCACATCTCTGATGCCCCTTTTATAACTTGCGGTGGAATACGGTCTGTTTGCGCCAAAATAGGGCACCAATAGACCGTATTTCACCGCAACTGATGAGGGGGAGTTGGAGATGCTGACGATCGGGTGTCATCTTTCGACGACGAAGGGCTATCGGGCGATGGGGGAGACGGCGCTGTCCATTGGCGCCAATACCTTTGCGTTCTTTACGCGCAACCCGCGCGGTGGCAAGGCAAAAGATCTTGACATGGATGACGTGGCGGCTCTGCGCGAGCTTATGGCGCAAAACGACTTTGGACCGCTGGTGGCTCATGCCCCGTATACCTATAACCCCTGCTCCGCTAAGGAGCGAGCGCGCGAGTTTGCCCTGGAGGCCATGGCCGAGGATCTGCAGCGCATGGAAGCACTGCCCGGCAACTACTACAATTTTCATCCCGGTGCGCATGTGGGACAGGGGGCAGACGTCGGCATTCAGATGATCGTCGACACCCTGTGCCAGGTGATGTTTGAGGGACAGCAGACGACGGTATTGCTTGAGACCATGGCAGGCAAGGGCACCGAGGTGGGCCGTAGCTTTGAAGAACTGGCGTGCATTATCGAGGGCGTTGCCGCCAAGTGCCCAGAGCTGTCCGATAAGCTGGGCGTTTGTTTGGACACCTGCCATGTGAGCGATGCCGGCTACGACATCATCCATGATCTGGACGGCGTACTCGACGAGTTCGACCGCGTGGTGGGTATCGATCGCTTGCATGCCGTACACATCAACGATTCGAAGAACCCTTGTGGCGCCCATAAAGATCGTCACGAGTGCATCGGCAAGGGATACCTTGGCAGCGAGGAATTTGGTGGCGGTATGCAGGTTATGCAGAATATTGTATCGAATGGCCGCTTGCGCGCATTGCCATTCATTTTGGAGACACCGAACGAACTTGCAGGTTATGCGGCTGAAATCAAACTGTTAAGGTCATTGCAGCAGTAATGGCTGCCATAAAGTGGGACGCTCCATTCACGTTATGGGTTTGTTTCAATCAGTTTTCTAATTGCAGATTCTTCCAAGTGGGTGCATAATAACCCTCAGTTTTTGCAGACCTCTGAATCACGTGGGGTCATTGGAAGGAGACTGATTATGAAGCTGAAGAAGCTTGGCGCATTTGCCGCCACGGGTGCTATGGCGCTCGCCCTCGCTCTGACGGGCTGCGGCTCGTCCAACGCCACCTCTGGTTCTAATGCCGGTTCCAGCAGCTCTGGCGACGCTAAGGTCGAGAAGGTCGACGGCTCCAAGGAGTACGCGCTCGTCAAGGACGGTACGCTCACCGTCGGCACCTCTGCCGAGTACGCTCCGTTTGAGTACAAGGATGACAACGGCGATTATCAGGGCTTTGACCTTGAGCTCATCAAGGCTATCGGCGACAAGCTGGGCCTGGATGTCGAGTATGTCAACAATGACTTTGACACGCTGGTTCCGGGCGTCGCTTCGGGCGCCAAATATGACGTTTCCATCGCGGCTATCACCGACACGCCCGAGCGTGAGAAGGAAGTCACTTTCTCCGATTCCTACTACATGGACGATCAGGCTATCGTGACCAAGGTCGATAACACCGACATCACGGCCGACAACTACAGCGAGAAGCTCAACAACGCCGATGCTACCATCATCGTCCAGTCTGGCTCGACCGCCGAGTCCTTTGCCCAGGAGAACTTCCCCAAGGCCAAGATTGTCCCCTACAAGGACGCCACCGAGTGCTTCAGCGCCCTGCAGTCCGATAAGGGCGACGCCGTAGTCACCAACCGCTCCGTTGCCAGCCAGCTGACCGCCGAGCAGTTCAACACCTGCCAGACCATCAAGCAGATCAGCACCGGCGAGGAGTACGCCATCGCCATCAACCAGGGCAACACCAAGCTCAAGGACGACATCAACCAGGCCATCAAGGACCTGACCGATGACGGTACCGTTGACGCCCTCATGGCTAAGTACAACATCAAGTAAAATAGCTACTTGATTGCTCGCGGGCCCTTTCCGCTTTGGCGGAGAGGGCCTTTGCGCTTCTCTTGACGGAGAGCATTTCCGTCTCGTTTTTGCCGGCAACTTCTACGATAGGAGCCACCTTGTCTCGACTGAACAAAGGGGCCGTGGAGCAGCGTTTTTCACTGCCCGCCTTGCTCCAAAAGCTAGTCTGCGTCATGGCCGTGGCGCTCGCGCTGGTGTGCGCGGGGGCATATGCGCCCACGACCGCCCAGGCGCTTGAGACCGCAAAGATTACCGCCCGACCCAACACCGGTTCGGGCAGCGATGTGGTCGGCGGCACCGAGACGCGCATTACCTGGGAAGTTCAGGCCGATGCCGATGAGAAGCTGAGCGGTCTTTCGCTGACGTTTGTCGACGGCACGACGTTTGGTACTGATGACACGCGATTGACGATGCTCTCGGGCGAGGACCTCATGGATCGTACGCCCATGAAACCTACGTGCAAGGCTGACGGCCAGACGCTCAAGATTGACTTTGGTGAGACGGCGCCTGCCGGCGGCTTTTTCCGCGTCGAGGTCTACGGCGTGACCTTCCCCGTCGAGGGCGGCGATGAGGCCTTTAGCGGAACCTATACCTTGGCTGACGGCTCGACCAAGAAGATCTCCAAGATTCCGTCGGTGGAGATCAAGGGCGTGACGGCCTTCGATAACTTCCTGGCCGATCTTAAGGAGCAGCCGTGGGTCGAGGCCTGGAACTCCAATATGTTCCTGCGCCTGTTCCTGAACCCGGTCATTTTGGTCCAGAGCCTGCCGATCGTCTTCAAGGGCTTCCTTATGTCGCTCTCGATCGTGCTTGTGGCGTTTCCGCTGGCAATTCCCTTTGGCTTTGCCTTGTCGCTCATGCGCATCTCCAAGTCGCGCATCCTGCGCTGCCTCGCCGGCATCTATGTGAATATCATCCGCGGTACGCCGGCGTTCCTGCAGATCTATATCGCGTTCTTCGGTCTGCCGTTGGCCGGCGTCAAGGTTGATGACTACGTGCTTGGCGTTATCGTCATGGCCATGAACTCGTCTGCGTACCTATGCGAGATCTTCCGTGCCGGTATTCAATCGATCCCCAAGGGCCAAAACGAGGCTGCGCGTTCGCTGGGCATGAATGCCTTCCAGACGCTGCTCTACGTTATGATTCCGCAGACGTTCCGCAATGTTTTGCCTACGCTGACCAGCGAGTTTATCTTGCTTTACAAGGATACGTCGCTGCTTGCCGCCGTTGGTGTGGTCGAGATCGTCATGAACGCCCGTACCATCGTGGCCACGACGGGCTCCATTACGCCGTACGTGGTTGCCGCCCTGTTCTATCTGGTCATCACCCTGCCGCTCGCTCGCTTGGTGAGCGGTCTTGAGGCGAGGCTTTTGGGTACGGCTGAGACCAAGAAGAAGCGTCCCGCCAAGAGCGCCGGACAGGTTGTCGCGACGCCCGCCGATCACATCGCCGGTCTGTAAGGAGGTCCTATCATGAGCGAAACCAATAACTCGAACGAGGTCGTCGTCAGCATCAAGAACCTCCAGAAGGCCTTTGGCGATAACGTGGTCCTGCGCGATATCGATCTGGATGTGCATAAGGGCGAGGTCGTCGTAGTTCTGGGTCCTTCGGGCTCGGGCAAGTCGACGATGCTTCGCTGCATCAATCGTCTGGAGCATCCCACGAGTGGCTCGATTGTCGTTGAGGGTGTGGACGTGTGCGCCAAGGGCGTCGACCTTAACAAGGTGCGCACGCATCTGGGTATGGTGTTCCAGCAGTTCAATTTGTTCCCGCACCTCTCAGTCAAAAAGAACGTCATGCTCGCGCAGCAGAAGGTGCTCAAGCGCAGCAAGGAAGAGGCCGAGAAGATCGCCGTCGAGGAGCTGACCAAGGTCGGTCTTGCCGAGCGCATCGATTTTATGCCGAGCCAGCTTTCGGGCGGCCAGCAGCAGCGCGTGGCCATCGCCCGCGCCCTGTCGATGAATCCTCACGTCATGCTCTTTGACGAGGCCACGTCGGCGCTCGATCCCGAGCTTGTCCGCGACGTGTTGGGGGTCATGCGCGACCTGGCACGCGATGGCATGACCATGATCGTCGTGACTCACGAGATGGGCTTTGCCCGCGACGTCGCCGACCGCGTCGTCTTTATGGACGGTGGCGTTATCGTGGAAGAGGGTACGCCGAGTGAGGTCTTCGACCATCCCAAGAGCGAGCGCACCAAGGCGTTCTTGGGCAACATCTCGTAGCCGGTTGATGTAACTGCCGTTACAAAAGAGCGGGGGCTGGACTTGAATCCAGCCCCCGCTCTTTTGTAGGGATGGGGATGCGCTTTGATGCAGGCTCTTTTGGAGGTCCTGGGCTCGTTACGCGAGCTCGGCTCCGAGGGCCTTGCAAGCGGTCTCGCTCTCGTCGTCGGGCGCGTCGTAGCAGATGGTGGAGTCCACGACGTTGACGCCAGCCTCGTCGGCGTCGGCCTTCCAGTTGTCCATCCACTCGCCCTCGGCCCACGAATAGGAGCCAAAGAGGACGACCTTCTTGTCGCCGAGAGTCTCCTTGACCTCGTCCCACATCGGCTGGAACTCATCGTACTCGAGTTCCTCAGAACCCATGGCGGGGCAGCCGAAGGCAATGGCGTCATAGCTGGCGGCCTTGTCTGCGGAGAAGTCGGCGCAGGAGATGACCTCTGCCTCGGCGCCGGCACCGGTTGCGCCCTCGGCAACGAAGTTTGCCATGGCCTCGGTGTTGCCTGTACCGCTCCAGTAGACGACTGCGATCTTGCTCATATGTCTTCCTTTCGGTTGTGCGGCGTGCGGCCGCGTTTTGTATGCTCTATCGGGTTGCCTGGACAAGTTGTCCCAGGGTGCAGCCCTGTTGATAGATGTAGGTAAGGTATTGCGTGCATGTGCGATAGGAATCGAAGGTCGTGAGCGCCTGCTCAACGTTTGTGTATACCTTCCATGCGCCAAAGACCTTATAGTTTTCGCCGTGCTGGACGATAAACTGATGGACATCTTCGTAGGGATAGCCCAAAAAATAGCCAATTTCGTGGGGGAACTCGCACATGCACCCCGTATCGCAGTGCCTATTTCGCGCGAGTGCGCAGACGCTGCCGTCATAGGCGCTTTCTGCGGCATTGCTGCTTGCCAGCGTGATGCGCGCGGCGAGATGCACCAGTGATGCGGGCAGGTTGTGGACATCGTAACCTTCGGCGGCAAGCGCCGTCGTGGCGCGGGGGTCGGAGAGGTATCGCATGAGGTCCGCAGGGCGGTACACATAGATGAGCGCTCCGCAGGGGCGCCAGACCAAAACGCTCATATGGATCCCGAGTGGCTGGAGCTCGCGGTTGCATTGGGCTATGACGGCGAGCAGGCGAGAGCGTCGCCCTTCGATATGGGCAGCGCCGGGTTTTCCGTTTTGGTTGGCGTAAACGCCGGGATAGGTAAAGAGCGATGCCGGCTTGATGCCCGCGAGCATGGGAGAGCAGTTGCGCACGACTGCTGCCTGAAACGTTGGGATGTCTATGGTTCGAGTCACGGCGCTCCTTACGGATTTAAACTGTTAGCCTAGGAAAACTTATACACGAAAGTAAGCCATGGTCAACAAAAAAGTTTGAAGAGGGAAACTAATTGACCGAACGGACATGATTTTGGGTTAAGATGGAGACACCCCATGGGGGTATCTAGATAGGGCTACTTGAAAGGGGAACGCATGAGTGACTTGCTCAACCCTGCGAATCTCATCGTGCTGGCCGTCATTGCCGCCGGCATGTTTTTTGGACTGCGTCGTATTGCCGCTTCGACACACGGGAAGAGTTGCTGCAGCGATGGTGCGAGCGGTAAGAAGGCCAAAAAGGTTGTTGTGGTGGATACCGATGCGTCACACTACCCCTATAGCGATGAGCTGCTCATCGGCGGCATGAGCTGTGACGGCTGCGCTCAGAACGTAGCCAATGCCCTCAATGCACTGGATGGCGTGTGGGCAACGGTGACGTATGCGGACCACACGGCACGCGTGCGCTCTAAGCAGCCGGTTGATCGCGGTGTCCTCGAGACGGCCGTGAAAGACGCGGGCTACTACGTCATGACGCTGTAAGCGCCGTCTTGGATGCATTTCCTTGTCTAGGCTCGTCCGCGCAGCTCGATGTCTTGGATATCGTCGAAGTCGATGGCGATATCTTTGAGCTTGAGGAGCCTGAAGGCAGGGAGTACCTCGTCAAGGATGCCGGTGCGGGAGCGATAGCCGTACGTATCGTAATAGGTGACGCGGACCAGGTCGCCACGTTTGAGACCCTCGAGCTTTTTAGAAAGCACGAGGGCTTTTTCTTCCGTGAGCTCACGTTTTGGCTCGACGGTGATTTCCTGCTTGTGCACGAGTTCGTAGTATCCCGTGAGGGCGGCAAAGGGCATAAACTGTGCGGCGCGGTTGGCGCGCACGGCACCGTTGGCTGTGAGGTTGGGGTCGGCGGCGCGGCGTCTGCCCTCGGGGTCCGCCAGGCGCTCGAAGGCGGTCGGCGGGCGCACGGGCTGTTGTTTGGGTTTAGGCACGGTGTCCTCCAACTTGGTCGTTGCGTTCGCGCGCGGTGGCGCCGGCGGTAAAGCTTAATCCCTTGACGAGCGCGTTCTTGCCGTACTTGTCTTTCACAGCCAGGACGGCGCGCGCCAGGTCGCGCTCGCGCTCATCGGCCTCGACATCGCTAAACAGATCGATAGTGGCAAATTCCTCGGGCACAAGATTGCCAAAGCCCAGGTTGATGCGCTTGACCGGTCGTTTAGGGTCGACGGTTTTCGCCCAAAGGTCATCGAAATAGCCCATGATCTTCTTAAACGAATTGGTACGCTCGGGCAGCTTTCGCGAGGCGTTAGAGTGCGCAAAGAGTGCGGCATAGCCACCGCGCGGTTTGCCGCCATGCTCTCCCACAAAGATGCCATCGATTGCCTGCGCTTCGCGCACCAGGCGACGCCGTTCGTCATCGCGCTGGACGGGCTTGGGCGCACGGGGCGCGAGCTCGGGGCCGGCGGTTGCGGTGGGTTCGATACTCGATGTGCTCGAGCGCAGGTGCCCGCATCCGTCCACATACTGCGCTGTACCGCTGGCGTCGAGGCGGCGTATGTCGGCGCGTTCGCTCGCGTAGCCCACAAAGAGCGAGATGCTGTCGCAGACCACGTGCTTATCGACCAAGTCTAAAACGGCGTTGTCGACCATCTCGCGCAAGACGGTATAGGCCTGTTCGTAGGCATAACCCTTCGAGAGCACCTGTCCTGTGGTGGTCGAAGTTGCCTGCGGGCGATAGGCTTGGATATCGGCGATGGTTGTCGGCTCGCGTCCGAAGGCGTGATCGATAAGATATTCGGCATTGACGCCGAGCTCGTCGTAGAGCAGGTTTTCGTCAAGGGCGGCGACGCCCATCAGGTCGTAGACGCCATACTTTTCGAGTCGGGCTGCCACGCCGGGGCCGATGCCCCAGATGTCGGTGATGGGGCGATGGGGCCAGATCTCCTTGCGAAAGGTCTCGTCGTCGAGTATGCCGATGCGGCTGGGTACGTGCTTGGCGGTAATGTCGAGCGCTACCTTGGCCTGGAATAGGTTGGGGCCGATGCCGACCGTCGCCGTGATGCCGGTGCGCGCGAGGACCTCGTCGCGCAGCGTGCAGGCGAACCCTTCCGCATCGGTGTGATAGAGGTCCAGATAGGGCGTCACGTCGATAAAGCACTCATCGATGGAGTAGACGTGCACGTCCTGGGGGCTGACGTATTCCAGATAGATACCGTAGATTTTCGCCGACACCTCCATGTAATGCTGCATGCGCGGTACGGCCGTGATGTAGTCGATGCCATCGGGAATTTCGAACAGACGGCAGCGATTGTGTATCCCGAGGTCCTTCATGGCCTGTGTGATGGCGAGGCAGATGGTCGTGCGTCCGCGTGATTCGTCGGCAACGACCAGGTTGGTGGTGAGTGGATCGAGCCCGCGGTCCACGCACTCGACGCTGGCATAAAACGTCTTGAGGTCGATGCAGATGTAGGTGTGCTGCTCGTGCGCCACGCGTCCTCCCATCAAACACATGTTCTTATCGAATACCTGTTCGATAATACCCGCTCGACCAGACACCGTCAAAACCTGTCCCTTTTTGGCGGGTATGGTCGTGCGGCTGCATCGGGTTTTTAACGCAGCCCTAAAGAGCGCGAAACAGCTCGGAAAAGCTCGCTTCGTAGCATGAGCCTAACGATCGATACCGCCTATACGCACGGAAGGGTTGTGGAAAAGATGGTCAATTATGGGTTTGGTATGCCGACGCGCCTTGTTGCGGATGGAGACGTGGCTCGCTGGTGCGGACGATTGGTCGCTCACTACGGTGGCACCAAGGCGCTGGTCGTGTTGGGCGGTGACAAACATACGCACGATGAGCTCGTCTCGGCGGCGCTCGGCTCGCTTGATCGAGCTCTGCTCGAACGCGTGCTTTTTCGCTGCGGCTTGGTCGGGGGCGACGGGGGAGACGATTTGGTCGATGAGGCCGTAGCCCTGGCGACCGACGAAGGCGTGGACTTTGTCCTGGCGATTGGCGATGCCGATACTGCCGGCTTTGCGCGCGAGCTCGCGCGTCGCATGGCGGCGCTCGATGCCGGCGAAGACGGCTTTGTGCCTTATGGATGCATTGTCTCGGAGGGCAAGGTGCCTGCTGTCGTGGGCACCGGCGAGGTTCCCGTTTTTGCCATTATCGCGCCCGAATTGCTGGAGTGTATCGGGTCTCCTCTGCGCGAGCTGCTCGGCAGTGTGTGCGCCGCTGCCTAATATCTGCCATAAAAGGATGGGTTATTTTTGGTTGGTAAAGCGTTTGACCTGCCAAAATAAACCTGTCCCTTTTTGGTCGGTTGCCGTTTAGGGGCGGATTGGCAACGCTCGCTGATTATGGTCTTGACCTGCGCTAGAATAGTGGCATCTGAATGTCCGGGCGCATGGAGGCGTGCGCCCGTATGCTGAGGAGGACTCTATGGCAACTGTTGCCGCACCTATCGATGCTACGTCGACTGCCGCTTGGAAGGCGCTCGAGGCTCATCAGGAGAAGCTCGAGGCCGAGGGTATCGAGCTCAAGGCCTGGTTCGCCGCCGATGCCGAGCGCGTGAACAAGCTGAGCTTTGACGCCGGTGACCTGCACTTCGATCTGTCGAAGAACCTGGTGACCGATGAGACCGTCAAGCTGCTGTGCGATCTTGCCCGCGAGGTGAAGCTCGAGGAGCGCCGCGACGCCATGTTCTCCGGCGAGCACATCAACACCACCGAGGACCGCGCCGTCCTGCACACCGCGCTGCGCCGCCCGGCAAGCGAGAAGGGCCAGCTCATCGTCGACGGCCAGGACGTCGTCGCCGACGTGCACGAGGTCCTCGACCGCATGTATGCCTTCGCCGAGCGCGTGCGCTCCGGTGAGTGGAAGGGCGTTACCGGCAAGAAGATCGAGCATCTGGTGTCCATCGGCATCGGCGGCTCCGACCTGGGCCCGGTCATGGCCTACGAGGCTCTGCGTCCCTATGCCGACGCCGGTATCGACTGCCGCTACATCTCCAACATCGACCCCAACGACCAGGCCGAGAAGCTCAAGGGCCTGGATCCCGAGACCACGCTCGTAATCATCGTCTCCAAGACCTTCACCACGCTCGAGACCCTCACCAACGCCCGCGAGGTCAAGACCTGGATGCTCGAGCAGCTCAAGGCTCAGGGCGCCATCGACGGCTCCGATGAGCAGAACGCCGAGGCCGTGGCAAAGCACTTCGTCGCCGTTTCCACCGCACTCGAGAAGGTCGAGGCCTTCGGTATCGACCCCGCCAACGCCTTCGGTTTCTGGAACTGGGTTGGCGGCCGCTATTCCGTTGACTCCGCCGTGGGCCTGTCGCTGATCGTCGTGCTCGGCCCCGAGCGCTTCCAGCAGTTCCTCGAAGGCTTCCACGCCATCGACGAGTACTTCTGCAACACCCCGCTCGAGAACAACGCCGTCGCGCTGATGGGCCTGCTCAATGTCTGGTACGTCAACTTCTTCGGTTCCAAGAGCCACGCCGTGCTGCCGTACTGCCAGTACCTGCACCGTTTCCCGGCCTACCTGCAGCAGCTCACCATGGAGTCCAACGGCAAGCACGTCCGCTGGGACGGCAGCGCCGTGACCTCCGACACCGGTGAGATCTTCTGGGGCGAGCCCGGCACCAACGGTCAACACGCCTTCTACCAGCTGCTGCACCAGGGCACCGTGGTGGTCCCGGCCGACTTTATCGCTTTCGCAAACACTGCCAACCCCGCAACCGACAGCGGCCAGGATGTCCACGAGTTGTTCCTGGGCAACTTCCTGGCCCAGACCAAGGCACTCGCCTTTGGTAAGACGGCCGATGAGGTGCGCGCCGAGGGCACGCCCGAGCAGATCGTCCCGGCCCGCTGCTTTGAGGGCAACCGTCCGACGACCTCGATCTTCGGCGACACGCTGACCCCGTTCGCGCTCGGCGAGCTCATCGCCCTGTACGAGCACATTACGTTTGTCGAGGGCACGGTCTGGGGCATCGACTCCTACGACCAGTGGGGCGTCGAGCTGGGCAAGCAGCTTGCCAAGCAGATTACCCCGGCCTTCCACGATGACGCCGCCAAGGCCGAGCAGGACGCTTCGACCCAGGCGCTCATCGAGTTCTATCGCGCGCATCGTAAGTAGTCGCTGCTGTTAACGCATCGCGCCTTATAGTCAGGGGCCCGTATCCTATCGGATGCGGGCCCCTTTGCTTTGCCGTAGTCCCGGGGCGCACGGCCTTTGTGGAACATCGCCGGGGCGCCGCGCGCCGCGAGAACCCTGCGCCTAGATCTCGGCCTCCGCATGGTCTCGCTGCGCCTCGGGCAGCTCCCCGTAGAGCGGATGGTCTTCGAGCCTAAAGCGCTCGACCTGTTCGGGAGTGTGGCCGCGCACAAAGAGCCACGAGCGATCGATCGGCGTCGCCATGAGCGTGCTGGGCAGCGCGTCGGCGCGGTCGGAAAACACCCGGGCACTCTCGGGATCCTGGAACGCCAGCACCAGATGCGTGTCGCAGTTGCCCATGATGGAGCGTGCGCGTGCCTCGCCATAGAGCGCATCGAGCTGGTTGGTCGACTGCAGCAGCAGCGTTGCCCAGATGTTGCGGCTTCGGATAATCGAGAGCACGTTGTCGATCTGGGGGATCTGCAGATTTGCGAAGTCATCGAGCATAAAGCGCACGGGTACGGGCAGGCTGCCGTCGGGCTGCCTATCGGCTTCGCGAATGAGGCCCATAAACGCCTGCGAAATAAAGAGGCCGGTCAGCGGATCGAGATTGCGGTCAATATCGCTCACGGTTACAAACAGGGCGCAGGGGGTGTGTCCCATGGAAGCGAAGTCCACCTGATGGCACTCACGATAGAGCTGTGCCGCACCGTCGAATCCCAGACACATGACCTTTTCGGCAAGGATGCCGACGATGCTCGCGTGCATGCGCTCGGCATTTTGCGTAATGGCGTAGCGCCGCCATAGCGAGAGGGCATAGCTTTGGGGGTCGGTCGTGATCAGGTCGTCAAACAATCGACCCGTGGCACCGTCCTGCAGGTGCTCGATCAGCTTGATGACCGAGCTGATCGTCTGCTCGTCGGCGGGTAGCTGTTCGGTGACGTAGGCGATAAGACACGACAGCAGGTTTGCCGCCGCATGATCCCAAAAAGGCTGGTTGTTGTCCTCGATGGGGCAGATGGCCTTTGCCACCGAGAGGATGTCCTGCTGGTTGGGCCTGCCGTCCGCCTTGCGGCGAATGTGCCTCAGGGGGTTGTAGCCGCAGCGCTCGATACCGGGCGCAAGGGCCGGGACGGTGTTGAGGTCGGCGAAGTTGAGACATTGCACGCGGTAACCGTGGGCTGCCAGCACGGGTCCCACTTCGCGACAGAGCGTGCCTTTGGTATCGAGCACGATGTAGCTTGCGTTCATTTGCAGCAGGTTGGGCTTGAGGACGTTTCGGGTCTTGCCGGCTCCCGAGGGGCCGATCACAAGTGCGTTGTTGTTGAGTCCCGTTTGGCGGGTGTCGCAGGAAAGCGTTCGATCCTTGGCGAGGATGGTGGACGATGCGGACTCAGATGCGGCGAGGCGGCTGGTGAGGTTAGACATGGGCGACCTCCTTGGTGGTCGAGAGGATTTCGTGGGCAAAGCCGAGCTCGACGGCGCGCTCGGCCGAAAGGTAGGTGTCTTTTGCAGTGAGGGACTGGATGCGCTTGGGCGTGAGGCCGCTGCGGTCCGAGAGGATTTGCGTGAGGGTCTTGCGGGTCTGCATGAGACGCCGGCTGGTTTCCTGCAGCGCAAGTGCCGAGCCGCTTGCCCCCTGGGGGATCAGTGGGTCGTGAATCATGAGCTCTGCATGGGGCGCCATACGGCGATCGTCGCCGCCCATAAAGATCACAGCGCCCATGGACGCGGCGAATTCCAGGCAGACGGTGCGGATGGGGTACGATGCGAGGCGCATGGCGTCATAGATCGCAAGACCCGATCGCACGCTTCCGCCGGCGCTGGCGACAAATATGGTGATGGGGCGGCTGGGGTCGGTGGCATCGAGCAGGCGGATCTGCTGGCATAGGTCGTGGGCCATCGGGGTTTCGATGTTTCCCATGACGGAGAGCTCGCGACGGGCGAGCATCTCATCGTAAATGCTGGTGAGCGTGATACCTCGGGCGGATTCACGCATGGTGAGGGGGCTGATGATGGGGGAATGATTGGTGTCCATGAGGACTCCTTTCTGTTGGTTGTGTTGTGGAATAGGATTGTTGCCCGCGGAGGGGCTGGCGGGCTACAGGGTTCGTCCGAGCCTGAGATCGAGCTCGGTTGTGGGGCAGGCTGCCTGTCCGTGCGGCTCGCAAGCGCCAAGGGCTCCAAAGCGATGGAGCGTTGCGACGGGCGTGGTGTAGGCGAGCCGCAGCTGATGCTCGATAGGGGCACATCCGTCATTTTTGTAATGAGCCGCGTAGTACTGCGCGATGCTGGCGTTCGTCTCGCTGCCATTGCGATGGCGCTCAAACTGGCGTCTGCAGGTCTCGATGATCTTTGCTACCGACTTGGGTGCCGTCGCGGGAACAAGGGCGAGATAGCCCTCAAATAGCTCGTTGATGCTCAGGAGGCACAGCAGGTCGATCAGCGTCCTTATGGCTGCTCCCTCGGCGGAAAAGTGCGCGGTCATGCGGTTATATCGGTTGCGGTCGACGATGGCCACATGGGGTCTTGGAGTTTTCTGCCCCGTGGTCCCGGGCTTTTGCCGCGCCTGTGTATTGAGCTCGACGTTGCAGCGCTTGAGGCCGTCCAACGGAAGGAATAGTGCGGTGCGCAGGGTGTTCCACTTGCTTTCGAGTTCATGACGCTCGTCGGGTTCCCATTCGAGCTTGAGTTTCGTGTCGAGCGCCGTAAGCATATGGGCTAGGCAGCCTACGGTAAGAACGTACGAATCGTTGTCGCGTTTTGGGGCATAGGGGTCTGTCAGCTTGCGAATGTCGGGGTCGCCCATGATCTTTGTGCAGCGCTTCAGCAGTTGAGGGTGGTCGGCCAAGATCGTCGCGAGCGGTAGCGACGCGTAGTTCTTGATGGTCGCGGCGGCAAAGGCGGCGTCATATTCGTTTGCATATGCTCGCTCAATTCGGGCATCCAGAATGCTTTTCTTACCGCCGTCTTCAGCGCGGTGGTTTGTCATAGCTTCTCCAATCGGTTGATGTTCGTGCTGTTTGTTGATGTGTTGGTTGTCGTGAGTGATGTGCTTGCCGTGGGTGATGTGCTGACGTTGGGGTGCTATGCGGTTTTCAATGAGCCCGTGAGGCAGTTGCTGCAGGGGTGGGATGGAACGGCCCATGCAAGGCGGAAGGCATCGTGCTCAAAATCGAGACAGCAATGCCCTGGGTGCCTCACATGTGGCAGTTACCTCATTAAGTTGTCATTGCGTTTGGGGTTGTACTTTGCCGATCTTCCTTTTCTTACACGCTAAAACTCAAACTTCATATGCTCGATCTACTTAAAACCGCAACGGCGGTCTTTTATCAACTTATATGTCGGAACGCGTCTTTGCAAGTACTTTTTTGCCTTTGTTTCAAATGGGGTGGTTTTGCAACCGTCATACGCGCGCTGTGCGAACGTGCCCCGGTTCGGATAAGATAGTGCGCGATAAAAACGATGCAAGGAGGCATATATGGCAATCAAAGCCATCGCGATGGATATCGACGGTACGCTCACCAACGATCAAAAGGTCATCAGCCCGCGCACGCGTGAAAAGCTGCTCGCGGCGCAGGAATCGGGCATTAAGCTCATCTTGGCTTCGGGCCGTCCCGCATGGGGGCTGCACGCCTTGGCGCAGGAGCTCGACCTTCAAAACCATGACGGTCTGCTAGTCGCCTTTAACGGCGCTCACGTCGTCGATGCCCAGACCGACGAGGTGCTGTTCGATCAGGCTATGCCGGCTGACGAGCTGCACCGTCTGATTGATCATCTGCGTAATTTTGACGTGATCCCTATGATTTCGCTCGGTCGCGATCTGCACGTCGAGGACTCGTACCATTGCATGATCACGCTGCCTGACGGCTCGCAGGAGAATATCGTCAAGTATGAGCGCGACGCGTGCGATCTTAAGATTCGCGAGGTGGAGAGCCTGCATGAGGTCGCTGATGCTTATCCCGTGGACAAGCTGCTGACGGCAGGCGACCCGGCATACCTGCAGGCGCATTACGAGGAGATGTATGCGCCCTTTACCCAGACGCTTTCGGGCATGTTTACGGCCGACTGGTACTTTGAGTACACGGCGCCCGGTATCGACAAGGCCCGCGCGCTCGAGGGTGCCCTGCCCAAGCTCGGCATCGATGCCAGCGAGGTCGTCTCGTTTGGCGACGGCCAGAACGACAAGTCCATGATTGAGTGGGCCGGCACCGGTGTTGCCATGGGCAACGCCGTCGATGAGGTTAAGGCTGTAGCCCAGATGGTGACCGCCAATAACAACGAAGACGGTATTGCGGTGGCGCTGGATAAGCTGCTGGGTTAGAATCGCCGATAATGCATGGTTCGGGCGTCCGCTTGCGGGCGCCCTTTTGTTAGGGAGGGTGCCGTGTCCGCATTTCCGTTCGACGCCGTTATCTTTGACATGGACGGCGTCATTGTCGATACCGAGTATTACTACCTGGGCGAGACTGCCGCGTTTGCCAAGGAGCTTGGGCTTAACCTGACTCAAGAGGAGTTGAACGGGCAGGTTGGTACCTCGCATCAGTTCTTCCTGCGTATGCTGGTCGATTGGTTTGAGCGCGCCGGGAAGGGGCATTTAACTGGCGAGGAAGCGTTGATCCGTTGGGACGAGTGGGCGCATAAGCGTCCGCGCGACTATCAGGCTTTGATTAACCCAGGCGCCGTGGATACGATTCGAGAGCTGCCGCGCCGTGGCGTTCGCGTGGCGCTTGCCAGCTCGTCTCCCATGGATAGCATCGAGGAAGTGCTCAATGCGTGCGGGCTGTCGGATGCCTTTGAGTATGTGGTGAGCGGCGAGCAGTTTAAGGAGAGCAAGCCCGAGCCCGACATCTACCTGCATGCGCTGGACCTGCTGGGGCTGCCCGCGAATCGCTGCTGCTGCGTTGAGGATTCGGTGCCTGGCATCACTGCCGGCAAGCGAGCCGGCCTGACAGTTATTGCCAAGCGCGAGGAGCGCTTTGGCTTTAGCCAGGATGCCGCGGACAAGATTATCGACCAGCTGCCGGAGCTGCTCACGCTTTCTTAGGAGCGCGGTAGTTGCGCGTTTTTCGGGTCAGATGAGTAAATACCCGACATTTTGGTGCGGCAGCAAGCATACTTTATGCTAATGCGGGCTTAAGGGCTTGTTGAATGCCCTTAAGCCCGCTTTTGACTTAATTGGGCTGGGAGAGGGTATATGCCACCGACTGAAGGACTAACTGACGGTAAAGCAGCGATACCGCTGTACCAACAGGTTATC
The DNA here is from genome assembly GCA_958405195.1 of uncultured Collinsella sp. Lineage (GTDB taxonomy): Bacteria > Actinomycetota > Coriobacteriia > Coriobacteriales > Coriobacteriaceae > Collinsella. Next base: position 38,216 of record CATYDM010000011.1, read on the forward strand.
GATATCATTAAAAACGAAATCAATTCCGGTGCCTACAAGGCGGGCGCGCGGATACCCAACGAATTCGAATTGGCTGAGAACTATAAAGTTGGCCGCGTTACCGTGCGACGCGCTATTGAGGAGCTCGTCCAGCAGGGCTATCTAACGAAGCGGCAGGGGAAAGGCACGTTTGTCAATGCCCCCAAGCTTAAGCGCAAGATTCGCCAGAAGGATGACGTCCAGAGTTTTTCGGACGCATGTCGCGTTAACGGAATGGAGCCGGGGGCGTGCGTCATTTCGAGAAAGATACTGCCGGCAGATTCCACCGAAGCGCAGTTCTTTGGTGTTCCCGTTGGAACTGATTTGATTTGCGTTGAGCGTGTACGTACTGCCGATGGAGTCCCCGTCATGCTCGAGAACAACATATACGTTTACGAGGACAACGCCTATCTATCAACGGCACCTCTATCTAACCAATCCATTTTTGAGTTCGTGCGCAACCGAACGGGCCGCACGCCCGCGTTTACCGACCCGTGCACGCTCGAGATCGCGTGCGCGTCGCCCGAGGTCGCTCGGCTGTTGGCAGTTCCCGTTGGCGAACCCTTGTTTTATATGGAAGCCTTCTTTTTCGATGAGCAGCGGCGGCCGTTTATCATCGGTCGTCAGCGGATCGTTGGGTCTCGCTACGTTTTTGACATCTAGGACATTGCGAATGGAAACGCCCGGTGGATCATCTCACCGGGCGTTTCCATACCGTTCACGGCGCGAACACAACCGTTCAACCGCGTTGCGGCAACCAGTTTGAAATTATCTTGATGAAGGAAAAAGCTGCTGGTAATCTATGGGACGTCATAGAACGTTTGCCTTATGCAAACGTTGAAGCGAGATGCGATGCAGTCTCGAGTTCTTTGGAGGTATCTATGTCAGATACGAAGGCGAAGAAGACAAACAGACGTTTTAAGTTCAAATTACCGCATGTCTATACGATCATGTTCTTGCTGATCGTTGTCTTTGCGGTCCTGACTTGGATCGTTCCCTCTGGTCAGTATCAGCGCAAGACGATTTCGACAGCGGCGGGCGAGCGTGAAGTCGCCGTTGCTGGAACCTATGAACAGGTCGATAAGAACTACACCGATTCCGAGACCGGCGAGACCATCAATCTGGGCCAGGATATCTTCGCGGTTCTGCAAGCGCCCACCAAGGGCATCCAGGAGGCTGCCGACGTCGTTGCGTTCGTCTTATTGATTGGCGGATCGTTCGCGATCATCACCAAGACCAACGCTTTGAATGCCGGCATGAGCCGTGTGATTAAAAAGCTCAAGAACAAGGACATCCTCATCATTCCCATCACGATGACATTGCTGTCCATTTGTGGCACTACGTTTGGTATGTCTGAGGAAGCCCTGCCGTTCTATGCCATCTTCATTCCCATCATGATGGGTATCGGTTATGACTCGATGACGGCATTCATCATCTGCTTCCTTGGTCCTAACCTGGGATATTGTGCTTCGACCATCGACCCGTTTAATGTTTTGATCGCCCAAGGCATCATTGGCATCGAGGGTAATCCGCAACTGTGGCTGCGTGCCGTTTCTTGGGTCATCTTCACTGCCGTCGGTATCGCATGGGCCATGCGCTACGCCATGCGCGTCAAGAAAAACCCCGAGTCGTCCATTGTGTACGAGGACGATAAGCTCAAGCGTATTGAATTTTCCGTGACCGATGCCTCCATCGAGGAAGAGTTCACTATCCGTCAGAAGCTCGTGCTTATCGATTTTGCTTGCGGTATGGGCATTATCGTCTGGGGTCTTGTTACCCAGGGCTGGTACATGAATCAGATTTCCGCCGTGTTCCTTGGCATGGGCTTGCTTGCCGGTATCCTGGGCGGCCTTGACCAGCAGACGATCGCAGAGGAGTTCGTTAAGGGTCTCGCCGACTTTGCGTACGCTGCCGTCGTTATCGGTATCGCTCGCGGTATTCTGGTCATCGCCGAGGGCGGCATGATCATCGACACCATCCTCCAGGCGCTCGCTACCGCGCTCGCCGGTGCACCCGCCGCCGTCTACACCACGTTTATGTATGTCGTCCTTGGCCTGCTCTCTTTGCTGGTTCCCTCGAGTTCTGGCCTGGCGGCGCTCACCATGCCCGTTATGGGCCCCCTGACCGAGCTCATGGGCCTCAATCCCGAGGCGGCCGTCACCGCGCTCCAGTTTGCCAACCAGACCATCAACACCATCAGCCCCGTGGCGGGCATGACGGTCGCCGGTCTTGCCGTGGCTAGGATTTCGTTTGGCCAATGGTGGAAGACCATTTGGAAGTTCTTCATTTTCATGGTCGTCTTTGGCCTGATCGTAACGGCAATCTCTGGCATGCTTCCGGTGTAGGTGGTTGTGATGTCTGATCGTTTGACGGTCCTGACGACTAAGAGCGTCTTTACCGGTACGGGGGACCTGCCGTTTGAAGGTTTCGTAGCGGTCCGTGGCAATCGAATTGAGGCTGTTGGCACCAAGTGTGAGGTAGCTTCGTATTTGACCCAGGCGGACGAGGTAGTTGACCTGGGCGACCGCACTGTCATGCCTGGCCTGATCGATGTGCATACCTTCTATACAGGTTGGGCGCTGCGGACGTTGGGGTCTGATCTGTCCGGCATCGCTGATGCCAAAGAGGCTGTGTCGCTCTTGCGCGCATGGAAAGAAGATCATCCGGATTGCGCGGCGGCTTTTGGCCACAACCTACCCGAAACGTTGGCATCGGATGCCGAGAACGCAAATACAGCAGCTGTGTTTGACGATTGTTTTGGCGATATCCCCGTCGTCTGCTTTACACCAGGAGCGGGGACCTGCGTTCTCAACGCTGCCGCCAGTGCGCGATATGGCTTTACACCCCAGGCGTGCTATGCCGAGAAGATCTGGCGCATGATGAGCGATTTCCTTGCGCTGCCCGAGGTGCGTGCCGGGTATTCGGACTACATGAGCATGCTTAACGAGCGCGGCGTTACCGCCATCAAGGAAATGGCGTTTGATGACTACTACGGCTTTGCCGACGAAATGGCTCGCCGTGAGGAATCTGGTGAGCTGACGGTTCGCGTCTCTATGATGTCGCAGCCGGTGGGCGCCGGTGCAAATCTGGCATATGCCCGCGAGGCGCGAGAGCGCTTCCGGGGACCGTTCGTTCGTTTTTCTGGCTTCAACCGTATGACCGATCGCGGCGTATGGGCGGGGCTTGCCGAGATGATTGACCCCTATGAGGACACGGCCGATGCGGGCGCTGCCGGCAAGACGGTCGTCGAGGAACCAGAGTGGGATCTGATTGAGAGCGAGCTGCGTGCAATTGATGCTGACGGCTTCCGATATTCCTTGCATTGCCAGGGCGATGGCGCCGTTCGTCGCACCGTGGCGCTCTATGCCTCGCTGCCTCGAGACGAGCATGGACGGATGCTTCGCCGCCATGCGATTACCGATCTCGAGAACTCTGACCCGACCGATCTTGTCGAGTTTGGCAAGTTAGGTGGAATTTGCGAGGTCTATCCGCAGATTCTGACGCTGGACCGGCGCGAGGATTGCCTATCGATGATGCGTCGACAAATTGGCGAGACGCGACTTTTGCACAGCTGGAATCGCCGCGGCATGGAAGATTCCGGATGCACAGTGTGCTGTGGAACGGATTTGCCGCTGCTGATTCCGAGCCTGGGCGAGTCAATCTACAGCGCGTGCGGCGGATTCTTCGCCGACGGACTGCCTGTGAATGAGGTCAACACGCTGACGCTTGTCGAGCTCTTGCGCGCTTGGACTGCCGGGGGTGCGTACGATCTGATGCGCGAAGACGAGCTGGGTACGCTCGAGGTCGGCAAGCTTGCCGATATCTGCGTGCTCGATCGGGATGTGTTTGACCTCGATTATCGCGACGCACGCGATCTTGCGGTTGATATGACGATGTCGGACGGACAAATCGTGTTCGATCGAAATAAGGAGGCATAAGATGTCTGAATCCAAACCGACGCTGCGCCGCGAGCAGATTGCGGGCATGAATATCCACTACATCATGTGGTCGCTCGATTACTTCCTTGATGTGCAGCAGCGTTTGGGCTTTGAGTCCATTGAGCTGTGGTGCGCAGAGCCGCATGTGACGCTCGACCACACGGGCTACTTTGAGGCTGAGGTCCTGGCGAAAAAGGCTGCAGACCGTGGGCTTAGGTATCGTACTCTGTGCCCCGAGAACGTTGTCTATCCTTGGCAGTACTGCGCACGCAAACCGCTGCATGAACAGCGCAGCCTGGCGTACTTTAAGCACGGCATTGAGCTTGCCGAGGTACTTGGGTGCGACCGTATGTCCGTCAACTCGGGCTGGGGCGACTGGGACGAGGACCGCGAGGAAGCCTGGAAGCGCAGCCGCGAGCACTTGTCCATTCTGGCGGAGTATGCCGGCGAGCACGGTCTGGTGCTTACGATGGAAAGCCTGCGTCCCGAGGAGAGCAACCTTGTGACGACGGTTTCCGATGCGAAGCGCATGATTGACGAGGTCGCGAGCCCGTACTTACAGCCCATGGTTGATACAACCGCGATGGGCGTTGCTGGCGAGACGCTCGAGGACTGGTTTGCCACCTTTGGTGATGGGGCAATTCACGAGATGCACTTTATCGACGGTGACCCGTATGGCCATCTGGTGTGGGGCGATGGCAAGCACGATATGGACGCCTTCGTTGCCACACTCAACGCCCATGGTTTCGACGGCATGCTGGGCCAGGAAATCACGGACGGTCGTTACTACGATGATCCGGCGGCGGCAGATGCCAAGAACATGGCCGCATTCGAGAAATATCTGATTGACTAAAACAACCATCGGCCACGCAACCAACGTCATTGATTGCGGGCCAAATAAGAAAGGAACTGGATATGAACGCACACGATCTGATCAAAGAGGCAATTGCCGAGAAGGGCAAGTTCGACAGCGTCTACTGGATTGCTTGCGGTGGCTCCATGGTCGATTTGATCCCGGCTCATGAGCTTCTGCAGCGCGAGGCAACCACCTTCACTTCGTATATCTATACGGCTCGCGAGTTCGATATCATGCGTCCGCGTCGTCTGGGCGAGAAGTCCCTGGTCATCGCTTGTAGCCACAGTGGCAACACCCCTGAGGTCGTCGAGGGCTGCGAGATTGCCCTTGCTGCCGGCGCTACGGTGATCGCCCAGACCGACAACGCTGGATCTAAGATCGACACCGGTAAATGGACCACGTGGGTCTACCCGTGGGGCGAGGGCGTGCCGCAGGCCGAGGTCCCCGCTGGCATTTCGCTGTCGCTTGCGGCAGAGCTGCTCGATCAGCAGGAGGGTTACGCCGATCTTGCCGATATGTATGCCGGTATCGCCGAGATGGATAAGATTCTTCCCCCGGCACGCGAGAAGGTAAATGCCGAGCTGGGCGATCGCTTTGCCAAGCTTTGCCAGGAGCACGAGTTCTTCTACATTCTGGGCAGCGGTCCCAACTTTAGCCAGACCTACGGTTTCGCTATCTGCTCTCTTATGGAGATGCAGTGGCAGCACTGTAGCTACATCCACTCTGCCGAGTACTTCCACGGCCCCTTCGAGGCTACTCAGGATGGCGTTTTTTACTTCCTGCAGATGGGCTCCAGCGAGTGCCGTGCTATGGACGAGCGCGCCCTGGCGTTCCTTAAGACGCATACCGATACGCTGATGGTGCTCGATGCCAAGGAGTACGGTATGGAAGCCGTGCCGGCGAGCGTCCGTGCCTATCTGGACCCGGTGCTGTTCTACGCCATGAACTGCGAGCTGCGTGCTGCACGCGGCAAGGTGTTTGATCACGATCCCGATTTCCGTCGCTATATGGGTGTTGTCGAGTACTAGAAGGGGCAAAGGCCATGGCATTTAACGTTAACGCGCTCGGATTTGGCGACAACGTCGTCGATCGCTACGAGCATATCCACACCATGTATCCCGGCGGCAATGCGGTGAACTTCGCCGTTTATGCCAAGAAATGCGGTGCCGCACGCTCCGCATACATGGGCATTTTTGGCAATGACGCCGCTGCCGAGCATGTCATTGCAAGCCTCGAGGATGAAGATATCGAGCTTGACAAGTGCGAGCAGATGATTGGCGAGAACGGAGCGGCTCGCGTGACCGTCGTTGACGGTGACCGTGTCTTCCTCGGCTCCAACGAGGGCGGTATCCGTGGCGATGCGCGCTATGTCCTCGATCGCTTTGACCTTTCGTACATGAAGCAGTTCGATGTGGTTCATTCGGGCAACTATTGCTTTACCGAGCGCGAGCTGCCCAAGCTGAAGGCTGCGGGCGTCACGGTCTCTTTTGACTTTTCGGACGACTCCACCGACGAGTACTACGAGCAGATTGCGCCCTACGTCGATTTCGCTTTCTTTAGTGCGGCGGATGCCGCGAGTGAGGACGAGATTCGCGAGCGTCTGGCATGGGTGAAGGGCCTAGGTCCGCGTTTTGTGTCGGCTACGGCGGGCGCCGAGGGCTGCATTGCTTACGACGGCGAGCGTTATTACCGCCAGCTGGCTAAACCGGTAACGGACATGAAGGACACCATGGGGGCGGGCGACTCGTTCCTCACCTCGTTTTTGATGTGCTATCTCGATTCCGCCAAGCGTGGTGAGGATGGCGCCGAGGCCATCGAGCGCGCGCTCGACTTTGCTGCCGGGTTTGCCTCGACCGTGTGCGGCATGGAAGGTTCTTGGGGCCACGGAGCACCAATCGTCGAATAGCCGAGCTGTCCCGGGGAGCTGTATTGGTGCCTTCCCGTGACTCGGTGGTCAAAAAAAGCCAAATATGAGTACTGTGACTAATTTAGTCGCAGCAAAATCGACCCCTTCAGACGTGATTTGAGCGTTTGGAGGGGTCTAAGATTGCGAAAATGCAGGATGGGTGACTGTAAAAGTGTTAGTTAATGGACAATCGTAGATTATTCTGGTGGTCGGAAAGCTCAGAGTAATGTATCCATTTCGCTAGCAGTACTCATATTTGACGTTTTTTGACCACAGGGGTTAGCGAAGGCTAAAAACAGCGTGCGCATTTGCTAAAACTACCGACTCGATGCGCTTTGCGTCACTGTTTTTGAGTGAGGCAATGCGTATCGAGGTCCTTGCGAGCGATCTGATGAGCGACTGCGCGCTTGTTTCTGTGTTTGGCTCGGCCGGCGCATCGGTTTCGAGCAGTAGGCGGTCGAGTGGAATCTGTCGTGCGTATTCGCGTCCTCGTTTAGATGCGAGCATGCGTTCGTTGACGGAAAAATAACAGCCCGCATTACGCGCGCGGACGAGTTCGTCCGAAGTACCGCTAAACCAGTGAAAGATGATAACGGGGGAGTCGGGGTTTGGGATGAGTAGTCCATGCGATTCGAGGACGTCCAGTACGGCTCCTGCCGAACGAACGGCGTGAATTGATATCACGCGCCCGGTAAGAGGATGCTGCACAAGCGCATCGCAGAGCCGGTTAAGTGCCTGTATTTGTAGCGGCTCACTTCCAGCAAAGCGCGCGGAAAAGTCGAGTCCGACTTCGCCGATGTAGCGTTCTTGGGCAGCAACTTCGCAAAGCAGATTGACTTCGACAAAACCGCAGTGGCCATCGGCGAGCCACCAGGGGTGAAGCCCAACGCCGGCGATGATGCCTGGTTGGCGACAGGCGCGCTCGTTTGCGGCCGAAAAGTCGCGCGGATTGACGCCGCAGTCAAATAGACCCAAGCCCAGCGCCGTCGCCTCATCGGCAACGGCGTCCGGGTGAGCCATTAAATCAAGATGGCAGTGTGCATCAAATAACCGGGGCTCCATCTCGGTGCGCTCCGCTAGTCCAGACGTTGGCCATCGGAGCGTACGCGCTCAGTGCCGCGGCCGCTGATCTGGCGGATAACCTCGCCGGCAATCATCTGGCCCATGATGGGCGGCATAAAGCTGGCGGTTCCCAGCTCGGTGCGCTCGTGGATGTTGGAAGGGTCGCGGGGCTGTGTCTTAACCGATTCCTCGCAGCTAAACAGTACATGCAGGCTCTTGATTCCGCGCTTCTTGCATTCTTTGCGCATAATGCGGCTCATGGGGTCACGTACCGTATCGAAAATGTCGGCAAAGCGGAGGCACTCGGGATGGAGCTTGTTGGCCCCGCCCATGGAGCTAACCAAACGAATGTCGTGGTCCTGAGCATATTTGGCAATGGTGAGCTTGGCCGAGATGGTGTCGATGGCGTCGACGACGTAGTCGAGCTTGCCGTCCGTCTGCTCCAAAACGCTCGCGAAGAAATCATCGATGTTGTCGCTCAGCAAGTATTCAGTTCGCTTGATGACGGCAGCGGCGGGATTGATGTCGTGGATCATGGCTTCCATCACGTCAACCTTGCGCTTTCCGATGGTGCTGTGAAAGGCGATGGCCTGACGGTTGATATTGCTGGGCGCGATGACGTCCTTGTCCAGAATGACGAAATGACCGATGCCGCCGCGGGCGAGTGCCTCGCAGCAATTGGAGCCCACACCTCCGCAGCCGAGCACCAGCACCGTAGCATCGGCGAGCTTATCGAGTGCCTCGCGGCCCATGATGATCTCGAGCTTGGTGTCGCGTGTCTCGATGGCGGCTGCGGCTGTGGTTTCGGTCATGGATATCCTCCGATGGGGAGTCGGTCGTGTTTTAGCTATCGCCATTATAGGTAATCGCCCATAGGTTGCGATGGCGTTTGCTTTGATGTGGTTTGAAGCATTGCGATTAGATAGTTAGACAAACATCTAAATATTGAGTATAGTGTGCACGTCATGAGAGATGATGAGAGGAGGTCTTATGCCGGGAGAGGGTTTTAAGGCGCTTGCCGATCCAACGCGACGGCGCATTTTGGAGTTGCTGCGCGAGGGCAATTGCACGGCGGGGGAGCTTGCCGAGCATTTCGATATCAGTAAGCCGTCGCTGAGCCATCACTTGGCGACGCTCAAAAACGCCGGGTTGGTGACCGACGAGCGCCATGGCCAAAACATCGTATACAGCTTAAACACCGCCGTCATGCAGGATTTAATTGGCTGGTTTATGGGCTTTACAAACACGGAAGGTGATAAGGATGAATAACGAAAACAAGGGCATTCACCCCACGGGGGTATCGTCGCGCGTGTGGGCCATGCTTGTTGTGGTCTGCGCTATTAATGTTGTAGCGCACCTCATGGTGATGCCGAGCTTGCCTACGCAGATTCCCACGCACTGGGGCGCGAACGGCGCCGTCGACGGTTGGGGTCCTAGCTGGATGGCCTCCGCGCTCGGCGTGCTGCCTCTGGCGCTTCTCGCAATGTTCTGCGTGGTGCCGCGCATCGACCCCAAAGGTGAGGCATATCGAACTTCGGGCAAGTTCTACCAGGGCTTCGTAATCGCCTTCACCTTGTTCATGTGCGCCATAAGCTGGCTGGGAGAGCTTACGGTCTGGGGCGTGGTGCCGGCGGTCGGTTCGGTTAACGTGCTGATTTCCGGTGTTGTCGGTTTGCTGTTCATCGGCGTAGGCAACTACTTGCCGCGTGTGAAGCAGAACTATACGCTCGGTATCAAGACACCTTGGGCGCTTGCCGATCCCGAGAACTGGCGCCGTACGCAGCGTTTTGGCGGTGCCTGCTTTATGGTGCTGGGTATTGGCCTGATTGTGATGGGCGTGGCAGGCAGCGTGCTTTCGAGTGAAGTCGTCGCCGCGGTGATTGCGGTTCTGGCGTTTGGTTCGGTTGGAGCCGTCTACGTCTACTCGTATCTGTTGTGGCGCAAATCTCAGCGAGCCGCTCGTTAAGGTTGCGGAAAACTAGCGTACGCAGTTCATAGTATGTTCCGGGGGACTTTTCCCAGGTAGTATTAGGGGGTGTGGGCAACCATGCCCCTTTTTCGTTACGTTTCAGAGCTGGTTTCCTCATTTCGTTTCTACTAAAGCGAATCAAGAATAGGAAAACAGCAGGTAGAAAGGATAGAACAGGCAAATGGCGGAGTTTATCTACCAGATGTATCAGGCTCGCAAGGCCCATGGCGACAAGGTGATCCTTGACGACGTGACCCTGAGCTTCTACCCCGGTGCCAAGATCGGCGTCGTGGGCCCCAACGGTATGGGCAAGTCGACCCTGCTCAAGATCATGGCTGGCATCGAGGAGGTCTCCAACGGCGATGCTAGGCTTACCCCCGGCTACACCGTGGGCATCCTGCAGCAGGAGCCGCCGCTCGACGACGACAAGACCGTCATCGAGAACGTGCGCATGGCATTTGGCGACATGATCGCCAAGGTCGATCGCTTCAACAAGATCGGCGAGGAGATGTGCGACCCGGATTGCGACATGGACGCCCTCATGGCCGAGATGGGCAAGCTCCAGGACGAGATTGACGCCGCCGACGGCTGGGATATCGATTCCAAGCTCGGCCAGGCCATGGACGCCCTGCAGCTGCCCGATTCCGACATGCCGGTCAACGTGCTTTCCGGCGGCGAGCGCCGTCGCGTGGCCCTGTGCAAGCTGCTGCTCGAGGCTCCCGACCTGCTGCTGCTCGACGAGCCCACGAACCACCTGGACGCTGAGTCGATCCTGTGGCTCGAGCACTTCCTGCACAACTACCAGGGCGCCGTTCTGGCCGTCACACACGATCGCTACTTCCTGGACAACGTTGCCGAGTGGATCTGCGAGGTCGACCGCGGCCACCTCTATCCCTACAAGGGCAACTACTCCACGTATCTGGAGACCAAGGCCGCCCGTATCGAGGCGCAGGGCAACCGCGACGCCAAGCTCGCCAAGCGCATGGAGGCCGAGCTCGAGTGGGTACGCAGCTCGCCCAAGGCTCGCCAGGCCAAGAACAAGGCCCGTCTGGCTCGTTACGAGGAGATGGAGGCCGAGGCCCGCGCAAGCCAGAAACTCGACTGGACCGACATCCGCATCCCCGTGGGCCCGCGTCTGGGCAACAAGGTGCTCGAGGCTCATCACCTGCACAAGGAGTTCGATGGCCGTGTGCTCATCGACGACCTATCGTTCACCCTGCCGCGCAACGGTATCGTGGGTGTCATCGGCCCCAACGGTGTGGGCAAGACCACGCTGTTCAAGACCATCGTGGGCCTGGAGCCGCTGACTTCGGGCGAGCTCGAGGTGGGCGAGACCGTCAAGATCTCCTATGTCGATCAGAACCGTTCCGGCATCGACCCCGATAAGAACCTGTGGGAGGTCGTCTCGGATGGCCTGGACCACATGATGGTCGGTGAGACCGAGGTTCCGAGCCGTGCTTATGTGGCGAGCTTTGGCTTTAAAGGCCAGGACCAGCAGAAGCGCGCCGGCGTACTCTCCGGTGGCGAGCGCAACCGTCTGAACTTGGCGCTTACGCTCAAGCAGGGCGGCAACCTGCTGCTCCTCGACGAGCCCACGAACGACCTCGACGTCGAGACGCTGTCCTCGCTCGAAGCGGCACTGCTCGAGTTCCCGGGCTGCTCGGTGGTCATTAGCCACGACCGTATGTTCCTGGACCGCGTCGCCACGCACATTCTGGCGTGGGAGGGCACCGACGAGAATCCGGGCAACTGGTATTGGTTTGAGGGCAACTTCGAGGCCTATCAGGCCAACCGCATCGAGCGCCTGGGCGAGGACGCGGCCCAGCCGCATCGTATTCACCGTAAGCTGACGCGCGATTAGTCGAGCTCAGGTGACCTAACGAGAAAGGGACGATAACCTTGAGGGTTATCGTCCCTTTTTGTTACTTGGTAGAAGGCTCTACTTTGTCGATGGTCCAGGCGGCTCCGAGACCGCCGGCGGTGTTGCGGCGGATGCGCACGGTAACCTCGCGGCGCTCGCCGGCCTGCGTGTAGCGCAGGGGGAAGCTTGCGCGGTTTCGCGCGGCCTCGATGGTACCGCCCTCGCGGGCGATCCAGTAGTACTCGCCGACGATGCCGAGGGTGTCGGCGCCGTAGGGGAGATGGGTCGACAGCTGGTGCAGAAGCGGGCCGGGGCAGAAGACCTCGGTTGCGAAATCGACGGGGAAGTCCTCGGGGATGGCGGGCGCTGCAGGTGCGGGGGTTGGGGCCGCTGCGGGTACCGAAGCCGGTGCCGGTGCGGGAATTTGGTCGCAAGCAGAGGCGGGCACGGATTCGATGACGGGTGCGGACTCCAGCGTCGTTTTCGGCTTGATCGTGGAATCTGCGGGCTTCACGGTGACGGGCGCGTCTGCAGCTGCAGTTTCAACCTCAACCTGCGTCGCGTTCTCGTTCTCGATGCTCGACTTTGCCTCGATGGGCGTGGATGCCATGGTGGTGATGCCGGCATTGGCGTTCTCGGGGTCATAGACGACCGTGAGCGAGATGGCGGGCTGCGGCGTCTCGGGCTCCGGCGTCGACTCGGTAGCGTCTTGATCGTCGAGCTGATCGTCCTCGGCCTCGTTGCCAAAGACATCGCTGTTTTGGAACGCAGGCGTCTCGGGTTGGTCAGCGGCTTCTTCGGTTGTCGACTTGGGAGCCTCGTTGAGCTCAGCGGTGGCTTCCTGCTCGGATATGACTTCGGGATCGGTCGTGGCGGCGATTTCGGTTTCGGCTTTTGCTGTTACCTCAATAGCGACTTCGATCTCTGTCTCGGGCTCGGGTTCCGGTGCGGCTTCAACCATAGCTTCGGGCTCGGGGCGCTTAACGTGCTTGGGACGCACTGCCTTGAGGTCCTTCTCGCCGCGCTTTTTCTTTTTGTAGGACTGCTTGGCGCCCTTGGCTGCCTTGGGCTTGTCCTCGCCCTTGGCAAGGGCGGCATCCCAGGCCTCGTTGGCGATGACGGTGGCATACAGGCGACCGCCCTTAAAGACGGTCAGCTTAATGCAGTCGTCGAGCTCCTCGAGCAGCTCGCGCGTGGACTCAAAGCCCAGGTCATAAGCAGTCATGTCGCCTGCGGCGAGCGCTTCCTCGACCTGCGTCATAAACGTTTGCTTGCCGCACCCAATCGCATCGCGCAGCAGGCGATACAGATAGATGTGGTTGCCCAGCGATAGCGTGGGCCTAACTATTGTCTTGCTCATGGCAAATCTCCTCTTTACATATGTAAAGCATCTTACCATCGCATGGCGTTCGCCATGGCGGCGCCCAAGGCAAACGGGCGCGAACCGCTTTCGATTCGCGCCCGTTGTACAGGTCGGTTATCTATGAGGGGCAAATGTGCTTAGTTGCCCGATGCCGTGCCTTGGCTCGAGTTGTCAGATGCCGTGCCGGACGCGGTTCCGCTCGAGCTATTGGTGTTGCTACTGTCTGCTGCGCCCGTTCCCGATGTGGTGTCGCTCGTTTGGTCGCCCGTGCTCGGCTGCGAGCCGTCAGTCGTTTGGCTTGAGTCGGTCGTGCCGGATTGCGTGCCGCTGCTGTTCGTAGAGGAATTGGCACTCTGCGATTGGTTTTGGGTGTTCGAGGACGAATCGGCAGAGGTAGAACTGTCTTGCGTGCCGTCCGCCTGTGCCTGCTGATTTTGCGACTGGGTGTTGCCATTTGCATCGCTCTCGGTCGTGCGCGACGAAAGAATTGGCTCGGGACGCTCGCCCAGACCCTCACCGGCAGTGGTGATAAGGATGGCGCCGGCGCAGGCGATGACTGCGACGATGGCGATGGCGATCGAGAAGACGATGACCTTCTTTTGCGTCTGGCTGCGCTCTGCCGCCGCCTTGGCACGCAAGCTGTTGGGGGCAACGCGCGCCGTGGTCGCGCGTCCCGCAACCTGGCGCATCTCCTGCGTGGTCGCGGCGCCACCTAGGTGCTCCTCGACATCGGGCTCAACGGGCTCGTAGGCGCCGGCAGGGTAGTCGACAGCGGCATGCGTGCCCTTGATTGCTTCGGCGCTGGCGGAGATAAAGTGGCGATAGACCTGCGAGGACACAACGGTGATGACCGAGCTCACGGCGGCACCAATTACTGAACCAGCGATACCAATCTTGGAGGCAAGCGCGACGCTTGTGGCGGCGGCTGCGGCGCCGGCGATGATCTGGGGAATGGAAATGTCATCGAACAGGCCCTTTTTGGGCGCGATGGCCATGGTCTGTCCGATGGAATGGTTCTCGTGCACGCCGTTGTTGAGCGATGCCGGCGTCATGACGCGCGTGCGCGGCGCGTCGGTGTACTTGGTTGTCATGCGGGACCCTCCCGGTGTAAATCTGCTTCGTTTCATGTAGCCATCAGGGTACCCACCAGATGTGAATCGTACGTGACATTTAATAGATACCATCAACTCATCAATTGCTCACCAAGTTGGTGGGATGCGGTTACACCCGGCGGTTGAACTACAATAGGACTTGCTAATTGTTGTGAATGGCGTCTACGCACGGGAGCATTCTTATGAATCTTCACCTTTCTCAGTCTGATGGCTTTTTGCGTGTGGCGGCGGCCTCGCCGCGGATTCGCGTGGCCGATGTCGAGGGCAATGCCGAGGTTGCGCTGGCGGCTGTTCGCGAGGCTACCGAGTGCGGCGTTCGCGCGCTGGTGCTGCCCGAGCTTAACTTGTGCGGCTATACCGCGGCCGATCTGTTCCATAACCGCACGCTGCTGCATGCCTGTGAGGCAGCGCTGGTGCACATCCTCGATGAAACCCGTGAGCTGCCGATCGTCTTTACCGTTGGCTTGCCCGTTGCGGTGGCTGAAAACATCTACAACTGCGCGGCCGTGTGCTGTGCGGGCGAGCTTTTGGGCCTCACGGCCAAGAAGTATCTGCCCAACTATGGCGAGTTCTATGAGCGTCGCTGGTTTGCTCCGGCGCCTGCGGATCCCGTGTGGGTTGAATTTGCCGGTCAGGGTCCGGTTCCGCTGGGTTCGGGGCTTGTCTACCGCTGCTGTGATGAGGGTGCCGAGGATATGGTGCTGGGCGTTGAAGTCTGCGAGGACCTGTGGGTGCCGGCGCCCCCTTCGA
>CATYDM010000012.1 GCA_958405195.1 uncultured Collinsella sp.
CTTCGGTCAAGAAGATGTGCGATAAGTGCAAAATCATTAGGCGCCATGGCAAGGTCCTCGTCATTTGCGAGAACCCCCGTCATAAGCAGCGTCAGGGTTAAGAGAGGAGACTACGTTGGCCCGTATTAATGGTGTCGACCTCCCGCGTGAGAAGCGCGTTGAGATCGGTCTGACCTACATTTACGGCATCGGCCGCACCACTGCGACGAAGATCTGCGTCGAGTGCAACGTTAACGTGGATACGCGCGTTAAGGACCTCACCGAGGATGAGGTTAACGCCATTCGCGATTATATCGATAAGAACCAGATCATGGTTGAGGGCGACCTCCGCCGTGAGCGCAACCAGAACGTCAAGCGCCTTATGGACATTGGCTGCAACCGCGGCCTTCGTCACCGCAAGGGCCTCCCGGTCCGCGGCCAGCGCACCCACACTAACGCTCGTACCCGCAAGGGCCCGAAGCGTCAGATCGGTGCTAAGAAGAAGAAATAAGGAGCGCTAGATAGATGGCTACTGCTAAGAAGAACGTTCGCGCTGCCCGTCTGAAGCGCGCGGACCGTAAGAACATTTCCGTGGGCCAGGCTCACATTCGTTCTACGTTCAACAACACGATCGTTTCGATCACCGATCCCCAGGGCAACGTCATTTCCTGGAAGTCGGCTGGCCAGGTGGGCTTCAAGGGCTCCCGTAAGTCCACGCCGTTCGCTGCCCAGATGGCTGCCGAGGCTGCTGCCAAGCAGGCCATGGAGCACGGCATGAAGAAGGTTTCCGTCTTCGTCAAGGGCCCCGGCTCCGGTCGTGAGACCGCCATCCGCTCCCTCCAGGCTGCTGGCCTCGAGGTCTCGAGCATCCAGGACAAGACCCCCATTCCGCACAACGGCTGCCGCCCCAAGAAGCGTCGCCGCGTGTAACTGAAAGGATCGTATCAATATGGCAATCGACAGGACTCCTGTTCTTAAGCGCTGCCGTCAGCTCGGGATCGATCCCGCTGAGCTCGGTTACAGCAGCAAGAAGGAATCTATCCGTCAGCCCAAGCGCCGTCGCAAGGAATCTGAGTACGGCATGCAGCTGCGCGAGAAGCAGAAGGTCAAGTTCATCTATGGCGTTCTGGAGAAGCAGTTCCACGGCTACTTCAACAAGGCCCGTAAGATGAACGGTGTCACCGGTGAGAACCTCATGATCATCCTTGAGTCTCGCCTCGACAACGTCGTCTTCCGTCTTGGCTTCGCCCGCACCCGCAAAGAGGCTCGTCAGTCCGTCCGTCACGGTCACTTCACCGTGAACGGCAAGCGCGTGGACATCCCGTCCTACCGCGTCAAGGCCGGCGACGTCGTCGCTGTCGGCGAGAAGTTCCGTGACCTCCTCCCCATCAAGGAGGCCCTGATTTCCTCCGAGCGCTTTGAGGTCCCTGGCTGGCTCGAGGTCGATATCGAGAAGCTGTCTGGTAACGTGCTCGCTCTGCCGACGCGTGAGCAGATCAGCGGTGATATCAACGAGCAGCTCATCGTCGAGCTCTACTCTAAGTAGTCCATCCGGGCTGCTGAGGCTGGAGGTAATACATGTCAGAATTCATTAGGCCTCAGGTTCAGGTCGAAGAGATCAACGAGACGTCTGCTCGTGTCTCCGTCGAGCCGCTCGAGCGTGGCTACGGCGATACGCTGGGTAACTCCCTTCGTCGCGTTCTTCTGTCCTCGCTCGAGGGTGCCGCCGTCGAGGCTATTCAGATCGATGGCGCGCAGCACGAGTTCATGACCATCCCTAACATGGTCGAGGATGTCACCGACATCGTCCTGAATGTCAAGGGTCTTGTCTTCAGGGCTCTCGGCACGACCGACGAGGCGACCGCCACCATTTCGGTTGACGGCCCCTGCGAGGTCACCGGTGCGGACTTCTTTATTCCGTCCGAGTTTGAGCTGGTCAACCCCGAGCAGCACATCGCTACGCTCACCGAGGGTGGCCATCTCACCATGAGCATGCGCATCGGCTATGGCCGCGGCTATGTTTCTGGCGAGGCCAACAAGCGCGACAACGATCCCATCGGTGTGATCCACGTCGACTCGCTGTACTCGCCGGTTTCCCGTTGCGCCAAGCTCGTTGAGGCTTGCCGTGTCGGTCAGCACACCGACTACGACCGCCTTGTCCTCGAGATCGAGACCAACGGCTCCATCGCCCCGCGCGACGCCGTGGTCCAGGCTGCCAATATCATCAACCAGCATATGGCCGCCTTTATGAACCTTGCCGAGACCCCCGAGGTCGAGGAGGAGGCTTCGATCTTCGCTCCCGAGGTCACCAACGACAACGCCGAGCTGGACAAGCAGATCGAGGATTTGGACCTTTCCGTCCGTTCCTACAACTGCCTTAAGCGCGCCAGCATTCACTCGGTCCGTCAGCTCGTTGAGTTCTCGGAGAACGATCTGCTCAACATCCGTAACTTCGGTGTTAAGTCGATCGAGGAAGTGAAGGACAAGCTTGAGTCCATGGGCCTGAGCCTGAAGGCTTAATGCTTCGCATATTTGAGGAGAAACTAGACCATGCGTCACAACGTTAAGAAGGGCCTGAAGCTCGGCACCGATGCGAGCCACACCAAGGCCATGAAGAAGAGCCTTGCTAAGGCCCTCTTCGAGAACGACCGCATCAAGACCACCGAGACCCGCGCTAAGGCGCTGCGTTCGGTCGTCGATCCGATCATCACCTGGGCCAAGAAGGGCGACCTGCACTCTCGTCGTCTGGCTATCGCCAAGCTCGGTGATAAGCAGCTCGTTGCCGAGATCTTCGACAAGGCTGCTCAGGGTATGTGGCAGGACCGCAACGGCGGTTACACCCGCATCATGAAGCTCGGTAACCGCAAGGGCGACAACGCTCCCATCGTTATCATGGAGCTCGTCACCGAGCCTTGCACGCCTAAGGCTAAGAAGGCTGCTCCGGCCCCCAAGAAGGCCGCTGCTCCCAAGAAGGTCGAGGCTGCCGAGGAGGCTCCTGCTGAGGAGACCGCTGAGTAGACAATCCGTCTGCATAGGCTATATTCGAGGGGTACGTTCGCGTACCCCTCTTTTTTTGTCGAAATGCCATTGCCTGTTTGTTGGGAGCGTCCATGACCGCGCCGTCTGATTTCAATTCGATTCCTGAGCTCGATGCCACGCTCGTTTTCCGCGTGGCCTACGATGGCTCGTCCTACAGCGGCTTTGCCGAGCAGCCCGGTCAGACGACGGTTGCGGGCGAGTTGCGCCGCGCTATCGAGACGCTCCTGCGCCGCCCGATCGACCTGACGTGTGCGGGGCGTACCGATGCCGGCGTGCATGCGGTGGCACAGTTCATCAGCGTGCCCGTAACGGACGCTGAGTTGGCTTTGACGCGCCGTAGGTGGCTGAGGGCTATGGATGCCCTCCTGCCCAAAGATATCGCCATAAACGAGGTCTACAAGGCCCGTAAAGGCTTTTCTGCACGCTTTGATGCGCGTTCCCGTACGTATACGTACCGTATTGCCGATCGCGACGCGCGCCCTGTGCTTTCGCGCGGTGCGGTGTGGTGGCACCGCTACCCATTGGATGTTGAGGCGATGTCTGCGGCCTGTCCCGCGCTGCTGGGCGAGCAGGACTTCAAGAGCTTTTGCAAGGTGGCGTCTGCCGTTGGCAAGCCCACGCATCGCTGCGTGATGCGTGCCGAGTTTGGCCATGAGGTTGCGTTTGGCGAGGACATCCTGACGTTTACCATCGAGGGCAATGCGTTTCTGCATTCGATGGTCCGCACGATCGTGGGCACGCTTGTCGAGATTGGCATGCATCGCCGTGAACCCGAGTGGATGCGCGAGGTCATCGATGCTTGCGACCGTACCGCTGCGGGCCCCACGGCTCCTGCCTGCGGCCTTACGTTTATGGGCGTGGATTACGATCCCGCCGAGCTTATCGTGCTCGACTAGGGGAGGGCTCGACGCGTCGTGCGTCGACACCTGTCATCTGTGGGCTGCGCGTGTGCAACATCTGTTCTTGGCGTGCAATACAACTGGTGTCTCATTGCTTTTATTGGCGGGGTGTACCATGAACCACGGTTTGATTCATTGCTGTCGAGAGGACGGATAACTTGGTTCGACGTGGCTCGCATCCGCGACTTTCGGTGATCCTTGTGGTAGAAGGTTCGCCCAGCTATGCGATGCGTGCGCTCGAGAGTATCCAGAACCAAGACCTCTACGATTTGCAGATTGTTGTTGTCTGCCGCGATGCTGCGCCCGGTGTGCGCCATTCGCTTCAAGTTGCTGCCGACAGGGACATCCATATTGATTTGATTGACGTCGAGGACGCGAAGCGCGGTGCTTGTCTTCGTGCCGGTTTTGCTGCCTCGCGTGGCTCTCAAATCATCGCTATGAACGCCGATGAGTGGTTAGCTCCGCAGTCCCTTTCCAAGATGGTCGACATCGCGTGCGATACTGCGGCAGACATAGTGTTCCCCACGGTGTCGCTCGACCGCTATGATGCACACCGAGAGCGCCATTCGCGCGTCTTGGATGTTGCCCCTATTGTCATCGAAGACAAGTCTTCGATGGTGACCGGGCTGTCCCAGTTGATTTTAGGCGGCCTAGTCGCTCAGACCTCTGGCGTGATGTACAGCCGCTCGCTGTTTGAGGCATGCCTTTTGTGCGACAAGGTGTTTCGCACAGTTGGGTTTATGGCGTGCGCGCTCTCGCGGGCGCAGTGCGTCTCCGGCTGCGGCGACGCTTGTTTCCACGCCGCGGCACCTAAGCTTACAGATGCCTTTGATCCCACCATGTATGCCAAGGTATCCGATGACATCCGAGCACTCGACGAGCTTGCGGACTCACTCTCGGAAGCAGATAGCGGTGGTCGGCTCAAGCTGGCAAGCCAAAAGTTCTACTTTGCCGGACTGGTCGCCTGCATCGAGAATTTGTGCCTGAGCCCGCACGGGTTGTCGTCAATCGAGCGTTCCGCCCGCATGCGTGATATGCTCGATGCGCCTCGAACCCGTCAGATGGTCGCCGCGCTCAAGGACAACCATCGGGGACTCGGTCTGTTGTTTGGGCCGATTGCCAGCGCCAAGCCCGCGCGCTGCGTGATGTGTACGCATCTGGCAGCTTTTCTTAACCGGACGGGCGCAAAAACCGCCTAAACGGCTCATTACGAAACAAACTTGCATAGAATTGTTTCGAAATGCGTTCTTATACACAAAAGCCTTCAAATAGCGTTAAACTATTCAATCACTGATTGATTGTCTCCGCCATCTTTTGGAGAGAGGGTTTGTATGGCTAAAAAACGCAATGGGCGCCAGGATGCCATTAGAGATATTGTGCGCAATAAGGACGTCCGTACGCAGCGCGTGCTGGTCGATGAGCTCCGTGCCATGGGCTTTGATTGCGCGCAGGCGACTGTCTCTCGCGATATTGCCGATATGGGGCTGCGTAAGCTCCCTGAGGGCATCTATGTTCTGGCAGAGGACCTGCACCTGCAGCGTATGGTTTCCGAGCTCGTAACGGGCGTTCTACGTACCGATAATTTGGTCATGATCAAGGCTCAGCCTGGCACGGCTTCCGGCATCGCCGCCGCCGTTGATGCGGCAGAGTTGCCCGATGTGCTTGGCTCGCTTGCCGGCAACGATACGATTTTGGTTATTGCCCAGACGGCCGAGGACGGCGAGCGTCTTGAGGCGCTGATCAATAAGCTGAGCAATTCTCGCAAGTAGGCGTGCGGGTCGTGCGCTCGGCACTGTGTGCGTGACATGGTGGCTTGTAAGGGGGTATCGACGTTGGTCGGTACCCCCTATATTGTTTGCCGGTATAACGACCATCCACCAGGTCGCTTTAAACTAAAAGGCCCCCGAGCAGTTTAATAAGCTGCTCGGGGGCCTTGTTGCTAATGGCCGGATGAATTTCTAGCCAACAGTATCGTCAGGCGTGGGCGAGGGGTCGGGAGTGGGCGTAGGCGTGGGCGTAGGCGTGCCGCCATCGCCGCCGGTCGAACCACCAGTGGAGCCGCCCGTCGAGCCACCGGTCGTTCCGGTGCCGCCGGTGGTGTCGCCGCCCGTGGTCTCGGTGGTCGTGGTCGTCGTGGTGGTCGTTGTGGTGGTTTCCTCTTCGTCCTCGTTCTCGTCCTTGTCGTCGTTCTCCGTCTTCTTGGTGTTGTTGGTGCCGTAGAACTTCCAGACGCTGTTGTTCTTGTAGGTGGGCGCCGTTCCGGTCGCAAACTCCTCGCGCTCGGTACCGGTCAGAACGGTGTTCATAAACCGCTTAAAGACAGGCAGGTTGGTGCTGTCGCCCAGCAGGTCCGTGCCGTATTTTTGGATGGGGATCTCACCTGCGGAATAGCCGGTCCACAGGGCGCACGCCAGCTGCGGGGTATAGCCGCAGAACCACAGGTTGGTGGTGTTGTCGGTGGTGCCCGTTTTGCCGGCATAGGGCTGGTTGACGCTCAGGGCGCCAGCAGCACCTGTACCGCTGCCCTGCATGACGCCGGACAGAACATCGGTGACCGCGGCGGCCTCGCCCTCGGTAAGCACCTGTGAGGGATTGTCCGTGTGCTGGTACAGCACCGAACCGGTACGAGAGTCAATCTCGGTGATGGCGATCGGCTGACGATAGTAGCCGCCGTTGGCAAACGTCGCGTAGGCGGCGGCCATCTCGAGCGGCGAGATCGAGCCAGTGCCGAGGGTCATGACGGGAACGTCCTCGATGTTGTCCTTGGCGGGATCGATGCCGAGCTTTTTGACGAGCGAGATGATCTTGCTGTTGCCGACGGCTTCCGCCACCTGGATGTAGCCGGTGTTGGAGGAGTATGCCGTCGCCTGCTTAAGCGTGATGTTGCCATAGCTATGGTTGGCGTAGTTTTGGACCTCGGTCGTGGTGCCCTTGGCCTTGAGCGGCGAGTTGCAGTTGAGGGTGACGTTGGGGTTCATGCCGTTTTGGATGGCAGTTGCCAGCGTAAAGGCCTTAAAGGTGGAGCCGACGGGGCGCTTCGCCGTAGCGTGGTTCACATGGTTCTCGTCGGCGTTGTAGTCGTAGCCGCCCACCATGCACTTGATGTAGCCAGTCTTGGGGTCGACGACGACCATGCCCATGTCCAGGCCGTCGAGCGAGAGCGTGTCGAGCTGCTCGCGGACGGCATTCTCTGCCACCTGCTGCATCGTGGGGTCGATGGTGGTCTTGACGGTCAAGCCGCCCTTAAAGAGCACGTCGGTCGAGAACTCCTGCTCCAGCAGCTGCTTAACATAGGCGACAAAGTAGGGCTGCGAGTATACGTCGACGCCGCTGCCCGAGATTTCGGTCACGTTGAGGGTGATGGGCTCGGCCTGTGCGGCATCGTGCTCCTCCTGCGTGATGTGGCCCAGGCGCAGCATGTTGTCGAGGACCTTGTTGCGACGGGACAGCGCTAGGTCGGGGTTGACCGTGGGGTCGTACTGCGAGGGCGAGTTGGGAAGGCCGATGAGCAGCGCCGCCTCGCTCAGGGTGAGGTCTGCGGCGCTCTTGGACAGGTAGGTCTCGGCGGCGGCCTCAATACCGTAGGCGCCGTGACCGTAATAGATGGTGTTGAGGTACATCATGAGGATCTCGTCTTTGGAGTACATGTCCTCCATCTTGACGGCGATGTAGGCCTCGCGCACCTTACGCTCGATGGTCGAGTCGAACTGCTCCTCCTGCAGGATGGTGTTGCGCACCAGCTGCTGGGTGATAGTCGAGGCGCCTTCGTGCCCGCCGCCGAGGGTTGCCACCGCAGCACGCGCGATACCCCACAGGTCGATACCGCCGTGCTCGTAGAAGCGCTCGTCCTCGACGTCAACGGTGCCCTGCAGCACGTAGGGGGAGACCTCGTCCTTGGTGATGGACTTGCGGTTTTGCGTGTAGAAGCTCGCGATCTTGTTGCCGTTGCAGTCGACGATCTCGGTGGGCTCGCTCACCAGATACGCGTTGGCGTCGGTGTAGTCGGGCAGATCGGACAGCCAGCGGTTGACGTTGCCGACCATGCCGATGCCAAACGCCACGCCCGCAATCAGCAGAAAGCCCAAAAACGAGAGCAGGATTATGGGCAGGGCATGCGTCTTTGAACGGCTGCGTCCCTGTCGTTGGCGAGGACCCATATATTGACCTCCAGGTATGTCGTGCCGGACGGTGGATGTGCCGTCGAGGCAGGATGGACATAAGTTATTACACGATAAACCAAACGGGGCGCGCGAGGCCTCGTGTATGCTGGAAGACGGCATTTTTCAGAGTGAATGCATACCTTGGTAAGGAGTTTGCCGATGGCGATTCGGGCGATGGGGCCGAGCGGACAATACGAGACTGGATTGGATGCTGCCGGTGCGGCGCTGCCCGAGCTGCTGGCGCCGGCGGGCGGGCTCGACCAGATGCTTGCGGCCATCGCCGCGGGCGCCGATGCCATCTACGCGGGGTTGGGCGGCTTTAACGCCCGCGTGAGCGCGCATGGCTTTACGGATGACGAGTTTGCGCGCGGCTGCGCCGTGGCGCATGCCCATGGCGTGCGCGTGTACGTGACGCTCAACGTGTTCGTGTTTGACGATGAGCTGTCCGATGCGGTGGCGCTGGGAGCTCATGCACTGGAGCTGGGCGCCGATGCTCTGATTGTGGCCGATGCCGGGTTGGCCTGCGCGCTGAGCGCGGCGATTCCCGGGGTCGAGATTCACCTGTCCACGCAGGCGGGCGTTCATAGCGAAGGCGCCGTGCGGCTTGCCGCCGATGAGCTGGGGGTCGAGCGCGTGACGACGGCGCGCGAGCTGACGGTCGACGAGATTGCGGCGCTATGTGCCACGGGCGTGCCCATCGAGGTATTCTGCCACGGTGCGATTTGCATCGGTTATTCGGGGGCGTGCGAGTTCTCGGCCCTGCGGCGTGGACGCTCGGCGATGCGCGGCGACTGCACGCAGCCGTGCCGTCTGGCGTACGACCTGGTGGACGAGGCGGGGCAGAGCGTTGTCGCCGTCGAGGGAGATCGCCTGCTGTGCCCGCGTGACTATCTGGGTATTGCGCATCTGCCCGAGCTTGTAGATGCCGGCGTGGCGTCGCTCAAGATCGAGGGGCGCATGAAGAACCCCGATTACGTATTCAACGTGGTGCGGGTGTGGCGCCGGGCACTCGATATGCTGCGCGACGGCGCGTGGGACCCCGGTGTCGTGGAAGAGCTTGAACGCGAGCTGGGAAGGTCGTTTAACCGCGGGTTTACCGATGCGTACCTGCGAGGGCGTTCGGGTGCCGAGCTGATGAGCTTTGAGCGCGCAATTAACCAGGGCGTGCGCGTGGGGCGTTTGGTCGCTGTGGGCCACGAAGAGGTGATCGTTGAGCTCGACGCCGCCGTGGCGGCGGGTGACACGCTCGAGATTCGGTTCTATCCGGGTGTCGACGCGCGTCCCGATGTGCCCAAGCGCTGGCCGCAGGTGCCCTGCCCGGTGGATGCCGCAGCGGGGAAGCGCGTCGTCGTGCATTGCAAGCGTAAGGTGGACGCGGGCTGCGAGGTGTACCTGATTCGCAGCGCCGGCGTGTTGGATCAGACGGCGGCGGTGTTGGAGCGCATGCGGGCCGAGGCGGATGCGATTGCGCCCGTTGAGCGTGTCGTTGAAGTGCTGCCCTTTGAGGGCGTTGCAGTGGATGGCGGTGCATCGACGGAGTTGGTGGAGTGCGCGGTTCCCACTCGCATGGTTTTTGCTTGGCAGCTGATGGATGCCGACCCGCGCGGAGAACTCGATTTGTCCGACGCCGTTGTGGTGCTTGACGAGGTGTGCCGCACGGGTGACGCTGACTGGACCCGCTCACTGATGCAGCGTGCCGGGCGCGTCGTCTGCCGCAACCTGGGACAGGTGGTGATCGCTCGCGAGCTGGGCGTGACGTTTGACGTGGCGGCGCCGGTGTTCTGCGCGAATCGGGCCACGCTTACCTGGCTGCGCGGACTCGGTGCGGGGCGGGTGTACTTGCCGGCCGAGTTGCTCGGCAATGATGCGGAGCGTATTGCCGAACTGGCTGCTGAACCCGGCGTCTTGGGTCCGGTCGACGCCGACCGTCCCGAGCTTATGGTGTGCGAGCACTGCCTGCTGACCGCCGAGGGCGTCTGCGCCACCGATGCGACGGGACAGGTCCGTTGCCGCGACTGCTTGCGTCGTCGGCAGGCACGCTATCTGGTCGAGCGTGACGGTACACGTCTGCCAGTTGCCATTGACGCATGCGGCAGGACGAGGATTTTCCTGTCGTAGGTGCCGCGTCGCGTCAGTTTGTTATCATAAGAGAGTTTATGGACTTCCAGCACCGCCGTTTTCGGCGAGGGTGCTATAGCAAAAGGAGGATACCCAATGCTGTCTGTTGACGAGCAAATGCGTATCATCACCTCGGGCGCCGCGCAGATCGTCCCCGAGGCCGACCTTCGCAAGAAGCTTGAGAAGGGCGAGCCCCTCAACATCAAGCTCGGCGTCGACCCCACCAGCCCTGACCTGCACCTGGGCCACGCCGTGCCGCTGCGCAAGATGCGTCAGTTCCAGGACCTGGGCCACAACGTCACCCTCATCATCGGCAACGGTACTGCGCTGATTGGCGACCCTTCGGGCAAGAATTCCACCCGTCCGCAGCTTTCGCAGGAGCAGATCGAGGCCAACGCCGAGACCTACGTGAGCCAGGCCATGAAGATTCTGGATCCCGAGAAGACCACCATCGTGCACAACGGCGACTGGATCCTTTCGATGGACCTGGCCGGCCTGCTGCAGGTGTGCTCCAAGTTCACCGTCGCCCGCATCCTTGAGCGCGACGACTTTACTAAGCGCTACCAGTCTCAGACGCCGATCGCCCTGCATGAGTTCCTGTATCCCGTGATGCAGGCCTTTGACTCCGTGCAGATCAAGGCCGACGTGGAGATGGGCGGCACCGACCAGCTCTTCAACCTGCTCGCCGGCCGTGAGCTCATGGAGAAGATGGGCATGGAGCCGCAGATCGCGCTCACCATGCCGCTGCTCGAGGGCACCGATGGCGTGCGCAAGATGTCCAAGTCCTATGGCAACTACATCGGCCTGACCGACGCGCCCAAGGATATGTTCGGCAAGACTATGTCCATCCCCGACGAGATGATCGGCAAGTACTATCGTCTGGCCAGCTCGCTCACCCCGGCCGAGGTCGACAAGATCGACGCTGCTCTGGCCGACGGCTCTGCTGATCCCTATGAGCTCAAGCGCGCTCTGGGCCGCGACCTGTGCGACACCTACCACGGCGCCGGCGCCGGCGACGAGGCCCAGGCCGAGTTCGACCGTGTGTTCAAGGAGGGCCAGCTCGCCGACTTCCCCGAGAAGCATGTCGAGCTGACCGTCAACGACGATGGCCAGATCTACCTCGCCGGCCTGCTCAAGGACTTGGGTCTTTCGGCGAGCGCCGGCCAGGCTCGTCGCGATATCGACGGCGGCGGCGTCAAGATCAACGGCAAGGCCGTGGCTCCCAAGAGCTACAACATCGACCCCAGCGCCCTCAAGCTGGGCGACACCCTCTCCGTGGGCAAGCGCAAGGGCTTTAAGTTGATTTAGTTCCACCGTTCTAACGAACGGCGGACCGGCCGACGCTGCGCGGGCCGCATTTGGACAATCTGACGTTCAACTTCAAGGGCGCGACCAGAAGGTCAGCGCCCTTTCGTTTCACGTCACCTTGTCTCAAATGCGGCCCGCTCGCTGTCGTTGCCAAAACATCGGCGCTTCCGTTGTTGGCACTTTGGGACGTTCCTTTTGTGCCGGCACTTTGGGACACTCCTTGTCATTGGTGCAAAGCAACCTCTCCTCATTGCACCAAGTGGCGTGTGCCGTTAAGCGGAGAGGCGTATTGTTGACCCATCGTTTGGGCATACAATGGCTATGAGCATGCTGCGGTGAAGGCTTGTCCGCTCCGCAGCTTTTTTCTCTACGGTTAAAGGAGTATGTATGTCCGTTGAGGTCATGAGGACTGTGATCGAGGCCGCCGAGGGCCGCGTGCCCGTCGACACGCTGTTTGCCAATGCGCAGATTGTCGACGTGTATGGCCAGCGTGTGGCGCCCGGTAGCGTTGCCGTCAAGGACGGTGTGATCGTCGGCGTGCTCTACAACGGTCGCGACGATGCCTCCGGTACCTACGAGGCTGCCGAGGTTATCGACTGCCAGGGTCGCTATCTCGCTCCCGGTTTTATTGACGGTCATCTGCATATCGAGTCTTCGAACATCCGTCCCGCCGAGTATGCTCGCATGGCCGCGACGCGCGGTACTACCACCGCCATTGCCGACAGCCACGAGATTGCCAATGTTGCCGGTCTCGACGGCTTGCGCTTTATGATTGAGGACGGCCGCCGCGCACCCATCTCCATCAAATACATGATGCCTTCGTGCGTGCCCGCGCTGCCCGACGAGCAGGCCGGTGCCGTTATTTCGGCTGCCGATATGCAGGCGTTTTTTGCCGAGCATCCAGGCGATGTCTTTGGTCTGGGCGAAATGATGAACCTGCCGGGCGTCTTTATGGCCGACCCCGAGACCTGCGCTCGCATCGATGCTGCCAACCAGACGCCGTCCAAGCAGGTTGACGGCCACGCGCCGCTCGTTGCCGGTAAGGACCTCAACGCCTATGCCGCAGCAGGTATTATCGCCGACCACGAGTCGACGATTCCCGAGGAGGCGCTCGACAAGCTGTCTCGCGGCATGTATGTGATGCTGCGTGAGGGCACGTGCAGCCACGACCTGGCCAATTTGTCCTCGATGCTGCTGGAGAATCCCGCGCGCGCCCGCCGCTGCTGCTTTGCGACTGACGACCGTGCTCCCTCCGACGCGCTTTCGACCGGTATGATCGACAATGCCTGCCGCGTAGCGATTGAGGCCGGTATTGACCCCGTGGTCGCTATCTCCATGGCGTCCCTTTCTACGGCTGAGGCATTTGGCCTGGACCACGGCTGCCGCGACCCGCACGAGCTCCGCGGCGCAATCGCCCCGGGCAAGCGCGCCGACCTGCTGTTGCTCGATGACCTGACGTTTGCCAAGGCTCCGCATCGCGTATATGCCGCCGGTGCTCTGGTGGCGCAGGACGGCACCTTTGTGGGCGAGATCGCACCCGAGATGGCCGAGGTTGCGGCCCTTGCCGATGAGCTGCGCGCTTCCGTTAAGCTGCCGAAGCTTTCGCTCGACGTGTTCGACTATGCCTTTAAGCCGGGCGAGGCGGTTATTGATGTGATCCCGGGCATGGCTATCACGGGCATGGTCCGTCCCGAGACTGACGAGGACTTGCGTCGCATTATGCTGATTGAGCGCCATGGCCGCGGCGTGTCGCTGCAGGCCGAGGGCGTCGACGGCGATGGCCCCGCTGGCCTGGGTCTGGTCGGCAAGCATATCGGTCGCGGCTGGGTGCGCGGCTTCACCATCACCGGTGGCGCCATTGCCTCCACAATCGGACACGACTCGCACAACGTATGCGTGGTGGGCGACAATGCCGCCGATATGATGGCTGCTGTTGAGGCTGTGGGCCAGGGTGGTCACGTGCTGGTGCGCAACGGCGAGGTCGTGGCGCGCATTCCGCTGGCGCTCGGCGGTCTGATGAGCGAAGGCACGGCCGAGGATGTCGCCGCGCAGCACGACGACTTTATGGTCAAGGCGCGCGCCATGGGCATCGAGCCGCCGCTCGACCCCATCATGGGCATCATCTTCCTGCCCCTGCCGGTTATCCCGACGCTCCGCATCCGCCCCGAGGGCATGTTCGACGTCACGACCTTCACCTACGCCGACTAGTCATCGGGGACGTTCTTAAACGACTAGTCATCGGGGACACTCTTTGGCGGGCTGCCTGACGCCGCGACCGTAGGACCTCTGGCATGTGTGAGCTATTTGCTAGGTCCTTGTAACGTTTGCGCCCGCGGAGTCTTACCTGAGCTCCCTTTGGGTACGTTGGAATTGGATACACGTTCGATTCCAACAAGCCCGAAGGGAGCTTTTCCATGTTTAAACTGATTGCATCCGATATGGACGGCACACTGCTTGACGAAAACGGCCAGGTACCTCCCGAGACCTACGAACTGATTCTGGCGCTACACGAGCATGGCGTGCATTTCGCCGCATCGTCAGGTCGCCGCTACGATCGCCTGTGCGAGTTCTTTGCGCCCGTTCGCGACAAGATGGACTTTGTCGCCGCTAACGGTGCCCAGGTCTACGCCGACGGTAAGATGGTAGACCGTGAGGTGTATTCGCACCTGGCGATTCGAAAGCTCGCCCAAGCCGTCAGGACGTTTCCCAATCTGCATCTTGCGCTCTTTGACCGAACCAAGTCCTTCCTGCTCGATGACGAGTGCAAGTTCGTGCGTGAGGTCGACAAGGACCTTCCCAATGCCGAGCGCATTTGGGAGCTGCCCGATCCCAGCGTAAATATCATCAAAGCGAGTATCTTTTGCGACGACAGTGCGGTTATGGACAGCGCGTACGTGCTACAGCGCGAACTTGGTCAGCTCTTTACTTTTGCGCCTTCGGGCAACGCGTGGATCGATGCCATGCAGCCTGGTGTGTCGAAGGCCTCGGGTATCGCGCAGCTCGCGGAGCATTACGGCATTGGACGCGACGAGGTCATGGCGTTTGGCGACTCGATGAACGACTACGAGATCATTCGCTTTGTCGGCACGGGCTGCGCGATGGAAAACGCGCGCCCCGCGCTCAAGGCGGTGGCCGATCGCGTCGTAGGCTGCAACCGCGACCACGCCGTTCAGCATGAGCTCCGTCGCGTGCTGGAGAGTCTCTCCTAATCCGGCAGATGGGGACGTTCCTTTTCTGCCGGCAGTTGGGGACATTCCTTGCAGCTTTTTGCGAAGAGTGTCCCCAACGACTAGTCGTTTAAGAACGTCCCCAATGACTGACCAATGACTAGGCAAGGGCGGCCATGATGGTGCGGGCGACGCCGTCGTGGTCGTTGTCGTATTCGGTGATGGCGTCGGCGGCCTCGCGGTCTTCGGACTCGGCGTTGATCATGGCCATGCCGTGGCCCGCTGCCTGCAGCATGGGGATGTCGTTGATGTTGTCGCCGAACGCCCAGGCGTCGGCGAGACGCTTGCCCAGGTATTCGCATAGCCACGTGAGGGCCGTCCCCTTGGTGGCGCCCTCGCCCATGACCTCGATATTCATGGCGTACGAACGCGTGACCTCAATGCCTCCGAGCGTGTCGAGCGCCGTCGCGATGGCGTCGCGATCGGCCGGGTTGTGCCAGTACATGGCGATACGTTCGAGCGTCTCGACCTCGTCGATCTTGCTGTCGATATCCATGTCGATCGGCGTTCGTGTGCGCTTGAGTGAAGCCGCGATGTGGGGGTCACCGCCGCAGAACTCATCCAGGCGCCCGTATAGCGAGCGGGGGAGGAAGCACTGTCCATCCGCGAAGATATCGAAGGTCACATCGTGGCCGGCGGCAATGCGATGGATGCGGTGGGCAATGCCGCAATCGAGCGGTCGGCTCAAAATGCGCGTAGCACGTGAGGTGTCGGTGGGCGTATCTTCGTCGAGCCGCCAGACGCTGGCGCCGTTGGCGCAGACCGCGTAGTGCACGGCGGGATGGGCGAGAATGGGCTCAAAGATGCCCGACAGCGGGCGCCCCGTGCAGGGAACAAACTCGATGCCACGACGTGCGAGCTCGTCGAGCATTGCCCAAGTGGCGTCGCTCATCTGCTTATCGCTCGTCAGCAGCGTCCCATCCATATCGGAAAACACAATCATTCGTTGCGATCCTTTCTACTGGCATAAAAAGTGTGGCCAAGGGCTTGGGTCCCTGGCCACGCTCGAGTTCTATAACGGTCCGCGTCCTAGCGGTCAGCGAGCGGCTTGTACTCCAGCGGCTCGATCACCGGACGATAGGCCGGGCGAATAATACGGTGCGCGCAGAAGAGCTCTTCCATGCGGTGCGCAGACCAGCCGGCCATGCGGGCGACGGCGAACAGCGGCGTAAAGAGCGTCTCGGGCACGCCGAGCATCTTGTAGATAAAGCCCGTGTACAGGTCGATGTTGGCACAGATGGGCTTGGTCATGCCGTGATCGCGCATCACTTGCGGGGCCAGGCGCTCGATGCGCTCGATGAGCGCGAACTCCTCGCCCAGGTCCTTCTTGGCGGCAAGCGTGCGCGCGTAACGACGGCACACCTCGGCACGCGGGTCGCTCAGCGTGTAGACGGCGTGGCCCATACCGTAGATGAGACCCGTGCCGTCGAAGGCCTGCTTGTCGAGGATCTTGCCCAGGTAGGCTGCGACCTCGTCCTCGTCCTCCCAATTGGAGACATGCGCGCGGATGTCCTCGTGCATGGAGACAACCTTGGCGTTGGCGCCACCGTGGCGCGGGCCCTTGAGTGAGCCGATAGCCGCGGCGTAGGCGGAATACGGGTCGGTGGCCGAGGAGGACAGCACGCGGCAGGCAAACGTGGAGTTGTTGCCGCCTCCGTGTTCGGCATGCAGCATGAGCATCACGTCGAGCAGCATGGCTTCGTCGCGGGTGAATGCCATGCCGCCGCGCAACACCTGCAGGATGGTCTCGGCGGTGGAGAGACCGGGTGTGGGGTGCGGTACATGAACCTCGGAGCCGCGGCGCTTGGCGACCGAGGCCATATGCGCGAAGGCGGCGATGCGGGGGAGACGGGCGAGCATGGAGATGGCGACGTCGATTTCGTGCTCGGGCGTAATGGCGTCGGACTCGGCGTCGAAGGCGTAGAGCAGCAGCACGGCGCGCTGAAGCACATTCATGATGCTCGACGACACCGTGGTCATGGGGAACTCTTTGACGTACTCATCGCTCAGGTGCCTAAAAGCGCCCAGACGTCCGCAAAAACCGTCGAGCTCCTCTTTGTTGGGCAGCGAGCCCGTGATGAGCAGGTAGGCGACCTCTTCGTAGCCATAGCGATTCTCGGCCTGGGCGTTGTTGACCAGGTCCTCGATGCTGTAGCCGCGCAGCGTAAGCTTGCCCTGGTCGGGCACGACTTTGCCGTCGACCTTGTTGTAGCCGTGCACGTCCGAGATGCGGGTAAGGCCCGCGACCACGCCCGAGCCATCGGCATTGCGCAGGCCGCGCTTGACGTTATGCTCTACGAACAGGCCCTCGTCGTACGGGGCGGTCGGCAGGCCGTGGTAGAGGTTTTCGCTTTCGGGCGAAATCTGACGGCTCGCCTCGTAATCCAGAACCAGGCGGCTCAGGTGATCGTCGAAGCGGTAGTAGATTTTCTTGGCGTCGTAGGCCATGCGCGCTCCTCTCCGGTCCGCTTTGGGGCCGCGCGCTTGGACGATATGACGTCAAGCTGCCCCGAGCGGCTTGTTCGCTACAGGCGGTACATAAAGTTAAAGACGTCCTCGCGCTGGATGGACACGTTGACGCCCGAAAGCTCGCCGGCCTCGGCCAGGGCCTTCTGCAGCTCGGCGAAGTCGAGCTTGGACTCGGCGGTGTCGGCCAGCATGGTCATGGTGAAGATGTCCTCGATAATGGACTGCGTGATGTCGCGGATGTCGACGTTGGCCTCGCCCAGAACGCGGGTGACGCCGGCGACGATGCCGGGGCGGTTCTTGCCAAGGACGGTGATGACGATACGGGAGGACGAGATCTCGGCCATGGGAAACCCTTTCGCGTGATTGCGGCGCGCGGGGGCGCTCCGCTACGGTACAGTGTTCATCATTGTACCCGTCTGGCGCCAAAAGGGGTGTGCTTACTGCGGCGTTACACGTCTGCAACATGGGCGAAGGGGCGACAGGGTGCGTGTTCGCCGCGGTTGGCCACGCCGCGTTGCGCAAAGACCGTGAACCTTTTGTGGGACGCGCGGCGCCGTGGTACCATAGCCGAGTTTGTTGTCTTGGTCGGAAACCAAGACGCCTTATGCGCTGATCGGTAACCAGCGCCTGACCAATAAGGAGTCCTACCATGAAGCAGGGTATCCATCCCCAGTATGTCGAGTGCACGGTGACGTGCTCCTGCGGCAACACCTTCAAGACGCACGCTACCGTGTCCGAGATGAAGGTCGAGCTTTGCAACGAGTGCCACCCGTTCTACACCGGCCAGCAGAAGTTCGTCGACACCGGTGGACGCGTCCAGCGCTTCGCCGACAAGTTCGGTGGCGCCGCTGCCGCCCAGCTCAAGAAGGCTGAGGAGGCCAAGGCTGCCAAGGCTGCCAAGGCTGCTGAGGCCGAGGCCGCTCGCAAGGCCGCCGCTGAGGCTAAGGCTGCCGAGAAGGCTAAGCGTGCTGCTAAGTTTGCCGAGGAGGCTGCCAAGCAGGCCGCCGAGGCTCCCGCAGAGGCTCCCGTCGAGGAGGCCGCTGCCGAGGCCGAGACCACCGAGGCTGCTGAGTAAATAGCTCGCCGCGGAATCGCTCGCATTCATGGCATGAGGGCCGTGCATCCATTTGGGTGCGCGGCCCTTTTTCTTTTTAAATTAGTGCAAACTAACCTGTCCCCATGGCCCCACATGGCAGAGAGGCGGCGTTTGCCCAGATAAAACCTGCCAAAATTAACCTGTCCCATTGTGGCAGGTTGGTCGTAGTTATTACGTGGCGGTCGAGCTCGACCGTATAGGCCGCGCCTTGTTTGGCTAAAGTAAAATCATCTGTGTTTAACTCGTCCGCAGCTGCACGGCGTGGGCGATGGCCAAAAAGGAAAACCACATGGGATTCATGTCAAAGCTGCTGTCCTTTGGATCCGATAAGGACCTTAAGCGCTACTACAAGATCGTCGACCAGATCAACGGTCTTGAGCCCCAGTTTGAGAAGATGACCGAGGAGGAACTCCGCGCCCAGACCGATAAGTTCCGCGAGCGTTACGCCAACGGCGAGTCGCTCGACGACATGCTCCCCGAGGCCTTTGCCACCGTGCGTGAGGCTTCCAAGCGCACCATGGGTATGCGCCACTTTGACGTGCAGCTCATTGGCGCCATGGCACTGCACGAGGGCCACATCGCCGAGATGAAGACCGGCGAAGGTAAGACCCTCGTCTCCACGTTGGCCGGCTATCTCAACGCTATCGCCGGCAAGGGCGTGCATGTCGTTACCGTCAACGATTACCTGGCAAAGCGCGACTCCGAGTGGATGGGCCGCATCTACAAGTACCTGGGCATGACCGTCGGTCTGCTCCAGAACAACATGCCGCTCGAGCTCAAGCGTCCGGCCTACCAGGCAGACGTCACCTACGGCACCAACTCCGAGTTCGGTTTCGATTACCTGCGCGACAACATGGTCACCCGTCCCGAGCAGCGCGTGCAGCGCGGTCACAACTACGCCATCGTCGACGAGGTCGACTCCATCCTGATCGATGAGGCCAGGACGCCGCTGATCATCTCGGGCGCTGGCACCAAGTCCGGCAGTACCTACAAGGACTTCGCGCGTGCCGTGCGTGGCCTGGAGCGCGGTGAGGACGTGTCGCATGACATGCTCACTGCCACCGAGGATGTGGAGCCCACGGGCGACTACGTCATGGACGAGGCCAAGCACACCATCGCCGCCACTGAGCGCGGCCTTAAGAAAATCGAGCGCCGCCTGGGTATCGATGACATCTATGCCGATCTCTCCGGCCAGCTGGTCAACCACCTGCAGCAAGCGCTGAAGGCCCAGTACATGTTCCACCGCGACAAGCAGTACGTGGTCACCAACGGCGAGGTCAAGATCGTCGACGAGTTCACCGGCCGCATCATGGAGGGCCGTCGCTATTCTGAGGGCCTGCACCAGGCCATCGAGGCCAAAGAGGGTGTGCTCGTGCGCGAGGAGAACCAGACACTCGCCACCATCACCCTGCAGAACTACTTCCGCCTGTATGACAAGCTCTCTGGCATGACCGGTACGGCGCTCACCGAGGATGCCGAGTTCCGCGAGATCTACAAGCTGCCCGTCGAGGTCATCCCCTCCAACAAGCCCGTGCAGCGCGTGGACCACGAGGACCTGGTGTACCGCACCATCCAGGCCAAGTACAACGCCGTTGCCGACGACGTCGAGCGACGCCACGCCAAGGGCCAGCCGGTCCTGGTGGGCACCGTCTCCATCGAGAGCTCCGAGAAGCTGTCCGCCGCCCTTACCAAGCGCGGCATCGCACACGAGGTCCTCAACGCCAAGCACCATGAACGCGAGGCCCACATCGTGGCCCAGGCCGGACGCTACGGCGCCGTGACCATCGCCACCAACATGGCCGGTCGTGGTACCGACATCCTGCTGGGCGGCAACCCCGACGAGCTGGTGCGCGAGCGCCTGGAGTACGAGGGCCTGACCATGGAGGACGTGACGCCCGAGCAGCTCGAGCAGTTTAACGCCGAGGCCAAGGAGACCTGCAAGGCCGAGCGCGAGCGCGTGCTTGCCGCCGGCGGCCTGACCGTTATCGGCACCGAGCGCCATGAGTCCCGTCGTATCGACAACCAGCTGCGCGGCCGCTCCGGTCGTCAGGGCGATCCGGGCGAGACCCAGTTCTACCTGTCGCTCGAGGACGACCTCATGCGCCTGTTCGGCGGCGACAAGATGGACCGCGTCTCCAAGATGATGGTCACGGCCGACATGGGCGACGACATGCCCATTCAGCACAAGATCATCTCCAAGGCCGTCGAGAGCGCCCAGCACAAGGTCGAGAGCATCAACTTCTCCATGCGTAAGAGCGTTCTTGAGTACGACGACGTCATGAACAAGCAGCGCCAGGTCATCTACGCCGAGCGCAACAAGATTCTGGACGGCAAGGACCTGACCGACCACATCACCGAGGTCATGCACGATACCGTCTACCGTTGCGTGCAGGAGTTCTGCACCAAGGACAGCCACGAGGGCGAGCGCGACCTGGAGGGCCTGCGCAAGTGGGTTGTGGAGCTCACCGGCCACATCGATACGCCGAAGTTCCCCGACGAGGACTTTGAAGCCCTGGCTGCCGATGTCTTGGCCTATGTTGAGAAGTGCTACAACATGAAGGCCGAGCGTCTGGGCGAGGACCTGATGCGCGAGCTCAATACCCAGGTCATGCTGCGCGTCATCGATACCCGCTGGATGAACTACCTGCAGGAGATGGACTATCTCAAGACCGGCATTGGCCTGCGCGGCTTTGGCCAGCGCGACCCGCTGGTTGAGTACAAGACCGAGGCCTACGGCGCGTTCCAGATACTCGTCGATACCATGTACGAGGATTACCTGCGCACGGTTTTGCGCATCGAGATCAAGGCAGCCCCGCGTGCCGTGGAGCACAAGGAGGAGCCCTCGCTCGAGGGTGCGCGCTTCTCCGGTCCTGCCGAGGTCGATGGTGACAACGGCGACTCGGTGCTGCGCAAGCAGGCGCAGGTGCAGGCCCGCACGGCTGTCCAGGGTGGTCCGGCTGCCGTCAACAACGGTGGCAAGGTGACCACCTATCGCAAGTCCGAGAGCGACGATCCGTACGTCAACGTGGGCCGCAACGACCCGTGCCCCTGCGGTAGCGGCAAGAAGTTTAAGTACTGCCACGGCAGGAATCGTTAATGGCTGAGGCTTTAGAGGTAACGCCCGCCGAGCTGGACGCGTTTGCGGACCGGCTCGGCGAGGTCGAGTCGTATCTCCATTTGGACGAAAAGCGCACGCGCGTGACCGAGCTCGAGGCCAAAAGTGTTGCCCCTGGCTTTTGGGATGACGCCGACGCCGCCCGTGCCACCATGGAGGAGATCGCGCGTACCAAGGAAGATATCGCTGCCGTGGACACCGCGCGCGGCGAGCTTTCCGATGCCCGCGCCGCGCTGGAGCTTGCCGAGGAGATGGGGGATGACCCCGACGCCGCCACCCTTCGCGAGGAGGCTGCAGCCACGGCTGAGCGCCTGGCCCGTGCCATCGATGAGCTTGAGCTTTCGAGCTGGTTTACCGGTGAGTTCGATCACGGCGATGCCATTGTGACCATCAAGCCCGGACAGGGTGGTCTGGAGGCCCAGGACTGGACCTTCATGCTCTTTAAGATGTACATGAAGTACTGCCAGCGTCGCGGCTGGAAGGTCACCATTAACGACTGTCCCGCGGCCGAGGTCATCGGCATCGACCGCGCGACCTTTACCGTCGAGGGCAAGGACGCATTTGGTATGCTGCGCGCCGAGGCCGGCGTTCACCGCTTGGTTCGCATTAGCCCCACCGACGACAAGAAGCGCCGCCAGACCACGTTTGCCGGCGTCGAGGTCATCCCCGTGCTGCCCGATGATATCGACATCGAGATCAGTCCCGACGACATCCGCGTGGACGTGTACCACGCGAGCGGCCCGGGCGGTCAGGGCGTTAACACTACCGACTCCGCCGTGCGCGTGACGCATTTCCCCAGCGGCATTGTGGTCACCTGCCAAAACGAGCGCAGCCAGATCCAGAACAAGGCCGCGTGCATGCAGATCCTCAAGGCTCGCCTGTACGAGATTGAGCTCGAGAAGCGTGCCGAGGCGCTCGATGAGATTCGTGGACCCAAGACCACGATCGGTTTTGGCAACCAGATTCGCAGCTACGTGCTCTACCCGTATCAGATGGTTAAGGACCTACGCACGGGCGTGGAGACCAGCAACGTCGAGGCCGTTCTCGACGATGGCGATCTGGATCCGTTTGTGATCGGCTACCATCGCTGGGCAACCGGCAACGCCGATGCGGAAGGCTCGGACGCCTAGGCACATGGTTGGCTCCGGGTCGATGCAAACACTTCGCAGGGGTGGTATTTGCTCGGTGAATCGGTAGAATCGAATACAGCAAGAAGTTCAAAGCGCACTCGTTTGGGTGCGCTTTTTTGAGGGAGGCAGCATGGCATATCGTCTGGACATCAAGCGCATTCTTTCGCTGAACTTCTTTCACGATCTGCCCCAGATCATGTTGGGGTGTGCCTTGGCCGCCATCGCGACCGACCTGTTTTTGATTCCCAACGGTCTTGCCGCCGGTGGCGTTACGGGCCTTGCGACTATTATCCAGGCGGTCGGCGCGGCGCGAGGCGTGTCGCTTCCCGTCGGTATCCAGACCATCGTGATGAATGCCTTGCTGCTGCTGGTCGTTATGCGCGAGGGCGGCATGTTCTACGTGGTCCAGACGGCGACGGGCTTTGTGCTGCTGGGCTTCTTCACCGACCTGTTTGCTCCGTTTGTGGCGCCGCTGGCACATGCCGACCTGATGCTGCCCGCTATGTGGGGCGGCATTATCACGGGCATCGGCTACGGCATGGTGCTGCGCGCCGGTGCCAACACTGGCGGCTCAGACACCATCGGTCAGATTATCTCGCGCAACACATCGCTGCCGGTTGGCTCGACCGTCATGGCGATCGATGTTGCCGTATGCGCGCTGTCGGCTCCGGTCTTTTCAATCGAAAACGCACTATATGCAGGCCTTTCGATGGTCATTAGCGGCTATGTGATCGATGCCGTGGTCGATGGTGGCAACAAACGCCGTATGGTCCTCATCATCTCGGACAAGTTCCCTGATATCGCTGCCGATATCATGTATGGCCTGGGTCGTGGTTGTACCAAGTTTAAGGCGACCGGTATGTACTCGGGCGCCGAGAAGCCGGTGATTATGGTCATCGTGAGCCGTCGAGAGCTCAATACCCTCAAGACGATCGTGCGCGAGCGCGATCCTCACGCCATTGTGACGGTCGCTGACGTTACGGAAGCCTTCGGCGAGGGATTCAAGGACATTAGCGCGTAGGGGCGACCGCGTTCCATCCAAAAGACGTTCACATTGATAAACCGTTTCATCAGCGGTTCTGCCTGCTAAATTGTTCAAATAATGATAAAAACTCTGGTAAAGCCATCAGTTTCCAGCATAATGAATGACGTACGTGCATTGCGGCTGTGTTGGGATTACCTTCGGTGCCGTGCGCATTTTGTCTAATGAGGATGAAAGGAAGGCACAATGAGCGACGAAGAGCTCAAAAAGGTTGCCAACGAGGTAAGGAAGGGCATCGTCACCGGCGTGCACGCTGCCAAGTCCGGCCATCCGGGCGGTTCGCTCGGCGCTGCCGACATCATGACCTATCTGTACTTTGAGGAAATGAACGTCGACCCGGCCGACCCCCGCAAGGCCGACCGCGATCGCTTCGTGCTCTCCAAGGGCCACTGCGCGCCTGGCCTGTACGCCGTGCTCGCCGAGCGCGGGTTCTTCCCCAAGGAGGATCTCGAGACGCTGCGCCACATCGGCAGCCACCTGCAGGGTCACCCCAACATGAACGACACCCCGGGCGTCGACATGTCCACCGGTTCGCTCGGCCAGGGCATCTCCGCCGCCGTGGGCATGGCCGTTGCCGCCAAGCACTGGGGCGATACTTACCGCACGTACGCCCTGCTGGGCGACGGCGAGAGCGAGGAGGGCCAGGTCTGGGAGGCCGCCATGTTTGCCGGCAACCAGCAGCTCGACAACCTCTGCGTGATCGTCGACCACAACGGCCTGCAGATCGACGGCCCCGTCGAGGAGGTCAACGACCCCATGCCGCTCGCCGACAAGTTCCGCGCCTTCAAGTTCCATGTGGTGGAGCTCGCCGACGGCAACGATTTCGATCAGATCCGCGCCGCCTTTGCCGAGGCCCGCGCCACCAAGGGTCAGCCGACCGCCATTATCGCCGAGACCATGAAGGGCAAGGGCGTTTCCTTTATGGAGAACCAGGTGGGCTGGCACGGTAAGGCCCCCAACGATGAACAGTTTGAGCAGGCCATGGCAGAGCTCACGGCCGCCGGAGAGGAGCTCTAGGATGGCAGACGTCAAGAAAATCGCCACGCGCGTAAGCTACGGCGAGGCCCTCGTCGAGCTCGCCAACGAGCACGATGACTTTGTGGTCCTCGACGCCGACCTGGCCGCCGCCACGCAGACCGGCAAGTTCAAGGCCGCCTGCCCCGACCGCTTTTTCGATGTAGGCATTGCCGAGAGCAACCTGATGGGTGTTGCCGCCGGTATCGCAACCACCGGTCGCGTTGCCTTCGCGAGCACCTTTGCCATGTTCGCCGCCGGCCGCGCCTTTGAGCAGGTCCGCAACTCCATCGGCTACCCGCACCTTAACGTTAAGATCGGTGCCACGCACGCCGGCATCTCGGTGGGCGAGGACGGCGCCACGCACCAGTGCTGCGAGGATATCGCCCTCATGCGCGTTATCCCCGGCATGACCGTGATCGTTCCCGCCGACGACGTCGAGGCCCGCGCCGTGACGCGCGCCGCCTACGAGTGCGACGGCCCCGTGTACATGCGCTTCGCCCGTCTGGCCTCGCCGGTTATCAATGATCCCGAGACCTACAAGTTCGAGTTGGGCAAGGGCATCGTCATGCGCGAGGGTGCTGACGTCACCATCATCGCCTGCGGCCTGATGGTCGGCGAGGCTCTCGAGGCCGCCGAGCAGCTCGCTGCCGAGGGCATCGATGCCGAGGTCATCAACATGCACACCATCAAGCCCATCGATGCCGACCTGATCGTCAAGAGCGCCACCAAGACCGGTCACGTC
Organism: uncultured Collinsella sp.; assembly: GCA_958405195.1. Classification (GTDB taxonomy): domain Bacteria; phylum Actinomycetota; class Coriobacteriia; order Coriobacteriales; family Coriobacteriaceae; genus Collinsella. The sequence continues at coordinate 25,342 of CATYDM010000012.1, forward strand.
GTGACCGTCGAGGAGCACTCCGTGATCGGTGGCCTGGGCAGCGCCGTTGCCGATGTCCTGTGCGAGCAGTGCCCGACGCCGCTTAAGAAGATCGGTGTCAACGATACCTTCGGCGAGTCCGGCCCGGGTGCCGAGCTCCTGCACAAGTACGGCCTGGACGCCGCGAACATCGTGGCGACCACCAAGGAGTTCTTGGCCTAGGACAAGGCGAGGCAAAGTATCGCCTCAACAACCACATGCAAACCAGAACAGGGGCGTCCCCAAAGAGGGCGCCCCTGTTTTTTCGGCAACAAACAAAACAGGCCCGCACCAAGCAAGGGCCTCCTCCGGGAAACGGGCCCATCCCAGCCAAGTGCAATTCAGCCCCCAAGCATAGCGCTGCTGCAACCAAGTAAAACGCGGCGACCCCTTAGTTACCGCAGGCCGGACACGGGGTCACTTTCCAAATCTTTCCGCAGGACAGAGGAGCCCCCGCCGCACGTAGTGCGCAGCGGGGGCTCCGACATGTCCGAGGACGATTTGGAAAGTAACCCTGTGTCCGGCCGGAGGGACCCAAACACGGCCATGCTTCTTATGTGCAGCAAAGCTAATGCTGCTAAAATACTAAGCGCTCATGTAGTTTAAACGCACGACGATAAGGAGCACCAGTGGGTAACCACTTCCGTACCTCCGGTGCGGGCGATGATGCCCCCAAGACGCAGGCAGGCGTCCAGGGCAGTCGTTTCGCCACTCCGGATTCAGAGGGCCAGCCTGTTGCTCAGGCCCCCGCTCAGCCGGCAGATCAGGCACAGCCGGCATCCGATCCCTTTGCCTACAATCCCACCAGCGATGTCGCGCTTTCCGGCACGGCGGGTTTTGAGCCCGTTCAGGCCGTGACCGCTCGCGTGGAGCAACCTCAGGCTGGCGCCGCCACGCCGCAGCCTACCATGGTCGGCATTCCCGACCCCATGGCCCCTGCGACGCCGGCTCCTCAGCCTGCGCAGTCCGGTCTCTTTGCCGCTATTCCCGACCCCACGCAGCCTGCTGCCCCGGTGGTCGAGAGCGATCAGGCCGCCGAGGTCGCAAGCCTCGATAACGCGCTCAACAACCCCGATTTTACGTCGGTGTTCGCGCCCATCGATCCGCAGGCCAGCCGCAAGAAGATGGCCAAGCAGGCCGGTGTCGAGCCCGTCATCCTCATGGAGCACGTCACCAAGATCTACCCGGCGCAGCCCAACAAGCCCGCGCTCGACGACATCAACATCGAGATCTATCCGGGCGAGTTTGTCTTCTTGGTCGGTCACTCCGGCTCGGGTAAGACCACGCTGCTGTCGACGCTCAACCGCGACGTCAAGCCGACGAGCGGCCGCATCCTGGTTGCCGGTCAGGACCTCATGAAGATCAAGAACCGTAAGGTTCCGTTCCTGCGCCGCCAGATTGGCGCCGTGTTCCAGGACTTTAAGCTTCTGCCGCAAAAGACCGCCTACGAAAACGTGGCGTTTGCCCTGCAGTGCATCGGCAAGCCCAAGGGCGTCATTCGCAGCCAGGTGCCCGAGGTGCTGCGTCTGGTCGGTCTGGCCGATCAGATGGACTCGCTGCCCGACCAGCTTTCCGGTGGCGAGCAGCAGCGCGTTGCCGTCGCCCGTGCTATGGTCAACCGTCCGCCGCTGCTGATCTGCGACGAGCCCACGGGCAACCTCGACCCGGCGATCTCGCTGGGCATCATGAAGCTGCTTGAGCGTATTAACCGCACCGGCACCACCGTGATCGTCGCCACGCACGACCGCGAGATGGTCGATAGCATGCACCGTCGCGTGATCGCCCTCGAGGGCGGCCACGTCATCCGCGACCAGGAGAGGGGAGGTTACGGCAACTATGGCACCAACTAACGTGGGCTACTCCTTCAAAGAGGCAATCAGCCACTTCTTCCGTAACTGGACTACCTCGCTCGGCGCCGTCATCACGATCTTCCTTTCGCTGTTTATCATCGGCCTGTTCATCATGGGCTCTGCGATGCTGAACTCCGTGATCGGCACCGTCGAGGATCAGGTTGTCATCAACGCGTTCATTAGTGATGACGCCGATCAGGCCGATGTTCAGGCTTTTGAGGCCGAGCTTAAGACGTGGAATAACGTCAAGTCCGTGACCTATAAGGACAAGGACGACGCGCTGGCCGAGTATACGAGCAAGATGTCGGGCAACGCCGACGCCACCATGAGCGCGCTCGATGGCCAGAACCCGCTGCCGGCTTCCTTCGCTATTGAGATGGACGATCCGTCCAAGGTCGAGAGCACGGCAAAGAAGCTCAAGAAGGATGCCGATTTCCAGAAGATCGCGGATGACGGCGACGTCAACGCGAGCGTGCTGTACGGCCAGGAGGAAGTGAGCCGCCTGTTCCAGGTGACCAACTACATCCGCATCGCCGCCGTGGTGCTCGTTGGTCTTCTGACCTTTATCGCATTCATCTTCATCAACAACACGATTCGCCTGTCCATCACGGCGCGTCGTCGTGAGATTGCGATTATGCGTCTGGTCGGCGCCAGCAACGGCTTCATTCGTGGCCCGTTTATCACCGAGGGCGTGCTGCAGGCCATTTTGGGCTCGCTGCTTTCCATCGGCGTTCTGGAGCTGCTGCGCAATCTGATGATCCCGCGTCTGCAGGAGAGCATCGGCTGGATGTCGTTTGCCCTGCCGATGCAGTACTACCTGGTGACCTATGCTGCGCTGATTCTGGTCGGCGTGATTATCGGTCTCTTTGGTTCTGCCATCGCCATGCGCCGCTACCTGCGCGTGTAGGCATGCTTGGAATTCATCCCTTCCAACGGGTCGTCTCTTATGGGGCGGCCCGTTTTTTGATCCCTAGGGGACGGCAGGAAAGCGAATCATTTGGGTAGACTCTTTGGAGTTCGCAATCGATAGTTAGGAGGCGCCATGGGGCGCAATAACAAGCATAAGCGTGGAGCTCGCAATCAGCGCGGGCCGGTGCGCAGCGAACGCCGTCCGAGCCTGACCGGGCGCGTGCAGCTCCATGAGCATAGCGCCTACGTTGTAACCGAAAACGGCGACTACAAGGTCATGGGCCGCGGTAAGCGCGAGATCATGGATGGCGATACCGTTGCCGTGAGCATTAAGAACAGCCCGCACGGTGAGCGGCGCGCCGTGATCGAAAGCGTGGTTGAGCGTGCAGCCATAAGCGTGGTGGGCACGTACCAGACCGCCGGTCCGCTCGGTGTGATTGAGCCGCTCGATTCGCGTCTGAAGGCCGACTTCTTCATTTTGCCCGAGGATGCCTCGGCGGATCGTCTGGGTGTCCACCCGGGTGATGCCGTTGTCGCGCGCATTTTGACCTACCCGACGCGACTGGAATCGGGCACCGTGACGATCGAACGCCGCATTGGCGGAGATGACGCGCCCGATTTGGGCGTTCAATATGTGATGGCGCGTTACGGCTATACCGATAGCTATCCCGAGGCCGCGCTGGACGAGGCCGAGGGGCTTTCGCTCGATGTGTCCGCGGCGCTTAAGGACCCGCTCCGCCGCGATCTGCGCGACCGCTTTGTCATCACGATCGACCCGGTCGACGCACGCGACTTTGACGATGCCGTTTCGCTGGAGCGCACGCCCGAGGGTGGCTACAAGCTGGGTGTGCATATCGCCGACGTTTCACACTATGTGGCTTGGGACGGGCATATCGATCTTGAGGCTCGCCATCGTACGACATCGGTGTATCTGGCCGATCGCGTGCTTCCCATGCTGCCCGAACGCCTGTCCTGTGACCTGTGCTCGCTTCGCCCTGACGAGGACCGTCTTGCGTTTACCGTTGACATTGAGCTCGATGCACAGGGTCGCGTGCGGCATTACGATCCGTACCCCAGCGTGATTCGCTCGCGTGCGCGTATGGACTATGACGGCGCCGAGGCGCTGCTGGTGCGTGCCGGCGCGGTTGAGTATTCGGTGCTGGAGGGTGCGGCCGAGGATGTTGCGGCTGCCGAGACCTCGCGCGAGGAAGCGCTTGAGCGCGGTCTTGCGTGCGAGGAGGCCGCCCGCGGCTACAACGTCGACCTCGGCGATTTCCTTGTCGCCGCCAACGAGCTCGCCGAACTCCGCCGTCGTATCCGTCGCGCCCGCGGCTCAGTCGATTTTGACACGGCTGAGATTCGTGCTCTGCTGGATGAGGACGGAGTACCCGTGCAGATTGTGGCGCGTGAGCGTTCGTGTGCCACGTCGCTTATCGAGGAAGCCATGCTGCTCGCCAACGAGTGCGTTGCAGAGTGGCTGGCGGACCGTGATATCGAGGCCTGCTATCGCGTGCACGAGGATCCGAGCCCCGATAGCCTGCACGGTGCCGCCGTTGCGCTGGCGCAGCTAGGCATCATCGACGATCGCCGTGCTGCCGGTATTGCCCTGGGGAGCCCCGATGAGCTGCAGGCTGCAGTTGATGCTGCCGCCGGTACGGCCAACGCACCGCTCGTTAACACGCTGCTTCTGCGCAGCATGCAGCGCGCACTGTACAAGCCGCGCAACGAGGGCCACTTTGCGCTCGCCGCGCCGTGCTACTGTCACTTTACGAGTCCCATCCGTCGCTACCCCGATCTGGTGGTGCACCGCGTGCTCAAACTGCAGTTGGCCTATGAGCAGCTCGGCGGCAAGGACGCCTTGGTCCGTACGCCGCGCCTGATCGGCAAGGGGCGCGAGTCGCTGCCGCGCATTCTGCCGCAGATCTGCCGCGCATGCAGCGATGCCGAGCGCGCGGCAGATGCCGCCAGCCATGCGACGCAAAAGATCAAGATTGCCCAGTACTATGAGGACCGTCTGGGCGAGCGCTATGCCGGAACCGTCTCGTGGGTTAGCAGCATGGGCCTTTTTGTGCGCTTGGACCTAACGCAGGTCGAAGGTTTGGTTTCGATCAAGAGCCTGGGCAACGAGTGGTTCGAGTTCGACGAGGATGCGCTTACACTGACGGGCGCCGACACGGGGACTCGTTACGAGCTGGGGCAGCGCGTGATTGTCGAGGTCTCGCGCGTCAATACCACGCGTGGGCACTTGGACTTTAAGCTTATCCATTAGCCAAATCCCGACTGATGGTGGGGGAGCGGAGGGCGGCCTTTCGGGACCGCCCTTCGCATTTGAATCATGGCAACCTTGCCGTCTGCTCGTCCGGCCGCTTACCTGCTATTTGAGAGGTAAAACCTACCAAAATAAACCTGTCCCTTTTGGCAGGTTTACAAGAAAGCGGGGATGAGATGGCGACGGTGTACGGTTATGCGCGGGTGAGTTCGCGCGATCAGAATCTGAATCGGCAGCTGGATGCGCTGGGCGCCTATGGCGTGGGCTCGGCGAATATTTATGCCGACCATGCGAGCGGCAAGGACTTCGATCGACCGCGTTATCGCGAGCTGCTGCACGTCCTGGGAGACGGGGACGTACTGGTGGTGCTTTCTATCGACCGACTTGGCCGTAATTACTCCGAGATTCTTGAGGAATGGCGACGCATTACCAAGGAGCTCGGGGTTGCCATTGTGGTGTTGGACATGCCATTGCTTGACACGCGCGCTAGGGCCAGCGGCGCGCCGGATGTGACCAACGTCCTGATTGCCGATATTGTGCTGCAACTGCTGAGCTACGTGGCGCAGGTGGAGCGCGAGAACATCCATCGGCGCCAAGCGGAGGGAATTGCAGCGGCGCGGGCGCGAGGGGTCCGTTTCGGTCGACCTCGCAAGCCGTGCCCTCCTCAGTTTGAGCTGGTGCGCGATAGCTATGAGGCAGGCGATATTACCCGCAGCCAGGCAGCAAAGTGCCTGGGCGTGTGCGTGGGGACGTTCGATCGCTGGATGCGCGAGGCGGGGTAGGGGTTTGCGTCGCTTTGTCGCTTCCTGTTGCGATTCAAATTTTGATACGGTGACGATGCCATTTGGGGCTACACTCGCTGATATTCAAAAAAGGAGGTTGGCCCTTGGCGCGCGTAAAACAAATAATCGGATGGACCGCGATTGTTCTGTTCGTTGCAACGCTGGCGGGCATCTGGGTGCTGACGGAGCAAAATGCGGTGGAGACGTCGTTGCTGAGCGAGTCCACCGCGCGTGTGGTGGAGGGTCAGGCTACGGGCGTTCAGGCTGCTGATGCCACGGGTGAAGCCCAGACAGAGAACGGAATGACCGGGGGCGCCGATTCGGCTGCCTCGAATGTCCGGTCTGGCCGACTTGCTTCCATTCGCATGTGGGTGGGCACAAACGTCCGTCGCGTTGCCCATACCGTAGAGTTTTTCTTCGTCGGATTATTCGCCTCCGTGGTCGTGGTTTGCCTTTCCAGGCGTCCGTGGAGCGTATGCTCCCGTTGCGTGCCCGTATTGCTCTTTTGCGCCGCCTGCTCCGTTGGCGATCAGGTGCATAAGATCTTTGTTCCCGGCAGGCATTTCGACGTTATCGATTTAGGATTCGATGCTGCGGGCTATGTCACCGCCATGCTATTGGTATTGCTGGCAGCGGCGTTGGTGCGCCATGCGACTCGGCCGATCGGCGCCCATGCGAGGCGCTAGCCTTAAGACGAGACATCGCGACTGCCTATGCTTCGACATTGACTACAATAACGGCTGCAATTGCGAGTGGTCGTCGATGTGCAGTTTTCCAGACACCTGTTTTCTCTAAGAAAGGAAATCCCATGGCGGTATTGTTTGTTGAATATCCCAAGTGCTCGACCTGTAAGAAGGCCAAGGCATGGCTGGACGAACATGGGGTAGAGTATATCGACCGCGATATCGTTTTGGACAATCCCACGGCCGATGAACTTGCGACCTGGATTGCTCGTTCGGGGCTGCCGGTGCGACGCTTCTTTAACTCGTCGGGCATGAAATATCGAGAGTTGGGCCTGAAGGCGCGCCTGGACGCGGGGATGACGGATCAGGAGTGCTACGAGCTGCTGGCGACCGACGGCATGTTGGTTAAGCGTCCGCTGCTGGTGGGCGATGACTGTGCGATTCCCGGCTTTAGGGAATCGGCTTGGGCCGAGGCGTTGCTGTAGCGGCTGCGGAAAGTGCGACCCGGAATTCGCTTCCAGAATGGGATGCACTTTCCCAAAGTGGCCGGTTGCGGAAAGCACGTCCCATTCTGAGCTTCGATTGTGGGACACGGTTTCCGGTTGAGGGCTCGACGGGAAAGTGGGGACCAGTTTGAGCTTGAGATCTGGGACGCACTTTCCGCCGGCGGGCCTGCCTCAGTCAGTCCGCCAGCTGCGCCCATTCGTGCGGATCGTAGACCTTTACGTGCTTGTTGGGCTTGCCGCTCCAGTACTCCTCGTCCATAAAGGGCAGATATGCCTGAACGCCGGGGCAGATAAAGGGAATCCGCTGCTGTTGCAGTCGCTCGCGCTGGCGCTGCTCCAGATGCGCCTCGGATATGACGGTCGGCATGCCGGACAGCTCGACGAGGCTTGCCTGGATTCGCTTAAGGTCGGGGAGTCCCGCGTGCCATGACATCCGCATGATCAAAAAGGATGCACGGCGGTATTTTGCCTGCACCACAGTAATGGCGGGGCGCAGTGTGGGATGGATTTTGTCCCGTTCGGGCCAAAGGTCGGCAGTGATCTCGAGGCCCAGGGTCTCCCATAGGTAATCAAGCTCTTCGTCCATGGCGCCTCATATCTACGCGATCATTGATACTTCGATTGTGTTGCCTGGCGCTATCGTTTTCACGGTAGAATCTGCCAACGGTTGACGGCTACCGCTCGCGGCGTTTTGCCCTTCGCGTACAGCGGTTGGCTTCACAGGTCCTTCACGGGTTGGACTAAATTAGGCCAATTTGACTGAATTTCAAAAAAGTCAAAATTGGGGCTTGCGTCACGGCGAGACTTCCCGTATATTTCTTTCTTGCGCAAAGGCACAGCCGAGCGCAGCGATGCAGTCATTGGGATGTCGTCTAATGGCAGGACAGCGGATTCTGGTTCCGTCAATGGGGGTTCGACTCCCTCCATCCCAGCCATTGCATTTGCTACATATGGCCCGTTCGTCTAGCGGTTTAGGACGCCGCCCTCTCAAGGCGGAGATCACCAGTTCGAATCTGGTACGGGCTACCAAAATTGAACGCCCGGGCCTCGTAAGAGACCCGGGTTTTGTGTATTGACCGATGTTTAAGGCGTGCGTTGAGTCTGCCGCCCGGACCGAGGAGTTGTCATGGACCTGCCTATCAGCTTGGAAGACATCACGTATGCCGAGAACTATCTGGCGCAGGGCGACTTGGGTACGGCGACGCCGCTGCTGGAGCGTCTGGTGGAGCTCGCCGAGGAGTATATTGATGCTGAGTGCAAGACGGAGGAGAAGCGTCAATACTTTAGCTTCGATAGCAAGTTTGAGCGCTTGGCCTATCGCCGCGTGGAGAAGGATCCGCGCGAGCTCGTGCAGGTCGAGGTGCCGTTTGACCGCCTGTACTCTGACATGGCGTTTGCCTACATTCGCCAGCAGGATTATGTGAGCGCTCGTAATGCCCTGATGCAGGCTGTGCGTTGGGACCCCATGAACTGCAACTATCGCTTGGATTTGGCCGAGCTGTTCCGCGCACTCGAGGACAAGCAGGAATGGGCATCGCTCTCGTTCTCGGTGCTGGAGCGTGCAAGCGATGGCAAGTGCGCCGCCCGCGCTTACGCCAATCTAGGTCAGTACTTCTTGGAGCCCGAGACCGAGAACGTTTCGGCTGCCGTGGGCTGCGCGCGTCTGGCGCTGCGCCTGGCGCCCAACGATGCGCATACGACGCGCCTGCTCAACAAGATCCATACCACCTATCCGGATGCCGCTGATGAGAGCGACGACCACGTGATGGGTGAACTGGCCCTGCAAGGCGTGCCGACCTCGCCTTCGGCCGAGATTGCCATCTGCCTGATTATGTGCGCGACCGATGCTGCAAGCGACGGCGACAAGCAGGAGGCGACGCGCCTGACGGTACGTGCTCGCGACTTGGTGGGCGAGGAGGCCTGCGCGGCGATTATCAAACTGGTGCGCGAGAGCGATGCCGAGCTCAATGCCGAGCGCAAGGCAAAGCGCGAGACTGCGGGCTCAAACGCCGATGGCGCCAAGGAGGCCGGCGATGCCCAGTAAGCGCGAGTGCAAGCTCATTTCTAAGAATCGCTCGGCACATCACGAGTACTTTATCGATGAGACGTTTGAGTGCGGTATTGAGCTGAGCGGCACCGAGGTCAAGTCGATTCGCGAGCGCGCCTGTCAGATCACTGACACTTTTGCGCTGATTCGTGGCGGCGAGTGCTGGCTCGTCGGCCTGCATATCCACCCTTATAGCCATGGTGGCGTGTGGAATCGCGATCCCGACCGTCGGCGTCGTCTGCTGCTGCACCGCAAGGAGATCGACTTTCTTGACGGCAAACTTCGCAACCGTGGTTATGCGCTGGTTCCGTTGGAACTCTACTTTAATACCGACGGCCGCGTAAAGCTGCTGCTGGGTCTGGGTCGCGGCAAGAAGCTCTACGACAAGCGCGAGGACATGGCCAAGCGTGATGTCCAACGCGAGATCGACCGCGCCCTTAAGGAACGCAACCGCTAGGCACTCTGTATAAGTTGCGGTGGAATACGGACTGTTTTGCCTATTTGAGGGGCTATTCAGTTCCTATTTCACCGCAACTGCGGGCGTCTCATCTTTCTTACTGTTCTGACACATATGTCTCAAAGGCGGCGTCCGTTATGGGTGCCGCCTTTTTTGTGGGTACATACATTCATGAGGTTCCAACCCGAGTTAGGGGAGTGATCGTTATGGACAAAACTGCGTTCTTTACCATGCCGAGCGGTCTGTATGTGGTGAGTGCCGCGGCCGACGGGCTGCGTGCCGGCTGCGTTATCAACACAGCGGTGCAGGTGACATCCGCCCCGGCGCGCATCTCGGTTGCCGTGAACAAGGAAAATGTCACGTCCGGCGTAATCGCATCGGCTAAGGCTTTTGCGCTGACCGTGATTGACCAGACCGCCGACATGCTCTATATCGGCAACTTTGGCTTCCGCACCAGCAGCGATTACGACAAGTTTGCCAAGTACGAGACCCACGAGACCGCGCTGGGCATGCCCTATGTGCCCGAGCACGCGGCGGCGCTGTTTAGCTGCCGTCTGATTGATGCCGTGGATGTGGGCACGCACCTGCTCTTTATCGGTGAGGTCGAAGATGCCGAGCGTCTGAGCGGCGAGGCCCCGCTGACCTATGACTACTACCACAAGGTGTTAAAGGGCAAGACGCCGCCCAAGGCTTCGTCGTATCAAGGCTAGAAATGTTCTAAAAATACTTGCATTATATTATTGAGAATATATACTAATAAGCAAGTACACCAGCAGTCACGTTCGAGAGGAGAACATCATGGCTGAGGAGAAGAAGACGTATAAGTTCGTGTGCACCGTTTGCGGTTACGAGGTTGAGGTCGACACGCCCGAGCTGCCCGAGGACTACGTGTGCCCGGTGTGCGGCGTCGGTCCCGATCAGTTTGAGCTCGTCGAGGAGTAACTCGCAGGCACACGGCGAAAGCCGAACATAGCTCTGTCCAAGGGTCCCGGTCGAATTCTCGGCCGGGACCCTTTTGATTTATCTGACGGTTTAAAACGGTCTCACGTGTTACAGATTAAGACGTTATATCTGGACAGTCACGCCATCCCAATTACATCCCCGTTAGCAGCACGATGTCGAGAATCGTCACGATGACGCCGATCCCTACGAGCAGCGCGTTGAGCGGGCGCGAGTTGGCGTATTTGCCCATAACGCGGGCTGAGCTGGTGAGCCGTATGAGCACAAAGACCGTAATCGGCAGCTGAAGCGACAGCAGTGCCTGACTCCAGATGAGACCTTCAAAAGGATTTGGGATGACCAGACACGCCGCAACTGCGCCGGCGAAACAGGCCGCTACCCCGATCGAGGAATGTCGGTCGTGGATGTCGTATTCCTCGTCGAACATGCCCGCGGTGATGGTTCCCGCCGCCATGCCCGCTGTCACGCTGCTCGATAGTCCCGCGAACAGCAGCGCTACCGCAAAGATGGTCGAGCTCGCCGGGCCCAAGATGGGGGAGAGCGTGGCCGCTGCGACGGCGAGGTCGTCTACGACAATGCTGTGCGCAAAGAAGGTCGTTGCGGCCAGGATGACCATGGCCGAGTTGATTGCCCAGCCCACGCCCATCGAAAAGAGCGTGTCGAAGAGCTCGTAGCGCAGACGTTCCTCGATAACTTGCTCGCCTTGGCCTTCGAAGTGCATGGATTGGATGACCTCGGAGTGCAGAAAAAGGTTGTGGGGCATAACGACCGCACCCAGGACACTCACGATAATCGCGGCAGAGCCAGTGGGCATACTGGGCGTGATCCAGCTTGCGGCGGCTTGCGGCCAGTCGACCTTGACTAGCGCAAGCTCGGCCAAAAACGAGAGTCCTACCACGCCGACGAAGGCAATGATCCAGCGCTCGGCACGCTTGTAGGAGTTCGTCATGAGCATTGCCATCGATGCCGCGGCCACGATGACGCAGCCGGCGCGCACGGGCAGTCCAAAGAGCATCTGGAGCGCGATCGCGCCGCCCAGGACCTCGGCCATAGCGGTGGCGATGGTCGCGAGGTAGGCACTGGCGAGCACCGTGCGTCCAACGAAACGGGGGAGGTAGCGCGTCGTGGCTTCGGCAAGACAGGCGCCCGTTGCGATACCCAGGTGTGCAGCGTTGTGCTGCAACACGATGAGCATAATCGTGGACAGCGTGACCACCCACAGCAGCGCGTAGCCAAATTGCGAGCCCGCGGCCATATTTGAGGCCCAGTTGCCCGGATCGATAAAGCCGACGGTCACGAGCAGCCCGGGGCCGATATGCCGCGCAATGTCTAGGCCTCCGTGACCACCGGTGCGTCGGGAGCCAAAGTGTTGTTTGAGATGGTTGAGCATGGTGCGCTCCTGCGTGCCGTTTGTTTGACGCCGCAAAGGATACCCGTTTTAGGCTAAAAAGTTAACCAAGACTAACAAGATTGTTGTATTTGAATAGGATGGTGGAAGGGGATTGCTGAAATGTCTTGATCTGTAACAACTAGGGATGGAGATTGGGCCTAGGTGTTACAGGTCAAGACAGGAAGAAATGGTCCTATGGAATATCTCGATCTGTAACAGCTGACCGCCAAAACCGGCCCTTCGTGTTACAGATCGAGACAAACCAAAACTGTCCTGCAGAAAATCTCAATCTGTAACATCTAGGCGCCAAAATTGGGTCTTCCTGTTACGGATTGAGATGTTTGAAGCGGTGAGCATACGGGCCGAACTTGGGGCCCTTGTCGTCGTCCTTGAGGTCGGCGGTGTCCACTCGTAGGGCGTGCGTTACGCGATTGTTTCGAAACGGGTGGGAAACACAACGGGCCGGCGATGCTCCTAGTATGCCTATTCAACTGACTGTCTAAATATCTAGGGGAGGATCGCGATGCAGGCAGATTCCGCTCAGCAGCAGGGCCTTTATCGCCCCGAATTCGACCACGATGCATGTGGCATCGGCGCGCTCGCCGATATCAACGGTGAGCGCCATCACCAGATTCTGGACGATGCACTGTCCATTCTGGTCAACTTGGAGCACCGCGGCGGCACGGGACTCGAGAAGAACACCGGCGACGGCGCTGGCATCCTGTTCCAGGTTCCGCATCACTTTTTTCGTAAAGAGGCCCAAAAGTGCGGCCAGATTCTGCCGGCAGAGGGCGACTATGGCGTGGCCATGCTGTTCTTCCCGCAGGACGACAAGGGTGTAGAGGATGCCCGCCGCGTGTTTGAGGAGGGCTGCGCCGAAGCCGGCGTGCCGCTGCTCTTCTGGCGCGAGGTGCCGGTCGACCCGCACGACCTGGGCGAGACGGCCCGCGCCTGCATGCCTACTATCCTGCAGGCTTTCCTGGGCCGTCCGGACGACACGCCCGCCGGCGATGCCTTTGAGCGTCGCCTGTACGTGTGCCGCCGCACCATCGAAAAGAAGGCCGACGCTGAGTTCGCCCTGCGCGACAAGATCTTCTATGTGTGCTCCATGAGCTCGCGCACCATCGTGTACAAGGGCATGCTTGTGGCCACGCAGATGCGCCGTTTCTTCATCGACCTCAACGACGCCGCCGTCAAAACGGCCGTGGCGCTCGTCCACTCGCGCGCCTCCACCAACACCACGCCCAGCTGGGAGCGCGCACATCCCAACCGCTTTATCATCCACAACGGCGAGATCAACACCCTCAAGGGCAACGTCAACTGGATTCGCGCCCGCGAACCCAACCTGTACAGCCCCGCGCTGCAGCACGATCTTGAGCGCGTGATGCCCATCATCAACCGCGAGGGTTCCGACTCCGCGATTCTGGATAACGTGCTCGAGTTTTTGGTCATGAACGGCCGTCCGCTCACGCGTGCCGCGTCCATGCTGCTGCCCGAGCCGTGGGACCACAACGACAGCCTGAGCGAGGAGCGCCGCGCCTACGACGCCTACCAGTCCATGCTCATGGAGCCCTGGGACGGCCCGGCCGCCATCGCCTTTACCGACGGCCGTACCCTGGGTGCTGCCCTCGACCGCAACGGCCTGCGTCCCGCCCGCTACTATGTGACGCGCGACGGTCGCTTTATGCTGGCAAGCGAGGTGGGCACCATCGAGGTGAGCCCCGAGAACATCCTGACGAGCGGCTGTCTGGGGCCGGGCCAGATGCTCGAGGTCGACTTTGCCCGCGGGCGCGTCATCTACAACGATGAGCTGCGTGCCCGTTACGCCAAGGAAAAGCCCTACCGTGATTGGATTGCCGAGGAGACGCTGACCGTCGACGCGCTCGATGAGCCCGTTGCGGCAACGCCCGCCGAGGACGCCGAGGTGCCCGCCGCCGTGCGCATGGCCAAGCTCGGCTACCACTGGGATGACGTCGACGAGGTTGTGCGTCCCATGGCCCAGCAGGGCAAGGCACCGCTCGCTTCGATGGGCATCGATGCGCCGCTGGCCTGCCTGTCCAAGAAGACACGCTCGTTCTTTGACTACTTCTATCAGCTGTTCGCCCAGGTTACGAATCCGCCGATTGATGCTCTGCGCGAGCACATGGTGACTTCGACCACGCTCTACCTGGGCAACCACGGCAACCTGCTCGAGGACTCCCGTACGGCCTGCCAGCTGGTGCGCCTGGAGCGCCCGCCGCTGAGCGAGGGGGAGTTCGACCGCATTTGCGCGATTGACCGTGTTGGCTTTAAGACCCGTCGCTTCCGTGCCGTCTACCGCCGCGATGCCGGCGAGGGCGCGCTGCAGGCTACGCTCAAGCAGCTTGCCGAGGACGTTGAGGCCGCGGTCCGCGACGGCGTGAACATCGTGGTGCTGAGCGATCGTGCCGCTGCGGGCGAGGTGCCCGTGCCGTCGCTGCTCGCCGTGGGCTGCGTGCACAACCACCTGATCCGCGCCGGCGTTCGTACCTTTGCCGACATCGTGGTGGAGTGCGGCGACGCCGTGTCCCCGCACGACTTTGCGGCGCTGGTGGGCTACTCCGCGAGCGGCATCTATCCGTACAACGCACATGCGTGCATCCACGATCTGGCGGCGCGCGGCGATCTGGGCGTGACGGCCGAGCAGGGCATCGCCAACTACAACAAGGCCGCGACGGCGGGCATCGTCTCCATCATGTCCAAGATGGGCATCTCCACGGTGCAGAGCTACCATTCGGCGCAGATCTTCGAGGCCGTGGGCTTTATGCCGGAGTTCGTCAACGCGTACTTCGCCGGCACGGTGAGCCGTGTGGGCGGTATGGGTGTCGAGGACGTCGAGCGCGAGCAAAACGAGCGCTACGACGCCGCGCTCGCTATCCTTAAGAGCCCGGCTCCCGATCAGCTGCCCACGTTGGGCCTGACCAAGTGGCGCCCGCTCGGCGGCGAGGGTCACCTCATCGATCCGCAGACCATCTACTTGCTGCAGACCGCCTGTCGTGAGGACAGCTACGACACCTTTAAGGAGTACAGCGCCCGACTGCACCGCACCGGCCGTGCCGTGCGCCTGCGCGACTTGCTCGACTTTAATGCCAACGGTCGCACTCCGGTGGCGCTCGACGAGGTGGAGCCTGCGCTCAACATCGTCCGCCGCTTTAACACCGGTGCCATGTCGTACGGCTCCATCAGCAAGGAGGCACACGAGTGCATGGCCATCGCCATGAATCGCCTGCACGGCCGTTCCAACTCGGGCGAGGGCGGCGAGGACCCGCGCCGCGAGACCCCGCTGGCCAACGGCGACTCCAAGAATTCCGCCATCAAGCAGGTGGCAAGCGCGCGCTTTGGCGTGACAAGCCGTTACCTGTGCAGCGCCTTCGAGATTCAGATCAAGATGGCCCAGGGCGCCAAGCCCGGCGAGGGCGGCCACCTGCCCGGCAAGAAGGTCTACCCCTGGATCGCCGAGGTCCGTCAGTCCACGCCCGGCATCGGCCTGATCTCGCCTCCGCCGCACCACGACATCTACTCCATCGAGGACCTGGCGGAGCTTATCTTCGATCTTAAGAACGCCAACCCCGGCGCTCGCGTGTCGGTCAAGCTGGTCAGCGAGGCCGGTGTCGGCACCATCGCCACCGGTGTGGCCAAGGGTGCCGCCGACAAGATCTTGATCAGCGGCCACAACGGCGGCTCCGGTGCCGCGGCGCGCGATTCGATCTGGCACGCCGGTCTGCCGCTGGAGCTTGGCCTTGCCGAGGCCCAGCAGACGCTGCTGCAAAACGGCCTGCGCTCGCGCGTGGTGCTCGAGGCCGACGGCAAGCTCATGGACGGCACCGATGTCGCCGTCGCCTGCTTGCTGGGCGCCGAGGAGTTTGGCTTTGCGACCATGCCGCTCATCTCCATGGGCTGCCTCATGCAGCGCGACTGCCAGCAGGATACCTGCCCGGCCGGCATCGCCACGCAAAACTGCCGCTTGCGTCGCGGCTTCCGCGGCAAACCCGAGCACGTTGAGCACTTTATGCTCTTTGTTGCCGAGCAGCTGCGCGAGGTCATGGCGAGCCTGGGCTTCCGCACTGTCGACGAGATGGTCGGCCATCCCGAGTGCTTGCGCCAGATCGAGGTCCCGGGCAACCGCAAGGCCAACCTGCTCGATCTGTCGCCCGTGCTGGCAAGCGCGACCTGCGAGTTCGGTGCCCATATTCCGGGTGCCGATGGTCGCCACTTCCTGCCGCAGATGGCCGCGGACAGCGAGCTTGACAAGACGCTCGACTCCACGTTGTTTGTGCCCTATACGGCCGATGCCCGTGCGCACCTGCGTCCGATTCGCTTCCGCGCCGATATCGCCAACGTCAACCGCTGCGTGGGCACCATCCTGGGCAACGCGGTGACCAAGGCGCATCCCGAGGGTCTGCCCGCTGGCTCCATCACCATCGATTGCGATGGTTCGGCTGGCCAGAGCTTTGGCGCGTTCCTTCCGCGTGGCATTACGCTCAACGTGTGCGGCGACGCCAACGACTACTTTGGCAAGGGCCTTTCGGGCGGCGAGGTGTCGGTGCGCCCCAACCCGCATGCGACCTACAAGTTCGACGAGAACATCATCGTGGGCAATGTTGCGTTCTTTGGCGCCACGAGCGGCCGCGGCTTCATTAACGGTCTGGCCGGTCAGCGTTTTGCCGTGCGCAACTCCGGTGCCACCGTGGTGGTCGAGGGATGCGGCAACCATGGCTGCGAGTACATGACGGGTGGCCTGGCGCTCATCCTGGGCGAGGTCGGGCAGAACTTCGCTGCCGGTATGACGGGTGGCGTGGCCTATGTCTTTGACCAGTACGGCACGCTCGATGCCCGTGTGAACCACGAGAGCGTTGAGCTCAAGGCCCCGACGGCCGGCGAGCTGGTACAGATTCGCGAGCTCATCCAGGAGCACGTGGACGCGACGCAGAGCCCGCGCGGCATTAAGCTGCTCTACAGCTTTGAGACGATGGGCAAGCACTTTGTGAAGGTCATTCCGACCGAGTACGAGCGCGTGTTGGCGATTGTCGCCGCCGCCGAGGCCATCGGTAAGACGCATGCGCAGGCCGAGGAGCTGGCGTTTGACATTGTGACCGGTCGCGCCGACGCCGCGGATGTCGCTCGCTTTGATGTGGCGGGTGGTGTCGCTGGCGCTGCGCCCGCCACCGCCAGCTCTGTTGCTTCGACCAAGAAGGAGGCGTAAGTGCCATGGGTAAGCCCGGTGCTTTTCTTGATATCGATCGCGTGACCCACGAGCTGCGCCCCGTGGAGGAGCGCAGCCGCGATTTCGATCCGCTGTACGTGGAGCTCGACGACGATGCGCGCCGTGCCCAGGCGAGCCGCTGCATGATGTGCGGTGTGGCGTTTTGTCAGATGGGCGCGAGCTTTGGCAAGGCGCGCCCGAGCGGCTGCCCGCTGCACAACCTGATTCCCGAGTGGAACGAGCTGGTGTGCCGCGGCCGCTGGGATGAGGCTGCCGAGCGCCTGTCGCTCACCTCGCCCATGCCCGAGTTTACGAGTCGCGTGTGCCCGGCGTTGTGCGAGGCCGCGTGCAACCTGGGTTCGGTCGATGGCCAACCCACGACGATCCATGACAACGAGCGTGCGATCAGCGACCATGAGTGGGCAAATGGCGGTCCGCGCCGCTTTGAGCCGGCAGGGGAGGGCGCGCCCACGGTTGCCGTGGTGGGCTCCGGTCCTGCTGGTCTGGTGGCAGCATGGGAGCTTGCGCGTCGCGGTGCCCGCGTGACGGTGTTTGAGCGTGACGACCGCCCGGGCGGCCTGCTCATGTACGGCATTCCCAACATGAAGCTCGAGAAGTCCGTTGTCGAGCGTCGCGTGGCACTTATGCGCGAGCTGGGCATCGTGTTCGAGCTGGGTGCTGACGTTACGAACCCTGCGGTGGCGGCCAAGCTCAATGGCTTTGACGCCGTTGTGGTGGCTGCCGGTGCTCGCGCCCCGCGTGGACTGGCTGCTGAGAATATTGACGCACCCGGCGTGGTGTATGCCGTGGACTACCTGACGGCCTCGACCGTCTCGGTGCTCGATGGCGGCGAGCCTGTCGTCGATGCACGCGGCCTGGACGTCGTGGTCATTGGCGGCGGCGATACCGGTAACGACTGCGTGGGCACCGCGGTACGTCAGGGTGCGCGCAGCGTGCGCCAGTTTGAGTTCTTGCCGGCGGCGCCTGATGCGCGCGCGGCGAGCAACCCCTGGCCGCAGTGGCCCAACGCGAAGAAGACCGATTACGGCCAGCAGGAGGCCATCGCTGCCATGGGCGGCGAGATGCGCGCTTGGGGCGTGGATACGCTCGAGGTGCTGCTGGACAAGAAGGGCGCGGCCGCGGGCCTGCGCGTGGTCGATCTGGATTGGTCGGCTGGCAAGCCCGAGCGCATCGCGGGCTCCGAGCACGAGGTACCGGCGCAGCTGGTGCTCATCGCCTGCGGCTTTACGGGTCCTGAGCATGGCGTGTTCGATGCGGTAGGCGTACCTGTTGCCACCGCTGGTCGTCCGCTGCCTGTGATGGCCGCCGAGGGCTCGCATCTTGCGGCACGTGTCGACGGCGTCTCCGCGGATGCCGTGCCGGTGTATGTTGCCGGTGACGCTCGCAACGGCAGCTCGCTTGTGGTGAACGCTATGGCCGACGCCCTGGCCTGCGCTGCCGAAGTCGCCGAGGCGCTGGAGCTGTAAAGTAGTCATTTAAGAACGTCCCCAATGACTGGTCATTTTAAAGTGCCGGCAGTTGGGGACGTTCCTTTTGGGCCGGCACCCGGGGACACTCCTTGCGGGTTTGCGACCGATTTGTCCGTTTGTCGACGCGCGAGTGTCCATTCGGCGTCTTCTTGAGTTGTGGTGCTCTGCTGTTTCTGTGGTGGCCGGGGGCGCTTGGCTCAAAAGGGCGGGTTGGCCGTCTATGTTTACCTGCGGTTTTGTTGCGGTGCGCATTTTCGGTCAAGCATCCCGTCAAGTGTTTGGTCAGCATCTGGTTTGCGGCCGGAGGCCTATTTTGCCCGCGCTGGTCGTGGCTGCCCACCCTCCTCGTAAGCTCAAATTGAGGTCCATCGGTTTGAGGAGGATGCCATGACTGACCACGCTTTAGACCGAGCGCAGCTAGCCGGAGCCGTCGGCAACGATATTGCCGACATGGCCCATTTTTGGATGCTGCGGAAGTTCCAGTTTTTGGAGCCGGCGCGCGAACAGTTCGAGGTCATTGTCGACCCATGGCTCAGCTATTGCACCGAGCCTTCGCAAAATGAAATCATGGCCTACAACATGGCATTTACCGATTGGCTGCTCTTTGAGCGCCCCTATCGCCATGGCAAGACGCTGCTCGAGCTGTATGTTGATGAGCCGCCGGCATCGCTTTCGCCTGCCTCGCTCAAGCGGCTCGAGCAGGTGCGCGACACGCAGTATTTCTCGCGCTTTGGCATTTTGGACAAGGATCCTGCGAACGGCATGGTTGTGCTGAAGGATACGTGCACCGACCTTCGCTTTGATGTCTACGACCCGCATATCGTGCAAAAGGAGCATTGGAGCGACGGCGCGATCGCGGTGCGGCTCGCGTGCGTCGACGATGTCTGGCTGACGGCGGGGCAGCTCTACCTGTATGACATCGCGCGCCTGAGTGACACGGCGGTCGACGAGCCGGGCGCGGTGCATCCGGAGGACCTGCAGGACGGCTTTGACACCTCGTGCATCAGCTTCTTCTTGCGTCTGGTCCGCGACATCATGGGCGCCCAGGGGCGCTACGTAAAGTCCCTCAACATCTACGAGCAGGAGTGGGAGTAGGGGATGTGACTGGTGTCGCCCTGCTGCCCTGACTTTGTCTCAATCTGTAACGTTTGGCGGCTGTTTGGGCCCGTAACTGTTACAGATCGAGATGTTCGGCAACGGGTTGGGAGAATGTCTCGATCTGTAACATCTACAGGCCCAATTTCGACCTTCCTGTTAAAGATTGAGACAAAGGCTGGACGCGGTGTCGAAAGATCTTGTTCTGTAACAACTAGAGGCTCAAAGACTGTCTTCCTGTTACAGATCAAGACATTTGTCAGCGGAGGCAACGGTGACGATGGTCCATTTGTCTGACGTGGTGGTGATGAAAGTGTCTAATACCGTTCTCAAACACAAACATGCGACTCGCAACACGTTGGCGCGGAATAGGATGCTCGCGCGGCTCACGGAGACGGCCAAGCAAGGTGCGCTGCTCGCAACGCATGACAATACCGAGCTTATGTGGCTACGGCGCCATGTTGGAACCGACGATATCGCGGAGCCCGAGCCGTACCTGTTCTGTTTTCAGCATGATTGGGATGCATTGACGCCGGCGGAGCGAGCGCTGAGGACTATCAAAGGGCTTGCGGAATTTCATCCCGATTGGGCGTTTTGGGGATATGACGCCGCGCTGATATGGGGTCTGGAGGTGCCGAATGATCTGCTCGGGCCGCGTTTCCTTGTTAAGACTTGCTGTTCGGTGACGTTGAGCGGCGGGTGCAGGTTGTTGCGTCCGCAGATTGCGGGCGCGCTCGAGCGCGTCGACGGCGTGCGGGTGACGTCGTTTTGGCGCACGGCGGAGGATTGCTTGCTGCGTGCGCCGTTCTCCTACGGGTTGGCGATTGCCGATTCTGCACTGCGGGTGAAAGACGTATCACGTGGGGATTTGTGCGAGCGCCTCCGCGCCGATTGCGAGGGCAGGCGAGGGTATCGCAGGGCGCAGGCGATTGCGTCGTATGCGGACGGGCTGTCCGAAAACGGCGGCGAGTCTCGGTTCCGAGCGTTCTTTATTGCGTACGGCTTTCCGGTTCCGGAGCTGCAGGTGGAGTTTCGCGACCCGCTCGATCCGAGCCAGGTGTTTCGCGTCGACTATTTTTGGCGGCTCGAGAACGGGACGTGTGTCATCGGCGAGCTCGACGGAAAGGGGAAGTATGCCTTGCAGAACGGCGAGGGCTGGGAGTCGGTCGACCCATTCGTGGCAGAACGTCAACGGGAGTCCCATCTGACAATGCTCGGGCACAAGGTGCTTCGGTTTACGTTTGATGAGCTCAAGAATCCGGGGAAGCTGGTTGAGAAGATGAGGTTGGCGGGTATTCCGCGACGGCCCGATTTGGCTGAGGAGTGGAGACGTCAGTGGTATGGGCGCTGAGAGGTTTTGTCTCAATCTGTAACGTTTAGAGGTTATTTGAGCTCGTAACTGTTACAGATCGAGACAAACCGGTGAAGCGTCGACCGAATGTCTTGATCTGTAACAGCAAGGGGCCCAACAACCCTGTATCTGTTACAGATCGAGACACTTCCCTGGTGTCGCTGGGGTGGGACTGCAGCGTATTCCGTCCCCCACATCCCCTCTTCCCTCCGTTAACCGATATGTCTGTGGCAATCGGGCTACACTGGATAATAATGGACAGATGTTCAAGTTTTCTGAGGGGGAGGAGCTCGATATGGCGTCTGCCGATCGTTCCACGTTGTTTATCAATGCGACCGTCCTGGATGGTTCGGAACATATGGAGCCGCAGCCCGACATGGCCGTGGCCGTTGAGCGCGGTCTCATCACGTGGATGGGGCCGAGTGCTGTGGCGCAGGCGCCTGCAGGTGCCGAGGTCATCGACCTGGCAGGGGCGTATCTCATGCCAGGTCTCATCAATATGCATGTGCATCTGTGCGGCTCGGGCAAGCCGGTTTCGGCGGGCGATGCGGGTGCGCTGATGAAGAAGCTCGATAATCCCGTGGGGCGCGCCATCGTGCGCCATATCCTCAAAGGTAGCGCCCAGCAGCAGCTGGCAAGTGGCGTGACTACGGTGCGCGGCGCGGGCGACCCGCTGTTTGCCGATCTTGCCGTGCGCGATGCTATCGATGCCGGTAAGTATCAAGGTCCTCGCCTGGTGGCGCCGGGAACGGGCGTCACGGTGCCGGGCGGCCATGGTGCTGGCTTGTTCGCCCAGGTGGCTAACAGTCCCGCCGAGGCAGCCGAACAAGTGCGCGACCTGTATGCGCGCGGTGCCGACGTCATTAAGCTGTTCGTAACGGGCGGCGTGTTCGATGCGACTGAGGTGGGCGAGCCGGGCGTGCTGCGTATGCCGGTGGAGGTTGCCGCAGCGGTGTGCAAGGCGGCACACGATATGGGTCTTCCGGTCATGGCCCATGTCGAGAGCACCGAAGGTGTGAAGGCCGCGCTTCAGGCCGGCGTCGACACGATTGAGCACGGCGCTCCGTTGACGCCCGAGATTCTGGAGCTGTACCGTGGCGCCGCGGGCACGCAGCTTGAAGGCCGTGCGCCCAGCGTTACCTGCACCATCAGCCCGGCGCTGCCGTTTGTATTGCTCGACCCGAAAAAGACCCATTCGACCGATACGCAAAAGAAGAACGGCGACATCGTATGCTTGGGCATCATCGAGAGTGCTCGTGCCGCACTGGAAGCTGGCGTTAAGGTGGGCCTAGGCACGGATTCGAGCTGCCCGTTCGTGACCCAGTACGACATGTGGCGCGAGGTGGCCTATTTTGCCAAGTATGTCGGCGTGAGCAACGCCTTCGCGCTGCATACGGCCACGCAGGTCAATGCCGAGCTGCTGGGGCTGGGCGGCGAGACCGGCACAATCGAGTGCGGTAAGGCCGCCGATATCCTGGTGACGCGCAAGAACCCGCTCGATGACCTGCGCGCCCTGCGAGAGCCGATGCACGTGATGTGTCGTGGCAATCTGATGCGCAAGCTCAAGGTGAAGCGCATTCCCGAGGTGGACGCCGAGCTCGACGCGATTATGGCCATGCCGTCCGAGGCGCTGGCCGAGGAGCTCGCCCGCGACGGCGTGGCGTAAGCGCGCGATATGGCGATGCGACAAAGGGACAATCCTTTTGTCATAATCAGAAAAAGCCGAGGTCCCAGTGCGAGGCCTCGGCTTTTATTTGTCCCATGGTATGGCGGCTATGAGCGCGTTTCCATCTTGGCGTGGCACTTGGGGCAGGTGACGCGGATCTTGCCTTTGCCCTTGGGGACGGAGAGCATCTGGCCGCAGTTGGGGCACTTGAGATAGGCCGTGGTCTTGCGGCCCTTCCACATCTTCTTGGCTGTGCGCTTGGCACGTTCAAAGTCTTCCTTGCTAGTACCGGCTGCGCGCGAGGCGTTGGCCGCTGCAGCTCCGCCGCCCAAGCTAGCTACAAACTTGCCCAAGCCGGGTACGTTTGCAGTCGCGGCGACAAAGGCCTCGTTCTCCTTGTGACGTGCGTCGATATTTTTGGACAGGCCGCGCAGCACGCCAATCACGATTACGGCGATGGCAATCCAGCTGAGCCACTGGATGCGGGCTATCGATCCGATCATCGCGATGACGATGCCGGCAAAACCCATCACGATGGTGAGTTCATCGGCACCATTGCGACCCTTCATAAAGTCATTCATGCAAATTGCCTTTCGTTCGATATGCTGCACGCCTTTATACCCGATTTAAAGCAAGGGGGACAGGTTAATCTGCACCAATGTGGTGCAAACATACCTGTCCCCGGAATACCAAGACGGTGCAAAGAAGTTTGTCCCCAATGCCCCAATTACTTGGAGAGCTTGTCGACGACGCGTTCGATTTCGGCGAGCTTGGCGGCTTTGAGGTCTTCGTCGCCCGATTCGATTGCCGAAGTCACACAGCCCTCGATATGTGCCTTAAGCACGTCGGCGTTAATGCGCGCGAGGAGCGCCTGTGTGGCCATGAGCTGCGTGGAAATATCGACGCAATAGCGGTCCTCCTCGACCATCCGCAAGATGCCGTCGATCTGACCGCGTGCCGTCTTGAGCATGCGGGTCACCGATTTGTGGTCTGCCATCATGGCGGGTCCTCGTTTCTGGTCGATGGAGTCGAATGTCTCTGGTAGCTGCTACGCGGCGGTCACGGACAGGGCGTGGAACTTCTCGCCGGCGCCCTCGATGGCAGCGGTGAGCTGCTCGGCGGTCACGGTGTCGGCGCACTCCACCTGGACGGTCTGGGTCTCGTGATCGGCGTCGGCATCGGTCACGCCGGCCACGTTGAGCAGCGCCGTCTCGATGGTGGCGTCGCAGTGGCCGCACATAAGGCCGGAAGTCTTGATTGTGTATCGCATGGGTATCCCTCTCTGTTGTGTCGGCTTTCCCAGACATCCGACCTTGACCTTCAAGCCGCCGCCCGCGTACCAAAGTACGCGTCGCTCCTCTTTCAGGTCAATCTCGGGCACCTGGAAAACCCGTTCTAAATTGACTTAATGGTGAGCCTATTTTGCCACTTTAGGCTTAAAGGATTTCAGGCGCAGCGCATTGCTTACAACGCATACGCTCGACAGGCTCATGGCCGCGGCGCCAAACATCGGCGAGAGTTGCCATCCGGTGAGCGGGAAGAACACGCCCGCGGCGAGCGGAATGCCGATGCCGTTGTAGAACAGCGCCCAGAACAGGTCCTGCTTGATGTTGCGGATTGTGGCACGTGACAGCTCGATGGCACGGGCGACGTCCATGAGGTCGCTGCGCATGAGTACCACGTCGGCGCCCTCCTTGGCGATGTCGGCGCCGGTGCCGATAGCAAGGCCCACGTCGGCGCGCGCCAGGGCGGGGGAGTCGTTGATGCCGTCGCCCACCATGGCGACCTTACTGCCCGCATCCTGCAGCTCGCGCACGTGGCGCTCCTTGTCGGCGGGAAGCACGTCGGCGATGACCTGCTTGCTGGTCAGTCCCACGCGGCGGGCGATGGCCTCGGCCGTCACGCGGTTGTCGCCGGTGAGCATGCGCACGTCGACGCCAAGCGAGCGCAGTGCGGCGATGGCCCCGGCGCTCGTCTCCTTGACCTCGTCAGCCACGGCAATGGTGCCGGCAAGCTCGCTGTTCTTGGCAAAGAACAGCGGCGTCTTGCCCTCGGCGGCAAATTGTTCGGCAAGACCCGCGGGCACGGTAACGCCCAACTCGTCCATCAGGCGTACGTTGCCGGCTGCAATGGCGTTTTGCCCCTCGCGCGCCGTAACGCCTCGCCCGGGCACGGCAGTAAAGTCCTCGACCATGCGCGCGACGATCCCGCGTGTCTCGCACTCGGCCATAATCGCCTCGGCCAGCGGGTGCTCGCTCGAGCGCTCCAACGCGGCGGCCAACTTGAGCAGCGCCTTTTCGCTCATGGCGGGCGAGCCGTCAGCGCGCGTGGCTACCACGATATCGGTCACGGCAGGCTTGCCGCGGGTGACCGTGCCCGTCTTATCGAGCACCACGGTGCCCACGTTGCGCAGATTCTCCAGCGCCTCGGCGCTCTTAAACAGAATGCCCATCTCGGCGCCCTTGCCGGTGCCAACCATAATGGCGACGGGCGTGGCCAGACCCAGCGCGCACGGGCAGCTGATCACCAACACGGCCACGGCGGAGGTGAGTGCCTCGTTCACGCTGCCGGTCAGCGCCATCCACGCCACGAAGGTCACGGCCGAGATCGCAAACACCACGGGCACAAACACGCCGGCGACCTTGTCGGCCAGGCGGGCGATAGGCGCCTTGGTGGCGTTGGCGTCCTCGACGAGCTGGATGATCTTGGCAAGCGACGTGTCGGCGCCCACGCGTGTGGCACGGAAGGTAAACGATCCGGTGCGGTTGACCGTGGCGGCGTTGACGGTGTCGCCGGCGGTCTTTTCTACGGGGATGGACTCGCCGGTGAGCGCGCTCTCGTCCACGGCCGACGCGCCCTCGAGCACCACGCCGTCGACAGGGATGGACTCGCCGGGGCGCACACTCAGCACCTGGCCGGGAAGGATGCTGTCGACGTCCACGGTGGTTTCGGTGCCGTCATCGGCAACGACGGTCGCGGTCTTGGGTGCTAGGTCGATGAGCGCCTCGATAGCGCCGCCGGTCTTGGACTTGCTGCGCGTCTCGAGATATTTGCCCACGGTGACGAGCGATAAGATCGTACCTGCGCTCTCAAAATACAGGTTGTCCATGCTCGTCATCATGGCCTCGTGGACCTGACCCGCGGCTAGCTGGTCGGCCATGATGAACATGGCGTAGAGCGACCAGGCGACGGAAGCGGTCGCGCCCACGGCAATAAGGGCGTCCATGGTGGGCGCGCCGTGCGCGAGCGATTTAAACCCGTTGATAAAGTACGCGTCGTTGACATAGACGATGGGGATGAGCAGGACGAGCTCGGTGAGGGCGAGCGTCATGCTATGGGTATGGTCGGTGAAAATGCCGGGCAGCGGCCAGCCGAGCATGTGCCCCATGCCTATGTAGAACAGTGGGATGAGGAATACGATCGAGATGATGAGGCGGGTGCGCATGGCAGAGGCGGCGGCCTCCAACTTTTTGGTCGGCGACTCCATATGGGTGACGCCAGACCTGGCCTGCGAGCTGCCGCTTGAGCCGGCGGCACCGGTGCCTGCGTCGACGGGTGAGGCCGAGTAGCCCGCGTGGTCGACGGCGGTGCAGATATCGTCGGGGGAGACCTGCGCGGGGTCGTAGTCGACCATCATGGAACCGGCGAGTAGGTTGACGGCGACGCTTTGGACGCCGTCGAGCTTGCTCACGGCACGGTCCACGTGCGCCTGGCAGGCGGCGCATGTCATGCCGCCCACGTCGAACTTATCTTGAGCCATGGCTTCTCCTTTCTGTGGTTCGGTGTTGAAATTGTTAACCTGCCGATACTATACACCCATACCCCCTGGGGGTGTCCAGTACAGAAAGAAATGTATGACATTCTGTTATTGGTCGAGGTGATAGCCAGGTCGGCGGACCGTAGCCGGTCTAATGTCTCAATCTGTAACA
>CATYDM010000013.1 GCA_958405195.1 uncultured Collinsella sp.
GCCGCGCGGCAAGGAGATATATTGCCAGACCGGAGGGCCCCCGCGGGCGGGAATCCCGCACTCCATATTTTGTTCACAAATGAATAGAACCCTCAGTTGCTTCACTGAGGCCGTATTCGAAGCAGCAGCTTCTGATATTGGCGATGGCCAGCTGGTTTATAGGTGTTAAGGCATCGGTCATCTCTGGAGCGCCACTTTACTCCAAAACCATCAACCATTTGTTTCCCGTCGGTAAAAGGCAGGTTTTGTTCGCCAAGCGTTCTTATATATAGAGAAGTTCGGGTTCGAACCCGTGCCGCGGCAACAAAAAAGCGACCAACCGGAGTCGATCGCTTTCTATTCTATGGTGGAGCATCCAGAGGATGCTTCCGAACTCGTTTTCTCGGTGCCATTCATGCTTTCGAAGCATCGTTCGACCTTCGCAGCCTCATGTTTTGAGGATCTGCCGTGTTTATCACTGTTATTAATGAGTGTGCGGAAGTGATCCTCATACAGATACGTGCGATCCGCCAGAGAACTGAGAAGCATCTTTCTGCAGCCCTCGTTGTCTATCCTCGCATCTCTCAGGTCTTCCGGAAATTCACAAGCAGTCTTAGGGTCAGTTTGTTTCTGCTTTCAGAGACTTGTTTGAGAGTTATTAAAGACAGTTCAAAACAATAAGTGAGACACCATAAAGCAGAGCAAGATGTGCCGGATAGAAAATGTAGAAGAAGTACTTCAGCTTCAGCCCTCGCTTGCCATTATAAAGATTGATAAGCAGCAACGAAACGACCGCGGCAGCAACATCAGGATTAAATACATTAGCTGTAGCAAACTCAAATCCGCCGCCAACTATATGGCATGACGAAAGGAGCACTGCGCATACTGCAGCAAAGAACATCTTGGCCTTGCTGTCGTGGAATAAATAGAATGCAGCCACAAGCAGAATGCCATACACGCCGCCATCTAGTTTAGTGTATTCAGCTGCCAGTGCTGTCAAAACAATCAGAGCAATTTCTGCGATGCGCCTCTTCCATTTTGAAAGACTTTGTATCTTTTCCAGAATAATCAAAAAGACCAAGGAAAGCAGAAGCTCGCACATAACATTTTGTTGCCGAAGGTCAAAGAGTTGCCCGGTTTGAACGAAATCGTATATGGGCTCCGCAATGATTGCGAAGACAAGAATATTTCGCAGGTACTTCTTTATGTCATGAGTATGCAAAAATCCCTCAACTATCAAAAAGCAAAATAAGGGAAATGCAATTCTGCCAAGAACATGAAGCACATCCGAAGCCTCGCTTAGAATCGCCCACTGCTCGTCTGATATCTGATTGTACGATGCGTGAGTCATGATTCCATTGGTCAGGACGATCCTGCTTACATGATCGAGAACCATCGAAATGGCCGCTATTATCTTTAATGTGCTGCCGCTAATTCCGTATCTATCTGTTTTCATTTCGTTTTCCTTTCTTTGGGTGGGCCGTCAGGGGTTCAGCCTGCTTCGCAGGCGGCCGCTACGGCGCCCCGCGCCCCGACGGGTTCGAACCCGTGCACCGGCAACAAAAAAAGCGACCAACCGGAGTCGATCGCTTTCTATTCTATGGTGGGCCGTCAGGGGTTCGAACCCTGGACCTTGGGATTAAAAGTCCCCTGCTCTGCCAGCTGAGCTAACGGCCCGCGGGTGGCATTGTACCACGGTCTGGGACTATTCCCAACTCCATTGGCCGTTCTGGAAAATCACAACTTCACGTCCATCAGGCGTAATGCCCTTAATATCGATGTCGTCCGTGCCGATCATAAAATCGACGTGCGCGCTCGAGACGTTAACGCCATGCTCCAGGAGCTCTTCCTTGGACATGTCGTACCCACCCTCGATGCATTCGGGGAAACCGACACCTAGCGCGAGATGGCAGCTAGCGTTCTCGTCATAGAGCGTGTCATAGAACAGAACGCCGCTTTCGCGGATCGGAGTGTTCTTGGAAATGAGCGCGACCTCGCCCAGATGAGCGGCACCTTCATCGGTGTCAATAATGCTCGCAAGCGTCGCCTTGCCCACACGGGCATCGTAGTCCACTACGCGGCCGGCCTTGAACTTAATCCAAAATTCGTCAACCTTGTTACCGTGGTGAATGAGCGGCATAGCCGAATACACGATACCGTCGGCACGCATACGATCAGGCGAGGTGAAGACCTCCTCGGTGGGGATGTTGGGGAAGAAGGGGTGTCCATCGGGCGTCTTACCCTTGCCGCCGGCCCACTCGTGACCCTTCGTCATGCCAATCGTCAGATCGGTTCCATTTGCCGCGGTGTAATGTAGGCGGTCAAAACGATTGTCGTTCAGGAAACGCAGGTTCTTTTCGAATGCCGCGTCATGAAGCTCCCAGTCGCTCTCCGGGTCCTGGCCATCGGCACGAGCGGTGTGCAGAATCGCATTCCACAGCTTATAGATTGCAACCTCATCGGCGTCTCCCGGGAACACCTCGCGCGCCCATGCCACGACCGGAGCGCCAGCGATGCACCACGGGTTGATGTTGTAGTCCAGTCCACGGCGGAAGACCTTGCACTGCGTATTCCTTGCCTTAGAAGCTGCAGCAGGCTTGGCGGGATCGATACCCTTAAGGGCGGCAGGGTCCGCACCCTCGATAAAGATAAAGCAGGCGCCGTCCTGGGCCAGGGAATCCAGCTGCAGGCGCTTCCACTCGGGCGTCTGCTCAAAATAGCTTTTATCGACATGCTCGTACGTGAGCCTCGTCACGGCATCATCGGCCCAAATGACCGTCACGTGACCAGCGCCGGCGGCATAAGCCTCCGCGACCACCACGCGGGCAAAGGGCGCGCACTCGACCGGAGACTGAACGACAACCTCCTGGCCGGGCTTGACGTTTACGCCCTTGCGGACAACCAGGCG
Organism: uncultured Collinsella sp.; assembly: GCA_958405195.1. Lineage (GTDB taxonomy): Bacteria > Actinomycetota > Coriobacteriia > Coriobacteriales > Coriobacteriaceae > Collinsella. The sequence goes on from CATYDM010000013.1 coordinate 2,888, forward strand.
CGCATAGTTTTTAATCTTGGGCTCCAGGGCCTTCATGCCCTCCAGAGCTTCTTCGACCGTCAGGGCAGCTCGAATCATGTGCCACTCCATCTATCTATAGAACAGTAAAAAGGCGCGCCGCTAAAACGACGTGCCTTATATCTTAGCGATATGTATGAATACAAACGCTACTTCTTCTTGGAGTCCTTCTTGTCCTCCTCGGCAGCCGCGCGCTCAATAAGAGCGTTGAGCTTGTTCTCGGACATGCCCTCGGCCTGCGTGCGGTACATGTTGCGCAGGGGACGGATACGAACGAAGTCGTAGATAAAGTCACCCAGGATGATGACATAGGACAAAACGATGCCGACCATCTGGACGGGGCTGGACACCGTGCCGCCGGGAGCGAAGTAGAGCGAAGCCCAAATTGCCACGACGAGCACCATGCCGATAGCGAGCACAGCCCACCAAATACGGCGACGCTTGGTGTAGTCCTCATCCTGCTTGAGGAGAATATTCGACACCGTGTAGATACGATCCTCGCGAGCACGCTGCTTGGCCTTGCGGGCGCGCTTCTCCTCCTTGGAAAGGCCGTCCAGGTTTTCACCCTTCTCGAGCTCTTTGCGGCGTGCCTTGGATGATGCCGGCACGACGCGAACGGAGCTCGCTGCCTGGCGGGCGGGTTTAGCAGATGCGGCGGACTTGCGCGCAACCCCGGTAACTTCGTGGGATTGCGTGCGCTTGTTCGTGGCGCTACGGGTACTCACTTATGCGTTCTCCTTCATGCTTGTGAACTGGGAGCCCGTGATGATCTGGAAGGCCTCGCGATAGCGCTCGGACGTGCCATCGATGACCTCGGCGGGCAGATGCGGGGTCTCCCCCGTCATATCCCAGTTGGCTTTGAGCCAATTGCGGACGAATTGTTTGTCGTAGCTAGGTTGAATCTTGCCCTCCTCGTAGCTGGCGGCGGGCCAGAAACGGCTGGAGTCGGGCGTTAGGCACTCGTCGATCAGCGTAACCTTGCCATCGATGACACCGAACTCGAACTTGGTGTCGGCAATGATGATGCCACGGGTCGCTGCATACTCGGCGGCAGCCTTGTAAATCTTGAGGGACAGGTCGCGAATCTGCGCGGCGATATCCTCACCCACGATCTCGCAGCAACGCTCGAACGAAATGTTCTCGTCGTGGTCGCCGATCTCGGCCTTCGTGGACGGCGTGAACAGCGGCTCGGGAAGCTTGGAGGCCTCGGTCAGACCCTCGGGCAGCTGAATGCCGCAGACGGTGCCGTTCTCGTCATAGGTCTTCTTGCCCGAACCGGTCAGATAGCCGCGGACGATGCACTCGATAGGAATCGTCTGGGCCTTCTTGACCAGCATGGCGCGGCCTGCGAGGTAGTCACGATACTCGGCAAACTCCTCGGGGAAATCCGCCGGGTCGATGGAGACGAGGTGGTTGGGAACGATGTCGGCAAATTTATCGAACCAGAATGCCGAGATACGGTTGAGCACCTCTCCCTTAAACGGAATCTCGTCGGGGAGAATAAAGTCGAACGCAGAAATGCGGTCGGTGGCGACCATCAGCAGGTTTTCACCGGCATCATAGATATCACGAACCTTGCCACGGGAATCCGGACGACGCTCCATCGTTGTCACGTGAGTCACTCCTTACCAAAATACGACAGTAATGCGGGTTCTTTCCCGCACGTTTTCGCAAACTCGGAGCGGCAGGGACGAAACCCCCTCCTTCACCGAATAGCGAAAAGCTAGTGCTCCATTGTAGTAGATGCCGCGTCCGCCGTGTGCTCGCGAGGCAGATGAATCGTAAAAGTCGTACCCTTTCCAAGCTCCGACTCCACGGATATGTAGCCGTGATGACGCTCGACAATCTGCTTGGTCACGGCGAGGCCCACGCCCAGGCCACCCGCCTCGCGGGCGCGACTGGCGTCGGCACGCCAAAAACGACCGAAGATGCGCGACAAATCATCCTTGGCGATACCGATGCCCGTATCCGAAACCGCGATATCGACGTGCTTGCGGTCGCTGAGCACCGACACCACGACCCAACCCCCCTCGGGGGTATAGCGCATGGCGTTACTCAAGAGGTTGATGACGCATTGCGTGATCATGTCGGGATCCGCCTCGACAACGTCATCGTGGCCCTGCGTCTCATCTGCAAAGCGCAAACGCAGGTCACGGTCGGCAAACAAGCGCTCCTGGCCATTCACAATCGAACGCACAAACGGCACCATATCCACCGGCTCCAGGTTGAGTGGCGCGGTACTGTTTTCCATGCGCGACAGGTCGAGCATCTGCTGCACCAGACGGGCCAGACGACGCGTCTCGGATGCGACCGTTTCCAGGTGTTCGTCATCGGTGGGATACACACCGTCTTGCATGGCCTCGACCGTTGCAAGCATGGCCATGAGCGGCGTGCGCAGCTCGTGGGCAACATCAGAGGTCAGGCGCTTCTCGTGCTTCATGTCCTTCTCGAGTGAGGTGGCCATCTCGTCGAAGGTCTCTCCCAGCTGATCGATCTCATCATCGCCGCGCAAGCCCGTACGAGCGGACAGGTCTCCATCGCGAATCTGCTTGGCGGTGCTGGTAATACGATGAATCGGCTTGGTGAGCATGCGCGACATGAGCGCTCCGATAACGACCGAGATGCAGACGGCCACAACCGCGGCAAGGGCCATGGCGTTAAAGGTCTTCTCTCTGAATGCTGAGTCTGCCCTGGTGAGCAGGGCGTCGGAGCCAATCGCCCACAATTTGACCTGACCCACGTGCTCGCCGGAGGACGTCACGATTTCAACGTTGGCAACACTATTGGAATCGGTGGGAGCAGACGAGACCGGGCTGTGCGATGCCCTCTTTCCGCTCGCATCGTCGGTCGTCGCCTGATTTTCGCGTACATCGGCAGTAGCGCTTGCCGAGGGCCACGAGTCGTCGTAGACGATGACGCCCTTTTTATTGACGACCTGCATACCAAGATCGTCGGACACCAAACTCGATGTCGCGACCGTACGCAGCTCCCCCGCAGTCCAAGAACCGTTTTCCTCATATGACGTTGCCAACTTTTCGGCAGCGGAATTGGCGATTTCGACAATATTGGAGCGCGTGTAATCCGTAAAAACCGTGCCCCATACAACGGAGACTACGCCCACCAGCACCAATACCGTCATGAGCGATGTCAGGGCAAAAGCCAGGGCCATGCGCGAGGGATAGCTCATCGTTGGCCGTGAATCGGAACGAGGCGTGTTCCAACTAGCCTTGGAACCCGCCTCGTTCTCCTGCTTATGCTTTTGCCCGATTTCAAAGCGCGCAGGTGTCATATGTGATTTCCCTTATTTCTCGTCCGACTTATCGGTCTTGGTCGGAGCCTCGAAGCGGTAGCCGACACCGTGGACGGTGTAGAGCCACTTGGGCTTCTTGGGGTCGTCGCCCAGCTTGGCGCGAAGGTTCTTCACGTGGCTGTCGATGGTGCGCTCGTAACCCTCAAAGTCGTAGCCGAGCACCTTCTCGACCAGCTCCATGCGGTTGTAGACGCGGCCGGGATGACGGGCAAGCGTGGTGAGCAGCTTGAACTCGGAAGCCGTCAGGTCGACTTCCTTGCCCTCGACCAAAATCTTGTGGCCCGAGATGTCAATGACCAGATCGCCAAAGTCGAGCACCTCGACGGCCGGCTCATCGGCCTGGTGGGCACGGCGGAACAAGGCGCGCACGCGCGCGACAAGCTCGCGCGGCGAGAACGGCTTGATCAGGTAGTCGTCGGCGCCGAGCTCGAGGCCGATAATACGGTCCTCGATCTCGCCCTTGGCCGTCAGCATAATGATGGGGACATCCGAGGTGTCGCGAATGGTGCGGCAAACGCGCTCGCCGGGAATCTTGGGGAGCATGAGGTCGAGCACGACCAGGTCGAACTGATGCTTCTCGAACTCCTCGATAGCGGACTGGCCGTCGCCCACGCCCACAACCCAATAGCCCTCGCGCTCGAGATAGGCAGCGACAGCGTCACGGATTGCCTTCTCATCCTCGACCAGCAGAATCTTTTTTGCATCTGAAGCCATAACACGGCCCCCCTGTCTCAATTAGCTAAGAACAAGCTCATTTTAACGCACCTGAGCCCACCGGGTATCGCATGGGTGCGATAGCTCGGCGGGCGGTACTCATAGTCACAACGCGCTTATTCCCCTGTCGACGCCTTTTTAACCCCTCGGAGACTAAAGAGAGAACAAGCGAGCGGTAACCGTCTCGGGAATCCCCTGACTGTTACGCACCGTTGCGTACGTTAAGAACGAGTTCGATTTACCCGCCGTAGCAGGATAATCGCCATACTCCAAGGCTCGGTCGGGCGACAGAAGCGAGCCGTAGGTCTTAGCCGAAGTGTCAATCAAAAAATGCGACGCCTGAACTTTAACCAGGTATTTGTTTTTCCTTCCCGCAGCGCACGCGAGCGGCTCACGCGAAAGGAAGAGGTACGGCCCGCCCTCGTTACCGATATAGGTGCCCATATTGCCCAGGCTGCCCACACCGCTATACGTCGCCTCAATGGAGAACACGAAGGTGTCGCCCATATACACGGCCTCGAAAGGCGAAACCGACGAAGGCAGCACCAGCTGAGCTCGCTTCGTTTTGTTGCCGTCAGTCAGGTCGATCGCCGTCATACCGTAATAGACGCCCTCATCATTGTGCACGCGGGGCGAGATGGTCAGGATGCCGTCGCTCACACGCGGGGCGGATGCGAAACGGCCCGTCGACTTCCAAATAGTCTCAGGCTTGGACTCGCTGGGCGACTGACGGTAGCAGTACGAATCGTTACTCGTCTTGGCGCCGCCGGACGAAGGCATCTTATACCAGATGACCGACGACCCATACGCTGTGAAGAGCGGCGGATCGTAGTTTTCGCCACCGCGGTCGAGCTCAACAGCGTTGCCGGTAAGGGAGGAGCCTGCAAGGTTTTGCGCATAGAGTTTCCAGGACGCATTGGCAAAGTTCATCTCGACCCACGCGAACACGCCATCACCCGCGCGAACGTCGTAAAACGCATAACCGGTTCCCTCAATGGGATCCTCAATAAGTGTGGTAAGCGAGCCATCGCCTAGGTTGAGCACACCAAGCGTATTGGCATGCAGGGCAGAAGCAGGCGCCATCATCGCGGCAGCGTAGTCGCCATCGCAGTAGTACAGCAGCGTGCCCAGCGGCAGCGTCCACGAGGCTGCGGGCTCAAGATCGATATCGACAGCCTCGTACTCATCAGTGATCGAGACAATCTTCGAATCGTCCTTGATAACCTGCGGCTCGCCAGCGGCGTCATCACTCGTGCCCGTTTTTTTCGAGCAACCGGCCAGTACGGCAGCAGCACCGGTAGCGGCGCCACCCAGCACAAAACCTCGACGCGTTATTCCATTCTTAAAGCGATCAGCGATGCTCATTAGGCGATCTCTGCGCGAGCGGCCTCGATAGCGCGCGTAAGCTGATCGGCGCAAGAGGTCTTTTTCATACCGCAGGTATTACCAGCGAGAACCTCGATTACGCGATCGGCGGGAGCGCCCTCGACCAGCCTGGAGATGGCCTTGAGGTTGCCATCGCAGCCGCCGGTAAACTCGACGCCCAGCACCTTGCTGCCATCGTCAGAGAGATTGAGGTGAATATTGCGAGAGCATACACCCTGAGGCTTGTAGTCAAAACTAATCATTGAGATCCCCTCTCAGAAAGAAATTTCAGACGTCTATTATCCCCGCCTGGACCGGCTTATTATCGCAAGCACCGATTCAACATCCTACGATGCTTGGACTGGCGGGGGCAAGATTAGCAGTCCGCACCCTGTACGTGGACCATGCGCTTCTCCCGATACATATTGTGGTCGGCGACGCGATATACATCGGCCAGCGTATTTCCAGCCGTCTCGACGGTCGCCACGCCAATCGATGCGCTGGCCGTCAGGGTCTCATCGCTTACCGCGGCAAGACCGAGACGAAGATCCTGTTCCAGCCCGAGCGCAGACTCGTTGTCAGTATGGGGGCAAACCAGCAAAAACTCGTCGCCGCCAACGCGCATCGGCAGGTAATCCGCACCAGCCACCCGCCGCAGCACGGACGCCGTCCGTCGCAGCAGTTCATCCCCCATCTCGTGACCATAAATGTCGTTGGTCCGCTTGAGGTAATTACAGTCCACCATAATCACGCTCACTGGCAAGTCCTCGTTTACCAGGCTATCTCCACGCGATTCCAGATAGTTGCGGTTGCGAAGCCCCGTCAGTTTATCTTGGTATGACAGCTCCTCGGCATGCTTGACCATCGATATGTTGTGCGTCGCCACGACAACCGATTCCAGCCGGCCTTGCTCATCGCGATGCTGGGGAACAACCTGCAGCGAGTACCAAGCACCCCGGCAATCTCGCACCTCCGCAGTCAAGTACGGCACGCCCTCCATACGTTCACGAAGCGTACTTATATCTACGAGTCCCACAACCGCTTCGCGGCTCTCGGGGCTCACGATATCCCGGCAGACCGTGTCCATAAAGTCATATGCCTCGTTGTGCTCGGCAAATATCTTCGCTATCGCCGGCGACATATTGATTCCCTCGATCTCGAGGGTGTCGAGATGCAAAAGGAAGGTCGAATCGTAGATGGCACTTATGGCATTGATAATGCCGAGCTGTTTATCCTTTTCGACCAAATTGCGGTGGTCAGCGATATTTCGAGCCAACAGTACCACGACCCAAAACGCAAGGCACACCAAGACGCCGACGGCGACAAATGAAATCCTGTCGGACATGACCTCAGATTTGGGATATAGCGCAAACAGGCGGTAGTCCTTATATGCCGCACGCACGGCATATAAGGTGGTCCCCCGATATTCGATACGTGTTACGCCCTCGTCTTTCCAGTCAATTCCGCTATCGGCGAGAAGCCGGGCAAGGGTTATATCGACGGTCGAATCGTTTGAAGAAACGATTTGTGCATCGCGCATCACAAGCACTGTTGGACTCTGATGGAACGTGTTGTTCACAAGGACGTCGGCGATCGTGTATGAATAGTCATCGGCGGGCTCAGCCGCAAGGGATCGATACCCCAACGCCACCCCATCACCGTATGGAACGGCACTCACGGCAAAGTCGACACCGCGGCGCTCGACAGCGGTCGAGTAGGAAACTTTGGACCCTCGATACATCGATGCGATCGACGAACAGGCCAGCTCCTCTCGCCACAGCATGAGTGGATCGCGGCCGTCGATATCGTAATGGGCGACCATATGACCATCGGCATCCATGACCAACATTCCCGAAAGGCTCTCGGTATGGACATATTCCTCGACCAGATCGTCGTTGACTTCAAATCGATCAGGCGGCAAGAACGTCGCAAACGACTCGAGCGCCGCATCCAAATTGTGCGTCGCCTCGGTTTTTCTTCCCTGTTCATATCGGTCATATTTTTCGCAGGCATTTTTTAAAAACACCATGGTTTCCTGGCCGAACCCAAGCGTTTTATCAAGGCAGCGATGCGTGCCAACCATATAGAGCAGACTCAGTAGGGCAACGCTGGCCACGATGCCGATGCCCACTGCGGCTAAACTCTTTCGGCGAAAGCGGCGCTCGTCATTTGTCATGATTCCGCTCCTTGCCCGCCTGTCGTCGCTCCTGCCTTGTAATTGTCCACAATGTGCTCTATCGTGCCGTCTCGATCCATGTCGGACAGTGCGGTATCGAGGTTTTTGACGTACTCCCCCTCATAGCTATCATCAAACGCGACGCCCAGGTCAACCGTCATAACGTTGTCGGCGAACACACGATAAACGCCAGGATACTGGTCAACGAGTCGATCAAGCGACTGAACGTCCGCCATCCAACAGTCGACATACCCTTTGGCGAGGGCGGCTTTGCAGAGTTCGGCAGAACCATACGATTTGATTTGCACGTCCGGCGAGATATCCAGATCCCCTGCGAGCAATCGGCGTTCGCTCACCGAGCCCGCAATCACCGCAATGGTCTTGCTTCCATCGAGATGCGCCAAGGATGTGATGCCACTCGTTTTCTTGGCGGCGACCGAAACCGTCAGGGTCAAATACGGCTCAGTCCAGTAATACTTATCCTCGCGATAACAGGGAGAATAGTCGCACCACAGGCAATCGATATCGCCGTTTTTGAGTAGGCGATCACGGTCATTCCAAGATATGTCGATAAATTGCGGCTTGATCCCCGCGCGCTTGCAGGCCTCGCGGGCGATGTCGATATCGATACCGGCGTAATCGCCCGTGGTATCGACATACACATAGGGGTCGTTATCCGTAACGCCGATTTTGAGTACCGGGAGGTCTTTGTCGGCTTCATTCGGGGAGGAAGAACTGCTTCGAACGGTATACGTCAGGGCGGCCACACAGGCGGCGACAAGGAGCATGAGCGTAAACGAGACGATGGCGGCTCGCTTGATACGTCCGGGCACACGCCCCCCTTCATCGAAATAGCAGTCGGATTTCATTTTATACCCGGGGCTGATGCGGCGATAAAAAAGCGCCTCACCCAAGATGGGCAAGGCGCCAAAGGTTGAAATGCATCCGCAAGCGGTCGAATTAGGTTAGCCCTACTCGAAGTTCAGCTGCTCCAGGCGGTCGAAGACCGTGTCGATGCGGGTGAGGAAGTCCCACGGATCAAAGATCTCGTCGAGTTTTTCCTGACTAACGGTGCAGCGCGGATCGGCCTCGAGACGCTCCTTAAAGGTGGGGCCGGAGACACAATCCTGCACCTCGTGCCAGGTAGCCATGGCGTTTTCCTGCACGATAGCGTAGGCGTCCTCGCGGGTGATGCCCGTATCGACGAGGGCAAGCAGCACCTTAGAGGAGAAGATGAGGCCGCGGGTCTTGTTGAGGTTGGCCATCATGCGAGCAGGATACAGCTGCAGGCCGTCGATAACGCGAATGAGGCACTGGAACATGTGGTCGAGCGCGATGAAGCTATCGGCCTGGGCGACACGCTCGGCGGAAGAGTGCGAAATGTCGCGCTCGTGCCACAGGGCAACGTTGTCAAAGGCGACCTGAGCGTTGGACTTCACGACGCGCGACAGGCCGCAGACCTTCTCCATGGTGATCGGGTTGCGCTTGTGCGGCATGGCGGAGCTGCCCTTTTGACCCTTGCGGAACGGCTCCTCGGCCTCGAGCGTATCGGTCTTCTGCAGGTTGCGGACCTCGGTCGCGATGCGCTCGCAGGTGGCCGCTGTAGTGGCAAGCACGCCGGCAAGGTAGGCGTGGTGATCGCGGCTGATGACCTGCGTGGACAGCGGATCGTGGACCAGGCCCAGGTGCTCGCAGACGTACTCCTCGACGAACGGCTCGATGGAGCTGTAGGTGCCGACGGCACCGGAGATGGCACCTAAGGCAACGTTCTTGCGAGCGTCCTCAAGACGATCGAGATCGCGCTTGAGCTCCCATGCCCAAGAGCCAAACTTCATACCGAAGGTCATCGGCTCGGCATGGATGCCATGGGTGCGGCCGGCGCAGAGCGTATTGCGCTCCTCGAAGGCACGACGCTTGCAGATCACGCCGAGCTTCTTAACGTCCTCGATAATCAGGTCACACGCCTGAGTAAGCTGATAGCACAGAGCCGTATCACCCAGGTCGGAGCTGGTCATACCGTAGTGAACCCAGCGGCTAGGCTTGGGCTCGCCCTCGGGAACATCGGCGTCGATATATTCCTTCATGTTGGTCAGGAAGGCGATGACATCGTGGCGCGTGACCTCCTCGATCTCGTCAACCTTCGCCTTCTCAAAGTTGGCGTGGTCGCGAATCCACTGGGCCTCTTCTTTGGAAATACCGATCTTGCCGAGCTCCGCCTGAGCCTCGCAGGCCAGGACCTCAATCTCCTGCCAAATGGCGTACTTGTTCTCGAGGGAGAAGATGTGTCCCATCTCCGGGCGGGTATAGCGATCGATCATAGCGGCTCCTTTTTGGTTATTGGCACGTTGGTCGTAACCCAACCATTGTACCGTGCGCAGGTGCGAGTATGGGCAGTAGGCATTAACCTAACATTTTGTAGCATAGAGCGGCCATGAGGGCGTCCGCGTATTTGCTTCGCAAATCCGCACCGGCTGCGGGCGGCATGCCACGGTCGGCGCGCATGCACGGGCAAAGCGGGTTGAATCCGATGTTCCCGAGGCCTCCCATGCTCGATGGAGCGGGCAACGGGACGTCCGCGTATTTGCTTCGCAAATCCGCACCGGCTTCAGGCGCCTTCCGGCGCCTTCGCCTGCTCGCTACAAACGCTTCGCGTTTGCTTTACGCTCGCACCCTGGCGGGTTCGAGTCCCGGCACTTTATTGAAAAAGGCACGGTAACGAAACGTTACCGTGCCTGAAATTCGAATGGAGCGGGCAACGGGACTCGAACCCGCGAGTGTCAGCTTGGGAAGCTGATGCCTTACCACTTGGCGATGCCCGCAATTGCGCATTGGGATAAATTAAATGCTTGGATAGTATATACCGAGCATTTCAAGGGGGCAATATGAATGCGGCGTGTTATCACTATGCAATCGCGCACCGCGCACTGCGGCACAAAAGCCTACGAAACGCGCTCCAACTGGTCCCTTGCATCAGAAAGCGCGTGTTCTACCCCGTTTTGCACCTCAGTATCAAAACGATACGCAGGGACCGAAACGCTTAAACCATAGAGACGCCCGCCTTTTTCTATGGGAACGGCGATGCACTCAACCCCTTCTGCCATCTCCTGATGATCATATGCAAAACCACACCTTCGGACCTCCTCGAGCTGCCGCATCAGTTCATCTATGTGTTTTACCGCATGCTCAGTCGTTTTTTCGAATGGGAAAGGAAGCAGCGAGCGAACCGACTCCTCATCCCATCGAGATAGGATCGCCTTTCCAATCGCCGTGCAGTGCGCAGGAAGGGTCTTACCGATTTCCGATGAAAGACGGATGTGCTGGGGGGAATCAACGCGCGAAATATAGAGGACACGACCGTGGTCGAGCACACCGAGCTGACAGGTCTCTCCGCACGATGCGACAACCTTTCGCATGGCTGTCTCAAAAGAGGACAATCCCCCACTCTCACGATCGAATGCCTTGCCCAGCAGATACGTCTTAAGCCCAATCGAATACCTACCGGTAGTCTCGTCATAACTAACGTAATCTGAATCGGCCATGGTGTGCAAAATCGAGAAGAGACTGCTTTTTGGAGCGCCGACAATGCGGCATATCTCCGCCATGGTAAGTCCGCTCTTTGTAGCCGAAAGGGCCTCAAAGATTGATAGAACCCGCAAGGTAGAGCGGTGGCCAGCAGGATTATATCGCGAGGACATGGCAACTCTCCTTGTTCATTAACGCCCAAACTTTCCCCGTAAGTATAGCGGCATGCCCCTTCAAGCAACCGTTCACCGGCCAACCAAAACCATTCGCGGCGGGACCGTGTGAGATCTTCAGCATTTCATATATATTGTTCCGTATAACGAATAACGTTCGTAAATACGAACGTTATTCAAATGGACATAGGGAGGAAACATGTCAGACGCTGTAAGCCAAGGCCAAAACGCCGTTGTCATCGATCAGAGGGACAACGTCGCCGTCGCCACCTACCAACTGGAGGCGGGCGCCGAGGCCCGCTATCCCATGCCGGACGGCACGCTGGCGAGCGTTACCGTGACCGACGACATCCCGCTGTTCCACAAGATTGCCCTCGTGAACATCCCCAAGGGTGAGAAGATCGTCAAGTATGGCGAGTTCATCGGTGTGGCCACCACGGACATCAAGCGCGGACAGCATGTTCATACGCACAACTGCGCCAGCTCCGACGACCTGAAGGACTCCGTCGTCACCGACACCGACTCCGTCGCCTCCAAGACCTCTTCGTCCGCGGAGGGCACGCGCACCTTCATGGGCTACCGTCGCCCGGACGGTCGTGTCGGCATCCGCAACCACGTCCTGATCCTTCCCACGAGCATCTGTGCCTCCGACACCACGGAGAGGATCGCGAATGCGGTTGAGGGCTGCGTCTCCTTCCACAACCAGAATGGCTGTTCGCAGGTCGACTGCGACCAGAAGGTGACTATTGCTGCCTTGGCAGGCTACGCTGCGAACCCGAACATCTATGGCGTCGTTTGTGTCTCCCTGGGCTGCGAGGGCTGCCAGAACGACATCGTGGTCGATGCGATTCGCGAGCGCACCAACAAGCCCGTCGAGACCCTGGTCATCCAAAAGGTCGGCGGCTCCATCAGGGCGATCGAGGAGGGTACGCGCCTTGCCCGCAAGATGGTCGCCGAGGCGGACCAGTGCGTCCGCGAGCCCACTGACATCTCCGAGCTCATCTTCGGCACCAACTGCGGCGGCTCCGACCCCTCGAGCGGCCTTGGCTCCAATCCGCTGATCGGCGAGGTCTCCGACTGGCTCGTCAACCATGGTGCCACCTCCGTGCTGTGCGAGACGCCCGAGCTCTTTGGCGCCGAACACATCCTCGCCCGCCGCGCGAAGGACAAGCAGGTTTCGGACGACATCCTCAAGATCGTCTACGACTACGAGAAGTACGTCCAGATGTTTGGCGCCGAGATGCGAGAGGGCAACCCCAGCCCTGGAAATATGGCTGGCGGACTCACGACCCTCGAGGAGAAGTCTCTCGGCTGCGTGCACAAGGGAGGCCACAGCCCCCTCAACGCCGTCTATCCGTACGCGGCGCAGCTCAATCCGCACGAGGGCCTCGTCGTGATGGACACCCCCGGCAACGACCCCTCCAGCGTGGGCGGCATCATCGCCGGCGGCTGCCAGCTCGTGGTCTTCTCGACCGGTCTTGGCACCCCTACCGGAAACGCCATCGCGCCCGTGTATCGCCTGACTGCCAACAAGCGCACCTACGAGGCCATGAGGGACAACACCGACCTCGATGCGAGCCCGACGATCTACGGCCCCGAGTCCATGGAGGAGATGCGCGACAGGATGCTCGACGACATCATCGCCGTCTGCAACGGCCGCAAGGTCTGCGCCGAGGCCCTTGGCTATACCGAGACCGCCCTTCCGCACATCTGCAACTATATGTAGGCCAGCGTCTGACAGGACGCTTCAGAAAGGAGAGAAACCGTGACAACCACGCAAGCCCCAGAAAAGACGCCCAACGCGTTCCAACGCGGCGTCAACGCGGTCATCGACCTACTGTCCTCGTTCTTCCTCCCGATTATCAACCTGCTCGTCTCCGTCGGCATCCTCAAGGGCATCCTGACGCTTCTGCAGGTCTCGGGCATGGTCACCGACGACTCGACCACGTATGCGATCCTCAACGCGATGGCCGACTCGCTGTTCTACTTCATCCCGGTGTTTCTTGCTTACACCTCGTCAAAGCGCTTCGATGTTGACACGGTGACCGCCGTCCTTCTCGGCTGCATCCTGGTGTATCCGTCCATCACCACCATCATGGCGGCGGACGCGCCCGTCTACCTGTTTGGCCTCGAGCTCTCGAAGGCGACGTACTCCAGCTCCGTCATCCCCATCCTTCTTGCCATCTACTGCGCGAGCTGGGTCCAGAAGGCCTGCTACAAGATCATCCCCGAGACCTTCCGCGGCCTGTTCACGCCGCCTATCACGATCATCGTTATCGTCCCGCTCACCCTGGCCGTCTTCGGCCCCCTCGGCACCATCGTGGGCGGTTGGCTCGCGCAGGGCTACGAGGCCGTCTACAACCTCTCGCCGCTCGTCGCCGGCGCGCTGATCGGCGCGTTCCAGCCGTTCCTCGTCATCCTCGGCCTGCACTGGGCCCTGTTCCCCATTGCCATGAACAACGTCGCGGTCTACGGCTTCGACACCATCATGGCCCTGTTCGGCGGCGCGATTTTCGCCCAGGGCGGTGCCGCGCTCGCCGTCGCCCTCAAGACTAAGAACAAGAAGTTCCGCTCCCAGGCGATCTCCGCCTCGCTCACCACGCTGCTGGGCATCACCGAGCCCGCAATGTACGGCGTGAACCTGCGCCTCAAGAAGCCCATGGTCTGCGCATGCGTCGCCGGCGGCATTGGCTCCGCCGTGGCAGGCCTGTTCGGTTGCGCCGGCACCGCCTTCGCTTTGCCCGCGCTCACCACGCTGCCCGTCTTCATGAGCCGCGCGTTCGTTCCCTTCTGCATCTCGCTGGCGCTCGCCTTTGGCCTCGCCTTCCTGTTCACGCTCTTCGTCCCGATCGTCGACGTGACCGAGGAGGAGATGGAGGCCGAGGAGCAGTCCGCCTAGCGTCCGGATTGCAAGGCCACTCTATGTCCCGCGCCTGCGGGTTCGACTGGAGGTGGTGCCCACCTGGCAGCAAAGCGTATCCGTCACTGACCATATATCCATTAGACATTGTTTGACGTAAGGAGAACAAAATGAAGAAGATCGACGCACACGCCCACGTCTTTGACCACATCGGCTCCATGGGCAAGGCCGGAGAGCTGCGCCCCCTGGGCAACGGCAACTGTCGCTGGGCCACCGGCGAAGAGTTCCGTATCATCCCCGAGGGCAAGGGAGACAAGGAGTACCTCGTTGAGACCTTCATGGACGTCATGGACGAGAACGACGTCGAGAAGGCCATCCTGCTGCAGGGCGTCCTGTACGGCCTGCAGAACGAGTACGCCATGGAATGCGCCGAGAAGTACCCTGACCGCTTCAAAGCCGCGGTCATGCTCGACCCCTTCTGCCGTTGCGCCCAGCAGATCCTCGAGCACTTCATCAACGATCTGCACGCCCACGTCTTCAAGTTCGAGGTCTCTGTGGGCGGCGGCCTTTCCGGCTACCACCGTGATTTCGCGGTCGACGGCCCCGAGATGACGGTCCTCATCGACAGGATCGCCCAGGTCGAGGACGCCACTCTGGTGCTCGACATCGGCAGCCCCAACCAGTCCAGCTGCCAGCCCGAGGCCGTATATCGCCTGGCCAAGAAGTACCCCAGCCTGCACATTGTCGTCTGCCACCTGCTCGCCCCGTCCCTTGAGGATGGCGACGTCCTCAAGTGCGCGCTTCCGTACCTCGCCCACGATAACGTCTGGGTCGATCTCTCCGCGCTGCCCTGGAACGTCGCTCCCGAGGCCTACCCGTATCCCACCGCGCTCGAGTACATCGCGATGGCGAAGGACGTCCTGGGCGCCGACAAGATCATCTGGGGCACCGACTCCCCCTGTGTCCTCACCAAGTTCGACTACAAGGACCTCTATAGCTTCATCGAGGACTCCGACGTCTTCACCGACGCCGAGAAGCAGGGTGTCTTCTACGATAACGCCGTCAAGGCCTACTACCTCAAGGTCCTTCTCGGCAGTGCAGGGATTCGTGGGGGTGTGACCCCGGAAAGCGAGTGACACATGTTTGAGGGAGTCTTCTGCCCCTCCATCACCATCACCGACGATGATGGAAAGATCGATTACGAGCTGTGGGGCAGGCACCTGGACCACCTGGCCGACGCGGGCATCAACGGCGTGCTGCTGTTTGGCAGCATCGGCGAGTTCTACAGCGTGAGCCTCGAGGACAAGAAGTCGGTCATCGACTTTGCCGTCGAGCGGGTCGCCGGCCGCATGAGGGTCTTCGTCGGCGTGGGTGACACCACCTACGACAACGTCCTCGAACTCACGCGCTATGCCCAGATGGCCGGTGCCGACGCAGTTCTGGCGGTCTCGCCGTACTACTTCGGGCCCACCGACGACGCTGCCGAAAAGTACTTTGGTGGCATCGCAGACACCACCAACCTGCCCGTCGTGCTATACAACTTTCCGGCGCGCACCGGCACCGACCTGTCGCCCGAGCTCGTGGCCAGGCTCGCCGCCGCCCATCCGAATATCTGCGGCATCAAGGACACGGTCGACACCATCAGTCACACGCGCAAGGTCATCCGCGCCGTCCGCAAGGTCAACCCCGAGTTCTCGGTCCTTTCCGGCTTCGACGAGTACTACCTGGTCAACCGCGCGAGCGGCGGCAACGGCGTTCTGTGTGGCCTCACCAACGTGGAGCCCGAGCTCTTTGTGAGGCTGCACGGCGCCTACCAGGCAGGCGACTTCGCGACCGCCATCGAGTGCGCCAAGCGCATCTCGTCGCTCATGGCCGTCTACGACGCCTGCGATCTGTTTATTTCTGCCATCAAGGTAGCGGTCAATATAAAGGGTCTTCCAATCTCGACCGCGATCTTTGATCCCGCCATACAGGCCAGCGATGACCAAAAGGCAACAATCGAACAGCTCCTGTCATAGACTTGTATTTGGATCGATGTGAGATTACCGTCTTCACATCGATCCAAATATCTTTTTTCTTGTTTAATATATGAATTTATTTCCATAAGTTCATAAATATATGGAGACAAGGGCCCGTGGGGGTCCTTTTTCATTTATTTCTACCTGCGCTTTTATCTGATTGTTGTATTTGAGCTCGATTTGTCAGAAATCGGGCAAGCTTTTGGTCAGCTTCCGGTACTTACCCGCATGAACCATGGCGGTAGCCTCATCCCAAGCGCCGCGACCTCCCCGTGCGGCGCACGAGGGATAAGGAGCAGCCATGTCCAACGCACCCACGCACTCTGTCCACAGCGCAATCGCAACAGGTCCGCTGCTCCTGCTCCTCTTTTTTCTGATCGGCTGTCTGGCCCCAGGGGCCGCATTCGCCGTCGACGGGAGTGATGCCCTTAATTTCCGCACCATAAGCGACGGCTGCGGCCCCTTCGGTGTCGGTAAATACGAGGCACAGGACACTTCGATTTCGTACTGCATGAATCAAGACTGCCCCGGCCCCAGCAAGCCGGGAGGGCCATGGCGTACATATAACCAGGGCTGGACATGGCTCGATGACGAATTTGCCGCCATCGTCTGTCACGGATACCCCTCCAATACATCCTTTGGCGGCCACAATCTGTCGCCCGATCTCGCCCGTGCCGCCACCCAGATTGCCGTGTGGATGCTCAACGGAACCACGCGCCCCGACGGCACCTATTCGTATACAAATAGCAAGGGAGTTGCCAGGAGCGGTAGGTTTTACGAAAACGCCGAAGCCGTAGCGGCTGCACGTTGGCTCTACGACAGCGCTAAGTCCGGATCCATTAAGGCAGCTCCACATCGAGCCAGGCGTTATCACGGCCCGGTCTCGGGCGAGGGTCGACACCAGGACATGCTCTATGTTCTGCCCGCCGTCTCCGTATCTTTCCAAAAACAATCGTCCCAGGCTGACATCACCGCCGGTAACGACACCTACAGACTCGGTGACGCAACCTTCGATATCTTTGAAAGTGCGGGCGATGCACGTGTCGGCACTATCCAGATGGACGAAAACGGGCGTGCACAAGCAACGCTTTTGCCCAATACGGCATATTACCTGGTCGAAACCAAAGCCCCGGCAGGCTATATCCCTCGAAGCGACCGAATAGCCTTCACCACACAAAACAGCGGCGAACATATCACTATCAACGAGCAGCCCGGCACCATCACCTTGCGTATTGCAAAAGTCGATGCCGCCACGGATGCCGGCGCCCAGGTTGGGGCGTCGCTTGCGGGCGCTGAATTCACCTGCGTCTCGCAATCAACTCCCGGCTGGACTCGCACCCTTACGACCGACGAAAACGGACAGGCGATCCTCAATGACGTTCCCCTGGGCACCTTTACCATCTACGAATCGAAAGCGCCCGAGGGCTACCTGATTTCAAACGACAGCTGGAGCTACACCGTCGGTGCCGAGCAACTCGGAGATACGGGCATCGTTGAGCTCGAAAGCCGTATTCCCAACATCCCCATCGCCTTTGACCTTGAAATCTCGAAGTTTAAGGACTATGGCGATAACAATGAGTCCGGCCTTGAGCAGCCGGCGGGAGGCGTCGTCTTTGAAGTTATCAGCAATAGCTCCCAACAAGTCGTCGGCACGTTGACCACGAACGTTTACGGCTTTGCCTCCACCAAAGACCAGCCCGAAGCATGGTTTGGCGCAGGCAAGCGACCCGCCGGCGTTCACGGTGCCATTCCCTACGACCGCGCGGGCTACACCGTTCGCGAGGTTGCAGAAACGGTCCCGGAAGGATTTAAGCAAGCAGGGGAATGGACCATCACAGCAGAGCAGACCGCAGACGGCGCCGAGCTTCAGTACATCGTTGACAACCATGCCCTATCGACACACCTTCAAATCGTAAAGTGCGATGCTCAGACCGGCGGCACCGTACCGCTTGCCGGCTTTACGTTCCAGCTGCTCGATAGCCACCACGAGCCTGTCTCGCAAACATGTTGGTATCCGGCCCACAATGTAATGAATACCTTCACAACCGATGCAACCGGCGCCGTCACGCTGCCCGAATCACTTCATCCCGGAACATACTACGTGCACGAGGCATCGGCCAAGGAACCGTATCTGCGCGGAGAAGACCTGGAGATAGCGATTCCCGCCGACAGAAATCTGACACCGGTCGCCGTCGTCTCGTTCTATGACGACGCCGCAACCGGAAGCATCGATATCATTAAGACGGATGCTGTAGATGGGCGCGCCCTCGCTGGGGCCACGTTTGACATCCGCGCTGACGGCGACATCGTGCGAACCGACGGCAGCATCGTCGCCCTGGATGGCGAAACCGTCGCCACCGTTACGACCGACGAACGGGGGCAAGCGCGAGTCGACCATCTTTCGCTGGGATGCGGTACCGCCACCTATGAGATCGTCGAAACACAAGCGCCCGAAGGTTACCTGCTCAACCCGACCCCACATACTGTGAAGTTGTCGTACGCTGACCAGCAAACGCCCGTGATCGAAGTGCGCCTTGACGTTTCCAACGACTACACCAAGATCGATGTCTCCAAAGTCGACGCGTGCGGAGGTCAGGAAGTGACAGGCGCCGAGCTTGTCCTCTGCGACTCCAATGGCAACGAAATCGATTCTTGGACTTCATCCGGCAAACCGCACCGCATTGAGCACCTTTCGCCCGGCACCTACACCCTGCGCGAAACGATGTCTCCGCGTACCTACGACCTCGCCGAAGAGATAACGTTTGAAGTAAAAGCCACGGGAGAAGTTCAAACCGTAGCCATGAAGGATACCCCCATCGAGATCAGGGGAAGCGTCGATAAGCGCCAAGAGATTGCACGGCCAGTCGTAAGCAAACTCGTTGCCAACGGCGACGGAAAAAACCGAGCCAAAGCACGGGCCAATACGCAGGGCGCCTTCTCCTATACCATCGACGCCAAAAATGAGTCGAGCACCTGGGTCGACGAGTTAACCATCACCGACGACCTTGAGTGCGTCAAAGATGGTGCAGCGAAACTCGTTGCCGTTGAAACCCCTATTGCGGTCGGTGATCTAAACGGGCTGTGCAACGTGTGGTATCGAACGTCTCCGGCAGGAACAAGCGATACGGGCAGGCAGGTCAATGCAACGCTTGACGTCGGGCACCACAATCCTTGGCTCGAAACGGAAGAGGTTGCAAAGCTGCTGGGCGACGATGTGCGTCTCGTCGATTACGACGGGTGGCACCTATGGAAAGCAGATATCCCGACGGACAAGTCCGTCACGCTCGATACGAAAGAGCTTGATTTTACAGACGACGCCGTCATCACGGGCATCCGTTTTGAATACGGTGCGGTAGCCGCCGACTTTACAACCAGAAGCGAGGCGGGTTCTTGGACCCGGGATGACCTTAAAGACGAACACGACGATCTTGACGATGCCAAGGCGGTCCTTAACTCGGATGCCCGAGGCGCAGTCGTGCATATGCAGGCAACGTCGTCCTATACGCCCCAAACCGCACTTGCCAACAGCGCGCGCGTCGATCTTTGCCGCAACGGCGGTGGCGATAAACTCGAGGCGCATGATGAGGACCGCGTCATCCAACGATGCGTCCTGCCTCAGAACCTGCCGGCAACGGGATCTGTTCCCGTCGCCGCATGCATCACCGCACTCCTGACCTCGGGCGCTGCAGCCATATGGTTCGCTCGCCTTAGGTCAGCCACAAAGAGGCGCTAGCACGACGAAAAAGCGGGCGAGCCAGTCTCCCGGCTCGCCCGCCTTGGGCATAAACGATGAATCGGCTATTCAGCAGATGACGAACCGCCATCGATGGCTGCCTGATCGGACTCGGAAATACCGTCGGCACCCAAACTTTGCTCTTGCTCCACCTCTTCGTTCATTGTTGTCTCGGGCGTCGAGCCCTTAACGCCAACGACATACGCGGCTCCAAAACCCAATGCGACAGCGATCAGGGTCAAAATCAGATAGATGGGCCAATGGCGCTTGATGTACGAAAACACGCTGACTCCTTAGCGGGTCTGTCTACGAACGACGAATGACCTCGGTCACGACCTCGGACACCGTAGCGATATTGGTCGGATTGGCGTTGTACGGCAGGTCATCCTCGGTGCGAGCGCAGGCAAGGCGCGGGCCGTCCACACCGGCGATCGTAAGGGCGCGACGGCTCGCCTCGAGCGCTGCGGATGCATCGGTTTTTGCATAGGGCATCTCGAACGCACCGCAATCGACGTGGAACGACTTACACACCTTGTTGACAAGATTCATGATGCGTCGGTCGCCCTTAAACAGCTGCTGCTCGCCCTCGACCGTCACCACCGAAAGCCTACCGGCACCGATAGACTCGAGGTTGATGAAGAACACACCGCGGAGCTTGTCACGATGCGAGGCCAAAAACGCCCTCATGCCGGCGCCGTCGCAATCGGACGCGCCCGTTGCGACGAACCAGATATCGTGGCCGAGCAGCTCATCGTCACCCATGGAGGCAACGGCCGAGAGCATATCCTCGGCAGAAGCACCATCGGAGGAGGTGGCGCCGCCCTTCCAACCGTCATCGTCATCCTCGAAGTTATCCCACGAGCCAATGCCGCGGCCAGACTTCTTGGCATCGTAATCGTCTTCGACGCCCAGCCAGTCGCTCATGCTGTCCTGCTCGTTCTTCTTTTTGCGACCGAACAAACCACCCAGGCCACGCTTCTGCGGCTTGGCGCCCGTCGAAGCAGGAGCCGAGATGGTCTCGAGCGGCTGTGCGCCCGAGGAGATGGGCATGGGGGCCGCGACCGGTGCCGACGTGGGCTCGGGGCCCTGCGCCGTCGCAAAGGGATCATTTGTCTGTGCCGAAGGATCGGGAAGATCGAACAGCGACGTGCGGGATGCGACGTTGGCCTGTTGCATCGAAGGCAGCGACGGATCGGGGACCGAGGCCAGCGGCGACGAAGAGGGCGCAGGCGCGGAGGCCGGATCGGGGATATTCATATGCTGGCGCGCAGGCACCTGAGACGAAATCTGCGCCATGAGGGAGTCAACCGTCTCGTCCTGCGTGGGAGCGACATTGGCCACCGTGGCACCGGGGTCGCTCGGCGCGGGCATGGTAAAGATCTGCGTAGAATAAGGCCTGGACTCATCCGTCTTGGGAGCCTCGTCAATCGCAGGGGACTCCTGCTCCATAGCAGGAGCCTCGGCCTGCTCGGGTGCGCCGGCCTCAACGGAATCGGCCTCGTCGACAACCGAATCATCGGCGGCGTCCTGGGCATCATCGGAGATGGAAAGGGGCTCGGCAATTGCGGTGCCCTGCTTCTCAAACGTCATCGTGGCATCAAATGACATGGTGCCATCGACCGGCTGCTGCGCCTCAAAGGACGTCGTAGCCTCGGCAACGTCAGCGGATGTCGGCTGCGGAGCCTCGAAGGACGTCGTGGCGTCGGCGACATCGACAGACTCCGGCTGCTCGGCCTCGCTCTGCTCGAACTCCTGCGCCGCACGCTCACGCTCGGCCTCGGCGGCCTGCTGCTGGGCGATGGCCTCCCGCTCGGCGGCCTCGCGGGCAGCGGCGCGTTTTTCCTCAAAGTCGTCGACGAACTTCTTGCCCTTCGCAAAGGCGCCCTTAAAGAAGCTAGAGGCGCTGGCACCAATCGAGGAGAACGCGGAAGCGATATCGGCATGGGGTGTTCTCGAGGGAAGCTCGGCCGAGAAATCGGTGTCACTCTCATAGGACACGCGCTGCGGATACTCGTCATAGTCTTCGTCGGCGGTCTCGTCTTCAACCTGTGCCGGAGCGGCAGGCGCCAGAATATCCAGACCGGCTGCAGAATCGAGCGCGGGCTTTGCGTCAGGCTCTGCGACAGCAACAGGGGCAGCGACCGGCTCGGCGGGAGCAGCAGCCGTATTGGCCGCGGGTGTAGGCTCCTGCGCAACGGGAGCAGGCTCCGGCTCAAACGTCGGCTCCTCGCCCTCTTCGTAATCGAGCGTGCAGGACTCGGGAAGCATGCCGAGCGCACGGATGGCATCCGAACCAAAGCGGATATTGCCGGCGGCATTGCGATAGAGCTTGGGCTCGGCGACTTCGACCACTGCGGGCTCCTCCGCCGGCTCGGCGGTGGACTCTTCCCCGGTGGACACTTCGGCCTGGACAGTCTGATCTTGAGCCTCGGGGGCGATAACGCCGATCAGCGTCTCGTCGCCAGAGGCACCCTCAAAACCATCGATCTGTCCATCAAAAGCCTCGTCCTGCTCGGGTGCGTCGACAGGCGCCACCGGCTGGCCAAACTCGTCCTCATCGTAGGAAGGTTCCTCATATTCAATGGTGTTGCCGTAGTCGTTTTGCTGCTGGGCCGCGGCATACTCGGCCGCCGCGCGCGCCATTTCCTCGGCGCGACGCTTCTGCTCGCCAAAATAGGTATCGAATGGAATGTCGTCGGGGAACTCGTTTTCGCCCTGATAGGGGGCAACGTTGTCCATGACACCGAGCATGGCGGCAACAGAGGACTTGTTGCACACCGCGCCAGACGTGTAGGGAAGCACAAAACGGTTGGAGATGATATTGGCGGCGTTGGCCAGTGCCACAAGGGAGGCCAAAATCGCGACAACCCACAGCAGCACCTTGAGCACGCCGGGAAGCGGCAGGATACGCAGGATGGCAACAGCCGCGGGCACGATCGTGGCGACAGGCAGGAGCTTGGCGATGAGCGCGCGATACGGAGCGTAGGGCTCGCGAGCAAGGAGCTCGGCACGGGGGGAATCATAGTGGGCCACCACGACGACCGGACGGTTGCGCGGAGACGCAAGCGGGCCCGAGGCCTTGTGATAGGCGATGACATTTTGGCTCACACCGGTCTTTCCCAGGCGCGAAACCACGGGATGTCCCGTGCGCTCGAGCACGTAGAGCACGGCACCGACAATGGCCAGCAAGGTGCCGACCAAGCCGATACCGCCGCCGATGCCCATCAGCAGGGCGCCGGCAAACGCCAGAATACCGGTAACAGCAAACGCCAACCTGCTGGGCGCGGGAGCATTAAATTCCTGCACCTCGGGGTCAAAGCCGTGGTTGCGGAAAATCTGAGCGATATCCTCAGCAGCCAGGCGCTCTTCTTCACTGCACGCCGGCGTAATGCCGGTGTTCTGCAGCAGGTGGTTAATATAGTTCTGGGTGTTCGCCATGTGCGCTCCACATCCATAATCCGACAAATAGGCCCAATGCATGCACATTAGAACCGTATATAGTCGAAAGTATACCCCGAGCGAGCGCAAACGACCGAATTCGGGCCATCTTAACGCCGCGAGCGGACAAGGATATAGCCTAATCTCCATATCGGACTAAAATCATGGCATCAAACGACCTTCTCATGCGAGGATTCTATGACGGCAAGCGACGCGACCGCGACAATTAAAAAGGGGGCACCCGAGCCCGGTTTCGATAAAACGGCTCAGCGCATCCTCAACCTTTTCTTTGTACTCAACAGTTCTCCCGAACCGTTGACGACCGAGCAAATCGTCCTGGATTCCGATTTGGGGTACGGCTCGGGCAATATCGACTCAGACAAACGCAAGTTCCGCCGCGATCGCGACAAGCTGCTCGAACGCGGCATCGTTATCAGGGAGGTTCGTGCTGCCGGAGCGCAGGAAACCGAGGAGAGCGCGTGGACGATCGACCGCGAGCATACGTTTGCCGCGGGCGGTCTCATCACCGCAGACGATGCCGACATCCTGCTCAATGCCATCGACCAGACACTCACGGCAGGCTCATCCGCCTTTGCCGCGCCGCTTGCCGACATTCGCTCCAAGATTGCCTACCTCACCGGCATGTCGACGACAGGAGAGGCACCGATCCGCCGCTCTCCCGCCGTCGATGCGGTATGGAGTGCCTTTGCCGAGCGTTGCGCGCTGCGCTTTTTGTACCAAAACGGGCGCGGTGAACAACGCGAGCGGACCGTTTGCGTCTACGGCATGTTCGAACGCGAGGGTACGGCATACTTCTGCGGCCTCGACAATGCCACCGACGACATCAGGACATTCCGCTGTGACCGTATCGTTCGCGCCTGGAGACCTTCGAAAGCCTACGCCATTCCTGCGGATTTCAACCTCAACGATTACTTATTCTTTGAGTTCGATTTTGCCGACCGCCCACCCGTTGCGGCTACCTTCTCGTTCGCGCGTGAAGCGCAGGCCGATATGATCAGCGGTCTCACACGCGGACGAGGCGAACTCATGCGCACCGAAGCAGAGTGGACCTGGACCGTTGACGTGCGCGACTTTGAAGCCGCAGCCTCGTTTTGCATGGCCCATGCCATGGATGGCATGAGGCCCGTCGCCCCCGATGCTCTCAAGCAGGCGTGGAATCGCCTCATCGAAAGGACGGTGCACGAGCATGCCCGTGCGTAAACTCACCAGCGAGCAAAGACTCTCGCGCGCCATCGACATCATGGAGGCCCTCTACGCCGCCGGCGAGAATGGCATGACACGAGACGAGCTTTGCAGCCGCTTTGATATCACGGGGGCATCACTCGACGAGATTCTCGAGATCGTCTCGACGCTTGCGGACCGAGAATCGGGCGCACGTATTATCTGTGAACGCCGCGGCGAGTACGTGGTCCTCACCGGTGATGCGGGGCGCGTGCTGCCGCTACGCCTGAGTGCCGCCGAGGGCGCTGTGCTCAACCATGAACTTGAATCATTGGGGATCGAACCCCAGGCGGCGGCTCGAATACGGCGAGCTCTTCTTCCCAAAGAGCTCGGTTACAACCAGCGCGTCTTTGACACCGTCGCCCACGGATCGCACTGGCAGCAGCTGAGCTGCGCCATTCGGGACGGCGTTCGCTGCCGCATCTCGTATCGCTCGATGGATGACACACAAGCGCGCGAGCGTTTGGTCGACCCTTTGCGCATCACAACAAACGGCGATCAAACGTATCTGATTGCCTGGGATGTTGCGGTCGATGAACAGCGTACCTATCGTATGGATAAAATCGAGGGCCTGGTCTTGACCGACGACTCCGTCGTGTCTCACGCACCGGACGTCGCATCCCTCCACGATTCCCTTGCCCAGACGCAGCATAGCGCAAAGCTCCTGATGCCATTCGATATGGCGGAGCATCTGGACTGGGCCGGCATCACCCTAATCGAGCGCAGCGGGACAGACACGGCAACGGTAACCGTGCATTACGGCTCCGAGCGTTGGCTACTGAGCCAGATAATCGCAGCGGGCGGAGCCATCCGCATCTTGGATGACCCCGCCCTGTCAAAGCGTCTGTGCGATATGGCAAAAACCCTCGTCTGTCCGCTTTAGCGCCGCCGCTCGTGGCGTGCGCGCCACAGTTGCAGATAGTGCCCGATCTGCGCCGATTCGATGCGCTGGTAGGAGCTCGTGGGCAGCGACGTTAAGAACTTCTTTCCGTAGCCCTTCGTCACCAGGCGCGGGTCGGCCAGAATCAGCACGCCGCAATCGGTCGACGAGCGGATAAGGCGGCCGGCCGCCTGCTTGACCTCGAGCACCGCCTCGGGCAGCGAATAGCGCGCCCAAGCGCGGTCTTCGCGCAAGTTGCGCTCGCACGAGAGCGGGTCCGTGGGGCTCGAGAACGGCAGCTTGGGAATGATGACGCAGCGCAGCGTCTCGCCGCTGGCGTCGAATCCCTCCCAGAAGGCCTTAAGCGCAAAAAGCGACGAGGTCGGCTCGTTGATAAACCGGTCGCGCAGGCGACGAGGAGATGAGTTGCGCTGCTGGCAGTTGAGTTCCAGACCCGCACGGGCCATCTTGGGCTCAACGCGGGTGTACAGGTCTTCCATGTCGCGCCGATTGGTGAACAGCGTGAGCACCGATCCGCCCATGGCAAGATGGGCGTCGACCAGCACGCGCTCGAGCGCCGTAAGATAGCTCTCACGATCGCGCGGATCGGGTATATCGCCCGCAACGACTACAGCCATGTTCGAATCAAAGTCGTAGCTCGAGTCCAAGTGCAGCGATGAGGATGTTGAAGCACCGATGCGATCGAGGCCGACCGCGTGGTTAAAGTGTTCAAAGCTTTTGGACACCGTCATGGTCGCCGAGGCAAAGATAGCCGTGTGAACCTCGGGCAGCCACTCGGTTGCCAAGGCCTCGCCAATGTCGATGCGCTCTGCGGTCATTGACTCTCCGCCGGCACGCAACCTGCGATTGACCTGCAGCGAATACACGTAGTGTTCATCGGTGCCGTCGATGATGAGTTTGAGGTTCTCGGCCAGCTCGTGCAGGCGGCGCGAGATATCGCCCAGGTCGACAACAACCTCGGGCTTGTCGGCGGCGACGGCCTGCACCAGCGCGTCGACGCTCTTGTCAGCTTGTTCCAATGCATCGATGGCAGCGTAGGCCGACTGTAAGAAATCATGCCAGTCGTCAGATTCGCGCAGCTCGGGGCCAATCCATAGATTGGCATTGTCATAACCCCCACGGGCACGGCGGCCGAGCTCGCGAACGCCATCGAACACGTCGGCGATTGCCATGCTCGCGCGCGCAACCGTCGACGTCGCCTTGGCAGTAAGGCCCAGATAGAGCGTAGAGCCCTCGGAGGTTGCCAAATCACGGGAAACCTGGCTTAGCGCACCGGTGCTCGAGCCACCCAGGCGCTCAAACAGAACGCGTGATTCGTCCGCCGACACCACGCGCGCCCACTGACGGCGCGCCTCGCGCTCGATGGAATGGGCCTCGTCGATTACCCAATGACGAATCGGAGGTAAAATCCTGCCCTCGGCCGCGACATTGCGGAACAGCAGGGAATGGTTGGTGACCACCACGTCGGCATGCGCTGCACGACGGCGAGCGCCGTGGACCAAACATTTATCAGGGAAAAACGGGCAGAGGCGACGAGCACACTCGCGCGAGGCCGTCGTAAAGTCGGGGCGGTTGACGCTGCGCCACCGAATGCCGAGCGAGTCGAGGTCGCCATCGGCTGATTGGCAGACGTACGCCATAATGACCGCGACCGCCGTGAGCGTGTCCGCCGGATCGCGCTTGGTGGTAATCTCGACCTGGCTTCGGCTCATGCGCTCAAGCTTGCGCAGGCACGGATAGTGGTCATAGCCCTTGAGAGCGCAAAATGACAGGCCACCGTCCAGTTGCTCGGCAAGTTTTGGCAGCTCATGGTACATGAGCTGGTCGGCAAGATTGTTCGATTTGGTCGCAATACCAACCGTGATGTTGTTGCGGCGTGCTGCCTCGGCAAAAGGCACCAGATAGGCCATCGATTTGCCGACGCCCGTGCCCGCCTCAATTACACGATGAGTGCCCGTGACCAGCGCATCGCGGACCTCGAGCGCCATCGCGATCTGCTCATCACGCGGCTCGTAGGTGGGATACATGCGATTGACCAGGCCACCTGGCGCATAGTCTGCCTCAATCTCCTCACGACTCGGCATCTTGAGTACCGGCAGTTCGTCGGCGTCCACCCGATCGTCGGCGCGATCG
This sequence comes from uncultured Collinsella sp., assembly GCA_958405195.1. GTDB lineage: Bacteria > Actinomycetota > Coriobacteriia > Coriobacteriales > Coriobacteriaceae > Collinsella. The sequence continues at coordinate 30,491 of CATYDM010000013.1, forward strand.
GCCTTGAGAACGTCAGCACGAGCGGCGCTGAGAGAGAAGATAGAACCAGGGTTCTGCCCCGCCAAGAATGAGAAGATTGGACGATAGGACCAAGGCACGTCCGGATGCATGTCGGCTAGGCGCGCCATGAGGCCCTGGGGCAAGTCGGTGAGTGCCACGAGCAACACGCGCCATACGCCACACAGGGCGTCGACGTCGGCATTGGCACGGTGTGATACCGAGTCACAGCCAAACAGATCGGCCATAAAAGACAGCTTGTGCGAGGCCAGGCGCGGAAGCGCGATGCGCGACAGCGCCAGCGAATCGATCCAGATATCGCTCACGTTGACGCCGCCTTTGACCGACTCGATAAACGAGCGGTCGAACGTGGCGTTATGTGCGATTACCGGGCAACCACCGACAAAATCGGCGAGAGCGGCTATGGCCTCAACGGCCGACGGGGCATCTGCCACATCGGCATTTGTAATGCTCGTGAGCTCAGTAATCTCGGCGGGAATCAGCTGTTTGGGATGCACGAAGGTATCGAAGCGGTCGACGATCTCGCGGCCCGAAAGACGGGCCGCCGAGATCTCGATCAGCTCGTTGTCCTGCACCGAAAGACCTGTGGTCTCGGTATCGAGGACAATTACATCTTCCTCGATAAGGCCGAAGGACTGCGTTTTGGCGCGTTCGGCAAGCGTGGCATAGGAGCCGATGACAAACTGCGGCGTTCCTGACGAAACCGCGTCCTCGATTAGCATGCAATGCCCGCTCGACGAAGGCCCATACGGATCAGGCTGTCACAGACCTGCGGGAACGTCATGTCGTCGGTGTGGCGGATCTCATCCGGATACAGCGACGTATCGGTCATGCCGGGAATGGTATTGGTCTCGAGGATGACGGGGCCGTCCTCACTCACAATAAAGTCGCTGCGCGAGATACCCAGGCAACCGAGGGCCTTGTGAGCAGCGCAGGCAAGCTCCTGAGCGCGAGTGTAATTCTCGGGTGAAATCTGCGCCGGAATGCGATGGATGTCCGTAGGGTCGACATACTTCACGTCCAGATCGTAGAACTCGCAGTCCTTGGGCTTACGAATCTCGACAATCGGCAGAGCACGCACGTCGTCCTCGCCGTACACGCCGACGGTGATCTCGGTGCCCTCGATGCACTTCTCGACCAGCACTTTGTCGCCGTACTCAAACGCCTTGGCGATTGCCGCGGGCAGCTCGGAGGGCTCATGGACCAGGGAAATGCCATAGCTGGAACCGTTGACGGCCGGCTTCACAAAGCAGCGCTCGCCACAAACCTCGACGATATGATCGATATCGACTTCATCGCCCACCTCGAGCGCGAGGCCGGGGGCAATGGGGATGCCCGCCTTGGCGTACAAGAGCTTAGAGACCTCCTTGTCGGCACCGCAGGCGCTGGCAAGCACGCCCGAGGCCGTGTAGGGGATACCCAGGGTCTCCATGGCGCCCTGCATGGCACCATCCTCGCCGCCGGCACCGTGCATGGCGATAAACGCCACGTCAAAGCCGCCGGTCGCCATGGTTACCATATAATCATCGGCAGCCGTGTCGAGCAGCTCCACCGAAGTGTAGCCGGCCTCCTTCAAGGCAACCACGACGTTCTTTCCCGAATTGAGCGAGATCTCGCGCTCAGCGGAATGACCGCCCGCCAAGACCGCTACGTGCATGTTCTCTAGGCTTTTACCCGGCATGGGCAGACTCCTCCTCTATAATTTCTGCAGCTGATACCATATTGTAGCGATACCCTCTACGTTTCCCCAAAATTGAAAGGCTTCCATGAATCCCAGGACTAAATCTCAGGACATTCGCGACTTGAGCCAAAACGATATTCGCGAGCTCGTGGCCGAACTTGGCCAGCCAGCCTTCCGCGCGAAGCAGCTCATCGAATGGGTCTTTGAGAAGAACGTTTGTTCGTTTGACGATATGACAAACCTTCCTAAGGCTTTCCGCGAGCAACTTAAAGAGGCTTTTGCCTTTGACACGCCCACTGAACTCACCAAGCAGGTTTCCAAAGATGGCTCGCGCAAGTATCTGCTCGAATACCACGACGGCGTTTCCGTCGAGACTGTCGGCATGCCCCGTCGTAACAAGCTTTCCGTCTGCGTTTCCACCCAGGCAGGCTGCGGCATGGGCTGTGCCTTTTGCGCTACCGGTCTCAACGGCCTCAAGCGCTCTCTGACCGCTCAAGAGATCGTCGACCAGGTACTTCATGTATCAAACGACTTTGGCGAGCGCGCCACGAGCGTCGTCTTCATGGGCCAGGGCGAACCGTTTGCCAACTACGACGAGGTTCTCAAGGCGCTGCGAATCCTCAACGACCCCGATGGCATCGGTATCGGTGCTCGTCACCTCACTGTCTCTACCAGTGGCGTCATTCCCGGTATTCGCAAATTTGCCGACATCCCCGAGCAGTTCACGCTTGCCGTTTCCCTGCATTCCGCCATCCAGTCGACGCGCAATAAGCTTATGCCCGGTGTTAAGAAGTACACGCTACTTCGCCTTCACGAGGCGCTTCAGCTCTACACCGAGAAGACTGGCCGCCGCCCGACCTATGAGTATGCCATGATTGAAGGCGTCAACGATACGAATCCCGAGATGCAGGCGCTCTGCGACTTCTGCGAGGGAACGTTGTGCCACGTTAACCTGATTCAGCTTAACGACATCGAGGGCAGCCCGCTCAAGCCGTCGCCGATTCATAAGGTTGAGGATCTTCAGCGTCGCCTTGAGTCCCGTGGCATCGAGACAACGATTCGTAACTCCCGTGGTAACGATATTGACGCCGCTTGCGGACAGCTGAAGCAGCGCTTCAAAGTTCAGAAAAAAGCATAGGGGAGTCGCACCCCAAAACGTTTCATGTGAAACATCGAACGGCCCCGGTTGCAAGATATGCAACCGGGGCTGTTTCATTTATTGACCTTAATTTTGAATCAGCTGCTACCTGTCCCATTTTTTACGGCCAAAATAAGGGGTCCTTGCCTCGTGAATCAGACAAGAACCCCTCAAAATATGCTAAGTAATTGTTAGGTACCTAATAGCCTACATTTTCCCATTGGTTGCTAACCCAACCTTGATTAATCTTGTGATTCTTCGTTACCTGAGCAGTGCGCATGGCAACATCTTCTGTCATAACATCCATTTTCTTCTTGGATGTATCGACAATATCTTGCGCGCTACGAAGCAAACGACCTCGAAGCTCATCGTCTGTCGCGATCTTATAGCCAGCAAAGGCACCAACCGCGACAGTCGTCGCCAATGCAATCGCAGTTAAAATCCTATTCCTCATCTTGGCCTCCTTGATCAAACTGAATCATTTCGCCAAGAATACGAGAGAGCTCTTCCTCGTCTTTAAACTCAATCTCAATCTTATTCTTTCCTCGCGAGCTCTTCACACGCACGTTGGTATTAAAAACCTGACGAAGCACGCGGGCAGCCTTTTTAAAAGACTGAGGCGTTGCAGGCCTCGGAGTCTTAGGTGTCTCTCCGGCAGAAAACAACGGAGCAAGATTTTCTGTCGCTCTTACGGAAAGGCCCTCTGCAACAACCTTCTCAGCAAGTCGAATTCGAGCATCCTCATAGGGAACTGCAAGAATCGCACGTGCATGACCAGCAGTAAGTTTGCCCTCAAATATCATCTGCTGAACAACTTCGGGAAGATCAAGAAGGCGTAGCGAGTTTGTAATTGCAGAGCGTGACTTGCTTACAGCCTTTGACAATGCCTCCTGGGTCATACCGCTGGCATCGATGAGCTGGCGATAGCCCTTAGCCTCTTCGATAGGATTCAGATCAGAACGCTGAAGGTTTTCGATAAGTGCAAGAGCAAGCATCTCTTCATCATTAACATCTTTAATGATGACAGGCAGCTCTTCAAGACCAGCAAGCTTTGACGCTTGGTAACGACGCTCACCAGCGATGATCTCATAGCCGTTTCCATGCTTGCGAACCAAAAGCGGCTGCAAGACGCCATGTTCTTGGATTGACTCGCTCAACTCACGAAGTTCAGTTTCGTTAAAGTGAATTCGCGGCTGATTAGGGTTGGGAACGATATCCTCAATAGGTAGTTTTATTTCAGATGCGGCATTCGAAGCCGACGCAGCCGAACCACCGGTCTCATACTCGGCCTCTGAGACCAAAGCATTGAGTCCACGTCCCAATCCGCCACGTTTCTTTACACTAGGCACGCTTGATCACCTCTTTTGCAAGGTTCATATATGCTATTGCACCCTTATTTTGAGGTGCATAGGTAATTACCGGTTCTCCAAAAGACGGAGCTTCAGAGATTTTAACCGTACGAGGGATCAACGTCTTAAACGCCTTATCACCAAAGTACGATTGAACCTCCTCAACAACCTGATTCGATAGAGAAGTACGCGAGTCATACATGGTCATAAGCACACCGTAGGTGTCTAAGCCCTTGTTCAGACGAGATTTGACCATCTTCATTGACTCAAGCAGCTTCGTAACGCCCTCGAGTGCGTAATACTCGCACTGGATCGGAATCAAAACGCTGTCTGCTGCGGTCAAAGCGTTGATAGTAAGCAGGCCGAGCGAAGGAGGGCAGTCAATGAATATAAAATCAAACTCGTCCTGAATCGGCTCAAGCAAATCTTTGAGACGGGTTTCACGAGCAATTGCGCTTACGAGTTCAATTTCCGCGCCTGCAAGCTGAATTGTAGCCGGAATTACGAATACTTTTTTGCAATTTGTATCAAGAACAAGCGATTCTGCCGGCACATCATTCAACAATGCATCATAGATGCAGTGATCAAGGTCTTCTTTTTCAATTCCGAATCCACTGGTGCTGTTTCCTTGCGGATCAAAATCGACAATCAGTGTCTTACGACCCTGCTCACCCAGTGCTGCTGCAAGGTTTACAGCCGTCGTTGACTTACCGACGCCGCCTTTTTGATTGATGATTGCAATGATACGCGTGTCTTTTGCGCTCTTAGAACGCTTAACGTCGCGAAATCCCACGGTCCCTCCTGGTGTGTATTAAAGCTGTCAAACGGAGGATGTTTCACGTGAAACATTCCGATTCGATATCAACCGCAATGTTTCATGTGAAACACTGCAAGTTGTTAGTATCCATTATGTTTCACGTGAAACATCTAGGCAAGCGGATTCTTCTTTGCCATGCCATTTGCACGAGGCAATGAAACGGATGCTGGATGACTCTTCTTAAGAACAATAAACTCCCTGTGACCCAGGCCCTCAGGCAAATCGATAGCGTCATTCAGAAGCAAAGTGAAGCCGCAAATCTTAGCTGCTGACATGCCGGAAGCAAGCTCCTCATCCGAAGGATTGCCCTTGGTGATAACAAATAGCCCTCCATCCTTCAGGTACGGAGCCGCATACTCAACAAGAATCGGTAGAGGGGCCAGTGCGCGGGCGGTTACAACGGAGAACTGCTTCTTATGGCTTCGAGCATATTCTTCAAGACGATCATGAACCGCATGAGCATGTTTCAATCCAAGAGCATGGACAAAGGAATTAACCGCATCAACCTTCTTGCCAACAGAGTCAATATAAGTAGCTTTACGATGCGTGGTTATGGTTAATGGAATACCAGGGAAGCCCGCACCTGTTCCCATATCGAGCAAAGCTCCCTCAGGAGCCTTATTGATATAGGGGAGCAAAACAAGTGAGTCGAGGATATGAAGTACGGCAGCATCTTCTACGTTAAGAATACGGGTGAGATTGGTTGTCTTATTTGTTTCTAGAACCAAATCCAAATGCTGGATACATTTCCTCAGCTCAATATCAGTTACGCTCAAGGAATATTCTTTGCAATGGGAAGTTAGGCGACTCAACATCTCGTCAGCCTGCTGATCGGTAAGTACTAACAACGAAAGCTCCTTTCTGACAAAAATCAGCGTATCGAGAACTTTTGACAAAAAAAGGGACGTGGAAACCACGTCCCCCTAGCATAAGCTCGAGTAGATTATCGAGCAACAATCACCACATGGCGATCAGGGTCAGAACCCTCAGAATGAGTATCGACTGCATCGTTGCCACGAAGTGCAATGTGAACCAGTCGGCGCTCGTAGGCATTCATGGGCGGAAGCGAAACACTCTTATGAGTGCGGATGGCACGCTCGGCAGCAGACTGAGCCATGGAGGCGACCTTATCCTGACGGCGACTCTTGTATCCCTCGACGTCCACTACAACCGGATACCTAAAGCCAAGCTTGCGGCTCACCAGCAAAGAGAACATAACCTGAAGAGCATCAAGAGTGCGACCATGACGGCCAATGAGAACAGCAAGGTCTGGAGCCGTTACATCCAAAATCAGCTCACCCTCGTCGCCCTCATACTCATCGATAGGAGAGTTGGCGGCATCGAAGTGCGAAAGGATGGAACGCAGGATGGAAATCGCAACATCTGCAATGGTGTCGAGCTCCTCATCGGTCAGCTCTTCACCAGCCTTGTAGCGCTGTGCAATCTCGGGATAATCGCCCGCGACCTGCGGGGCAACCTCCTCAAGCATATCCTCGATGATCTCTTCAGACATAACGTACTCCAAAAGTTAGGTACCTAAATAAGATTGATATCCCACTACTTCTTCTTGTGCGGGCGCGGCTTCTTCTCGCGACGAGTGACCTCAACCTGCAGCGGAGCGTTCTTAAGACGCTCCTCCTCATCGGCCTTCGCCTTGTCGATGACCTTCTGCGTCACAAAAATCTGCTGGATAACCTGCCAAGCAGACGAGACGTCGTAGTACAGCAGAACACCAACGGGAAGGCTCCAGCCCATCCAAAGCATCATGACCGTCATGACAACGGCCATCATACGCATGCTCTGAGCCTGCTGGCCGGTCTGGTTGCGCGACATATAGAGCTGCGGAATCAGGGTCAGGACGGCAAACAGGATCAGGCAAACCAGCGCAGGCAGTGCAACCATAAAGCCATCGGCAAAGGAAGCGCTCGGCGTGGTGGTCAGGTCGGGCAGGATGTTGAAGAACGAGAACGTGCCGTCGTTAAAGTACTGCGGCAGGTTGCGCAGCAATGTAAACAGGGCGAACAGGATAGGCATCTGAATCAGCAGCGGCAGACAGCCAGCCATGGGGTTGAACTTGTTCTCGCTGTAGAACTTCTGCATCTCCTCGGCCTGACGCTGGGGATCGTCGGCATAGCGCTCCTGGATCTCGAGCATCTTGGGCTGCAGCACCTGCATGCGAGCCGTCGACTTGGTCGACTTGAGCATAAGCGGCGTCAGCAGCAGACGGATGATGACCACCAGAATGATGATGGACAGGCCCCAGTCGACCGCAAAGGTCTGGATGAGCTTGAGCAGCTCGAAAAGGATGTTAACGATCCAATCCCACATGTAAGTTTTCCTCCGATAGCGAGTGCCCGCTAGGGCACAGGGTCATAACCGCCGACGTGCAGGGGATTGCAGCGAGCGATGCGCCTCACGGCAAGCCAGCAGCCTCTCAAAACACCGTGCTTCTCAATCGCCTGGATGGCGTATTGCGAGCACGTTGGGTAATAAATGCAGGCGTCAGGCAATAAGGGCGAAATAACCTGTTGATATATGCGAATAGGAGCGATGGCAACACGTCGCAAAACGTGATTGCTCATCGCTCCTCCCCGGCAACGCCGGCGCGCTTCATAAGCGAACGCAACGCCTTGTCCATCTCCTGCGGCGAGGAAACCCTCGTCTTGGGAGTTGCAAACAAGATGATGTCATAACCCGCAACGGGAAATCCGCAGCTGCGGGCGGCCTCGCGCATCACACGCTTAGATCGGTTGCGCACGACGGCACAACCGAGTCGCTTAGCACCAACGAAGGCGACCCTTCCGGAGTCGCCTTCGCCAACCGATTCACATATGGTCATTCGAATCAGAGGGTGATTGAAACGACGCCCCTGACTGAACACATGCTCGAAATCTTGCCGAGACTTAATAGTCTTCATGCGAGATGTGTGTATCGCTGCTAGACAGTGAGACGCTTGCGGCCCTTGGCGCGACGACGGGCGAGCACGGCACGACCACCCTTAGTGGCCATACGGGCACGGAAGCCATGGGTCTTGGCACGCTTACGCTTATTAGGCTGATACGTACGCTTCATCTTAAGTTCCTCCTGCTGCATTTCGAGTGTCCGCGGGGACGCGGACGCAGATATAGACACGTGAGCTTGAAGATTGTAGGGAAATCAATGTTCAAATGTCAAGAAATCAAAGGTAAAAGGTTGCGCAGTTCACACGGTTCCCCCATAAGCCAAGCTCGATTTAGCGGTGCATGGCAACTTTTCACGATATTTCATCGAGTTTTCAACAGGTCATGTTGGCAATGTTGAGAACTTTTCGCCCGTTTTCCAAAGTTTTCAACAGGTTTTGAAAAGTTGTCGAAAGATGAGAAACATTGCACGGTGAGCTACTATTTGTTCGAAACCTTTTGAAAGATTGCGAGCGGCATGTCTGACGACTTTTACACCATGGTCGATTCCGGAGACCCGGCACCCGACAACGAGCACATCACCGGCGTGCGCGAAGAGCGTGCGGAAGGCGAGCAGACGACCACGCAGGCGCCAAAAGCCATGTACGCCGCGCGCATCGCCGTCTATGACGACATGCTGTCGACACCGCGTGTGATCGTCATTGATCCGCAAGATGTCCGCACGTATTTGGAAGAGACGACCAACACCGTCTACCAGTGCATGAAAGAACAAGGTGGCCATATCTCGCTCATGGTCATCCGCGAGATTGTCGAAAACTTTATCCACGCGCACTTTGCCGAGCCCATCATCTCGATTCTGGACGGCGGAGACACCATCCGCTTTGCTGATCAAGGACCCGGCATCGACGACAAGGAACGCGCTTTCGACTTTGGCGTTACCAGCGCAAACAGCAAGATGAAGCGCTATATCCGTGGAACCGGAGCAGGGTTTCCCATGGTGCAGGAGTATTTGGAAAACGCCGGCGGTGCCGTATCCATCGAGGACAACATGGGCAACGGCACCGTGGTTACGGTAAGCCTGGACCCTAAACGCGTACAGGAAATCGAGCGTGCCGGCGGACGCGGTGCTGCCGTGCGGCCCGAGACGGATCAGCCCACATATCCCCAGCCGGGAGCTTTTGCGCAGCAGCCCATGGCAGCGCAGCAGATGCAGCCCCCCGTGGGGCAGATGCGACAGCCCGGAGTGCTTCCTACACAAGAGCCCCAGGCGGCATCGATGTCGATGCCGCCAAACATGCCAGAGGCCATGCCGCTGGCGGATCAGGATGCAGCAGCAATGCAGCAGGCAACGGGGGCACCGGGTGGCCAGCAAATGGGCTATCAGCCGTACCAACAGGGATATCCATATCAGCAGATGCCGCCACTGGGGTACGGCCAGCAGTTCCCGCAGCAGTACCAGCAGGGATATCAGCAGCCGTACCAGCAGATGCCGCAGCAGCAGTACAACCCCTGGGCCCAGCAGATGCCTCCGCAGCCTTACCAACAGTGGCCTCAAAGTTTTCAACAGCAAATGCCGCCGATGCAGAGTTCTCAACAACCAGCAGCTCAAATGATGTATCCTAGTGCAGCAAATCAGTATGCACAGCCACAACCGGACGTGTTCGTAAGTGATCGCGGCAACGCCGCGCTGGGCTATCTGGCGCAAAATCAAGCGTGCGGCGCAACCGATCTGGCGAGGGCGTTTGGAAACTCGGCCCCCACTTGGTCACGCACGCTCAATGACTTGGCGCAGGCCGGCTTGGTCATCAAACATGGCCAGAAATACCATCTGACCGAACTCGGCGCCGCTCGCGTGCGAGCTCAGAGCTAAAGAACGGGAGAGACAGTGGACGAGGAAGCAAGCATCATCCTGGGGGATGCCATCGCCTTTTGCCAGCGCGACGGCCAAGATGCACGCCTCATCAACATGCTGGGGCAATCGCGCGCCATAAGCCTGACCGAAGATACGCTCACGATCGAGGCCCCCTCGCGCTTTGCCATCGCGCAGCTCAAAAAGCATCAGCCGACTATTGAGGCTTATCTGGAAGAAATCGCCTTTGCACCGATTGCGCTCGACATCGTGGCACCGCAAGGTGCCGCGGCGGAATCCGCTGCCGCGACGGCGCCCGTCACGGCTCCCGCTGCTTCCCCGGCGGTGCCGGCCTCCGCAGGCGACGTGTCGACAATCGAGCACCAGCACAGCGATGTTTCCCGTGAAACCATGGCACCGTTGCCAACCGCGGCAGCGATGTCAACGAACGCACCCGTCACGCACATGCCCATTGCTCACGACGCAGCGGCGGGCGCGGATTCGGGCATTGCAATCAAAAACACGCTCTCGGCCGACGATTTTCGCCGTATGATGAACCAGATGAAGGGCGGAGCGCCGACTAAATCCACGCAAGCTGCGACCCCCACCTCACCCATGCCAGCACCGACCGTGCCGGCCGAGCAGAATACGGATGGAGCCCCACTCGCCGCGAACTCAAAATTTACCTTTGAGAACTTTGTCTACGGCCCCGAGAACAGCCACGCCTATCGCTCGGCACTCAAGTTTGCCGCCCTCGCGGACGAGCGCGGCACGTGTACATCACTGTTCATCTACGGCAAATCGGGCCTGGGCAAGACGCACCTGCTGCTTGCCATCAAAAACGAGCTCGCCGAGAAGTCGCCCGAGATCAAGGTCAAGTATGCCAACTCCCAGGCGTATCTGGACGACCTGATGACCGAGTTCGACCGCCAAAAGAAGAGCAACGCCCCCATCATGCAGGCGTACCACGGCGTGGACGTGCTCATCATCGATGACATCCAAAACATCATCGGCAAGCGCGCGAGCGTGGACTACTTCTTCCAGCTCATGGACGAGTTCATCCGCAACAACAAGAAGGTCGTCATCGCGGCAGACCGTGCCCCCAAGGACCTGAGCATGGACGAGCGTCTGACCAGCCGCTTCAACGCCGGCATGCTCTGCCTGGTCGCAGAGCCCAGCTACGAGATGAAATACAAGATCTTGCAGCGCTATTACGAGAACACCATCGTCGCCGCTCCCGAGGCAGGCGACGACTCGCTGCTGGCGGCCTATGGGGGCGACGGTGGGCACCTGACCGACGAGCACTTTAAACACATGGCCGAGGTCTCAGGCACCAACATCCGCGAACTTGAGAGCTTCTGCGAGCGCTGCGCCGGCGAGGCGGGCGACCGCGAGCGCGAGGGCGGGGAGCTCACCTTTGACGATATCGATGCCATCGCCAGCCAGTACTTCGACACATCGGCCAAAAAGATCAACGTCCAGACGGTTCAGTCCGTCATCGAAGAGCAGTACGGCGTGACGCACGAGGAGCTCATCGGCCCGCGTCGCAACGCCAATATCGCCAAAGCACGCCATATCGCTATCTACCTGGCCATCGAGATGTGCGAAATGACGACCACGGCGGTGGGCGCCGAATTTGGCAACCGCAACCACTCGACCGTCAGCACGAGCTACAAAAAGGTCCAGAAGATGATCCAGGAAGACCGCACCGTCACCGAAGATCTCAAATCGTTGCGCGATAAAATTACACTGCGCTCGTAGGGAAATAGAGACACCTGTTGAAAACTTGTCGAAACCACGGACATAAGGTGTCTAAAACCCAACCCGCAGTGATGAAAAGTTTTGCGCAGGTTTTGAACGTGGAAAACCACCCCTGTTGCACACAGGCTGCTGTCGATTCTCTTTCTGGGTCTGACCTGCGTCTTTGGGAGTAATCAACAGTTTCGTCAGTGCTATTACTATTATTAAGATATTTATATCTATAGAAAGGTATTAAAAGATGAAGTTCACCGTCAGCCAGAGCTCGCTTACACAAGCCATCGGCGTCGTTATGAAGGGTGTCGCTTCGGCATCCACCCTTCCCATCCTGTCGGGCGTGCTCGTCAAGGCGCAAGACGGCATCTTGGAATTCCAAACCTCTAACTACACCATCTCGATTCGTCATCGCATCGCGGCGCATGTCGAAGAAGAGGGCGAGATGGTTATACCCTGTAAGATGCTCTCCAATATCACCAAAACCCTCCCCGATGCCCCAGTCACCTTTGAGCTGTCCGAGCGCCAGGTGCTGATCAGTTGCGAGAAGAGCTCTTTCCGCCTGAACACGCTCGATGCCAATGACTTCCCCGAGTTTCCGGCCTATGCCATCGAGAGTGCCGTGGAGCTGCCGACTGATATCTTGTCCGAAATGGTCGGCCGTGTGTGGCGCGTCACCTCGACCGACAAGGCCCGCCCCATCCTGGGCGGCGTGCACATGAAGGTCGAGAACAACACCGTGCGCCTGGTAGCGACCGATTCCTTCCGTTTGGCCGTGTGCGATACGCAGGTCGAGACCTCGACCCTCGAAGGCTCCTTTGAGCTCAACGTTCCGGCCGACGCCTTTAACGACGCACTGAACATCATGGCCAGCCAGGCGACCATCATGATCGGGGCTACCGACACCCAGGTCGTCTTCGAGGCCGGCAACACCACCTACGTGTCGCGCCGCATCGAGGGCGTGTACCCCAACTACAAGCAGCTCATCCCCGATTCGTGCGTGGCGAGCGTCAAGATCGACGTCGCCGCCTTTAACGCCGCCCTCAAGCGCGTGGCCGTTATCGCGAGCGCCAACCCCGCCGTCAAGTTCGAGATCGATGTCGAGAACGGGCAGATGGGCCTGTCCTCCATCTCCAATGACCAGGACCTTGCGCAGGAGACGATCGATGTCGAGGCCGAGGGCGAGTCGGGCACCATCGCCTTCAACTACCACTACATCTTCGGCTGCCTCAATGCCCTATCCAAGGAGAAGGAGATCACGCTGGAGCTCAAGAGCTACTCGCAGGCGGGCATCTTCAAGTCCTACGACAAGATCAACTACCTGTACCTGGTCATGCCGGTCCGCATCTAGCGCTGCGCTATGACCATGTTCGCCCGCGATCTTTCCGTCGCGCACTACCGCAGCTTCGATAGCTATCGTCTTGCCCTGGACGAGGGCGTGACGATACTTGCGGGACCCAACGCGGCGGGAAAGACCAATCTCATAGAGGCGCTGCAGCTGCTGACGAGCGGCGCCTCGTTTAGGCATCCGACCGCAGCCGAGCTCGTCCATGACGGCGTGGGCTCGTGTAAGGTCGAGCTGAGGCTCGAGGGCGACGGCCGCGTGCTTGATATGGGATTGAGCGCGGAGGACGGTAAGCGCTCGTTTAGCCGCAACGGCAAGAGATGCTCTGCCGCCGGTGTGCGCGGGGTTCTGCCGAGCGTGCTGTTTTGCCCCGACCATCTGGACATGGTTAAGCGAGGCGCCAGTGTGCGCCGCGCCGCCCTCGATGACTTTGGCATGCAACTGAGCGCACGCTATGCCGATCTTGCGAGCACCTATGCGCGCTGCGTGACCCAGCGCAACGCCTTGCTCAAGGAAACCTGGTGCTGCCGTGAGATGCTCGGCACGTGGAACGATTCGATTGCCCGCGCGGGCTCGGCTCTGCTTGTGCACCGGTTGGCCCTGCTCGACCGGCTGGCGGGCCATGTGCGTACTGCCTATGGGCAAGTGGCGTCCGGTGAAGTCGCCAACGTGTCCTATGCGTCCACGCTGGGGGATTTGCCCCAGGTCGAGGATCGCGAAGAGCTGAAGAGCTGGGCGTACGAGCGCATGCTGGCCGCCCTTGATGAGCACGCCGACGAGGAAATTCGCCGCGGCGTGACGTTGGCGGGACCGCATCGCGACGAGATTGAATTTACCGTGGCGGGTCGCTCCGCTCGTTCATTTGCCAGCCAAGGACAGCAGCGAACGTTGGTTCTGGCCTGGAAGGTGGCCGAGGTGGCCGTGGCTCGCGATGTTCTGGGTACTGCTCCGCTGTTGCTTCTGGACGACGTGATGAGCGAGCTCGACGGCGAGCGCCGCGGTGCTTTTCTGCGGCTGATCGGCGATGATATCCAGACGGTCATAACCACGACCAACCTGGGATACTTTACCGATGACCTGCTTGATCGAGCCAAGGTGGTGAGCATGGGTGAGACGTGCTAATTACGAGCGCGAGAGCGAGACGGTCGCCTTCAGTGGGTTTTTGAACGCAGAGCGCCAGCGCATCCTGGCGGCTGCAACGCCTAAGCGCCGCGCGCAGATGGAGGCTGCCGAGGAGTCGCGCGCGGTCTATCGCGCGTGGAACGCGGTGTGCTCGGGCACGCGCGAGGGGCGGCATGTGACGGGCCTGCGCTACCTGCCCGAGTCCAATGAGCTGCTGGTATATCTCGATTCGCCCTCGTGGACGCAGGAAATGACACTGTTGCGCGAGATCATCCGCGCGCGCATGGAGCGCGCCGGTGCGCATGTGGACGGACTGGTGTTCAAAACCACCGCGCCCGGTCATACGCCGCCCGCCGCCAAGGAGCGCCTGCGCCCGACGACGACCGAGCGCCCGCCGGCCCCGCACGCCGACCTAAGTGAGGCCGAGCGCACCGAGATTGAGCGCCAAGTGGCGCCCATCGAAGACCAAAAACTGCGCGAGGCCCTCGAGAATGCCATGAGAGCCAGTGCCGAGTGGGCCAAGGGCGTGCAAAGCAAAAAAGAGCCTTAAATCGCATCTGGTGGCCTTGTAGAGCCAAATACCCTCGTTCCCGAGGGTATTTTTTTACGATAAACTAGTAAGGCTGTACACATTTTCTTGACTGAAGGAGGACGTGTGGCAAACGAAAACGATTACGATGGCGGCGAGATTAAGATTCTCGAAGGTCTCGAGGCCGTTCGTAAGCGCCCGGGCATGTATATCGGCTCGACGAGCGCCAGCGGTCTGCATCACCTGGTGTGGGAGATCGTTGACAACTCCGTCGACGAGGCCATGGCCGGTTTCTGCACCGAGATCCAGGTGACGGTCCACGCCGACAACTCCATCACGGTCGTCGACAACGGGCGCGGCATCCCCGTCGACGAGCACCCTGTTAAAAAGATCCCGACGCTCGAGGTCGTCATGACGATCTTGCACGCCGGCGGTAAGTTCGATAACTCGGCCTATAAGGTCTCGGGCGGCCTGCACGGCGTGGGCATCTCCGTCGTCAACGCACTGTCCAAGCGCGTGGTCGTTCAGGTTCGTCGCGATGGCAACACCTACGAGATGGAGTTCTCGCGCGGCAAGACCGTCAAGAAGATGGAGGTCGTGGGCACCTCGGATTCGACGGGCACCACCGTCACCTTCTGGCCCGACGACGAGATCTTCGAGACCTGCATCTACGATTTCGATACGCTGCACAACCGTCTGCAGGAGACGGCGTTCCTCAATAAGAACCTCAAAATCGTGCTGACTGACGAGCGCGAGTCTACTCCCCACGTGGAGGAGTTTTGCTACGAGGGCGGCATCATCGACTTCGTCAAGTTCCTTAACGAGGGCAAGGACGTCCCCGAGGCCTTTAAGGAGCCTATCTACATCGAGGGCAAATCGGACCCGGACGCACCTGTGGCCAAGATGGGCGAGGTTGAGGTTTCCCTGCAGTGGAATAGCGGCTACGGCGAGAACGTCATGTCGTTTGCCAACGACATCTACACCCCCGAGGGCGGCATGCACCTTGAGGGCTTCCGTACCGCGCTCACCCGCGTGATCAACGATTACGCGCACAAGCAGAACCTGCTCAAGGAAAAAGACGCCAACCTGACCGGCGACGATGTGCGCGAGGGCCTTTCGGCCGTTATCTCGGTCAAGCTGCCCGATCCGCAGTTTGAGGGCCAGACCAAGGCAAAGCTCGGCAGCTCCTATATGCGAGCGCTCACGCTCAAGATTGTGACCGACGGCCTTGTCGATTACCTCGAGGAGCATCCCAAGCCCGCTCGCGAGATCGTCAAGAAGGCGCAACAGGCCTGCAAGGCGCGCAATGCCGCCCGCAAGGCGCGCGAGGCGACCCGCCGCAAGAGCCTGCTCGAGACGGCGTCCCTGCCCGGTAAGCTCGCTGACTGCTCGGTGCGCGATGCCGAGCTGACCGAGCTCTTCATCGTAGAGGGCGACTCGGCAGGCGGTTCGGCCAAGGACGGCCGTCGCCGAGACATCCAGGCGATTCTGCCCCTGCGCGGCAAGATTTTGAACGTCGAACGCGTTGGTGACCATCGCGCGTTCTCGAGTGACACCATCCAGTCGCTGATTACCGCGATCGGTTGCGGCGTCACGACGAGTGCCGGCGACGGCGGCGACTTCGATATCACCAAGGCGCGCTACCACAAGATCATCATCATGACCGATGCAGACGTCGACGGTGCGCATATCCGCATCCTGCTGCTGACGTTCTTCTACAAGTACATGCGTCCGCTGATCGATGCCGGCTACGTCTATGTTGCCTGCCCGCCCATCTTTGGCATTAAGGTGCGCAACAAGATCCACTACGTGTATCCCAACGGCCGCCAGCCCGAAGACGAGATCCTGCGCGACACCATCCAGAGTCTGGGCCTGAACCCCGACGATAACGACGAGGACGGCAAGGCCAAGGACGGCAAGATTACCAAAAAGCGCAAGGGCTATACCGTCCAGCGCTACAAGGGCCTGGGCGAGATGGACCCCAAGCAGCTTGCCTCGACGACGATGGACCCCAAGACCCGCATTCTGCAGCGCGTGTCGATCGAGGACGCCGTGGTGGCGGACCGCGCCGTGCGCGAGCTGATGGGTTCCGAGGTCGGCTATCGCCGCGAGTACATCGAGAAGCATGCACATGACGCACGATTCCTTGACGCTTAAGAGGAGGTAACGTGGCAGACGATATCAACAATAACGAGGGTATGGACGAGGCCGGCGATGCCGGTATGCCCGATGATCTGAAGCGCCTGCTTGCCCGTGCTGAGCAGGGCGAGGACGGCGATCCGGACGCCTATAACCCCGATGCCGATGATGATGAGGAAGAAGACGACGACGCCGAGCTCGAGGAGAGCTTTGGCGAACTCGATCGCGGCGCCTCGGCCGGCGAGGATATCAACGGCGGCCAGCTCCAGATTTCGGAGTTTGGCCGCGAGATGAAGCAGTCGTTCATCGAGTATTCGATGTCGGTTATCACGGCGCGCGCCCTGCCGGACGTGCGCGACGGCTTAAAGCC
Source organism: uncultured Collinsella sp. (assembly GCA_958405195.1). Taxonomy (GTDB): domain Bacteria; phylum Actinomycetota; class Coriobacteriia; order Coriobacteriales; family Coriobacteriaceae; genus Collinsella. The sequence continues at coordinate 47,500 of CATYDM010000013.1, forward strand.
GGTGCACCGCCGCATCCTGTATGCGATGAACGAGAGCGGCATCTACCCCAACCGCCCACATAAGAAGTCGGCCTGGACGGTCGGCGAAGTTATCGGTAAGTACCACCCGCACGGTGACTCTGCGGTCTACGAGGCCATGGTCCGCCTGGCACAGTGGTTCTCCATGCGCACGCCGCTCATCGACGGTCATGGCAACTTCGGTAACATCGACGGCGACGGCGCGGCAGCCATGCGTTACACCGAGAGCCGCCTGGCAAAGCCCGCCATGGAACTGCTGCGCGACCTGCAGAAGGATACCGTCGACTGGCAGCCCAACTACGACGAATCGCTCGCCGAGCCCGTGGCGCTGCCTGCGCGCTTCCCCAACCTGCTGGTCAACGGCAGCCAGGGCATCGCCGTCGGCATGGCCACCAACATCGCCCCGCATAACCTCACCGAGGCGATCGAGGCCACCTGCTACCTGATCGACAACCCCGACGCCACCGTCGACGAGCTCATGCAGATTATGCCCGGTCCGGACTTCCCCACCGGCGCCATCATCATGGGTAGCGCCGGCATTAAGCAGAGCTACGAGACCGGCCGCGGCTCCATTACCGTGCGTGCCAAGGCACACGTGGAGTCCACCAAGACCGGCCGCAGCCGCTTGGTCTTTACCGAGATTCCCTACATGGTCAACAAGGGCACCCTGCAGGAGAAGATCGCCCAGCTCGTCAACGACAAACGCATCGAGGGCATCTCGGATATGCGCGATGAGTCCAACCAGAAGGGCATCCGTCTGGTCATCGAGCTCAAGAAGGGCGTCATTCCGCAGGTCGTGCTCAACAACCTGTATAAGTACACCTCGCTGCAGACGACCTTTGGCGCCAACAACCTGGCGCTCGTTAACGGCGTTCCCAAATGCCTGAGCCTGCGCGAGATGCTGCAGCACTACATCGACCACCAGGTCGACGTCGTCACCCGCCGCACCCGCTTCGACCTTAAGAAGGCCCAGGCCCGCGCGCATATCCTCGAGGGTTACCTGATGGCCCTTGACCATATCGACGAGGTCATTAGCATCATCCGCTCCTCGCAGACCGACTCCGAGGCCAGCAGCCGCCTGATCGAGCGCTTTGGTTTTACGCCCGAGCAGACCACGGCCATCCTCGAGATGAAGCTGCGCCGCCTGACCGGTCTGGAGCGCGACAAGATTCAGGAAGAGCTGGACGGCTTGCGCCGCGCCATCGCCTACTACGAGGACCTACTGGCGCATGAGGAGAAGATCCTGGGCGTCATCAAGGAAGAGATGCGCGAGATCTCCAAGAAGTTCGGCGACAAGCGCCGCACCGAGATCAGCCAGGTTGAGAAGGACCTGGATGTCGAGGACCTCATCGCCGACGAGGATATGGTCGTGACCATCACCCATACCGGCTACGTTAAGCGTATCCCGGTGGCTGCCTACCGTGCCCAGAAGCGCGGTGGCAAGGGCGTGTCGGGCGTCAACCTCAAAGAGGATGACGTCATCGACGAGATGTTCATCGCGTCCACGCACGAGTACGTGCTGTTCTTCTCGAGCAAGGGCAAGGTCTATCGCCTGAAGGTGCACGAGCTGCCGGTGGGTACGCGCCAGGCGCGCGGTACCGCGATCGTCAACCTGCTGCCCTTCGAGGAAGGCGAGAAGATCGCGAGCGTCATCAGCTGCCGCGAGTTCCCGGCCGACGAGTACCTGATGTTTGCCACCAAGAGCGGCATGGTCAAGAAGACCGTGATGAGCGCATATGACCGCAGCCGTCGCGACGGCCTGATCGCTATCAACCTGCGTGACGACGACGCGCTGCTGAACGTGCGCCGCGTGCGCGAGGGCGACAAGATTATCCTGGCCACCACCGCGGGCAAGGCGATCATGTTCTCCGAGGAGCAGGTGCGCGCCACCGGCCGCGATACCAGCGGCGTTCGCGGTATCGGTATGAAGGACGGCGTGAGCGTTCTGGGCATGGAAGTCACTAACGGCAACGGCGATCTGTTCGTCATCACCGAGCGCGGCTACGGCAAGCGCACGCCGGTCGCGGACTACCCAGAGCAGAATCGCGGCGGTCAGGGCGTCTACACCATCCAAATGACCGAGCGTAAGGGTAACCTCGCGGCCATGAAGACGGTGGGCCCGCAGCACGAGCTGTTCATCGTGACGGAGGGCGCGACGGTCATTCGCGTCAAGACCGACGAGATCAGCCAGACTGGCCGCGCCACCCAGGGCGTCAAGATGATGACCGTCGACGACAACGACCGCATATGCGCCGTAGCCCGCATGACGGCAGCCAAAGAGAAGCCCGAAGGCGAAGCAACAGAAGACGGTTCTGCCCCCGAAGAAGCCCCAGTCGACCAAGTCGACGGCAACGACATGCCAGAAGATCTCCTAGACGAGTAAGAGGCTCTAGCTGGTAAAAATCATCAGACCCCATATATCGGCGGTCGGCGCACTGCGCGCCGACCGCTTTTTTGAAAACCTTTGAACCCCACGTCGCCCCCGGCTGCCCGGCGGCATGCGAAGTCGATCGCGAGTTCCGCACGAGCAGGAGAGCACTTAATGTGCTCTCCGTGCGAGCAGGACTGTCCGAGCAGGCGACTTCGCATGCCGCCGGGCAGCCGGGGGCGACACCCCTCAAAGATTTTCAAAAAAGTTGTTGACGCGCGCGTAACGACTCGTCTAATATATCCCTTGCGCGATGGACCTGTAGCTCAGTTGGTTAGAGCGTCCGGCTGATAACCGGGAGGTCA